>JALCNW010000018.1 GCA_022649305.1 Enterobacter sp.
ATCCAGGCCCTGAACGCAGGCCATAGGTTTGCCTTCATAGTGAAACTCACTGTCATAGTCATCCTCGATTATCCAGGCGTGGTGGCGGTTGGCCCAGTCGATGACTGCCAGACGTCGGTCCAGAGATAGCGTGACCCCGGTAGGATACTGATGGGAAGGGGTAAGGTAGATAGCTTTTGCAGGCTCTGTCAGAGAATTAAGGTGCTCAATACAAATGCCTTTATCATCAAGAGGAACCGGAATGCTGTCCAGTCCGGCAGCTTTAAACGCTTTGTGCGCCCCTTGATAAGCAGGATCCTCAATCACAACGCCATCCCCGTTGTCCATCAGGACGTGAGAACAGAGAGCCAGCGCCTGTTGGGAGCTTGTCAGAATAATTATCCGTTCTGCCGTGGCATGAGTGCCGCGCTCCAGATTGACATATTCCGCGATGGCCCGCCGTAAGCGCTCCATACCTTGTGGAGGACTTTGTTCTAATGCCTGGTGGCGATACTCTTTCAGCACCTGTCGCTGAAGACGCTCCCAGGCTGGAATCGGAAACAAACGCGTTTCGGGGATACCCGGAGCCAGTGGGCGAGGTGAGGAAAATTCGCGTATCCCTCCACTCTCATAAATCACCTCGCCTCGGGCACTGAGTTTTGCTTTACGTACATCAGCGGCTAACTGACGCTGGCGGGAATGTGGTTTCAAAAATCGTGCGCTGGCAGAAACAAAGCTACCTCTTCCAGTATGCCTCTCAATAAAACCTTCTGCATGCAGGCTGGTGTAGGCCGCTTCAATGGTATCCCGAGAAACACTCAGTGATTTTGCCAGCGCGCGTGAGGCCGGAAGGGCCTTACCGTTAGATAAAATCCCCTCCAGTATGAGTGTCCGTATTGCTCTCTGGATCCTTTCATGGAGCGGTAGCGATCCGTTTGCAGGATCGGTTATCCATGCCTTTACCGTTTCAAGCTGTGCGTGCTTAAACATCCGTTTCCCCACTATTCCTCGTGTCATCATTCATTCTAAAGCAAAAATGTCGGCTTCACGTTGATGAATTGGTCTGCTTGACTCACTAAAATTGGCAGGGCTAATCGTGCCATTTGGCCCTTATAATCCTTTCGCAAGAGTGAGCGCAGGGGCTAAAAATGAACAGTAAAGACAACATTGTCATTTGTTTTGAAATAATCTATTTGCGCCAACATAAACATAATCGAACATAAATAAACAAAGAGGTTATTATGATGAATAATGTGATTGTCACTATTGATGCTGTCCAGGAAAGTGATTATGAAAGCTGGTTGCCAAACTGGAAAAAATATCAAGAATTTTATAATGTCGATATTTCTGAATCCGTCACAAAACGGACCTGGCAACGGTTTTTCAGCCCCATTGAACCTATATTTTGCGTGGTAGCAAGATATAACGGAGAAGTGGTCGGTTTTGCGCATTATCTTTTTCACCGTTCGACCTGGGCTGAGAGTGATTATTGTTATCTTGAAGATTTATATGTTTGCGAAACCATTCGGGGACAACAGGTTGGCAAACAGTTAATTGAATATGTTCAACGAGAAGCCCGAAAACGTCATGCCAGCCATCTTTATTGGCATACACATGAATCCAATTTCCGTGGGCAAAGGCTGTACGACTGGGTGGCGAAAAAAAGTGGGATGATTGAATATCGGATGCAGGTAAGGTAATTCCCGTTAACTGACCCTATGCCCCCTTAAAAATAAGCGGGGGCATGTGTCTACTTTGTGCTCATGCTAAACAGCGAATCATGACTTTATCTTGACCTGAAGTTAACTTGAGCTTTTAAGATGCGAGGAATGAATTCAACCCGGAGAGAGTGTGCATATGAAAGAGTTTGATGTGGGTCTCACGCATGTTGCCTTTGTCGTCAGAGATTTGGACAAGAGTATCGCGTTTTATCGTCAATACGCTGGAATGGAGGTTATTCATTCACGCGAACCCGGTGTTCCGGATGCGCGTAAAGTGGCGTGGCTAAGCGATCATACCCGCCCATTTGCACTGGTCCTTGTGCAAGCGGATAACGTGACAGATACCCCGCTGGGTCCTTTCGGTCACCTTGGTGTTGCCTGCGCAACTCGAGAAGAAATCGATCGTAAAACTGAAATGGCACGAGCCGAAGGGAAGCTGCGCAAAGAACCGGAATATTATGGCGATCCGGTAGGCTATTTTGTATTTTTTGCTGATCCTGACGGTAATACCCTTGAGCTGTCTTACGGGCAGCGTGTCGGTCTTGAAGCCATTCGCGCCAGCTAATTCTGGCTAATAAGAACCGCCAGAGGCTGCACGCCTGGTAGTCGTCGCAATGGAATAATATTGACTTTCCAGCGCCGCTGGCGTTATTCATATCGTCCAATCTACTAATAAGATCTATCGCTAAGGACTCAGAGATGATCTCGTTCCGTTCAATGACAGAAGAAGAGTTTCCTGCTTATCTTGACTATTTTATTCCTGATTATGCAGATGAGATTGCGGCTAATTATGGGTTATCTCAAGATGATGCTCTTTTAAGGGCCAATAAAGAAATATCAGATGCGCTCAATGAGGGCGTCAATACTCATGGGCAAATGTTACTGTGCCTTATTGAGCCGTCAATTCATCAAGACAAGCACGTAGGCTACCTCTGGTATAAACCAGATACGATTATGCGAACTGTATTTATCTATGACTTTCACATATTCAATGCCCTCCAGGGGCAGGGGCTTGCTAAACAGGCGCTTCGTGATTTCGAAGAACATCTGCGAGATAAAGGTTTTAAAGAGATCAGGCTGCGCGTGGCGGGTGACAACGCCCGTGCCCGACATGTCTACGAGACCAGTGGCTTTGGGGTTACGGGTATTAATATGAGTAAGGCTATCGTGGGCTGAGATATCAAGAATAACGAGAGTGCCAGAGTTATCATGTGCTCTCCTGTTCTTATATCTACAGTCCAACGGCGTGATGTTATTCATTTTCTGAAATGATACTTATCCACTATTCATAATCCATTTATAAATATTAAGGGTTATTCGTAAGGCATTCCTTAAGCACGAATTCATTAATACATAAATATAATCGTGAGCATACTTCCTTTTTTATAAGGAGATAAAATGGCTATTCCAGCGTACTTATGGCTTAAAGACGATGGCGGTGTCGACATTAAAGGCTCTGTAGATGTAATGAACAGAGAGGGTAGTATTGAAATTCATAGTTTCGCTCATGGGTTGCATCTTCCGACAGACAATATGAACGGTAAAATAACGGGTACTCGTGTACATAGCGCACTGTCGTTTGAAAAAGAATTCGATTCATCCAGCCCTTATCTCTACAAGGCCGTTGCAAAGGGCCAGACGTTGAAAAGTGCCGAATTAAAGTGGTATCACATCAACAATGCTGGGCAGGAAGTGGAATACTTAAACATGCTACTCGAAGACGTCAAAGTCGTCTCTGTTTGCCCGTTGATGCATAACTGCAAGAACGCCAGCACCGAGAAACACAACCACCTCGAAGCCGTTTCACTTCGCTATGAGAAGATCACCTGGAAACACTGCGACGGCAATATCATGTTCACCGATGCCTGGAACGAACGATGATTCATTGCACATTTCGGCTGAATGGTAACGGCTTGTCCAATTTAAGCTGTCCTGGAATAGGTTTTTTTCCCGCATATTCTGGCAATGAGGGGCATCACCGGAACAACCCAGATTCTGTCACTGTGAAAAATATTGGCCCACTGCCACCGGGAAAATATTACATAGTCGACCGGCCGAGAAGTTTAAGTACCCGAGTGAATGACGTTTTTGCATCAAAATACACTGGTTCTGATCACTCTATATGGTTTGCCCTTTACCGCGTGGATGACAATCTTGATGACCACACTTTTATTAATGAAGTGGCTAGAGGAAACTTCAGGCTTCATCCGGCAGGTTACGCGGGGATAAGTAACGGTTGCATCACGCTGCCTTCTCCCCATCATTTTGCAGTGCTCCGGGAGGCGTTAATGAGTACACCCAAAATAATGGTGTCAGCTTCATTTTCTGCGTATGGTACGGTACAGGTGTATTAACAATGACTCCTATAAAATTTGTCGGAATTTGGATTATTCAATTTATTTCATTTTTTATAATTTTTTCAGTGAGTTATATATTATTACCTGAAGTGTATCTCTTTCATCTTTACAGTGACTCCGTGAGCTTTATAACGGAATCAGACTGGGATGCACTGTATATGATTAGCATGATGGTCGCTTCGGTACTGATTAATGCAGTGCTCATTTACGCCACAGTGTTAATCGTAAAATGACGATACAAGCCATACTGTAACATCTTCGTTGACAGAACTTTAATGATAACTATTTTCATTTAAATATAGCCTGTGCTATACCATATAGCACAGGCTAATTTTGCTTTGAATTTAACCACATCAGGAGATTTCTGCGATGCGACCAGGGCAAGGATTAAAGAAGGTGTTATTCAGCATGCTGTTAACCGCCGTGACCACCACGGGCGCGTTTGCAGCTGAAAAGTTCAGGGTGGTCACCACCTTTACCGTCATTGCTGATATGGCGAAAAACGTCGCGGGCGATGCGGCTGACGTGACCTCCATTACCAAGCCGGGTGCAGAAATCCACGAATATCAGCCGACGCCAGGCGACATCAAGCGCGCGCAGAATGCGCAACTGATCCTCTCCAACGGCATGAACCTGGAACTGTGGTTCCAGCGCTTCTACCAGCACCTGAAAGGCGTGCCGGAGGTGGAGGTCACGAAGGGCATCACGCCGATGGGCATCAGCGAAGGGCCGTATAACGGCAAGCCTAACCCGCACGCGTGGATGTCTCCGGACAACGCGCTGATTTACGTCGATAACATTCGCGACGCTCTGGTCAAGTACGATCCGGCGAACGCCCAGATCTATCAGCGCAACGCCGAGATCTACAAACAGAAAATCACCAAAACCCTCGAACCGCTGCGCAAGCAGGTGGCGGATATTCCAGAAGACAAGCGCTGGATGGTGACCAGCGAAGGGGCCTTCTCGTACCTGGCGCGGGATTTAGGGCTGAAAGAGCTGTACCTGTGGCCGATTAACGCCGATCAGCAGGGGACACCGCAGCAGGTGCGTAAGGTCATCGATCTGGTGAAAAAACATCACATTCCAGCCGTGTTCAGTGAAAGCACCGTTTCCGATAAACCGGCTCGTCAGGTGGCGCGCGAAACCGACACCCATTATGGCGGCGTGCTGTACGTTGACTCTCTGAGTGCGGAAAACGGCCCGGTACCGACCTATATTGATCTCTTGAACGTCACGACCCGCACGCTCGTGCAGGGGATCCGCGACGGCATGAAGGAGTAGCACATGCAGGCTAAAGGTATTGTCGTCACGGACGTAACGGTGACCTACCGCAACGGCCACACGGCGCTGCGCGATGCGTCGTTCAGCGTGCCGGGCGGGTCGATTGCTGCGCTGGTCGGGGTCAACGGCTCGGGTAAATCGACGCTGTTTAAGGCGGTGATGGGCTTTGTGCGGGTGGCGAGCGGCAACATTGCTATTTTGGGCATGGCCCCGCACCGCGCGCTGCGCCAGAACCTGGTCGCCTACGTGCCGCAGTCGGAAGAAGTCGACTGGTCGTTCCCGGTGCTGGTCGAAGACGTGGTGATGATGGGGCGTTACGGCCACATGAGCTTTATGCGCATTCCCAAAGCGCAGGATCGCGAGATCGTGACCGAGGCGCTGCGGCGCGTGGATATGCTCGAACTGCGCCATCGGCAGATCGGCGAACTGTCCGGCGGCCAGAAAAAACGCATCTTTCTGGCGCGGGCGATTGCCCAGCAGGGCGAGGTGATCCTGCTCGATGAGCCCTTTACCGGCGTCGACGTTAAAACCGAAGCCAGAATTATCAGCCTGCTGCGCGAACTGCGCGACGAAGGCAAAACGATGCTGGTCTCGACCCACAACTTAGGTTCGGTGACGGAGTTTTGCGATTACACGGTGATGGTCAAAGGCACCGTGCTGGCGAGCGGCCCAACGGACACCACCTTCACCGCCGATAATCTTGAGCGCGCCTTCAGCGGCGTGCTGCGTCACGTGGTGCTTAGCGGATCTGAAGACCGCATTATCACCGACGACGAGCGGCCTTTCGTGATGCATCGCCCGCCGGGCGTCGAGCGGGAGGCAAAATGAACACGCTTCTCGAACCCTTCGGCTATGAGTACATGCTCAACGCGATGTGGGTCTCGGCGATGGTGGGCGGGCTGTGCGCTTTTCTCTCCTGCTATCTGATGCTCAAAGGCTGGTCGCTGATTGGCGACGCACTGTCGCACTCGATTGTACCCGGCGTGGCAGGAGCCTACATGCTCGGGCTGCCGTTCTCGCTGGGCGCGTTTTTGTCCGGTGGGCTGGCGGCGGCCAGCATGTTGTTTCTGAACCAGCGCAGCCGCCTGAAGGAGGACGCCATTATCGGTCTGATCTTCTCCTCCTTTTTCGGGCTGGGCTTGTTTATGGTATCGCTCAACCCGACCTCGGTGAATATTCAGACCATCGTGCTGGGCAATATCCTGGCCATCGCCCCGGAGGATATCGTGCAGTTGACGATTATTGGCGTGGTGTCGATCCTCGTTCTGCTGTTCAAATGGAAGGATCTGATGGTGACCTTTTTCGATGAGAACCACGCCCGCGCCATCGGCCTGCGCCCCGAGCGCCTGAAAATCCTGTTCTTCACGCTGCTGGCGGTCTCCACGGTAGCGGCGCTGCAAACCGTCGGCGCATTTCTGGTCATCTGCCTGGTGGTCACACCTGGCGCGACCGCGTGGCTCCTCACTGACCGCTTCCCGCGCCTGCTGATGATTGCGGTGGCGATTGGCAGCATCACCAGCTTCCTCGGCGCGTGGGCCAGCTATTATCTGGACGGTGCGACCGGTGGCATTATCGTGGTCGCCCAGACGCTGCTGTTTCTGCTGGCCTTTGTCTTTGCGCCGAAGCACGGCCTGCTGGCAAGCCGCCGCCGGGCGCGTCACGCGCTGGAGGTGCAGGAATGATGACCTTACTTCTTGAACCCTTCCAGTTTGCGTTTATGAACAACGCGCTGCTCATTTCACTGCTGGTGGCCGTGCCGTGCGCGCTACTGTCGGTCTTTCTGGTGCTAAAGGGCTGGGCGCTGATGGGCGACGCCATGAGCCACGCGGTGTTTCCCGGCATCGTGCTCGCCTGGATGATGGGCCTGCCGCTGGCGGTCGGGGCATTCGTCGCCGGCTTGTTCTGCGCGGTTGCCACCGGATACCTGAAAGATAACAGCCGGATCAAGCAGGATACCGTCATGGGGATCGTTTTTTCCGGCATGTTCGCCGTCGGGTTAATCCTCTATATCGCGGTTAAGCCCGAGGTGCATCTCGACCACATTCTGTTCGGCGATATGCTGGGCATTAACGGGATGGACATTCTGCAAAGCGGCATCGTGGCGGGGCTGATAGCGGTGGTGATTGGCGTGAAATGGCGCGATTTCCTGCTGTTCTGCTTCGACTATCAGCAGGCGCAGGCAAGCGGCTTGCGCACCCGCTGGCTGCATTACGGCCTGCTGTGCATGGTGTCGCTCACCATCGTGGCGACGCTAAAGGCGGTGGGGATTATTCTGTCGATTTCGCTGTTGATTGCACCCGGCGCGATTGCGGTGCTGATCACCCGGCGCTTTCACGTCGCGCTAATGGTGGCGGTAGCTATCTCTATGCTGGTGTCGGTGAGCGGCGTTTATCTGTCGTTTTTCCTCGACAGCGCCCCCGCGCCGACGATTGTGGTGCTGTTCGCGCTGGTATTTATCGTCACCTTTGTGGTGACCAGCGTGAACGCGAAGCGGCGGGAAAATCTTACAGCAGCGTGATGACGCAGTCGCGATCGCGCGTCCAGTGAAGTGCAAAGGCAGTGCCTTCCTCAAACCCCGCCAGTGGGCGGGTCAGCACCAGCGTTAGACTCTCGTTATCGAGCATCGTGAGGCGGGCGCTGTCAAATCCCATCATCGTTTTAACCTCCGGAAACAGCGCCTTAAACAGGCTCTCTTTGGCGCTGAAGGTCAACGTCAGGGCGAGGGCAAACGGGAAGCCTGCGCGAGAAATCACGCTTTCTTCCTGCGCATCAATGACTCCCTCTTTGATCTCGTTCGCTTCATTTTCTGAAAGAATGGCTTCGCAATCGATGCCTATCAGTACCTTTTGATCGCGACTAGCCACGGCCATGGCCTGCGTACCGCTGTGGGAAATACTGCCTGAAATACCCTGCGGCCAGAGCGGTTCGCCGCTTGGACCGATGCCAGGAATAGTGCGCTCGCCTAGTGCGTTGAGCGCATGAGCCGCCGCTATCCGCCCGGCAAGATGATCGCTTTTGCGCTTGCGTCCGGCGTCAGTCAGTTGAGCGTGGTGGGGGAGCCAAAGGAGATCGGCGTCAATGAAGGTGGCAGGGAAAAATTCGATGCGGTGGACGGTGTGCCCGGCAAGAAGAAACGTG
Source organism: Enterobacter sp. (assembly GCA_022649305.1). Taxonomy (GTDB): domain Bacteria; phylum Pseudomonadota; class Gammaproteobacteria; order Enterobacterales; family Enterobacteriaceae; genus Enterobacter. Next base: position 8,477 of record JALCNW010000018.1, read on the forward strand.
GAGTAATTCGCCTGCATGATGGTTCTCGCTGTCTTCTGAAAGTGAGAACCATACCGCAGTTAACGCGCCGGGTCAGCAGGTGCGACCCGGCAAGTGACATTACCAGCCGTATGCGACCCCGCCGCCGACCACAAAGTTATGCTGGGAATCGTCAGACACCGAGGCTTTAACCACTACATTTTCCGTGGCGCGCGCCGAGAAACCGACTGCCAGCGCGTTTTCACCATCGCTATTACCCACGCCTGCGCCAACGGAGAAGTTCTGGGTGTTAGTCACCTGCGGAATGTTTGCCATTGCCGCCACGCCTGCGATACCCGCGGATGCACGTTTACGGTTTTCTTCCACTTCGCTTTTGAGCTTACCAAAACTGGCACTATTGCTTTGCTCAAGCGTCTCAATACGCTGCTCGTGGTTGGTCAGTTCGGCGCTATTCGCGGCAACTTTTTTGTTGGTTGCGCTTAATGCAGCACGGTTCTTCTCGGTATTATCCAGCGCGGCCTGAGCGCGAGATTGGGCGTACTCACCGGCGCTTTTGGCGATTTTCGTCTCTTTGCCCAGAGCGACAATTTCGTGCTCCCCATTAATACTCATGCGGGAGGCATCAGCGGCGAGGTTATAGGTTGTCTTGTTCTGCACGGTAAGATTATCGATAGAGGTTTTGTTGGTCACGATGCCTTTGGCATTGTCGCCAATAAGGGTACGGTTACCGGCAATATTGCCTGCATTTTTGGTGACATCAGCATTGGTCTGCTGGAGAGTGGCGACGTTGTTGGTGATATCGCGCTGGCTATCCTTAAGAGCCTGGTCGTGGGCTGCCAGCTCCTGACGATCCTGAATGTTGTTGATTTTCAGGGTTTGCGTCTGGTTGTCGACGGACTGTAAATGGTTGTCGGTGTTGTGGATCGCCTGAGCATTCGTTTCAATATCGGTTTTGTTATCAGCGATGCCTTTGGCATTGTCGCCGATAAGAGTGCGGTTACCGGCAATATTGCCTGCATTTTTAGTGACATCAGCATTGGTCTGCTGGAGAGCGGCGACGTTGTTGGTGATATCGCGCTGGTTATCCTTGATGGCCTGGTCATGGGTTGCCAGCTCCTGACGATCCTGAATATTGTTGATTTCCAGGGTTTGCGTCTGGTTGTCGACGGACTGTAAATGGTTGTCGGTGTTGTGGATCGCCTGAGCATTATTATCGATGTTGGTTTTGTTATCAGCGATGTCTTTGGTGTTGTCGTCAATAGCATTATGGTTTTCAGTAATCTGGTTTTGATGATCCACAAGGAGATCCAGATTTCCCTGAATCTGATCAAAGTTGATTACGTGATCATCGGAACCAAAAAAAGTCAGCTTGCCCTGAGTCGGATTTACGTCAAACACGCTTTGCCCTGACCTGTCTACGAACGACGTTGCCACGCCCGATTGATTGACATCATAAGAATATAAGCCAGCATAAGCGGCAGGCGTAATAACGACAGACAGCATAACGGCAATAACGGACTTCTTCATTGTAAACTCGCATTTGATTAAATATAGCGGACCAGGAATTCACAATGGAAATCCTTGGGGTAATGCCAAACGGTAACAACGCGCATTACGTCATTTTTAATTACCAGAGAAAGTGAATTATTCATTCTCGATAATTAAAAACGCCTGTAATAGTTCATGGCTTTTTTGAGGTGTTTGCCTGCTTGGTCAGTAGGCGAGGCAGAGAATACCTCTGTCGCTAAAGGAGAAACAAGATGTTTGTTATTGTAAAAATTTCTTATTTTTCATTTTAAATAATCATTTTGAATATCGCGAAAAATAATGTCATCGTTTGTTAGGTGTTTGTGATGAATAACCAAAAAGTTTAATGTAGACATCACGAATGCGGTGAAATAAATAAATGTATACTTTTATTCAGAAGGTGGAATGTAGACTTTCAGATGAAGGTGAGGAATTAAAGGGGATGTTGACGAGGAAAATTAACGGCGGCGATGGAGTCGCATATTCCCCCTCTCCCCTAAAAGAGGAGAGGGGAAGTCATTACCTGAATCAGAATCGGGTGTTAACGCTCATGTACCAGGTTCGACCCGGTTCATTATACGTGTATGCCCCTGCACCGTACATATATGCGCCAGTGGTGGCATTCCCGGTGGTCTGGGCATTACCCGCACGCCATTGACGTTTGTCGAAGACGTTATCCACGCCGCTGGTCAGGCTAAGGTTTTTGGTCACGTCCCAGGTCGCGCTCAGGCCGACAATGCTGTACGGACTAACTTCGTCCTTCTCAGAGCCTGTCACAGGTTGGCCTTTGTAGTTGTATTTCTTCGGCTGCTGCTTGCCGTACCAGGTGAAGGTCGATTGCACCGATACGTCCTGTTGTACCTGCCAGCTCAGCGTTGAGTTCAGCGTGTACTCCGGGATAATCGACAAACGGTCGCCGGTCTCTTTGTTCTTGCTTTGCAGCATGTAGGTAATGTTGTTGGTCCAGTTGACGGTCTCCGTGACCGGCACATTCAGTGAACCTTCCAGGCCTTCTACGACGGCCTTCGGTACGTTTTCCCACTGGTAAATATCGGTACTGACTTTGCTGGTGGATGTCTGACCAATCGGCGCGTAGCCCGCTTCAATCTTGTCGCGATAGTCGTTGCGGAACCAGGTCACGCCCGCCATCCAGCCGTCGCGTTTCCACTCCAGACCAATCTCTTTGTTGATGCTGGTCTCGGCCTTCAGGTCGTCGTTACCCATCATGTAACAGCCCACGCCGTCGGAACTGGCGTAGCAGCCCTGGCCTTTACTGTACAGCAGGTAGTTCGGGTTGGTCTGATACAGACTCGGCGCTTTATACGCCCGCGCGATACCCATCTTCAGGGTGAACTCATCGCCCAGACCCTGTGACAGGTTAAGGGATGGGCTCCAGTTATTGCCCACAATGGAGTGATGATCGAAGCGCAGCGCCGGAGTCAGCATGGTGCTGTCGGTCAGCTCCATATTGTTTTCGGCAAACAGGGAGAAGATCTCCGCCGAGGAATACGGGCTGCGATCGTCGCTCATGCCCGGAATGGTGCCGCCTTGCTGAGCCTGCGAGTTAGAGGTGGAATCCTTCATGCGCTGCTGGTTCCACTCGGTACCCAGCGTCAGGTTCTGGTTGACCAGGAAATCAATCGGCAGATTGATCTCACTGTGCAGCATCACGTCTGACAGGTCGGTATCGGTGAATTTGTTGCTGTTGAACAGGCCTTCGAGGCCGCCCGCCAGTCCTTCCCCCAGGCGTGAGTTACGCGTGTGCTCGTACTGCGCCCAGTTGCTGGTGGTGACGCCGTTATCCCAGCCGCCGTTCCAGGTCACGGCAAAGTTCTGGCGATAAATACGGTTAGTTTCTTTACCGTAGTTTTTCTTCACCAGCCCGTTTGAGCTGTTGTCGTTGTTGGTGTTCTGCGTGTCGCCCGCGTAGAGGTTGTTCTGGCGGCTGTAGCCCGCTTCAAACTGCAAGGACTGCATCGGGGCAAATTCCCAACGTACCACGCCGTTGATGTCTTTGTTTTCGACACCCTCGCGGCCCGCGGGCAGCGTGTCGGCATACGCGCCGGTACGGTCGGACTGGTGGCCCTGGTTGATATCCCACGCGTCGGCCTGGGTTTTATCCAGATTGCCATACAGGCGGAAGCTGAAATCGCCGCCCAGCGGGCCGCTCAGGTTGAAGTTGGTGCGTTTGGTGGAGCCTTCGTCTTTATGCTCTGGCGCATTCAGGTAGGTGTTCCACGAGCCGTGCCACTGGTCGTCGAATTTTTTGGTGATGATGTTCACCACGCCGCCCGCCGCGCCGTTACCGTAGCGTGCCGCCGCCGGACCACGGATGACTTCAATGCTTTCGATCATCTCTGGCGGTACCCAGCCGGTGTCGCCGCGAGTATCACGCTCGCCGCGCCAGCCCAGACGGATAGAGTTGCGGCTGGTGACCGGCTTACCGTCGATCAGGATCAGGGTATTTTCCGGTCCCATGCCACGGATGTCGATCTGGCGGTTGTTACCGCGCTGGCCGCTGGTGGAGTTACCGGTAAGGTTAACGCCCGGCATGGTACGGATGATTTCGGCCACGTCGCGAGCGGGAGGATTTTTACGGATTTCGTCAGCGGTGATTTTTGATACGCCCGGCGCCTGCAGGTTCTGCTCGGCGGCGGTGATCACCATCGTGTCTTCATGCTGCGCGCTGGCGGTCGCTGTGTCGTCTGCCAGTGCTGGCAGCGCGACGCCGTAAATCCCTAAGTTGACCAGCAAGGCCAGAGAGTGAATCTTCTTATTCATTGTACGTCCTGCTTTTCGCGCCGCATCCCCTTGACTCCATTCCCGAAGGGGAGAGGAGGCGGCATGGTTATTATGTGAGCGCGCTTCCCACAGCGCGGGCACTACGCTATTGCAAATGCAAATAGTTATCAATAATATTATCAATAAAATTTGTCCTGTAACAAAAAATGACGCGAGAAACATGAGGTTAAGAGAGTGACGGTGCAAACAGCGGGAAGCGATGCCTGGTGGCACTCGAAACAGGGGCCGGAAAGGGTAAAAGAAGGAGAGGACTACCGCGTCACGTTCTGGTGGCGCGATCCGGCAGGTACGGAGCGGTCATCCCTCATTAAGCGGGTCTGGATTTACATCACTGGCGTGACCGATCATCATCAAAACGCCCGTCCGCAGTCGCTTGAGCGGCTACCCGGCACCGACGTCTGGCAGTGGCAGGGCACTTTTACGCCCGAGTGGCGCGGCAGCTACTGTTTTATCCCTACAGAAAATGACAACGACTTTGGTGACGCGGTGTTTAACGCCGACTCGCCCGACCGCATGGCGCTGCGCGAAGGCTGGCGCAAACTGTTGCCGAAGGCGATTGCCGATCCGCTGAATCCACAAAGCTGGCGCGGTGGGCGCGGGCATCCGGTGTCGGCGCTCGAAATGCCGAATGCGCCGGTCCAGCCTGGCTGGAATCACCCAGATACGCCTTATAAACAGCCCGTCTGCATTGAATGGCAGAGCGCGCGGCTGGGTAATCGTCGTCGCGTCTGGATTTTTACCACTGGCGATGAAAGCCAGGACCGCCCGCTGGCCGTACTGCTTGACGGCCAGTTCTGGGCCGAAAGCATGCCCGTCTGGCCTGCGCTCACGGCGCTGACTCAGGAAGGTCAATTACCGCCTGCGGTGTATATCCTGATCGATGTAATCGACACTGCCCACCGCAGTCGCGAGCTGCCCTGCAATCCCGATTTCTGGCTGGCGGTGCAGGACGAACTTCTTCCTCTTGTGACATCCACTACGCCATTTAGCGATCGCCCCGACCTTACGGTGGTGGCCGGGCAAAGCTTTGGCGGCCTGTCGTCCTTGTATGCAGGCCTCAACTGGCCGCAGCGCTTTGGCTGCGTGCTCAGCCAGTCCGGCTCCTACTGGTGGCCGCATCGTGGCGCACATCACGACGGACTACTCATCGAACAGCTCAAAGCGGGTGAAAAAACCGCGTGCGGGCTGCGCATTGTCCTTGAGGCGGGCCGCAACGAGCCGCTGATTTTCCGCGCGAATCAGGCGATTTACGCCGAACTACAACACACACAGCAACCGGTTATCTGGCGTCAGGTTGACGGCGGACATGATGCGCTTTGCTGGCGCGGCGGGCTGACCCAGGGGCTGATGACGCTCTGGCAGCCGCTTATTTAATAACGGAGTCTGGTATGGAATTCAGTAATCCTTTCGATAATCCGCAGGGACAGTTCGCAATTTTGTCTAATGACCAGGCGCAATACAGCCTGTGGCCGCAGCAGTGCGCCTTGCCTGCGGGCTGGCGCGTGGTGTGCGAAGCCCAGTCACAGGAAGCCTGTCAGCAGTGGCTGACCGAAAACTGGCGAACGCTTGAGCCTACTCATTTTGCGGGGGATAAGGCATGAGCGCGCATCTTCCTCTTGTCGCTGCCCAGCCGGGTATCTGGATGGCGGAACAGCTTTCGACGCTGCCGAATGCCTGGAGCGTGGCGCACTACACCGAGCTGAAAGGCGATATCAACGCACCGCTGCTGGCAAAAGCCATCGCCGCGGGGATGATGCAGGCCGATACCCTGCGCACCCGTTTTAGCGAAGATAACGGCGAGGTGTGGCAGTGGGTCGATGAATCCATCACGCTGCCGGAAACGGCAATGGTTCGCGCTGAATCGCACGTCGCCGCCGTGGCGCTGATGGAGGCCGATCTCAGTCAGGATCTGCGCGTAGACAGCGGTCAGCCGCTGGCGTTCCACCTGCTGATTCAGGTCGAGGAAAACCGCTGGTACTGGTATCAGCGTTATCATCATTTAGTGGTAGATGGCTTCAGCTTCCCGGCCATTACCCGCCAGATCGCCGCCATTTATACCGCGCTCAGCAAAGGTGAACCGATTCCGGCATCGCCGTTTACGCCATTCGCCGAGGTGGTGGAGGAATATCAGCGCTACCGCGACAGCGAGGCGTATCAACGCGACGGCGCGTTCTGGGCCGAGCAGCGCAAGCAGCTTCCGCCACCCGTGTCGCTTTCCCCCACGCCACTGCCGGGCCGTGCGGAAACCACCGATATTTTGCGTCTGAAACTGGTTGCCGATAAGCGAGCGTTTAGCCGCCTGGTGTCGGCTGCACACCAGGTGCAACGCACCGATCTGGCCCTCGCGCTGGTGGCGCTGTGGTTAGGGCGCTTAACCGGACGGCTGGACTACGCCGCCGGGTTTATCTTTATGCGCCGGATGGGATCGACAGCGCTCACCGCCACTGGCCCGGTGCTGAACGTCCTGCCGCTGGCGGTGAATATCGCCGCGCACGATACCCTGCCGGATCTGGCGCAGCGCCTGGCAAATCAGTTGAAAAAGATGCGTCGCCATCAGCGTTACGACGCCGAGCAAATTGTCCGCGACAGCGGCCGCGCGGCGGGTGACGAAGCGCTGTTTGGCCCGGTTATGAACGTCAAAGTGTTTGATTATCAACTGGATATTAATGGCGTAGACGCTATCACCCACACGCTGGCGACCGGCCCGGTCAACGATCTGGAGCTGGCGCTGTTCCCGGACGAGCAGGGCGGGCTGAGTATTGAAATCCTCGCTAACAAACACCGTTACGACGAGCCGACGCTGACCCGTCACGTGGCGCGCCTGTACGCGCTGCTGGCCCAGTTTGCTGACAACCCTGACCTGAAGTGCGGCGACGCAGAAACCGTTTCTGAGTCGGAATATCATCAGCTTGAGCGCATTAATGATACCGGCATGATGTTGCCCGCCACTACGCTTAGCGCGCTGGTCGCGGCGCAGGCACACAACACGCCGGACGCGCCCGCGCTGGCGGATGCTCACATTGCACTCACTTATCGCCAGATGCGCGAGCAGGTTATCGCCCTGGCAACACTGCTGCGCGAACGCGGTGTCAAGCCGGGCGACAGCGTGGCGGTGGCCCTGCCGCGCTCGGTGTTCCTGACGCTGGCGCTGCACGGCATCGTGGAGGCGGGGGCCGCCTGGCTGCCGCTCGATACCGGCTATCCGGACGATCGCCTGCGTATGATGCTCGAAGATGCGCGTCCGTCATTGCTGATTACCACTGACGATCAGCTCCCGCGCTTTAGCGATCAGCCTGTCGAGACGTTTAGTTACAACACTCTGTTACCGGCTGCGGGCAGTGAACCGCTGAACCTGGCGACGCCGGATCAGACGGCGTACATCATCTTTACCTCCGGCTCGACCGGTCGCCCGAAAGGGGTGATGGTGGGGCATACCGCCATCGTTAACCGCTTAATGTGGATGCAGGATCATTACCCGCTCACCGCGCAGGACGTGGTGGCGCAGAAAACGCCGTGCAGCTTTGACGTGTCGGTATGGGAGTTCTGGTGGCCATTTATCGCCGGGGCGAAGCTGGTAATGGCCGAGCCGGACGCGCACCGCGATCCGCAGGCGATGCAGCAGTTCTTTGCTCACTACGGCGTGACCACTACCCACTTTGTGCCGTCGATGCTGGCGGCGTTTGTCGCCTCGCTGACGCCGGAAAATGCCGACTGCTGCGCGAGTCTGAAGCAGGTGTTCTGTAGCGGAGAAGCGCTGCCGACGGCATTATGCCGCGAGTGGGAAGCGCTCACTCACGCGCCGCTGCACAACCTCTATGGCCCAACGGAAGCGGCGGTAGACGTGAGCTGGTATCCGGCGTTTGGACCAGAGCTGGCGGCGGTCGAGGGCAACAGCGTGCCGATTGGCTTCCCGGTGTGGAATACCGGGCTGCGCATTCTGGACGCGATGATGCGCCCGGTACCGTTTGGCGTGGCGGGCGATCTGTATCTCACCGGCATCCAGCTGGCGCAGGGATATCTTGGGCGTCCTGATCTCACCGCCAGCCGCTTTATCGCCGATCCCTTTGCGCCGGGCGAGCGCATGTATCGCACGGGTGACGTGGCCCGCTGGCTGGATAACGGCGCGGTGGAGTATTTAGGCCGCAGCGACGATCAGCTGAAAATTCGCGGCCAGCGCATTGAACTGGGTGAAATCGACCGCGCGATGCTGTCGTTGCCGGACGTGGCACAGGCGGTGGCGCACGCCTGCGTGTTTAATCAGGCCGCTGCGACGGGTGGCGATGCGCGTCAACTGGTTGGCTACGTGGTCTCTGAATCCGGCCTGCCGCTGGATCGCGACGCGCTGCTGGCGGCGCTAAAAGCCCAGCTTCCGCCGCACATGGTGCCGGTGGTGCTGCTGCAAATCAGCGCGCTACCGCTCTCGGCTAACGGCAAACTCGATCGCAAGGCGCTGCCGCTGCCGGAATTGACCAGCAGGGCTACGGGTCGTGCGCCACAAAGCGCCACGGAAATCGCGGTGGCGCAGGCGTTTGCTGCTCTGCTGGGCTGTGACGTGAACGATATTGAAGCGGATTTCTTCGCCCTTGGCGGCCATTCGCTGCTGGCGATGCGCCTGGCGGCACAGCTCAGCCGCGCGTTTGCCCGCCGGGTTACGCCGGGGCAGATTATGGTGGCCTCTACGGTGAATCAGCTCAGCACGCTGTTGGATTCGCCCATCAGCGAGGAACAGGCTCAGCGTCTGGGCTTTGAGACGATTTTACCCCTGCGTCAAAGCAATGGTCCGACGCTGTTTTGCTTCCATCCGGCGTCCGGATTCGCCTGGCAGTTTAGCGTGCTGTCTCGCTACCTCAGCCCTCGCTGGTCGATTATCGGCATTCAGTCGCCGCGACCGGACGGGCCGATGGCGCGATGCGCGGATCTGGATGCTGTGATTGAGCACCATCTGGCGACGCTGCGCGCCCAGCAGGCCCACGGGCCGTATTATCTGTTCGGCTATTCGCTCGGTGGGACATTAGCGCAGGGCATTGCCGCGCGGCTGCGTCAGCAGGGTGAAGAGGTGGCGTTCCTCGGCCTGCTGGATACCTGGCCGCCAGAGACGCAGAACTGGGCCGAGAAAGAGGCCAACGGGCTGGATCCTGAGGTACTTGCGGAAATCGAGCGCGAACGTCAGGCGTTTATCGCCGCCCAGCAGGGCCAGGCGTCAAGCGAGCTGTTTACCGCCATCGAAGGCAACTATGCGGATGCGGTGCGGTTGCTCACCACCGCCCATAGCGCGCGATTCGACGGCAAAGCCACACTGTTTGTCGCCGAGCGCACGCGAACGATGGATCCGCAACAGGCCTGGGCCCCATGGGTGAATGAGCTGGAGGTTTACCCTCAAGACTGCGCTCACGTGGATATCATCTCACCGCAGGCGTTTGAACAGATTGGACCGGTGCTGAAGGGGATACTGGCGTAAGACTTGAACCTTGCCCCTCATCCTAACCTTCTCCCCATAGGGGAGAAGGGACCGTCCGGAGCCGCCATCAGACCGCACGTTTCCCCAGCGGTACCACCAGCGGCGTGCCCGCCACCGGGTCGTCAATAATCATGCAGCGCATTCCGTAGATCCGCTCGATAAGTTCGGGCGTCACAATCTCTTTTGGCGCACCTTCCGCCACGATTTTACCGTCGCGCAGCGCAATCAGATGCGTAGCGTATCGACACGCCTGATTCAAATCGTGCAGCACCGCCGCCAGCGTATATCCCTGCGTGCGGTTGAGATCGCTCAGCAGCTCCAGCAGGTCAATTTGATGGCTTATATCCAACCAGGTCGTTGGCTCGTCGAGCAGCATGATCGACGTTTCCTGCGCCAGCACCATCGCAATCCACGCGCGCTGGCGCTGTCCGCCGGAAAGGGTATCCACGCTTTGCAGCGCAAGATCGGTAATGCCCGTCGCGTTCATGGCGCGGGTCACGGCCTCTTCATCTTCTTTACGCCAGCGGGTGAACAGCGGCTGATGCGGGTAACGTCCGCGCGCCACCAGCTCCTGCACCGTGATATCGCCGGGCGTGGTGGCATTCTGCGCCAGTAACCCGATGCGCCGCGCCACCTCTTTGCTGGCAAACTGCTGAATAGGCTCGCCATCGAGAAACACGCTGCCCTGCGCGGGCGTCATCAGCCGACTCAGGGTGCGCAGCAGGGTGGATTTCCCACAGCCGTTCGGGCCAATAATCGCCGTAAAGTGGCCGTCGGGAATCGACACGGTTAAGTCGCTGGCGACGATTTTTTTGCCGTAGCCAAGGGTGAGGTTTTCGCCGCGCAAGCGGGGGGATGTTGCACTCATTTCTTGCGGGACTCCTGAACTAACAAAACGATAAGGTAGATGCCGCCAAGGCTGACGGTCACGACGCCCACCGGAAGTTGATAAGGCATAAACAGCTGCTGGGCGCAGAGGTCGGCAACCAGCAATAACAGCGCGCCGCACAGCGCCGACTGGGTCACGCCCCAGCGCGCCGTGCCGCTGATGCGCCGCGCGATGTGCGGGGCGACCAACGCAATAAAGGAGATCGGGCCCGCGATGGCGGTGGAGGCGGCGGTTAAGACTACCGCGACCAGCATCAGCGTCAGGCGGGACCGTTCAACGCTCACACCCAGCGCGCAGGCGCTATCGTCGCCCATTTCCAGCAGGCGCATTCTGCGCACCAGCAGCCACGCGCAGACAAGCATCAGCGCGATAATCGGCGTGGCGGGCAGGGTTTTAGCCCAGGTGAGCCCGTTAAGCGATCCGGCGTTCCACAGACCGGCGGTGAGCGAGGTTTCCAGCGACGCGCGCAGCAGCAGCCACGTGTTAAACGCCATCAGCATGGCGCGAATGCCGATGCCGATAATAATCAGGCGGAAGGTTTCAATGCCGTTGCGCCAGGCCAGCGCCCAGACGACAAGCGAGGTCAGGACTCCACCGGCCATCGCCGCCAGAGCAATTGCTGTCAGGTGTTGACCAAACAACACCATCGCCACCAGCACGCCGCTCCAGGCTCCGGTGTTAAAGCCCATCACGTCCGGGCTGCCCAGCGGGTTGCGCAGCAGCGACTGGAAGATGGCCCCGCTGACGCCGAGTGCCGCGCCGACCAGGATCGCCATCATTACGCGCGGCAGTCGCCATTCGGTGACCACCATAGTGATGTTACGCGGCGCATTGCCGGTGAGGGCATCAAAAACCTGTACAAAATCGAGCGTTACCGCGCCGCTGCGCAAGCTCCAGACGGCGGTGAGCACGCTTGCGATAACCAGCAACAGACAGGTGGTGACTAAACGGCGGGAAGGCGCCATCACAGGGCACCTCCGCGCTGGCGTCGCACCAGGAAAATCAGCACCGGTGCGCCGATAAAGGCGCTCACCACCGACACCCGTAGTTCGCCCGGGACCAGCAGGCGGCCCAATATGTCAGCAAATAACAGCAGTACCGGCGTGGCGAGCAGCGTGACCGGGAGCGACCAGCGGTGATCGGCCCCAACTATCCAGCGCGCCATGTGGGGCATCATCAGGCCGATAAAGGCAATGGGCCCGACCACCGCCGTCGCGCTGCCGCACAGCACGGTGATTGCCAGCAGGCCGATAAGCTGGGTACGCGCCACGCGACTGCCGAGTGCGGTGGCGGTGTCGCTGCCGAGGCTCAGGCTGTTGAGCGCCCGGCTTAAAAACAGCGCTACGGTGGCGGCGATCAGCACCGGAAGGGTGACGATGCGCAGGGTTTCCAGCGTGCGGATATCCAGCGATCCGGCCTGCCAGAAACGCAGTTGATCCCACACATCCGGGTTAAGCAAGGCAATGCCGCTGGATAATCCTTCGAGCACCGCGCCGAGCGCAACGCCCGCCAGCGTCAGGCGCACCGGACTCAGTTGCCCGCCACCCTGACTGCCGGTAAAGGCGACGATTAACGATGCGGCAAGCGCGCCGCAGAACGCCATCATCAGCTGTTCAGTGGGAGAGGAAAAGCCAAACAGCGCCGCGCCCAGCACGATAGCGAAGCTGGCACCGGCGTTGACGCCCAAAATACCGGGGTCGGCCAGCGGGTTGCGGGTGAGGGTTTGCATCAGCGCACCGGCAAGACCGAGCGCGCCTCCCGCCAGCAGTCCCGCAAGGGTGCGGGGCAGGCGAGCATCCAGCACGATCGTGCAGTCGGCGCTTTGACAACGACCGGACAGGGCATCGACGATAACGGATGCGGGCAAAGGTTTTGCGCCGACCAGCAGGCTGAGCGCCACGGCCAGCATTAATAGCAGTAATAAAACGGGCACCGCAGCGGCGCGCAACGCGGAAGAGGAAAACGACATAGCAACGTCCATGATTTGATAATGATAGTAATTATCGTTATCTATCTTATTTGGCTATGTTAGCATGTGCGCCCATGAAATTGGTAGATAGTTAGACCTCAAGGCCTTGTCATGAATCAAAAATCCTGGCTGCTCAATCTCAGCCTGCTCAAAACGCATCCGGCGTTTCGCGCCGTCTTTATCGCCCGCTTTATCTCCATTTTATCCCTTGGTCTGCTCGGCGTTGCCGTCCCGGTGCAGATTCAGGCCATGACCCAGTCCAGCTGGCTGGTCGGCCTGTCCGTCACCCTGACGGGCAGCGCGATGTTTATCGGCCTGATGGTAGGCGGAGTGCTGGCGGACCGATACGAGCGTAAGAGACTGATTCTGCTGGCGCGTGGCACCTGCGGCGTCGGGTTTATCGGACTGTGTCTGAATGCGATGCTACCGGAGCCGTCGCTCATCGCCATTTATGTGCTGGGACTCTGGGACGGATTTTTTGCCTCGCTGGGCGTTACGGCGCTGCTGGCGGCGACTCCCGCGTTGGTCGGGCGTGAGAATTTGATGCAGGCCGGGGCGATCACCATGCTCACCGTCCGTCTTGGCTCGGTGATTTCGCCGATGGTTGGCGGGCTGTTGCTCGCAACCGGCAACGTGGCCTGGAACTACGGCCTGGCGGCGGCGGGGACCTTTATCACCACCTTGACCCTGCTGCGCCTGCCGCTTTTGCCACCGCCACCGCAGCCGCGCGAGCATCCTTTAACATCGCTGATGGCGGCGATCCGTTTCTTGTTCAACAACCCGCTGATTGGCGGCATTGCGCTGTTAGGCGGCCTGCTGACCATGGCGAGCGCGGTGCGCGTTCTTTATCCGGCGCTGGCGATTGAATGGCAAATGGGCGCGTCACAAATTGGCCTGCTGTACGCGGCGATCCCGCTCGGGGCGGCGTTTGGCGCGCTGACCAGCGGCAACCTGGCGCAAAGCGCACGGCCGGGGCTGATTATGCTCTCGGCCACCGTCGCCTCGTTTATTGCCATTGCTTTGTTTAGCCTGATGCCGTTCTGGGCGCTGGGCGTAGTGTGTCTGGCGCTGTTCGGCTGGTTGAGCGCAATCAGTTCGCTGCTGCAATACACCCTGATTCAAACCCAAACGCCGGAAGGAATGCTCGGGCGAATTAACGGCCTGTGGACCGCGCAGAACGTGACGGGCGATGCGATTGGCGCGGCGATCCTCGGCGGGCTGGGTGTGATTCTGACGCCAGTAGCGTCGGCGAGCAGCAGCGGATTTGTGCTGGCGATCGTCGGGGCGATTTTGCTGATGACGCTGACGGAGTTAAGACGGTTCCGGCAGGAGCCAGTGCTGAATGATATCCAGTAATTTTTGTTCCATAGCAATGAATATGGTGGCATCCAAATATCAGACTTACCGCGATGACCTGGTCCGGCTGTAAATCGCCGAGTTGTTGACTGAAGGCCGGGGCGACGCGCATGGATGCGCGGCGAGGGCGCATTTACAGGGACGTTGCAGCGCCCGTCCCCGATAGCCGTAAGGAATAAGACGAGGGTATCGCGAAGCGACGATTTTCTTGCCGGGAGCCCGGGTCGCCAGGGCGGCGGCGATTGAGCCGCCCTGGCACGTTCACCGTTTCTGGGTTCATAGAGAAGCACGAAACTGGAAGTGAACGGAATAACCTCCTGAGCCGCATGCACCCCCTCTCCCCGAAGAGGAGAGGGAGTCGATTGTGCCTATTTAAACAACGTATCCAGCCGCTGCAACACCAACATGGCGCTGTAATAATCCAGACGGAAGGTTTCCGTTCCTAGCGCCCAGACGCGCTTGTTTTGCACCGCAGGCAGGTGTGCCAGCAGCGGGTTGGCGTAGATCGCATCGACGTCCTTTTGGTCTCCAGCAAACAGGAATAGCCCTTCGCCGTTTAGCCCTGTCGCCAGATTTTCACCGCCCAACTGGATGATGTCGTGACGTTGACCCTGGCTTTTCGAGGTGTGCAGCCCGGCAGGCAGGTCGGCCAGCGTGAACCCAAGCTGTTGCAGGAATTTGCCCTGCGCCGATTCCGTGGTCCACAGATTTGCGCTGTGCGCGGCGGCGGTGTAGACGATGGCGTTAACCGGCTGTGGTGGCAGCTTCATCTGCTGCTTTACCTTCGCAAGCTGGGTATCAAACTCGGCAATGCGTGCGGCGGCCTGCTTTTCCTGCCCGGTTATCGCGCCGAGCTGGGTGAGTAGCGTCTGCCAGCTTTTGTCGTCGTAATTGATGACCAGCGTGGGCGCGATCGTCGAGAGCTGATCGTAAAGTGCGACCGCAGAATCACCGCCCGTGGCGCTGATCAGAATCAGATCCGGCATTTGCGCGGCAACGGCTTCGGCACTCGGCTCCCCGATGTACAAACGCGCCAGCTTGCGCTGCTTAGCAATATCTCCCCACTGACGCATAAAACCCTGCGCATCCGCCACGCGGTTGTTCGGCGTCGTTGCGCCGCTGGCGATCACCGGGGCGTCAATGGCCAGCAACGAGCCGGTGAGCGTCACGCTGGTGGAGACAATGCGCATCGGTTTGCTTTCCAGCGTGTGCGTGCCGCGGCTGTCGGTGACCTGGCGCGGCCAGTCGGCGGCGGTCGCTGAGGTTAGTCCTAAAACAAAAAGTCCTGCTAAAAGCAGGGCGTTACGGCAAACGACGGGGAGTTTCACAAAGCGGCATCCTGATTTTTTTGAGCTTAATGCTTCTCATTTTCATAAATGAAGGGGAGGGATGCAAGCAATAGTCGCACAAGATGTTCGCTCTGCGGTTGACACCGCCGCGCGGTAAGATTAGGTTAGCCATCGAAAATATAAATGATAATTATTCTTACTGCGTTTATCATTTTAGGAGGATGATATGGATACGTCATTGGCTGAGGAAGTTCACCACACCGCGACCACGCTGCAATCAGACAGCTTTTTCTTTATGTCGCCCTATCGCAGTTTTACCACGTCAGGCTGCTTTGCCCGTTTTTCTGAATCCGCCGTCGGCGGCGACGATCCGGCCGGAGCCTTCCAGCAAAAGCTGGCGCAGGCATTTGCCGAGGCGAAAGCCAGCGGCATTGCCCACCCGATCATGGTGGGTGCCATTCCGTTCGATACCCGCAAACCGTCGTCACTGTTTATTCCGCAAAGCTGGCAGACCTTCTCGCGCACCGCGCGTCAAAAATCCGCGCGCTATCTTTCAGGCGCGCAGGCACTGACGATCGCGCAACGCACCGAAATCCCGCCGCAGCCGGTGTTTGAAGAGATGGTAGCCCGCGCCGCCGCCCTCACCGCCACGCCGCAGGTGAACAAAGTGGTGCTCTCGCGCCTGATCGATATCGCTGCCGATCGGAAGATCGACAGCGGCGCGCTGCTTGAGCGCCTGATCGCGCAGAACCCGGCGAGTTTTAACTTCCACGTACCGCTCGAAGACGGCGGCGTGCTGCTGGGCGCAAGCCCTGAGCTGCTGCTGCGTAAAGAGGGCGCGCACTTTAGCTCCCTGCCGCTGGCCGGTTCCGCGCGTCGTCAACCGGACGACATGCTGGATCGCGAGGCGGGCAACAAGCTACTGGCTTCGGAAAAAGATCGTCACGAACATGACCTGGTGACGCAGGCGATGAAGAGCGTGCTGGAAAAACGCAGCCATCAGCTCTCCATGCCATCTTCGCCCCAGTTGATCACCACGCCAACCCTGTGGCATCTGGCGACGCCGGTTGAGGGCGAAGCGCGTGAGAACGAAAACGCGCTGACGCTGGCGTGTCTGCTGCACCCGACCCCGGCCCTGAGTGGGTTCCCACATCAGGCGGCCAAAGCGCTCATTGCCGATCTGGAGCCGTTTGATCGCGAGCTGTTCGGCGGCATTGTCGGCTGGTGCGACAGCGAAGGCAACGGCGAGTGGGTGGTCACTATCCGCTGCGCGCGGCTACATGAAAAAACGGTTCGCCTGTTTGCGGGCGCGGGCATTGTCCCGGCCTCCTCGCCGGTGGGCGAGTGGCGCGAAACCGGCGTCAAGCTTTCTACCATGCTCAACGTTTTTGGTTTGCACTGAGGAATCATCATGACCATCCCCTTTACCCGCTGGCCCGACGATTTTGCCCGGCGCTACCGTGAAAAAGGCTACTGGCAGGATCTGCCGCTGACCGACATTCTGACTCGTCATGCGGACAACGACGCCGTGGCTATTGTCGACGGTAACCGCCGCTATACCTACCGCGAATTTCATCAGGCGGTGAATAACCTGGCCTCGTCGCTTCAGGCGCAGGGCATCAAGCGTGGCGAAACGGCGCTGGTGCAGCTTGGCAACGTGGCGGAGTTTTACATCACCTTTTTTGCGCTGTTACAGGTGGGTGTGGCTCCGGTCAACGCGCTTTTTAGTCATCAGCGCAGCGAGCTAAACGCCTACGCGACCCAGATTGAACCGGCACTGGTGATTGCCGATCGCCTGCATGCGCTGTTTGTGGGCGATGACTTCCTCAATACCTTTGTCGATGAACACCGCTCCGTGCGCGTCGTGCTGCTGCGCGGCGATACGGGCGAACATGCGCTGGAGGCGGCGATTGCGCGTCCGGCGGATAACTTTGTTGCCAGCCCAACGCCTGCCGACGAAGTGGCGTTCTTCCAGCTCTCCGGCGGCAGTACCGGCACGCCGAAGCTGATCCCGCGCACCCATAACGACTACGAATACAGCATTCGCCGCAGTAACGAGGTGTGCGGTATCACTGCCGAAACCCGCTACCTGAACGCGCTGCCTGCGGCCCACAACTTTGCAATGAGCTCCCCAGGTTCATTGGGCATCTTTATGGCGGGCGGCTGCGTGGTGCTGGCAAACGATCCGAGCGCCACGCTGTGCTTCCCGCTGATTGAAAAGCATCAGATTACCGTCACCTCGCTGGTGCCGCCTGCGGTGAGTCTGTGGCTTCAGGCGATTGCCGAAGGCGCGGGCAACGCGCAGTTGGCGTCACTCCAGCTGTTGCAGGTTGGCGGGGCGCGGCTTTCCGCAACGCTTGCTGCGCGCATCCCGGCAGAAATTGGCTGCCAGCTTCAGCAGGTATTCGGCATGGCGGAAGGGCTGGTGAACTACACCGCGCTCGACGATACACCTGAGCGCATCATGAATACTCAGGGCCGTCCGATGTGCCCGGATGACGAAGTGTGGGTGGCCGATGAACAGGGTCAACCGCTGCCGCGCGGCGAAGTGGGGCGCTTAATGACGCGCGGACCGTACACCTTTCGCGGCTACTTTAACAGCCCGGAACACAACGCCAGCGCCTTTGATGCCAACGGCTTTTACGGCTCTGGCGACCTGATTGCGATCGACGAGCAGGGGTACATCACCGTGCAGGGGCGTGAGAAAGATCAGATCAACCGTGGCGGCGAGAAGATCGCGGCGGAAGAGGTCGAAAACTTACTCCTGCGCCATGAAGCGGTGATCCACGCCGCGCTGGTCAGTATGGAAGACAGCCTGCTGGGCGAAAAAAGCTGCGCGTATCTGGTGGTGAAAACGCCGCTGCGTGCGGTCGAGGTGCGTCGCTTCCTGCGCGATCAGGGCGTTGCAGAATTCAAGCTGCCGGACCGCGTGGAGAGCGTTGACGCGCTGCCGCTGACGCCGGTCGGGAAAGTAGACAAGAAACAGTTGCGCCTGTGGCTCGCAGAACGCGCACAGGGCTGAGGAACAGAATATGGCGATTCCAAAATTAACCGGCTATGCACTGCCGACGGCGGCCGATCTGCCGAATAACAAAGTGAGCTGGGCGTTTGAGCCAGAGCGTGCGGCGTTATTAATCCACGATATGCAGGAATACTTCCTCAACTTCTGGGGCGATAACAGCCCGATGATGGAGCAGGTGGTGGCGAACATCGCCCAACTGCGCGAGTACTGCAAAAAGCATCATATTCCGGTGTACTACACCGCGCAGCCGAAGGAACAAAGCGACGAAGACCGCGCGTTGCTGAACGACATGTGGGGACCGGGCCTGACCCGTTCGCCGGAGCAGCAGCGCATCGTGGCTGAACTGACGCCAGATGAGGCCGACACCGTGCTAGTGAAATGGCGCTACAGTGCGTTTCACCGCTCGCCGCTGGAGCAGATGCTGAAAGAGACGGGCCGCAATCAGCTGCTGATCACCGGCGTCTATGCGCACATCGGCTGCATGACCACCGCCACCGACGCGTTTATGCGCGATATCAAGCCGTTCTTTGTCGCAGACGCACTGGCCGACTTTAGCCGTGAAGAGCATCTGATGTCGCTCAACTATGTGGCCGGTCGTACCGGACGCGTGGTGATGACCGAGGAACTGTTGCCGTCCGTTCCGGCCTCCAAAGCGGCGCTGCGTGCTGTGGTGCTGCCGCTGCTGGACGAATCCGACGAGCCGATGGATGACGAAAACCTGATTGATTACGGCCTGGACTCGGTGCGGATGATGGCGCTGGCGGCCCGCTGGCGCAAAGTGCACGGCGACATCGATTTTGTGATGCTGGCGAAAAACCCAACCCTCGACGCCTGGTGGGCGCTGCTGTCTCGTGAGGTGAAGTAATGGCCGGATTCGATTTTACCGGCAAAACCGTCTGGGTGACGGGCGCGGGTAAGGGCATCGGCTACGCCACGGCGCTGGCCTTTGTTGAGGCTGGCGCGCAGGTGACGGGCTTCGATCTGGCCTTCCCGGCGGGTGAGTATCCGTTTACCACGCAGGTGCTGAATGTGGCGGACGCGGAGCAGGTTCACGAGGTGTGCGGGCGCGCGCTGGCTCACGTCGAGCGCCTGGACGTGCTGGTCAATGCGGCGGGTATTCTGCGCATGGGTGCGACCGATCGGCTGTCGCAGGACGACTGGCAGCAGACTTTTGCGGTCAACGTGGGCGGGGCATTTAACCTGTTCCAGCAGACGATGGGCCAGTTCCGGCGTCAGCAGGGCGGGGCGATTGTCACCGTGGCGTCCGATGCGGCGCACACGCCGCGCATGGGTATGAGTGCGTACGGCGCGTCGAAAGCGGCGCTGAAAAGCCTGGCGCTGACCGTCGGGCTGGAGCTGGCGGGCAGCGGCGTGCGCTGTAATCTCGTCTCGCCGGGTTCAACGGATACCGACATGCAGCGCACCCTGTGGGTGAGTGATGACGCCGAGCAGCAGCGCATTCGCGGCTTTGGCGAGCAGTTTAAGCTGGGTATTCCACTGGGTAAAATTGCCCGTCCACAGGAGATTGCCAGCACGGTGCTCTTCCTTGCTTCCGACCAGGCCAGCCATATCACGTTGCAGGATATCGTGGTGGACGGCGGCTCAACACTAGGAGCGTAAGATGATCTGGAAACGTCACCTGTCGCTTGATGAGCTGAACGCCACCAGCCGGAACACCATGGTGGCGCATCTTGGCATGGTCTATACCCGCATCGGCGATGAGACGCTGGAAGCCGAAATGCCAGTTGATGCCCGCACGCATCAGCCGTTTGGCCTGCTGCATGGCGGGGCGTCGGCGGCGCTGGCCGAAACGCTGGGGTCGATGGCCGGTTTTCTGATGACCCACGACGGCCAGAACGTCGTGGGGACAGAGCTGAACGCGACGCATCATCGCGCCGTGTCGCAGGGTAAGGTGCGCGGCGTGTGTCAGCCGCTGCACCTGGGGCGTCAAAGCCAGAGTTGGGAGATTGTGGTGTTTGACGAGCAGGGACGGCGCTGCTGTACCTGTCGGCTAAGTACGATGGTGCTGGGGTAGATTGCGCGGGATAGCTGACCCCTCGCCCTAACCCTCTCCCCATAGGGGAGAGGGAAAAAATCACAACATCGAAACAACGCGCTTCAGTAACCGAATTCTCGGTTCAATCGACGCAATATCCAGCCATTCCGCCGGGCTGTGGAACCCGGCACCAATCGGCCCTAAGCCATCGAGCGTGGGAATGCCGAGCGCCGCCGTGTGGTTGGCGTCGCTGCCACCGCCCACCGCCTGCCAGGTAATGGCGATACCTTCGGCTTTTCCTGCTGCTTCAACCTGCTGCATCAGCGCCTGAGTGGCTTCGCCTGCGGCCATAGCAGGCTTGTGGTTAACACGGGCGATCGAGGTAGTGACACCCTCCAGAAACCCTTTTTCGCACAATTCACGCAGGGCGCGATCCACGCGGTCGTCTTCGTCGTTTTCCCAGAAACGCACGTCGAGTTCCGCCACGGCGCAGTCAGCCACCACGTTCGCGGCGCTGCCGCCTTTAATCACGCCGACGTTAAGCGTGGTGCCGCGATCCCAGTCGGTAAGCGCGTTAATGGCAATCACGCTGTTCGCCAGGGCCGCGATCGCCGAGCGGCCTTTCTCCGGATCGTTGCCTGCATGTGCCGCCACGCCGCTAAAGGTAAGGTGATACCCCGCCATCCCTTTGCGCGCCTTCACCAGCGAGCCGTCGGCGCGCGCGGCTTCGCACACCAGTACGCAGCGGGCGCGTTTCGCCAGCTCGCCAATCCATTCATGGGAATAGACCGATCCGGTTTCTTCGTCCGGGTTCATCGCCACGGCAATGGAAAGACGCGATTTGTCTGCCGCGTCCAGCTCGCGCATTGCCCACAGAATATTCAGTAACCCGCTCTTCATATCCGAGACGCCAGGGCCATACAGACGAGTGTCGTCCTGGGTCATCGGACGTTCTGCAACCGTACCCGGTGCGAACACGGTGTCCAGATGGCCGACTAGCAGAACGTCAAATTGCACCGCCTGCGGCTTGTTGCAAACGAAAACGCCAGGGCCGACCTTATCGCCCAAATCCACTTGCTCGGTATGCCAGCCTTCGCGCTGCCATAGCGCTTGCATAAGGCCCGCCACGGTCGCAACACCCGCAATGGTCTGGGTACCACAGTCAACATTCACCAGCGTTTTGAGTTCTTCAATGTAATGGTCAAGATTCATGGTTAACGTCCTGTTCAGAGAATAATACGCATCAGCAGCATGGCTAAAAATGCATTGACGACGGAAATGGCGATCATTAGCGGAATGCGCTTAGCGCGGGTGCCGATTACGCCGAGAATGCGCCCGAGGTACTGCACCTGCGAGCCCATCAGATAGATAGCAGGGGCAAAGATTGCCAGATGTTCGCCGCTGATAATGCCTTTATCAAACAGGCCAATTGCCACGCCGATACCGCCGCCCATCGACATCCAGCCGCCGATCAGCACCGCAGCCGCTTCACCCGGCAGGCCAAACAGGCCCATCAGCGGGGCAAAAATCATCCCCAGCCCCTTCAGTGCGCCAGTGATTTCCAGCGCTTTGATGATGATAAAGGCCATCACCACGTTTGGCAGGGTGCTGCTGGTGGCGATGCCCCAGCCTTTGCGCGCGCCTTCAACAAATACATCGGTAATAACGGGATTCGATTGTGGGGCACTCATTGGGCTTCTCCTTTTGCCGGTTGGGCGTCAGTGGCTTCTTTGCCGGTAAATTTGAGGATCAGTCGCAGCAGGTTGGCCCCGACGATTTTCATGATGAACATCACTGCGACGCAGGCACCGATGGAGGTCGGCACCGCCGCTGTGCCGTCAGCGGCGATCAGCGTGAACAGGATGGCACCCGACGAGAAAAAGTTAGTGATCATCGCGCCTGCCGAGAACTGGAACATGGCGAAGACGTCTTTCTCGCTTTCGCTGATTTGTCCTTCGTCGGCAAGATTGCGGGTGAGTGATGCGCCCACGTCGGTGCTTTGCAGGCTGCCAATCAGCGCCAGTCCAGTGGTGCCGGGGATGCCGAGCAGCGGACGTAAGAGCGGAGTAAGGAGCTTGCGGGCGGCACGCAGCGCGCCGTAGTGCTCCAGCACGTTGATCATGCCCAAAGCAAACATCACCGCCGGGATTAAGCCGAGCGCAAACAGAAAGCCGTCCATAGCACCGCTGCCGCCCGTGCCGCGAAAGCCGCTGGTGGCGGTGGTTAAGGTGCCATCATCAAGGCTGGCTTTACTGACCACCTTGCCGAAAGCGCCGTTGAGCGTGGTGAAATCGAAAACGCCGTACCACTCTTTTCCGCCTAACAGGCCAGAGAAGAAAACGGCGGCAAATGCTAGCGCAAAGTACGCGCCCGGTCCGACCTTGAAGTCCTGGTGTGTTGAACTGTTCATATCCTTTTCCTTGTTAATGCGCGATCGCGCAGGATTCAGTCTGGCGAGGTTGTGCGTAATAAAAATGATATAAATCATTACCTAACGTTGAAGTTGGATGAAAAGTGCAAAAATGTGACCGGGAAAGTGGAGACGACAGGGGGATGTTTCACTGCGAAAGTGATCGAGTTAACACTGTGAGGTAAATGTCTGGTTTGACCACACAATATTGCGTTTCAAAGTTGTTAAATCTGAAGCGGTGATCTAGAAACAAAATGTAACATCTCGCTGTTTCACGCTAACGGACAACAACTATGAACAACTCAGGGAAATACCTTATCTGGGCAGGGCTCTCCGTTGTGGGGGCGTTTGCTCTGGGCTTTATCGCCCTCAATCGTGGTGAACAGATCAATGCGCTATGGATAGTCGTGGCCTCCGTCTGCATTTATCTGATCGCGTATCGTTTTTACGGGCGATTTATTGCCGATAAAGTGCTGGCGGTTGATGCCACGCGTATGACGCCAGCCGTTCGTCATAACGACGGTCTGGACTACGTTCCAACGGATAAAAAAGTGTTGTTCGGCCACCACTTTGCGGCGATTGCCGGGGCGGGTCCGTTAGTGGGACCGGTGCTTGCCGCGCAGATGGGCTATCTGCCAGGGATGATTTGGATCCTGGCCGGTGTGGTGCTGGCGGGGGCCGTGCAGGACTTTATGGTGCTGTTCGTTTCTACCCGCCGTGACGGGCGCTCGCTGGGTGAGCTGGTGAAAGAGGAGATGGGCGCAACGGCTGGAGTGATCGCGCTTATCGCCACCTTTATGATCATGGTGATCATTCTGGCAGTGCTGGCGATGATCGTGGTGAAAGCGCTGACCCACAGCCCGTGGGGAACGTATACCGTTGCCTTTACCATTCCGCTGGCGCTGTTTATGGGGATTTACATTCGCTATCTGCGTCCTGGGCGCATTGGCGAAGTGTCGGTGATTGGCCTGTTCTTCCTGATTTTTGCCATTATCTCCGGCGGCTGGGTCGCGGAAAGCCCAACGTGGGCACCGATGTTCGATTTTACCGGCGTGCAGCTGACCTGGATGCTGGTGGGCTACGGCTTTGTTGCGGCAGTCCTGCCGGTGTGGCTGCTGCTGGCCCCGCGTGATTACCTCTCGACCTTCCTGAAAATCGGCACCATCGTGGGCCTGGCGATCGGCATTTTGATTATGCGCCCGATGCTGACCATGCCTGCGCTGACGAAGTTTATCGACGGCACCGGCCCGGTCTGGACCGGCAGCCTGTTCCCGTTCCTGTTTATTACTATCGCCTGCGGCGCGGTGTCTGGCTTCCACGCGCTGATTGCGTCCGGCACGACGCCGAAGATGCTGGCGAATGAGAATCAGGCATGCCTCATCGGTTACGGCGGCATGTTGATGGAGTCTTTCGTCGCGATCATGGCGCTGGTGGCTGCCTGTATTATCGACCCGGGCGTGTACTTTGCGATGAACAGCCCGATGGCGGTACTGGCTCCGGCGGGTACGGTTGATGTGGTGGCGTCTGCTGCGCAGGTGGTGAGCGGCTGGGGCTTTGCCATTACCCCGGAAACGCTAACCCATATTGCGAATGAGGTCGGCGAGCAGTCGATTATCTCCCGAGCGGGTGGTGCGCCGACGCTGGCGGTGGGGATGGCGTATATCCTCCATGGTGCGCTGGGCGGGCTGATGGACGTGTCCTTCTGGTATCACTTCGCCATCCTGTTCGAGGCGCTGTTTATCCTGACCGCAGTCGATGCAGGCACACGCGCGGCGCGCTTTATGTTGCAGGATCTGCTGGGGGTTATCTCTCCAGGGCTGAAACGCACCGATTCGCTCCCGGCGAACCTGCTGGCGACGGCGCTGTGCGTACTGGCGTGGGGCTACTTCCTGCATCAAGGCGTGGTGGATCCGCTGGGCGGTATTAACACCCTGTGGCCGCTGTTTGGTATCGCCAACCAGATGCTGGCCGGTATGGCATTGATGCTCTGTGCCGTGGTGCTATTCAAGATGAAGCGTCAGCGTTACGCATGGGTGGCGCTGGTGCCGACCGCGTGGCTGCTGATTTGTACCCTGACCGCAGGCTGGCAGAAAGCGTTTAGCCCGGATAACAAAATTGGCTTCCTGGCGATTGCCAATAAGTTCCAGGCAATGATCGACAGCGGCAAAATTCCGGCGCAGTACACTGAATCCCAGCTTTCGCAATTGGTGTTCAACAACCGTCTGGATGCCGGGCTGACCATCTTCTTTATGGTGGTGGTTGTGGTGCTGGCGTTGTACTCTGTCAAAACCGCAATGGCGGCGCTGAAAGTGGATAAGCCAACGGCGAAAGAGACGCCATACGAGCCGATGCCGGCAAACCTGGATGAGATTGTGACCCAGGCTAAAGGGGCGCATTAACCCCTCACCCTAGCCCTCTCCCCAAAGGGGAGAGGGAATAAAGACGAGAAACGACCTATGTTCGACACCCTCTCCAAAGCAGGTAAGTACTTAGGACAGGCCGCCAAAATGATGATTGGTGTGCCGGATTACGATAATTACGTTGAGCATATGCGCGTGACCCATCCAGATCAGGCGCCGATGACGTATGAAGAATTTTTCCGCGATCGCCAGGACGCTCGCTATGGCGCGAAGGGCGGCGTGAAGTGCTGCTAGCCCTCTTTCGGCAGGTACAGGCTGATCTGTTCCTGCTTACAGCCGTAAATCGCCGCCAGCTTTTCGCGGGTGCGTTTTTGCGGTCGAGAGTCTACCGCCTCAAGCTGTGAAACGGCAGACTGGCTGATGCCCAGTTTGTCGGCCACTTCCTGTTGCGATAAACCACGAAGAATGCGCCAAGCGGCCTGTAGGCTGACCTCCTGCCAGGTCATTATGCTGCACACTTCTCCCGGTAATTCAACGTCATCATAACAGTCGTGTTCGACTTCTATATCTTCCAGATCATCGTCGGTTTCGTCGTCAATTTCTGCCATCTGTAAGCACATACGGAAGTATTCGTCATAGGGTATGACCACGTACTGTGTTTTCCCTTTATCGTCCTTAATCAACTGCACAGCCATAGGGAGCCCTTTCCTCGTGAAGGTAAGTTGTAGTTGTTCTGCGTTTAACGTCCATAACATAACAATCGTTATGAGGATCGCCCCGCAGAGTAATCAAAATGCGGTAATCGCCTACGCGTAACCGGAAATGATTTTCTGAAACCGCTATTTTTATGATATCGGGTCGGGGAGCAGACTGGTCATCCAGTTCAGCAAGTTTTGTTTCAATTCGTTGTCGATAGCGACTATCAATTCTGGATAGCGCTTTCTTTGCAACCCGTGACCAGACAATCTTCATCCGTACCTCCACTATACACCCACACAAAATATAAGGAAATAATAAGACTATTAGATAAATTCCGAATT
Organism: Enterobacter sp.; assembly: GCA_022649305.1. GTDB lineage: Bacteria > Pseudomonadota > Gammaproteobacteria > Enterobacterales > Enterobacteriaceae > Enterobacter. The sequence continues at coordinate 34,574 of JALCNW010000018.1, forward strand.
TCTTATGGGGGCACTGTAGGACGAAGTGTCATCAGGGGAAAGGGGCAAAACAGAAGTTGTCGAAGCGGGTCGCAAACACCTCCATCGGGCGACAGAGGCGTGCGAAAAAAGTGGAATCACTCAGGCATTTAGCCCGCCGTCCACGTCCAGACCGGTGCCGGAAATCTGTCCCGCCAGCGGGCTTGCCAGGAACGTGACGGCGGCGGCGATATCCTCCGGCGTGCCGTAATGTCCGGTGGCGATGAGCGTGCGTTGCGAATCAGCCTGTTCACCGTCCGCCGGGTTCATATCGCTGTCGGTCGGGCCGGGGTGGACCAGATTAACGGTAATGCCGCGTGGCCCCAGATCGCGGGCTAAGCCGCGGGTCAGGGAATTCAGCGCGGATTTACTCATCGAATAGACGGAAATCCCCGGCTGGGCAACACGGTTTGCCAGGCAGCTGCCGATGTTAATAATGCGTCCACCCTCGGTAAGATGCGCCAGCGCCGCCTGGGTGGCGATCACCACGCCGCGAATATTGACGTTAATCACCGCATCGATATCCTCCAGCGACATGGATTCCAGCGGGCCACCGCGTGCGATCCCGGCGTTGTTCACCAGAATATCCAGCCCGCCGAGCGTCTGCGCGGTGCGATTCACCGCATCCTGAATCGCCTGGGCATTGGCACTGTCGGCCTGAATGGCCTCGCTGCGCCTTCCTAGCGCGGCGATTTCGTCGGCGACGGCCTGCGCTTTATCGGCGGATTTTTCATAAGTAATAGCCACATCGGCACCGGCTTGTGCCAGCGACAATGCAATGGCGCGACCTAATCCACGGCTGGCGCCGGTGACCAGCGCCTTTTTACCTGTTAAATCGATCTGCATGATGACCTCGTTGCGAGAGTGATGAGAACCATCATTAGGTATAGAGGGTGTTTACCCGCCGTCAATGCGCTGAATGGTTGAAGACCTCGACTTTCTCAAAGGCCGCGCGTAACACCTCTGGCGTCAGCTCGACCGGCAGATAGTGAATCGACTCCACCGGGCGCAGCGTGTGGGCGATAACGTTGTCCAGCTCGTCGCGGTTATGGATATCCACGTCCAGCTCGCGAAGGGTGGTTGGCAGGTTAAAGCGCTGGTAGGCGGCGATAAGCGCTGCAAGCACGTCGTCCTGACCGAGCAGGGCGCTTTGCACCAGAATGCCGTATGCCACCTTGGTACCGTGCAGGAATTTCTCGGTTTGCGGCAGCACGGTTAGCCCGTTGTGCACCGCATGTGCGGCGGCCACGCGGGTGTAGCGTTCGCCCAGCCCACCGACCATACCACCGCCCGCGATGATGGCGTCCACCACGTCACGAAACGCCTGCGTCAGTTCACCGCGCGTCCGATCCGCCAGGGCCTGTTCGCTGCTCTCCAGCAGCATGTCGCGGATCGCCAGCGCGGCGTTAATCCCCAGTCGGACAGTCAGAGAAAGTGCTTCCGGTTTGGGTGCCAGCACCACCGCCTCGTACCATTTCGCCAGCGTGTCACCGATGCCCGCCAATAGATATTCCGCGGGCGCGTTCAGAATAATGCGCGGTTCGACCAGTACCAGGAAGTTGGCATCGTCGAAAATTTCGAACTGCAATGCCTGACCGGCGTCGTTGTACCACACCGAAAGCGGCGTCCAGGCCGCGCAGGTGGCGGCAATGGTTGGAATGCCAACGAACGGCACGCTTAAACGACGCGCCACGGCCTTGACGGTATCCATCACTGCGCCGCCGCCGACGCCAATCACCACGCTGGCCTCGCTGCCCGACTGATTCACCAGGTCGGTCACGTCACGCTCGCTGCAATGGCCCTTAAACAGCAGATGCGTAGCCCCCGGCGCATGAAAACTTTCTGGCAGATAGGCGAGCGCGCCTTCAATGGCGCGCTCGCCGTAGATCCAGACGGCGCGGGAGAGCTGCTCGGGGGTGAAGAAGTCACTCAGGCGCGCCAGGCTGCCGGAGTGGGAAAAGTAGTTTGCCGGGCCGGGTACGACGCGAATATCGGTATTGCTCATGGAAGTGTCCTTTTAGACGAAGCGCTAACCCGATGTTATGTCTGGACATCCGGATGGCTAATAATATTTAGCTTTATCTTATGCCTTTTCTATCATTGCCAGTCAACCCGAGCTGTGAAAAATTCCATAAATCAAAATATTAATGAAGGATTTACGCGAATGGTTTCCAGTCGCCTTGAGATGCGTGGCATCAGCCTGGCCTTTGCGGGGTTTCAGGCGCTATCGCGCGTGGACTTCACGCTTACGGGCGGATCCGTGCATGCGCTCACGGGCGCGAATGGCGCGGGGAAATCCACCCTGATGGCGGTGCTGTGCGGTACGCATGACCATTACGAGGGTGAAATTATTATTAATAACCAGCCGGTGTCGATTCGCGAGCCGCTCGATGCTAAACGGCTGGGCATTCATCTGGTGCAGCAGGAAGTGGACGTAGCGCTGATCCCGGGCTTAAGCATTGCCGAAAATATCATGCTCGATAACCTTGCGCTGCCGGGGCATGGCTATCGCTGGAGCACGATCCGCGAGCAGGCGAAACAGGCGCTGGCGCAACTCGACGTCTCCCTGAACGTTCGTCGCTCGATAGAGAGCTGTTCGCTGGCGGAAAAACAGCAAATCCTGCTGGCGCGGGCGCTGTCACATCACTGTCGGTTTTTGATTCTGGATGAACCGACCGCGCCGCTGGACGCTCACGAAAGCGAGCGCCTGTTCGCTGTGGTGAACCGGCTCAAGCAGCAGGGCATCGGCGTGGTGTTTATCTCTCACCGTATTCACGAATTAAAGGCGATTTGCGACACCTTAACGGTGCTGCGCGACGGCAAGCTTGTTGAGTCCAGCCCGATGGCGAACCTGAGCGGAGAAGCCATCGTCGAGAAAATGCTCGGCCACGAGCTGAGCGATATCTATCCACCGCCAAGACCGAAGTACAGCGATGAAACGCTGCTGCGCGTCGACGGTTTGCACGACGACGTGCTGCTGAAGGATATCTCTCTGCACCTGCGCAAGGGCGAAATTCTGGGGATTGCCGGGCTGGCAGGAGCGGGCAAAACCGAGCTGTGCAAGGCGCTGTTTGGTGCAACCAAAAGCCGCGTGGCGCGCGGGGAACTGCATCAACAGCCGTGGAAGCCACGCGATCCTGCAGATTCCGTTTTGCGTGGGCTGGCGCTGGTGCCGGAAGAGCGGCGTAAAGAGGGCATTTTTATCGACGAGCCGGTGAGCATGAATCTGGCGGTCAGTGCGGATAACAGTTTTTCACGCTGGAGCCTGTTTGGTCATCGTCAGGCGTGGCGCTGGGCGGAGGAAGTGATCGCCCGCGTCGGTGTCCGTGCCCGTGGGCCGGGGCAGATTTTGCGCCGTCTTTCCGGTGGCAATCAGCAAAAGGTGGCGATAGGCAAATGGCTGCGCAACGAAGCCAGCGTGCTGATTTTTGACGAGCCAACCAAGGGCGTGGACGTGAAGGCCAAAACCGATCTGTTCCAGCTGATCGACGGACTGGCGCGCGAGGGCAAAGGGGTGATTTATGCCTCTGGCGAGTTCGCCGAGCTGGTGGGATTGTGCGACCGCATCTGCGTGCTGTGGGACGGACGTATCGTGGCGGAAATCGCCGGGGCTGAGGCCCGCGAAGAGACATTACTTTATTATTCAACCGGAGGTACGGCGTCGTGAGCAAGGCCCTTTCAGTGAATGCGGCGGCGTCGGGCCGTCAGCAGATTTTTGATTTTCTTTATAAGTGGGGCATGTTGCTGACCGTGGTCGCGCTGGTGGCGATTTTTGGCATGGCCTCGGATAACTTCCTCGATCCCTTTAACATCATCAATATTCTGCGATCGATAGCGATCGTGACGGTGATTGCCATCGGCGTGTCGATTTCGCTGACCGTCGGCGGGTTCGATCTCTCAGTGGGATCGACCGCGTCGCTGGCGAACGCGCTGGTGATTTCGCTCTTTGTCTGGCATGGCTTTGGCACTACCGAGTCGATTCTGATTACCCTCGCACTTTGTACGCTGGTCGGGCTGTTTAACGCCTTTCTGATTGTCATTCTGCGCATCCCGGACATGCTCGCCACGCTTGCCAGCCTGTTTGTGATTCAGGGCGTGGCGATGACCTACAGCTACGGCGGGTCGATTACTGAAAACATGGTGCTGCCGAGCGGCGACATGGCGGAAGGCACCATTCCGGCGGCCTTTGGCGCGCTGGGTCAGGTGCCGACCATTGTGATTATTATGCTGGTGGTGACGGTGCTGGCGCAGTTGGCGCTGTCGTTGACGACTCACGGACGCCGGATGTACGCCATCGGTGGTAACCCGGAAGCGGCGCGCCTTTCCGGCATTCGCACCACGCGCTACAAGGTGGCGGCCTACGTGATTGCCTCGCTGCTGGCCGGGCTTGGCGGCATTTTGCTGGCCTCGCGCATTGGTTCGTCGCAGGTGAATGCGGGTGGTGGCTACCTGATGGATGCGGTCGCGGCGGCGTGGATCGGCTTTTCGCTGGCGGGCTCCGGCAAGCCGAACGCGCTGGGTACGCTGGTAGGGGCGGTGATCCTCGGGGTGTTATCGAACGGGCTGGTGATGCTCTCGGTGCCGTATTACGCGATGGACATTATAAAAGGGCTGGTGCTGGCAGTTGCGCTGGCAATCACCTACATACAAAAACGTTAACCATTTAAAACAACACAACGGAAAACCATAATGAAAAAAATTGCACTCTCTTTAGTGGCGCTGGGGTTACTGACTTCTTTATCCACCCACGCGGCAACGCCTGTACCGGTTCCGGCCGCCATCGCCAACCATGAAGGCCCGATTCGCATTGCGGTGATTCGTAACCTCGGCTCTGATGACAACACCACGCAGTTTGTCTCCGGCGCGATTCAGGAAGGTAAAAAGCTCGGCTTTAAGGTCAGCACTTTTTTAAGTAACGGCGACGATGCGAAGTTCCAGGACTTTGTGAACCAGGCGATCAGCCAAAAATACGACGGGATTATCCTGTCGCAGGGTCGCGATCCGTATTCGACCGCGCTGGTGAAAAAGGCGGTGGATGCCGGGATCAAAGTGGCGGTGTTTGATACTGCGGTGACCGGTGAGATCCCGGGCGTCACTGTGACTCAGCAGGACGATGCCTCGCTGACCCACCTCTCTTTCGGCCAACTGGCGAAGGATTTCAACGGCAAAGCGAACATCGTTAAGCTGTGGGTCGCGGGATTCCCGCCGATGGAACGCCGTCAGGCAGCCTATCAGGAACTGCAAAAACAGTATCCGGACATCAAAGAGCTGGAGTCCATTGGTGCCGTCTCTTCTGACGTACAGGGCGACACGGCGAACAAGGTCGGGGCGATCCTCGCGAAATACCCGAAAGGCAAAATCGACGCCATCTGGGGTACCTGGGATGCGTTTAGCCAGGGGGCTTACAAGGCGCTGAAAGAGAATGGCCGCACCGAAATTAAACTCTACAGCATCGACATTTCCAACCAGGATTTGCAGCTGATGCGCGAGTCAGGCAGCCCGTGGAAGGTGAGCGTTGCGGTTGATCCTAAGCTGATTGGGGCCACCAACGTGCGTCTGATTGCCAATAAGATTGCTGGTGAAGCTACGCCTGCGACTTATGACTTCAAAGCCGCCGCCATTCCGCAGGCGCTGCTGACCGCCCAGCCGGGTGCGGTGAACGTGGCATCGCTGGGTAAAATCATTCCGGGCTGGGGCCAGACCGAGGACTTTATCGCCCCGTGGTTTGCCACGCTTGAAGCGAAAAGCAAATGAGTGCGTTGCCGACGCCCGAATACAGCCGCAACATGCGGCTGATTGGCCATAGCGATCAGGGCGGTCGACCGGACGGCGTACAGCTAATGGTGCATCGCGGCTTTGCCTATATCGGCCATATGGTGTCGCAGGGCTTTTCGATTGTTGATGTGCGCGATCCGAAAAACCCAAAAGCCGCGGGCTACGTGCCCGCACCGCCTGGCACCTGGAACGTGCATCTTCAGGCGCATGACGACCTGCTGTTGGTGATCAACGCCCGTGACCTGTTTGCCGACGCGCGTTTCGCCGACGAAAAGGTCTATTACACTCGTCAGGTGGGGCATACCGTCAGCGACGTGCAGGACAAAGGCTGGAGCGCGGGGCTGCGCATTTTTGATATCTCCACGCCGGACAAACCGCGCGAAATCAGCTTCCTGTCGCTGGATGGGATTGGCATTCACCGTATCTGGTACGTGGGTGGGCGCTGGGCGTACGTCTCGGCGCTGATTGACGGGTTTACCGACTATATCTTCCTGACCATCGACCTGGCCGATCCGCGTAAACCCGAAGTGGCGGGGCGCTGGTGGCTACCGGGGATGAATCAGGCCGAGGGCGAACAGCCGACGTGGCCAGAAGGCAAGCGCTATGCGCTGCATCACGCCATTATCGCCGGAGATACGGCCTACGGCAGCTGGCGCGACGGTGGCCTGACGCTGCTGGACGTGAAGGACCGCACTCAGCCGAAGCTCATCAGCCATCGCAACTGGAGCCCGCCGTTTGGCGGAGGCACGCATACCGCGCTGCCGCTGCCGGAGCGGGATCTGCTGGTGGTGCTGGACGAAGCGGTGCTGGATAACCAGGAGGACGGCGAGAAGCTCATCTGGTTGTTTGATATTCGCGAACCGTCGAATCCGGTCAGTATTGCCACCTTCCCGCAGCCGGATGAAATTGATTATGTCGCAAAAGGGGCGCACTTTGGCCCGCATAATCTGCATGAAAATCGGCCGGGGAGCTTTATCAGCTCGACGCTGATTTTTGCGACCTACCAGAATGCTGGCGTGCGCGCGTACGACATTTCGAATCCGTATCGCCCGGTGGAAACCGGTGCGCTGGTGCCAGCGGCCCCGGCGAAAATGATGGATACCCGCCCGAATCGCCCGCAGGTGATCCAGTCCTGCGACGTATTTGTGGACGTGCAGGGGATTATCTACAGCACGGATTATAACGGTGGGTTATCGGTGATTGAGTATTTGGGATAGGTGCGGTCTGATGCCTTCAACTACAGGGCTGAGGGATCCCCAGTAATTTTGGTTCCATAGCCATGAAAATGGTGCCATCCAAATATCAGACTTACCGCGATGACCTGGTCCGGCTGTAAATCGCCGAGTCGTTGACTGAAGGCCGGGGCGACGCGCATGGATGCGCGGCGAGGGCGCATTTACAGGGAGGTTGCAGCGCCCGTCCCCGATAGCCGTAAGGAATAAGACGAGGGTATCGCGAAGCGACGATTTTCTTGCCGGGAGCCCGGGTCGCCAGGGCGGCGGCGATTGAGCCGCCATGGCACGTTCACCGTTTCCGGGTTCACAGAGAAGCACGAAACTGGAAGTGAACGGAATAACCTCCTGAGCCGCATGCTCCCCCTCACCCCAGCCCTCTCCCCGAAGAGGAGAGGGAGTACATTGTGCAAATCCTCGATTTGTGGGGATCCCTCAACCCACGGGGAGAGGGAGAAAATCAGCTGTACTGTCGCACCCGTGCAACCAGTTCTTCCACGCTGTCGATGCGGTCGGCAATCACGATCAGTGCTTTACCCAGTGTAATGGCGTGACGCAGGCATTCGTGGCGCATGGCGTCGTCCTGAATGGTGTCGATATCCGCCACGTGCGACAGGCCGACGCTGCGGCGAATCAGCTCGGTGCCGCAAAAACCAACTGCATCTTTCCAGACCTTTTTCAGGAATTCAGACGCATAGCCCGGCACGGAAAGCGCGACGTCGCGAGTTTTCTCGCTTGCCAGCGCCTGGAAGCGTTCGGCGAAGGTATTCCACAACTCCTGAATATCCTTAAGGCGCTGCTCGCGGGCGGCGGCGGCATCGCGAATGCCCAAATGCCCCGGCAGACCGCAGAAGTTGAGCAGCAGATTGCCGATGGCCGTACCGAGATCAAAACCGATCGGGCCGTAATAGCCGAACTCGGCGTCGATTGCCTTCAGGCTGCCGTCGGCGACGAAAATCGATCCGCTATGAATATCACCATGCAGCAGCGCTTCGGCCTGTGAAAAGAAACGGTGCTTCAAAGACGCAACGGCGATCTTCAGCGCGTCGTCGGTGCGCAGGGCCGCGATATCCGCTTCCAGCTCGGCCGGATAGTTGTTGCGCTCGTGGATCTGATACGGGTCGCTAAAGAACAGATCTTCGGTGATTTCACACATTTCCGGGTTGATATATTTCGCCACCTGCGCTTTTTTGTCGTGCGGATGCAGGTAAAAATCGCTGGTGTGAAAAAGCGTATGCGCCAGATACTCGCCCAGCTGGCGCGCTGCCTGCGGATAGTAGTGATTGTTTATCAGCTCGCCGCGCCAGATTTTGTGGCTGGAGAGATCTTCCATCACCATCACTGCCAGTTCTGGATCGTAATGGAATATTTTGACCGTGTACTGTGGACTGTGCTGGTAATGCTCGACCAGGGTTTGCGCCTCCAGACGTGCGCGGTCCAGCGTTAACGGCCAGGATTCCCCAACGCAACGCACGTAGGGTAGCGCCTGCTTAACGATGATGCGGCTCACGCCGTCAGCGTCAAAAATTTTAAACACCAGATTGAGGTTGCCGTCGCCCACTTCCTGCGCCTCCACCAGCGAAGAAGGGTTATCGAGGCCGCCAAACTGCTTTGCATACTCAACGGCGTCCTGGGCGGTGAAGGTACGATATTGCGACATTGCCTGTTCCTCATTGGTTCTGGTAATAAAGACATTTAGACGTCTATACATCTGAATTTTATCCTGACACAATGTGATACATCAACGCAACAGAGAATTAACGACATGCAGACATTACAGACGACCAGCCTGCGGGTGGCGGATAATCAGCTCTTTATTCTCGATCAGCAGGCGCTTCCGCAGGAAAAACGCTGGCTGGATGCGTCCACCACAGAATTGCTGGTAGGCCACATTCACGCCCTGCGCGTGCGCGGTGCACCGCTGATCGGCCTTTCTGCCAGCCTGCTGCTGGCGCTGCTGGCAGAAAGCGGTAAAAGCCGCGATGAGCTGGCCGTGACGCTGGAAACCCTGCGTGCCTCCCGCCCGACGGCGGTGAACCTGATGAATAATCTCGACCGCATGAAGCAGGCGCTGTGGCAGGAAGATTTTGTGCCTAAGCTGACGGCTGAAGCGTTGCGCCTGATTGATGAAGATAAACAGCTTTGTGATGCTATTGCCCGCGCGGGCAGCCAACTGGTGAAGCCCGGCAGCCGCCTGTTAACCCACTGCAATACCGGCGGGCTGGCAACGGCGGGCGTCGGCACGGCGCTGGGCGTCATCGCGCGCGCGCATCAGGAAGGCAACGTGAGCAACGTTTGGGTGGATGAAACGCGTCCGTTGTTACAGGGCGGGAGATTAACCGCCTGGGAGCTCGGCGAGCTGGGTGTGCCATATCAACTGATCACCGATTCGATGGCCGCCAGTTTGATGGCAAAAGGGCAGGTCGATGCCGTGTGGGTTGGGGCGGACCGCATTGCGGCTAACGGAGATGTGGCAAACAAAATCGGCACCTACTCCCTGGCGGTGCTGGCGAAATTCCACGGTATTCCATTTTACGTCGCCGCTCCGCAAACCACCCTCGATCCGAACTGTCCGAACGGCGAGGCGATCCCGATTGAACAGCGTGCCGCAAGCGAAGTGACGGGCGTTGCCGGGAGCTTTGGCGCGGTGCGGTGGGCACCGGATGATGCGCAGGTGTATAACCCGGCGTTTGACGTCACGCCAGCGGCGTTAATTAGTGGTTGGGTGCTGGATACGGGCGTGGTGTGGCCGGAAGACGTGGCGAAAGGGCAATTTTCCTGAGTGTGGCTATCCTTTAAGGGGTTCCCTTAAGAGGACGGTAACGTGACGCTCGATCCTGATACTGACTTAAAACTGGAACGCGTGGTGGACGCACCGCGCGACCTACTCTGGCTCTGCTGGACCACGCCGGAGCACATCAAAAACTTCTTCATTCCAGCTCCCCATAAGGTGACCGACTGCGACCTCGATCTGCGCGTGGGCGGGCGGTTTAACACCGTGTTTGAGGTGGGCGGGCAGCGGATGGATAACCTCGGCGTGTTTCTTGAAATCGATCCCGGTAAAAAGCTGGTCTTTACCGACGGCTATACCGAAGACTGGAAGCCGGCCGAGAAACCGTTTATGACGGCGATCCTGCTGCTGGAAGATGCGGGGGAGGGGAAGACCCGCTATACGGCGATTGCGCGCCATCCAACGAAGGAAATCCGCGAGCAGCATGAACAGATGGGCTTCCACGAAGGGTGGGGGATTGTGCTGGATCAGCTGGTGGCGTATGCGAAGGGGCTAAAACGGTAGTGCTCTTAGACCCCCTCTCCCTTGAGGGAGAGGGTTGGGGTGAGGGGGGAAGAATTCATTGATTATGTTGAAGACAGATTTCTCTTTTTGGTATTCCTTATCTGACGAAATATTGGCTCTCCCTTTTCATCAAAGTATCTTTCCGGCCATATCACATCGGGCGGAATATCTAGCGCCTGTGCGATAAGCAATTCTCCTTTAGGCCATGGCCGGGAAAGCGCATTCGCTAGTGTGGATGACGAAAGCCCGGCCTGACGTGACAAAGCTGCCAGGCTTGTTCCGTGTTTCTTTAGTGCGGCAATGATATCGGCAGGATGCCAGTTTTGATGATGCATTGTGTCCTCCTAACATGTGTCCGTTACGCGCTTAATTATCCTGTTTTGGGATAAAAACGCAATGAGAGGATATTCGATTTCAGGATATTTGTATGGAATCGGAACAATGGCCTCAGTTTACTCAGATGAATACCAGCGTGTTATCAATGCGTTGAAGAAAGCCCGCAAAGAAAAAGGAATTACTCAGGCGCAGCTTGCGGAGGCTTTCGGCAAGCCGCAGTCGTTTATCGCGAAAGTTGAAAATGGTGAGCGCAGGTTAGATGTGGTGGAATTTGTGCATTTAGCTCAATTGATAGGTTTTGAACCAACAAATGTAATCAATAGTATTAAATTTCATGATTAGGATGTGAGGTTTTATGATTGAAAAAGCTTCAGAATTACTTGAGAAATTTATAGAGATTGAGAAGATCCAACTCAGCAAAATCGATATGCCCCATATGCCGACATTAGGTTCGGCTTATGAAGAAATAACAAGGTAAGGGATTGATCAAAGTTACATCCTTCCTGAAGGATTGGATCTTAAAGTGGTGTCGGGTTTCATATCGATAGACGGCAATTTATTACCTCAACAAATTGATGGTATGTTGGTTTGCGGTGATGGTCAGCAATATGGAAGAACAAAAGAATTTATATACCCAATAGATCAAGTTCTATGCATATTTGAAGTTAAGAAGACGCTAAAAAAATCAGATTACATAGATGCATTTGATCACCTTAGAATTATTAGAAGTAAGTATGAAAAATATTTTGAATCCAGATTGAGAAGGTCTTTTTTTTCAATCCAGATGTATCTATAGCGAGGAAACACTTCTTTCAAATTACTGGTAAGGAAGGACCTAAGCATTATAGAGACATTCATTCTTTCTCTAGGCCTGATTCAATTCTTTTTTATGCTCTTGTCCAGGAGAGTTTGGCCCCCGTCAGTATAATCCATGGGTATGGCGGTTATTCTACTGAATATGGTATAAGAAATGCATTTGTAGACATTTTAACGATGAAAAAAGAAATATCCGGGCAAGGCTTAGGAGTTCCGAGTTGCCCAACTTTAGTTACAACAAACAATATTAGTATTGTTAAGGCAAATGGAATGCCTTATCTGGGTATAAACCGAGAACAACAATGGGCAGCATTAGTATCCATGCGAGATAATGCAGCAAGAAGCATGTTAGAGATTATTTGGTCTAAAATATCAGTTTATTTTAACGTCGAAATGCCATGGTGCGGCGTTGATGAAATTGAATTTTTTGCTCCTTTGTTGTATGCCATTCCAGTTGAGGAGGGAGATAAGGTTGGTTGGAAATTTAAATTTATAGAAATGAAAGAGGTGGAATTAAAAAAGAAAATTCTTACAAGGTTGGGAGCCAGAGTTAATCGGTGAAGCTTTAAAGAACGTCTTCGATTTAATGTTATTCAATGGTGGGTATATCCATATGGAAGATATGGCTGTTATAGCAAGGGATTTTAATGTCACATGTGATGTATTAATTAAAGATATTATGAGTCTATCTTTATTTAAGAGAGTAGGCGATTACATCCGGCCTATTTCTAAAGTCATGCTGCAAGTTACAGATGCGAACGGTGATAGCTATATGATATCAAATCAAGCTGGCTTAGATATATGGTGCGAAATTAAAGGGTTGGAAAAAAATTATATTAAACTATTAATTATGGATTAATATGTATTTAATAAAACAGTCACCAATCTTAATATCTAGAGTTGATGACTGAATTTAGTGAAAATTAGGCTAGCCGCGGATAGGCATCCGCAATCGCATCGCCCGTAAACTGCGCTACCCAGCCTTCCGGGTTATCGAAAATACGGATTGCCGTGAAGTTCGGCTCTGAGCCCATATCAAACCAGTGCGGCGTTCCCGCTGGCACGGAAATCAGGTCGTTTTTGACGCACAGCACTTGGTATACCTGGTCATCGATGTGCAGGCAAAACAGCCCGGCACCTTCGACGAAGAAACGGACCTCATCTTCGCCATGGGTATGTTCGTTAAGGAACTTCGCGCGCAGGGCCTCTTTCTGCGGGTTATCCGCACGTAGGCTGATGACATCCCAGCTCTTATAACCTTTCTCAGCCACCAGCTTATCGATGGCGTGCTGATAAGCCTCGATCACCACATCTGGTGCAGGATCGCGACCTAAATCGCGGTCGGCTTCCCAGCGTTCAAAACGCACGCCGCGCGCGTTGAGCTTCGCGGCAATATCAGCGGCGTCGGTGCTGTGCCACAGCGGCTCGCGGGTCTCGGTTTCAGAATAAATCGTTAATGCGCTCATGAAGGGATCTGCTCCGGATTAATCTCGTCGAATTGATGCACCTGATGATGGTGGCTCGCGCCGTCTTCATCGCCGCGAATCAGCTGTAGGGTGCGAAAACCAGCCTGTTCAGCGGCGTCCAGCTCCTGATGAATGTCGGAGAGGAACAGGATCTGCGAGGGGGCAACGCCAATCTGTGTCGCGATGTTCTGATAAGACTGAACCTCGCGCTTGGCACCGATGTGGGTGTCAAAGTATCCGCTGAACAGATGAGTAATATCACCTTCGTCGCTGTAGCCAAATAACAGTTTTTGCGCAGCAACGGATCCAGAGGAATAAACATAGAGATCAATCCCTTGCGCTTTCCATTTTTCGAGCGATGGCAAAACGTCCGGGTAAAGTTGACCGGTGAAGTCACCGTTCACGTAGCCGTCCTGCCAGATAATGCCTTGCAGGGCTTTCAACGCGGTTGATTTACGATCGTCGTCCATAAAGGCAAACAGCGTGTCGATAAGTTCGCTGATGCTGGCGTGCGGTGCGCCAATTTCATCACGCAGATTGTCCAGAATGGATTTCACCGGCTCGGCGTAAAGCTGTGCGGTGACAAACCCCGCCAGCCGCTCGCGCGCATAGGGAAACAACACATTGTGAACAAAACGAATATCGCTGGTGGTGCCTTCAATATCCGTCACTATCGCGCGAATCATAATCTCTCCAGTTGTCGTAAACGCATTTCGCATTCAAATAAGAATTCCAGACCTTCCAGGTGACGGCGGGCCTCGGCCACGTCGCGTCCCCAGCAGGTTAAGCCATGGCCGCGCAGAAGAAAACCATAATTAAGTATCGTTTCCTGGGCGTAATGGGCGATTCGCGCGGCGAGGGCGTCAATGTCCTGGTCATTATCGAACACCGGAATCGTCACGGTATCGAGATGCGAGGTTTGCCCGGTGAGGGATTTCTGCATTTCAAAGCCGCTGATGTGCAGTTCTGGCTTTTTGGTCAGGCGCGACAGCACTGTGGCGTTGACGGTATGAACGTGCAGCACCGCATTGGCCTGCGGGAACAGGCGATAAATCAGCGTATGTAATCCCGTTTCCGCCGAAGGCTTGCGACCGGACGGCGCGCGGTTGCTGGCGATTTCGACCTGTAGAAAATCGTCGGTCGTCAGGCTGCCTTTGTCTTTACCCGATTCGCTGAGCCAGCAAAGATGGTCATCCTGACGAATGGACATATTGCCGCCGGTCGCCGGAGCCCAGCCTTTTGCGCCAATCCAGCGGCAGGCATCGACCAGTTGTGTGAGTTGCAGGTTGTCTGTCATTTCCTTTTACCTCTGTCGGCCAGGAATATTGATATGATTTAGACGTCTAAGCGTCTTGATTGCCAAAGACTAACATCGTGTTATAGTGGCAGCAACATAAGTATTACACGCAGGCACCGCATAATGAGCAATAACCCGTTGATTCCGCAAAGCAAACTGCCCAACCTCGGCACGACGATTTTCACGCAAATGAGTGCGTTAGCGCAGCAGCATAATGCGATTAACCTTTCACAAGGTTTTCCGGATTTTGACGGACCGACATATTTGCAGGAGCGTCTGGCGTATCACGTGTCGCAGGGCGCGAATCAATACGCCCCAATGACCGGTGCGCAACCGCTGCGTGAAGCGATTGCTGATAAAACGGCTGAGCTTTACGGCTATAAACCCGATGCCAACAGCGAAGTGACGGTGACGGCTGGGGCGACCGAAGCGCTGTACGCAGCCATCACCGCGCTGGTGCGTACCGGCGATGAAGTGATTTGCTTTGATCCGAGCTACGACAGCTACGCGCCTGCCGTTGAGCTTTCTGGTGGGGTGGTAAAAAGAATCGCGCTTCAGCCGCCGCATTTTCGCCCGGACTGGCACGCTTTTGCGGCCCTCCTGAGCGATAAAACGCGTCTGGTTATCCTGAACACACCGCATAATCCGTCGGCGACCGTGTGGCAAAAAGCCGATTTTGCCGCGCTGTGGCAGGCCATTGCCGAACGTGAAATTTACGTTCTGAGCGATGAGGTCTACGAACATATCTGTTTTGCGAAAGAGGGTCACTCCAGCGTGTTAGCGCATCCGCAGCTGCGCGAGCGCGCGATTGCGGTTTCATCATTTGGCAAAACTTATCACATGACCGGCTGGAAGGTGGGTTATTGCGTAGCGCCTGCGGCTATCAGCGCGGAACTGCGCAAGGTACATCAGTATTTGACGTTTGCCGTCAATACCCCGGCGCAGCTGGCGCTGGCGGATATGCTGCGCGCAGAGCCGGAACACTATCGTGAGCTGCCGGAATTTTACCGCGCGCGACGGGATCTGTTTGTGAATGCCTTGAGCGCCAGCCGTCTGGAGATATTGCCGAGTGAAGGAACCTATTTTCTGCTGGCGGACTACAGTGCGATTTCCAGTCTGGACGATGTGCGCTTTTGCCAGTGGTTAACCAAAGAAGCGGGCGTAGCGGCCATTCCATTATCGGTATTTTGCGCCGATCCTTTCCCGCATAAGCTGATTCGTCTTTGCTTTGCAAAACAGGAATCGACGCTGCTGGCAGCGGCAGAGCGCCTGAACGTGTTGTAATTATTTTACCGTCCAGCCTTCTGAATAACGACGGTCTGCAAACAGTTCAAGCAGACCGTTGATTTGCTTCAGACGCAGCACTTCGTCGCTGTCCATTCCTAGCTCTTTACCAATTTTCTCGTCATCCCAGTCAAGCAGAGACAGTTCCCGCACGATCTCAGACATGGCGTTGATTTGATGGCGTCCACGTGCGCGGTTGTGGCGAATCGTCGCGGCCATACGGTCGAACTTCTCCTGCCTTTCTTTGCGCAGACAGGTCACGGGCAAATAGCCTTTAAGTTGCCGCCTTAATGTTGCTTTACTTTTCCCGATTTCATGACGGTGAAAGCCATCGATAATTTCGTAATGATGGGACTCGTTTTCGGACACCACGATAGGTTGCGTGAAGCCATCTAACTCAAGGGATTTACTCAGAAGCCGTTTTTCGGGCGGGGCAACGTTATTCGGGTTGTAATCGTTGGCGGTGATATCGTCCTGTTTAATCCACAGCACACAGTCGACGGGTTGATCGCGAAAAGGACTTAGCTGGTGAATAGCCTGGCGTAAAGCATTTATGGCCTCAATGCGCTCCGCGTCAGGTAGAGCCGAAAGATAACATTCCATCGCGCTTATGATTCTTTGCATAATATTCCCCATTCCTTGCGTTTATTTTTCATGCGTTCATTGTAGCGTTGATAATGGTTTGGTTTATTTGGGCTAAAATAAAGCGCCCGACACCAATAATCGTTATTCAGTAGCACTTTGCAAATTCGCCGCCATGACGGAATATCTTTTGAGCCAATATCACCCGTTTGCGTGTCAGGAATATCGGTCATTCCTTTCTTTTGATACCAGTGTAAATAAACAGCAATTTTATTACGATAATGCTCTGCGGTAGTTTGCGGCATGCTGTCCAGCAGCAGTATGGCATATTGATACCAGCAGAGGTGATCGGGTTTGAGTAGTTTTCGATGGCCATAAAAGTGATTATCGTGGCCCGCATAGATACCGCCGCTTCTGACACCGCTGACGCGCTCGCACATCGCTGCCCAGCGTTCGGGCTCAACAACATGATACAGCCACAATCCTTGCCGTTGCTCCGGGCCAAAGGGTTCGCAGATGCGCATGTAACGGGGCGGTACACCGGCCTGATACATCAGGTTGTACAATGGGTTATAGCAACACTTCGTTTTAGCAAACCACGTCCAGATATCTGCCGTTTTCCAGTCATATATCGGATAGACATACCAGGCATGCCCGCCCGGAGCCATGCTGGTCCAGGGCTTATCATCGGCAAAACGCTGTTTGCGCGCGTTGGCTATAGTGAGGAAACGGTTATAGGACTCGTCAGCTCGAATGCCGATCAACACGGCGGCAGGCCGTTGTTCGGCAAACCAGTCAGAAAAGGCTCTGACAAAGGCTTCAAAGGTCATTCCCTGCTGATAAAAATCAAAAAAATTCGGGTCGGTTATCGCGTCTTCTGGCGGTTGTCGAACCCAGTTTGTACCGGGCTCCCAACACTGCCACTCGGGTTGATATTGGGAAAGGGCATTTTGGGTGGTTAACGGCAGGGCAACCCAAAAAAAACGATCGATGACATCGCTATATTGCCTCCGCATCGTTTCGACATGTTCGATAGTGCAGGAAAACTGTGCTTCCCAGTCGATAAACAAAACGCTTATTTTCTTGTTTTGCTTTCGCGCAATTTGCGCGGTCAGGTGAAGCATGATGGTCGAGTCTTTACCGCCAGAAAAAGAGACGCAAACCTGAGGTAAATTCTCAAGTGTCCATTCTATTCGTTCAACTGCAGCCTCAAGAACATTTAGTACAAGGGGATATTTGTATATTGACATGAACAATCGCTTCCTGGGTAATCAATACCGGATGGGTCACCGTCAATGATGAGTAAGCATACTATTCATGAAAAGCGTCACAGATAAAAGTAAAAAATAGTAATTATTTTAATCTATGGGAATTTGAGTAATGAAATCAGAAAAGGCCTTGCTATTGAGCGATGCGCGGTTATACAACATGAAAACTTGCGGTTGCGGTAATTCAAAAGGCATGGCGACTTTTTTAAGGTTAAACACTGAAGCGTATGTTTCGAATATGGGAAGGGGAATGTAGCCAATTAAATCAGATGCGCTAATAATATTGATTATTGAAATGAATGAGTCGCTACGAAACGCAATTGTCCTTTCAGGCAGCAATGGCAAGATTGATGTCTGGAACTCTTGTACACCTGGCTCGTTACTGGCCATTTGCGTGTGCTTTTCTGCCAGCATTTGTTCTTTTGTGATGCTATCACCAATACGAGGGTGATCCATTCGGCAGACCAATACCATCTTTACCGAGCGAAACGGAGTACAGACGATTGAGCGGTTGCTGACAGGGAAAAGTGTAAACACCATGTCTGCCTTACGGTAGGCAAGTAAATCCTCGGCTGCTTCAGCAGAAACAGTTATATCATATTGTTCTATATCGAAACTTTCTCTTTCAATAAGTAACAACAGAGGATTGAGCAATCTCCCCGGCGTAATAATCTGTGGGCCATAGATGATGAATTTTTTGGTCAGGTCAGATGCATGGGTAATGTTGATAGTTTGCTCTAACTGATTTAGATTTTGCTCAAGATGAATGTGGAGATTGGTCCCCACGGTAGTAGGTGTGATTCCCTTCCCGGAACGGATAAACAGAGGGTCATTAAGCTGATTACGTAACCGTTGTAGCGACTGACTGACGGCTGGGGGGGTGATGTGTAAGGTTTCTGCAGCTTTACTGATGCTGAGATGTTGGTAGATGCATTCGAATATGACTAAAAGATTGAGATCGAATTTTTTAAGGTCGTAAAGATTAGCCATAGTTCATCCTGAGAGTGTTGTGGTTATAGTTATCACATACATGCTAACTATAGATGGAAGTTAACCATTCACAATCCTTTTGTGATGCTTAACTTAAATCTGCATAAATTCTGACTTAATATATCATGGCTGTGGATTATTAAAATAGTGCCAGAAAAGGAGTTTAATTATTTTAATTCTCTAAAGGTCGGTTTGAGGGGTTGAATTACAAGTATCGTTAATGTACTAGCCATCCTGCATTACGATATTCAATTTATCATGGTTATGAAATGTCATACCCGGTTGTCGTCATTTAAATCTGTCCTTGGGTAATAGGTGACGCCGTGCTTATCGCTACGCATCCCCCGCTTTGACTGGCACTGAATGGTCCCGCGACGTTTGGTTTGCGAGTTCTGGAATGTCCTCTTATCAAAGTTGTAAGGTTTGACTGATTGATTTGATAAATCGAACGCATTAGCCCTATCAATGAAAGTTAGTTACCTTAGCTCTCAACGAAAACACGGAGGAAGTACAGATGTCTTTGATTAACACCAAAATTAAACCTTTCAAAAACCAGGCGTTCAAAAACGGCGAATTCATCGAAATCACCGAGAAAGATACCGAAGGCCGCTGGAGTGTGTTCTTCTTCTACCCAGCTGACTTTACCTTCGTTTGCCCGACTGAACTCGGCGATGTGGCAGATCATTATGAAGAGTTGCAGAAGCTGGGCGTAGACGTTTATTCCGTTTCTACCGATACCCACTTCACCCACAAAGCGTGGCACGGCAGCTCCGAAACCATCGCTAAAATCAAATACGCGATGATCGGCGACCCAACCGGTGCCCTGACCCGTAACTTCGAAAACATGCGTGAAGATGAAGGCCTGGCCGACCGTGCCACCTTTGTTGTTGACCCGCAGGGCATTATCCAGGCCATCGAAGTGACCGCTGAAGGTATCGGCCGCGACGCATCTGACCTGCTGCGTAAAATTAAAGCCGCTCAGTATGTTGCTTCTCACCCAGGCGAAGTGTGCCCGGCGAAGTGGAAAGAAGGCGAAGCGACACTGGCTCCATCTCTGGATCTGGTCGGTAAAATCTAAGTTTTTTTGCCCGTCAATCAATGGGCGCATATGCGCCCATTTCATTCCAACACCATGATGCAAGTTGCATTCAGGCTGCCTTTATAAGGCAACTTGCATGATGACGTTTTTAGAGAGGGAAGAATAATGATCGACACAAACATGAAAACCCAACTTAAGGCTTACCTTGAGAAACTGACCAAACCGGTTGAGCTTATTGCCACACTGGATGACAGCGCGAAATCGACAGAGATCAAAGAACTGCTGGCGGAGATTGCTGAACTGTCACCGAAAGTGACCTTTAAAGAAGACAACAGCCTGCCGGTGCGTAAACCGTCTTTCCTGATTACCAACCCAGGATCTGACCAGGGGCCTCGCTTTGCGGGCTCGCCACTGGGACACGAGTTCACCTCGTTGGTGCTCGCGCTGCTGTGGACCGGCGGTCATCCGTCGAAAGAAGCCCAAACGCTGCTCGAGCAGATCCGCGATATCGACGGTGATTTTGAGTTTGAAACCTATTACTCGCTCTCGTGCCATAACTGTCCGGACGTGGTGCAGGCGTTAAACCTGATGTCGGTGTTGAACCCGCGCATCAAACACACTGCGATTGACGGTGGCGTGTTCCAAAACGAAATCACCGATCGCAATGTGATGGGTGTCCCGGCTGTGTATCTGAACGGCAAAGAATTCGGCCAGGGTCGTATGACACTGACGGAAATCGTCGCGAAAGTGGATACCGGTGCGGAAAAACGTACCGCTGATGAGCTGAACAAACGTGATGTTTACGATGTACTGATCGTGGGCTCTGGCCCGGCAGGCGCGGCGGCTGCGGTATATTCTGCACGTAAAGGCATCCGCACTGGCCTGATGGGCGAGCGTTTTGGCGGCCAGGTTCTGGATACCGTGGATATTGAAAACTATATCTCCGTGCCAAAAACCGAAGGCCAGAAACTGGCGGGCGCACTGAAAGCGCACGTAGATGATTATGACGTCGATGTGATCGACAGCCAGAGCGCCAGCAAGCTGGTACCGACTGCGGTTGAAGGCGGTTTACATCAGATTGAAACCGCATCAGGTGCGGTGCTAAAAGCCCGCAGTATTATCATCGCCACTGGCGCAAAATGGCGCAATATGAACGTGCCGGGCGAAGATCAGTATCGTACGAAAGGTGTAACCTATTGTCCGCACTGCGACGGCCCGCTGTTTAAAGGCAAACGCGTGGCGGTGATTGGCGGCGGTAACTCCGGCGTCGAAGCGGCAATTGACCTCGCGGGTATCGTTGAACACGTTACGTTGCTTGAGTTTGCGCCAGAGATGAAAGCTGACCAGGTATTGCAGGATAAAGTCCGCAGCCTGAAAAACGTCGATATCGTGCTAAACGCGCAGACAACGGAAGTGAAAGGCGACGGCAGCAAAGTGACCGGGCTTGAATACCGTGACCGCGTGAGCGGCGACGTTCACAGCGTGGCGCTGTCAGGCATCTTCGTTCAGATTGGGCTGCTGCCAAACACGACCTGGCTGGAAGGTGCGATTGAGCGTAATCGCATGGGCGAAATCATGATTGATGCCAAATGCGAAACCAGCGTGAAAGGTATTTTTGCGGCGGGCGATTGCACCACTGTACCGTACAAACAAATTATCATTGCGACCGGCGAAGGCGCAAAAGCGTCCCTGAGCGCGTTTGATTATCTGATTCGCACCAAAATTGCATAATAAAAGAAAGTAAGGCTACACCTGCAATGTGAAGAGGCTACCGGTTGGTAGCCTCTTTTTTTTATCTCACGACCATCACCGGGATATGCGTGTGGCGAATGACGCTCGACGCATTAGAGCCTAAGAGATGGGTGCTGATAGAGGGATTGCGCGAGCCGATAACGACCACATCCGCTTTTAATTCGTTCGCCATTTCATTGACCGCATCACGCACGCTGCCGAAGCGAACGTGGGTCTTAATGCGCGAAGGATCGATGCTGAAATGCCCGACCATCGTTTGCAGGCGCGCCTCCGCTTCGTGTTGCAGATGCTCCTCAAAGCGACGGACGTCGGCGGCAAAACGATGCAGACTCAGGCTGGCGGAGCCTGGCAGCACGTGGATAAGATGAATGATGCCATCCTGCTGCGCCAGGAATTCGGCGTGGCGCACGGCCTTATCGCTCAGTTCCATTTCAAAAACATCAACCGGCATAATGATTGTCTTATACATACCCGTTTCTCCTTGTTTAATAACGCTGAATGTATTCAAACATAAAATATTATCGGTTTCTGCTATCTGTCAGGCAGTTTTTCACGTTGTGGCATTTTTTTACTTATCTTTGCGCAGGAATGCGCGGAAGAGGGGTTACCAGTGGCGCTCAAGATACAGCACGGCCATGACGATGATCGCCAATAAAATGAAATAAACCAGCGTAATGCCAAGTATCTCATTCATGACCGTCCCCGCGGCACCGAAACGGATTAAGCCTGGATTAAGGCGTTTTTGAGCGATATAGGAAAGATGGGTGAAATTACGGAAAGAGGATGCAGCTGCATCCTCCGGGCAAAGCGGTGTTCGCTTCTTCAGATGGGATTAACGAAGGTAATCGCCTGCTGATTCTGGCTGGTAAAGCAGTTCCAGCACCTCAAGATGCGCAGAAGTACCGCCGGGTAAATCCCAGTGGATCGTGTCGCCGGTACGCAGCCCCAGCAAAGCGGCACCCACGGGCGCAAGGACCGAAAGCTGCGTGCTGCTGTCGGTCATTTGTGCAGGGTAGACCAGCGTGCGGGTGCGTTCTTCACCGCTGGTGAGATCGCGGAATTTTACCTGGCTGTTCATGGTGACGACGTCATGCGGCATCGACTCAGCCGTACACATTTGCGCGCGGTCCAGTTCTGCGTTTAACGCTTCAGCAACAGGCAGCGACGCAAATGCGGGTTTCTCCAGCAGACGGTCGATACGTTCTGCATCGAGTTCATTAATGATAATGGTGGGTCTGGACATTTATTACTCCATGTCTTTAGTGCTGCGTGTCGCGCAGAAACCAATCCAAAAGAAAACCCTCGCCGTCTGGCAGCGAGGGTTTTATCTCTCATGATGATACTGGCTGAGCACGCAAGTTTGAAGTGATGAATGTCACATTCATCGTGCAGATTAATTTTAGGTGAAAAACGTGATGGTTCTCAGATTTGCAGTATGCTTTTTAAGCGCCCCGTTGGGCGACTATCCGTTTTCTGTGTTCCTTTTCAGGAGATCTCATGAGCGATTACGACAAACTTACCTTGAAAGACGGCAGTTATTTGCATTTCAAAGACTGGGGCAGTGGGCAGCCCGTGGTGTTTAGTCACGGCTGGCCTTTAACCGCCGATGCCTTTGAAGATCAAATGTTGTATCTGGGGTCGAAAGGCTTTCGCGTGATTGCCCATGACAGACGCGGGCATGGGCGTTCCGCGCAGTCCTGGGATGGGCATCATATGGATCAGTATGCCGATGATTTAGCCGAGCTGACGGCGCACCTTAATCTGAAAGATGCGGTGCATGTGGGCCATTCCACCGGCGGTGGCGAAGTCGCGCGCTACATTGGCCGTCACGGCACCGAACGTGTCGCCAAAGCGGTGCTGATCGGCGCCGTGACGCCGATTATGGTCAAAACGGACTTCAACCCTGAAGGGGTACCGAAAGAGGTTTTCGACGGTATCCGCGAGGGCGTGGTAAACGATCGTGCGGCTTTCTTTTATGAACTGACCGCCGCCTTTTATGGTTATAACCGTGCTGGTGCTAAAGAGTCGAAAGCGGTGCGGGAGAGCTTTGTTGAGCAGGGGCTCCAGGGCTCTATCAAGGCGTTATACGATTGTATCAAAGCCTTTTCGGAAACCGACCTGCGCGAAGATCTGAAAAAAATGGCTATCCCGACCCTGGTGATCCACGGTGATGATGACCAAATCGTGCCGTTTGAGACCTGTGGCAAAGTGGCGGCGGAGATCCTGCCGAATGCCGAGCTAAAAGTCTATCCAGGCGGATCTCACGGGATTTGCACTACCCATAAACACCAGATTAACGACGACCTGCTGAAATTTATTCAGTCCTAATTTTCAACGGATTGCGCTACGCTGATCCTCTTGATTCAGGGGGATGAGCGAAGCGTCATTCAGCCTGATTTTTCACTTAGAGAGCGCTATGTATTTTTATCAGCCTGAGCAGGGACACGGCCTGCCACACGATCCCTTAAATGCCATCGTTGGGCCACGGCCTATCGGGTGGATTTCCAGCCAGGATAGCGAGGGGCGGCTCAATCTTGCCCCGTACAGCTTCTTCAACTGTTTTAACTATCGCCCGCCCATTATTGGTTTTTCCAGCAATGGCTGGAAAGACAGCGTGCGCAACATCGTTGAGACCGGGGAGTTTGTCTGGAACCTGGCGACGGTTGACCTGGCGCAGGCGATGAATGAAACCTCCGCCACGCTCCCGCACGAAGAAGATGAGTTTTCCTTTGCCGGGTTAACGCCTGGCGCAAGCCGTGTGGTGAAGGCCCCGAGAGTGACAGAAAGCCCGGTGAATTTTGAGTGTCGACTTTCTCAGTGTATCCAGCTCACGGGCGCAGACGGAACGCCTATCGAAACCTGGCTGGTACTGGGTGAAGTGGTGGGCATTCATATCCATGACTCGCTGCTGGAAGAGGGGATCTACCAGACCGCCAAAGCCAACCCGATTCTGCGTGCTGGTGGTCCGTCGGCCTACTATTCGATTAGCGACGCTCAGCGTTTCGATATGGTGCGCCCGGATGCGCGCAGAGGCTAATATGCACACCCCCACAATCCCCGCCGATCAGCAGTTTTTTGCCGACCTGTTGGCCGGGCTGGTATTGAATTCACAGCAGTTGGGACGTGTATGGTTTGCCCATCGTCCCACGCTTTTGCCTGAGGGCGCTTTTAGCGTGGAATGGCCACGGCTCGACGTGGTGCTGCGGGGTCAATACGGGAATAGGCTTATCGCCGAACAAAAATCGCTTATGCAGGGTGAGATGCTGTTTCTTCCGGCCCGCAGCGCCAGCGTGCCGATATTTGACAAACCAACCATGCTGCTGAGTATTGTTTTTGCGCCGTCCTGGCTTGGCCTGCTGTTTCACGATGCCCGCAGCGGTGAGTCAGTTTATCCGCAGCGTAACATTGAGCTGCCGCACCCGGAGCGCGGGGAACGAACGGCAATGCTGATGGCGCTGACGCACCTTAGCGCGTCGCCACAGGATCAGGCGATTATTCAGCCGCTGGCGTTGAGCCTGCTGCACTGGTGCCGAAAGGTGGTGTCGACGCTTCCCGAACCGGGGCTGTCGCGTGGGGATTTTCTCTATCAGAGCGTGTGCAACTGGGTGCAGGATCATTATGCCGGGCCGATTTCTCGGGAGAGCGTTGCCGCCTTTTTCAATATCTCGCCCAATCATCTGTCGCGATTGTTTTCTCAGCAGGGGAGCATGAGCTTTGTCGATTACGTGCGCTGGGTGCGAATGGGCAAGGCGCGAACGATTTTGCAGAAATATCATCTGCCCGTTGGTGAGGTGGCAAAGCGGTGTGGTTTCCCTGACAGCGACTATTTTAGTCGGCTATTCCGGCGTCAGTTTGGCGTGACGCCGGGGGAGTATCGTGCGCGATTTCAGTAATCTTAAAGAATCAGTTCGGCGTTAAGCAGCTCCAGAATGCTCTCTGGCGTGGTAGCCGAAAATAACGTCTCCCGGAACGTCTTATTCACCAGCTTGCGCGCCAGCTGGGAGAAGACCTTCACATGGTTCATCCCCTCCTGCGACCCCAGGGTCAGCATGATCACCAGTTCGACTTCGCCCATATCGGATTCCCAGTCTATCGGCCTCGCCAGACGGGCGATACTGATGCTGGAGTGGCGTATCCACTGGGATTTAGTGTGCGGAATCGCGACGCCAAAGCCCACGGCGGTGGTGACAATTTCTTCACGCTGCCAGAGATCTTCTTCCAGCTCGAGTGGGTTTTCGGTCCGCCCGTGGATCGCAAGGTTGCCGCACAGGAATTGAAGCACCTGCTCTCGGGAGGCGAGCGGCTCATCCATCACGATATTTTCCAGCGCCAGCAGCGGACGGGCGGGCTCTTGCGGCGTGAACTCGGTGAGAAGGGTTTCTATCTCCTCGGCGCTGCGACATTCGCAGGCTTTATCGGCCAAAGCCCGACACGCACTGCTTTCAAGATGACGCAGCTGCGCCTTCACGGCAGGGATGCGTGGACCGCTCATGCTGAATTCGTCGAGGCCTAAGCCCAACAGCAGCGGCAGATAGCGACGCTCTCCGCCCAATTCTCCGCAAATTCCAACCCATTTTCCGTGCCGATGGGCGGCAGTCACGATTTGGCGCACCATGCGTAAAAATGAGGGCGCAATGGGATTATACAGTGGTGACACGCGCGGATTATTACGATCGACCGCATACAGATACTGGGTCATATCGTTTGAGCCAATGCTGAAGAAATCCACCTCGTCGCAGAAGTGATCGATGATAAAGCACACGGAAGGCACTTCGACCATGATGCCCAGCGGCAGATGCGGGGCGTGACGTAAACCCTGCAACTTCAGTTCGTCCTGAACCTTTCTCAGCTCTTGTTTGACCCACAGAATTTGATCGAGGCTATGAACCATCGGGATCATCAGCAGCGCATTGCCGCTGGCCCCTGCACGTAAAATGGCGCGAAGCTGGGTGTGGAAAAGCGCAACGAATTCCGGGTAGATGCGCACCGCACGATATCCCAGGAAGGGGTTTTCTTCCTGCGGGAGCGGGAGATAAGGGATCTGCTTGTCACCCCCGATGTCCATCGTGCGAAAGATAACCGGTTTGCCTTCCGCTGACAGTAACACCTGCTGGTAGGCTTCGAACTGCTCCTGTTCGTCCGGCGCGGCGTCGCGGTCCATATACAGCATCTCGGTGCGAAACAATCCCACGCCCTGTGCGCCGCAGGCAAAGGCGCCGGGCGCTTCCAGCGCACTACCGATGTTGGCGGCGATATCCACGGCGATCTGGTCTTTTGTCATCGCGGGCAGGCCGGCATCTTTACTCTGCTGCTGATGAGCTTTGTCGGCGAGACGCTGAGCTACGCCGTAGTATTGGCTAACCGCGGCATCGGGTTCTACCACCAGTACGCTGCAAACGCCGTCGAGAATAACGTTCTTGCCAACCGTTGATGCCAAAGCGGCCACCGTTAATCCGCTCAGTACGGGAACCGACGCGGCGCGTGCCAGAATTAACGTGTGCGAAGTGCGGCCCGTTTTTTCCAGCACCATGCCCTTGAGCTGGCGGGTGTCGAGGCTCAGAAACTGGCTGGGCGTGAGGTCGTCAGCCAGTAGAATGGTCGGCGCATTCAGGACAAACGTTGTGGTTTGCTCAAGCTCTGGCCAGGTAATACTGAGCAGCTGTTCGCTGATGTCGCGGATATCACTCGCCCGCTCGCGAAGGTAGTCGCTGGCTGACAGGGACAGCTTTTGGCAAATATGGTCCATGTTGCGGATGATGGCATCCGCCAGGCTCAGA
>JALCNW010000019.1 GCA_022649305.1 Enterobacter sp.
AATCCCGTTCAGCGGATTCAGTAAGTCGGGGGATGGAAGCATCGCCCATGCTGCCGGTGCTGGTCGTTCCGTTCGCGGGACATCTGGCGTTGACGTGCAACCCGCACTTACCAGAACTAACGCAACGCTGCAGATCATCAAGCTGCTTTTTCGCATCAGCAAGGTCCTGTGTGTATTTGGCATCCAGAGCAGCAACATCTCGCTGCCGGGTTGTCATATCAGTGATTGTGGCGTTAGCCAGGCTGAGTTTCTCAGTGGCCTTATCGCGCTGGTCTCTGTAGGTGATGGCGTTATCACGGTAGTGGTTAATCGCCCAAGCCATCGAAACCAGCAGGCAAATTACAACCGCGTAGATGATTGCAGCGAGGCGGCTCATTTCACACCATCCAGACATAGCGCTTCTTCTTTCCCTGCTCGAGTAACCAGACCAGGCAGTACTCTGCCACCGCCATAAACCCAACGCGGGAACTGGTAGCAAGCAGCCTTCTGGTCGCCACCTCAGACTTAAATACGCCGGGTAACACATAGAACAGCAGCGGATCATCCACGTGATTACCCTTATTCCGGTACCCCGCCAGCTCACTTATTGGCAGGCTTTGCTCGTCATAGGGTAAAGGGGCGAACCGTCGCATACCGAACGTGCTCAGGAACTGCACCGCCTGCTCTATGATCTGCTCGATTTCTTTGTTGCCGGTACCGAACACGCCAATCCAGGCGTTATAGCTGTGCTGCAGCGCATCACGACAGGTCTGCTCATCCCAGCCGGTAACCCCCCTTCCCAACAACAGGGCAGCTTCCAGAATGGCAAACCGCGAGCCAACACGGTGAACCTGCTCACCATAGTCAGCCGGGATAAGATTCCGCCAGCGCTCCTCCGCCGAACGTACTGCAGCGATAGCTTCATCACGATGCTCGGATAGCCATCGGATCCACTCGCGCCCAGCTACACCATGATTATTCTGATACGCGTCCTTAAGGGCATCGGCATGCTGCTTCCCGCTTTCGTAGCCATGAAATCGCACCGCTCGGCTCATTGGAATATTCAGAAGGCGCACCAACTGCCCGGCTTTGGCCTTACGCCCGGCACCAGCAACAAATGTCTCCATATCCACTTCACCAGTGCTGATAGCAACGGTTCGCCAGCGCTTCAGTTCGCGATTGCCACCTTCTTTGGCACCCTGAAGCTTCCCGGTGCCGTTGAACAGTGCGTAGGCGGACTTCCACACCTCTACGGGGTCAGCCCCCTGCCCGATTTCATCCAGCGGCATCAGCGCATCATTATGTGCAGCAGCCTCGTTTGCCAGCCCCAGAGCCGTTCCGTACCAGGTAAGCCGCAGCACATCCGGATTACCGTATAGACTGGAAGCCACGTTTGCTGTGGTGGTTTTTCCTGCGCTTGACTGCTCATAAAAGTGGATACCAAAGCCATCTGCACCAGCCATGCCAATAAGAGGCGCAGCCAGCGCGGCAGCCATAGCAGTCATCATGGAGTAATTGCCCATGGCGAGGTGTGCCACGTTATTACGCCAGCTTTCAGCATCCCCCTTCATCGTGTAACCCGCAGCGGCAGAACTTCGACCGTTGAAGAGCACCGGGTGTTCAGGTTTTCCGATAATGTCACCGTCCGGCATAATGTAGGCTCCGCACTGCCAGCCAGTGGCGTGAGCGACGCGCCAGAGCTTCCCGCTACCGCTTCTCTGCATCCAGTCGGCCAGGGTAGCCCGCAGGTTGCTTTTGGTGGTGACGTTGACCCCGCCACCCTTCAGGGCGCGCCACCCTTCCCGCTCGCCGATGTCTGCCTGTGGGATGGCGCGGATCACCGGTACATCTTCCCCCTCGGGCTGCCAGCGCAGGATCAGGTAGCGATCCTTGCCGTCAGAGCCGATGCTCATAACGTCCAGCGGTGAACATAGCCAGCTCTCATTGAGGGTCACTCCACCACTTTCCTTGTCCACTTTTGGTGTTACCCAGTACACCCCGTCGTCGCGGCTTTCAATCCGGGGTTTCAGATCATCATCGGTCACAGCCTGGTGTTTTTTCCCTTTGACGGGCAGAGAGACCACCACGCTATTCCCCTCCTCAGCATCTGCCTTTAGTGAAGGCAGTCGCGCTGTCCAGTCCTCCAGCACCTCCTGGCTTTCGGAATATAAACGGGCCTCCTGCACGCCGGCAAGGGCAAGCTTCGTGGCGATAAGGCTGAGGTGCTTTTCGGATATTGCCCCGGCCCGGTAGACCCGGACATAGCGCCGATCGGCGTCAACAATGTTCAGATTGTGCAGTTCATCGAGCTGCTTTTTACCGAGATAAACCGGCGGGATCGTGTCGCCGATTGTATTGTGGCGCTGCCAGTCCTCAGCGAAGGTCCATGCCTTTTCCCCGGCAAAGATAATTGCCTCAGTAAACGGGTCTGGTGGCAGTTTGTTCAGGTTCGGTGCGTTCTTCATCATCTGCCCCTCAGTGAGCCACTGGTGCTGCCGGAATGCCTTCCGTTTTGAGCGTTTCAATAAAGCTATCGTGGAGAAGCGCCATACCTTTAAGCCCCTCTTCGGACATAACGATGCCTGTGACAGGACTGATGTCGATCATGCTCCGGTAAATTGCCGCAGCCATTTCAGTCGCTTTATTCGCAGGGAACATTTCATATGCCAGCCCCTCAACATGGTTCGCCAGGGCGAAACGTTCCGACCACGGGTAAATGACAATGCCGCCCTGTTCACCGCTATAAATGGTGACGTCCTCCGGCTCTCCCTGCTCATTTTTCACTTCAACGGCACCGTTGGTATCAAACATTTCGCAAACATAAACAGCAGCCACAACCCAGCGCCAGAGCACAAGATTTTGCTCATCCGTCACGACCAGACATCCGGCGTGCATGCCGTGCCAGATGGCGGCGACCAGACGCAGCCCCTCCACTAAATCGTTGTCATACTCTCCGCTTTCGAGTTTCTGGATATCACTTTCCGGAACGACAGCATCGGCTCCGTTTTGGTTGCGGTGAAAATAAAGAACAAAGTTTTTTTCTGCTTCCAGACGACTCATCAGGATATATTTATCTGTCTGGCTGTTGTCGCCCGAAAAATTATTATTATCTGTTTTACGCATGATAAATCTCCAGTCCAAAGTTATTATCTTTCGGGTTTTCCAGTGCGGAGGTCACCGCTTCTTTCATCACCTCATTCATAAACTCCACACCATCGGAGGTGAGGCGACTGTTATCCTTGCTCAGCATCCCGGCATAGGTCTCCGCCAGCATCTTCACGCCTCTCTCCCGGCCGAACTTACGGACACACTGGAGCTCCATGCTGTTGATAAGGCAGCTGGCAACAGCCTCCTCAGTAAGGTTATCCAGAGCCACTACCTGTTTTTTCACCATGAGATTAAGAACTGCGGAACCGCTGTTACGCAGGCGGCAATAATGGATAAAAGCATCAGCGATATGCTTTCGGTTTAATTCAAGAGAATTATTTGACTGGCTCATAATTATTGTTTCTCCTGTCATCAGGGCGAGTAATCCCCCGGCCTGATGACCGTTAATTTCTGTAAGGAATTTATTCTGGTATTACGCGATTATTTTGAAGACTTCCGCCTGCGTTCACCGATATTAAAATCCGCTTCATCAGCGTTAAATTTCAGCGCTGAGGCAATGCCGGGCAAAGACATCAACATTTCACCCAGATTATGCAAATCCTCACGAGCCATATCATCGGTGTAGTTTTTGTTGTCGCAGGCCCAGAAGACAACATTACCTACAGACCCCAGACCCGACATGATGCCATCGTACGCCGCCTCGGAATGCATGCGGATCTCCGTAAGAGTGTCATCATCTTCTTTGCTAAAATCGCAGCGAGAAAGTAATTGTTCAATCCTGCTCATGCCTGTGCTCCCCAGTAATCAGTAAGATCCACGTCGTACACAGCAAGCCAGGCTTCTCGCGGCCAGGATCTGACAAAGCCAAACTGAGCATCCACCACCTTATGAGGTTCAAGCCCGTTTGCCTGACACCATTTTTTGAGGGGACGCCAGCCATATTCAATATCGGTGACCTGCTTCACCGCTTTCACCGTGGCATGCTTCTCTGATTCACCCAGCCGTTCGGCCAGCTGTTTCGATTTACGCACGGCAGCGGATGCGGTTGCCATTGCCGTCGCTTCCCGGCGGCTGCCAATTTCAGCTTTGGTGCGCTCAGCTTCGTCAGCGCGGTATTTCTCTGCCAGTCGGCCTTCCTCAGACTCGATTGCCATTCTGAGGATTTCAAGTCTGGAAAGCTCAGATGGAGCAGGCAACGCAGCAGCTTCGCGATAGCTGAAATAGAATTCAGTCAAATCGTTGAAGTAGTTCCATGACTGGTCGGTTTCAAGCATCTTTGCGTGGTTGGCCGCACCGCGTTCTGTCCACAGCATCAAAGACCGTGTTTTTGGCGAGATTTGTAACTGACTTATTGTCAGTCGCAAATTGTTTAACTCATTACCCCCAACCTTGAAGTAGTGCTTACCTTCAATGAAACGATCTGCGTTTCTTTTATGATTTTGCTGGATGTTGTTCACGTCAGTACCGTACCCGGCTGCAAGTTGTTCATTCGTCACCACCCGCTGGCCGCGATACTCAATGATCTGTAAATCGCGGGCCGCTACGGGCATCAGTTTTGTTTTATCAGCCATTGTTCTTCTCCTGCGCAAAAAGGCTCGCCACGCCATCACTAAAGACACTTTTCATTACATCCAGCCCCTCACTGCTGATATCGTCACCGTTAAAGCAGACGTTCAGCACGTGCACTGCAAAAGCCTTTCCGGTTTGCCCCGGATATTCACCCTCAGCCGGAATGACCAGTCCCTTACGAATGCATTCCGCCGTGGAGGTTTCTTCGAGCATGATCGTTACGCGCTGGCCATTATCAGCATCAACAAAAGCGACAGGCCTGCCGCTGTCTTTCATGACATGGCTGATGCATGCCTTTGCCAACTTCAGACACAGACGTCCAGTGTGCTTTTCATATTGTTCAGTCATTGCACACCTCGTGTTCATTTTCTGTTTGCTCACCTAGATCCAGGGCATTTGTGGACTGCTGAGTAAGTTCGGTGGCAATATCGACAAGCGACAGCACGTACATCTGCAAATTCTTATCACCGGAACCGAGAATGCGGGTTGCGCAGTTCATCAGATCCAGCGACCGTTGAAGGTTGAGCAACACATCACCTTCTGTGCGGTAAACATATGACTTATTCATTCTCAGCCTCCGCAGCTTTCCGGGCGATCTCTTCAATCAGATCAACCAGCCTGAAGCACATTTCCTCTTCTTCCTCGCTGGAAGTAAGAAATCCAGCTGCTGCAGCGAGCGCCTGAATTTTATTCAGAGCATTGAAAGCATCGAGTACCTTAACGTTGCGCATTGCATACCCCCTGTTCAGGTGTGACCGACCAGCCAGCCCGTTGAGCCATTTCCAGAAATGACGGCAAAGTTGCAATATGCTCACCATTCACCAGCGGATAGTCGCAAACCTGGCGCCCTTCCTTCAGATGTACGATCACTGTTCCGGTAAAAGCTGGCGCCACATGCAGGTTTACGTTAAGTACAGTGTTGAGGCCTTTCTCCAGCATCAGCTTCGCAAAAGTCGCAGCATCACCGTACACACCACAGCCAAGACAGCGGAAGGTCTGAGCCGCAGGATCAACAGTGAATGACGGCGTTTTCTCACTATGCAGTGGACAGAACCCGACGTAATTTTTACCCTGCCGATCGAGGTGAACACTCGACCCGATGATTTTCACAATGTCAGTCATTCCCGGCCTCCTGCGCTTTTTTAGCGACCTCTTCAATCTGCGACATCAGGATCCCCGCCAGTTCAATACGGGCTGGCGTGTCGGTAAGAAACTGAGCAGCACGAGCCAGTGCTTCAATTTCAATCAGTGCGTCAGTTCTGGTGAGTTCAGCCATGCGCCACCTCCTGAACACCGGAGGTGCAGGTATCGAATCGTTGCTCATAAAGCCAGGAGAAGTAATCGCCACCGTCCATCAACTGAAGGCGGCATGGGGCTTTGGTGCGGATCTGCGCCGCAAATACGAGATTCCAGTTCGGGAAATGTGAACGGGCCTGCTGTTCGTTGTTAGCCTCAGCGCGCAAAACAACGGGTGTAGCGTCAGGTTTATCTGACGGAGTGCCCAGGAACAGGTATGTAAATTCTGGGCGAGTTTGGGTATCATGTGAACATGCCATAATGTAAGCCTCAGTTACGTTGTGGTTAGAGGCCCAGCCCGGAGTGCCGTCCGGTTGGGTCTCGCAATATTTACACCATTTTAAAATCTTGGTGAACACCACCAATATATTCACAGGTGAACACCACGTCAACAATTGAATTAGATTTTTTTTCGTGCATACTGAACACCACCAAGAGACATGAGATTCAGTAATGGCAACCGGAAGAAAGAACAACAAGTCTTTACAGGTGTCAGTAAGGCTTCCTCTTGACGACCTCGAACTAATCGAGATGGTCAAAGAAGAAGGAGAAAGCACAGCCGGATTTTTGATTACCGCAGCAAAAGGCGAGATCAAACGCCGGCAGCGCAAAAAGTCCAAAGACAATCCTGACCAGTGATCGACCTGGTCCCCAAAGGCAACGTTCGCAGCGTTGCCTTTTTCTTTGTGCGCAGGGGGTGTGCTGCCAGTAAAGCCGCTCATACTGATACCTCAACTTTACCGCCACCAATCAACTCGAATGGAATCTGACCAATTTCATCCACAAGCTTTTGCGCCTTAAACAGCTCAGGCAAATCATCCTGGCGCTTACGAAGACGGCGGCCAGCATCAGAAGAATCCTCGTCTGAAGCCTTCCAGGCTGCTGCAACAATATTACGCATCTGCTCAATCGTGTGATGAACACCAAGCTGAGGCACCACCACCTCCTTCTCAACTAAATCCAGCAACCACACACGAAGCTCTTTCGCCACTTTGGTGCGGGCAAACATACCGATGAGATGAGCGCCACGTGACGAAAAAAGACGAACCTGATTATATTGCAATTCATTGTTTTCATTACGAACCCTCACTTTGGCAATGGTCGTCATGCTCTCGGTGAACTCATCCTTGTGCCGGTAGTAAAGGTTCAGAACCTTATCTTTGCTGGCATACTTAAGAAGCCCGGCCAAAGTGTCAGCAGTGAACCAGATTTTCCCGTCGCCATTGTCAAACGGAATTACCACCTGGTCGTGAAACTTCAGTTCGCGGCAATTAACGCCCTGACCAATTTCAGATTGAGCGAGTACCTGCCCGGAGAGGGCATTTAATTTATTCATGGTTATTTACCTGTCGTTAATTAGTTTGATGACTGTCGGGACAACCAGATCTTAATCAGATGTGAATGCAACGACACGCAACAAATGCACATAGGGTGTTCCTGATTAAGCTACCTCCTTACGAGACTCATCGATGCGCTGGCTAATCCAGCCATCAACTTCACTTTCTACAAAGGCGATGGCACGAGAGCCAATTTTGACAGACAAAGGGAATTTACCCTGACTCATAAGGCGATAAATCCAGGCTTTGCTGTAACCAGTGCGGCGCTGGACTTCGGAAAGACGAATAAATGATTGCGACATATTTACCTCGTAACGTCTATTGCGGTTTACGAGATTAATTTAATCAAATTAAATCTATTCAGTGTGGAAATCACGACAAGAAAGATGGAAGGCCTAATTTATGCCAAGCGATAAGGAAACAGCATTTTTATCGTAACATTGGAAATGCAGTAAAGGCAGGTGCGGGACTTTAGAAATGTCGCCCCGCATTGAATTTATCTTTAGAAGTGGCTACTGTTCACTATCAGGCAAAGTGATTTCTAAAGCTTCTTTTATCAAGTTAGTCATTTGCTTCTCTGTTACAACCATCCCCTGATACCCCAATGCCGCTAGGTTCTGAGCGACAGCCCTAGCTATAGCGAGTTTATTCAACCGCTCTCCATTCCGAAAGGATTTACTCGATTTTTCGAGCGCAATAGCCATACCGGCAATCATCATAAGAGCTGTATTTTTACCCGGAAACTCTCCCCACTGGTCAAGATATATCTGATTGTTATTTTCAATAACCTGCGGTTGTTGTAGAGGTAGAGGCCAGTTGAACTCATGATCAGCAACCCATTTCTCAACTTCACTTCGAACAAGCACACAATCTCGGCGATCGTGATCCATATTATCGTAGAATGAAATATCTTTTGCGCTTAATTTTCCATTATCAATGGCATCCCATAAAGATTCTTTGTAAGCTTCACATTCACTATTTTGATCTCCTCTTAAACTCAATCGAGGATTAGCGCCAATAATTAAACAGGCCGTATCACTCAATAGAATATTGTCGCGAGAAAGATAAGGCACCAGCCAACTATCTAAGTTTTTTTTCAACCCAATATTATATTCTAATAGATTATCGTGGAGGTTTAACCCTAAAGTTTTCTCAATCTCAGAACGATTAAAGCCCAAAAAATCAAATGAATTCATATCATCATCTCAAAATGGAATATCATTTTCAAAGTTAAGGTCTGTAGTGCTTTGTGCCTGCTCTGCCCTAGTTATAGATGGTGTCCACCCTTCGTAAGGCGGGCTATCCATATTGGGGCTAGCCATTACACGGCTTAAAAGTTCATAGGCACTAAAAGATGGATCTCCGAAGGAAGGCCTCCGTGTTATTCCTCGGGCATCTTGTATTAGCAGGCTAGGAGCATATTCTTGCTCTTCATCTAGCTTGATAATTATCCAGTTCGCTATCTGATCCCGCGTCATATCGGGATATTTTGACTCGATTCGAACAATCAGCTCCCTGATGCTTATGAATTGTTGCTTTTTAGCTTTCAGCTCGATCGCTGGATTAAGCATACACCACCCCGCGCCTCCAAATTTTGTGGCTATGTCAGCCCGCAGAGGTGTACGGATTTTCGGGGATCAGCCTAGACATAGCCATTTTCTTTGGGGAATTATCGTCTACTAAGGTATACATGTCTAGACGGCACTGTGTATTATACCAGTGGAATTGAAAGAACATTATGTGAGGTAAGTTGTACCTGCATCATCTTTTCAGGTCTTGACGCGATTCGGCGATACGATTATTTATCCACTCGTCGATCTCACTTTCGATAAATGCTATAGAGCGTACACCAATCTTCACAGACTGCGGGAAGCGCTTTTCTTTAAGCAACCGATAAATCCATGCCTTGCTATATCCCGTTCTACGAAGTACCTCGGAAAGGCGTATGAATCTACTATTCTGAGCCATATGATGTTTCCTGTGCTGCGGACATAACAAAAGAACCTGGCACGGAGTGACAGGTTTATTATTAATGATTCCAGATTAAGGATGTGTTTAAACCCACATCATGCAAGCATGTGCGGTTAATAAATTATTCAGCAAGATAGATGCAGCTAAGGAGCTACAGAGTGGCAACTGAATTTCAACAAGGGACGAAAAATACCTAATAAGTGAATTTATAAAATACACTCATAATACATTTGCTCATCCCGTATCGGGCTGAGAATCCAGATTTTAAAGAACTATTATACAATTGCATTTATCCTCCAGACCTTCAGGAAGACTGCTACACAAGGGCGTAGCGCGACCTACACTTAGGCAGGCCTCCCCATTAATTTTAAAGAACATTGCACTTTTCAATGCTAGTTTGATTCACTTTTCAGCGACGGAGAACAAGTGTTCATTGTGAAAAGAACGGAACCGATTTCCAACCCTTCTTCAGGGTACGCTCTCTACCAAGTTTCTGGCATGCCCGATGCCTTCACCGAGTAAATCATTTTAAAGAACTAGCACTTCAACAGTGCCGCTGCTTGTCTAAAGAACAATGGTCGTCAACTGAAATGAAAGATAGATCACTACTGTCTACATGTCCAGCATTTTTCACATCTTAAAAATGAATGCTGTCTCACTAAATAGTTGTTCCAAAATAGCAGAAAGTTGTTCCAGAGTTGTTCCAACTAAAGATATTACATATAAATAAAAACAATCAGTTAACTTAATAAATATACATATGGAACAACTGGAACGACTGGAACAACTACTTTTACTCGCACATGAAGAAAGCAGGTTAGCCCACCACTTTGCCTGCCAACTCATCAAGACAGTCCGCATACCACTGTAGCATCTCCCTCCGCCCATCAAGGTACTGAGCATGGTTGTAAGTGCCACGGATGGTATTCCTGTCTGCATGCGCCAACTGCGTCTCTATCCATGCAGAGCTGAAGCCTTTTTCGTGCAAGACAGTGCTCATTGTGTGACGGAAACCATGTCCAGTAGCCTTTCCTGCATACCCTATACGTTTAATCACCTGGTTAATGCTGGCCTCACTCATTGGTTTATGAGCGTCGTTGCGACCGGGGAAGACATACTTACCCCAACCAGTGATCTCTTTTAGCTCTAACAGATGTGATTTAACCTGCCGTGAAAGCGGCACAAGGTGGGGACGGCGCATCTTCATGCGTTCTTTGGGGATCTGCCACAAATCATTGTCGAGGTCGAACTCGGACCATTCAGAGGCACGGAGTTCAATTGTCCTTACACTGGTATACATCAACAATAAGGTCGCTATTCGGGTTACTTTACTTCCAGAGTAAGCATTAACGGCATGTATAAATGGACCAATCTGATCTGGCAGAAGGTGGGGGAAGTGTTGCTGCTTCGGAGACTTTAATGCTCCAGCCAGATCAGCCACAGGGTTGAACTCAGCTCTGCCGGTGATAATGGCATAGGTAAATATCTGGCGGCATGCCTGTCTGGTTTTTTTTAGCTTATCCAGAACACCACGTTCTTCCATTTTTTTCAGAGCTGAGAGCATGTCCATTGGCTTAATATCAGTAATAGCCTTTTTGCCAATATATGGAAAAATATCCTTTCTCAAATACTCAAGAATGTCGTCAGCATATCCTGATGACCAATTTGCTTTCTTATGCTCATGCCATTCCAGAGCAAGTAATTCGAAGTTGTTATTAACCGCAAGACTTTTCGCTTCTTTGGCGGCCTGTTTTACTTCAGATGGATCATCCCCAGCAGCAAGCAAGCGTTTAGCTTCGTTACGTTTATCACGTGCCTCTGCAAGTGACACTTCGGGATAAACGCCAATAGAAAATAGCTTTTCTTTACCAGCATAGCGGTACTTCATGCGCCAGTATCTGGAACCAGTGGGATTAACCAGTAGATACAAGCCGCCGCCGTCCGACAGCTTATACGGTTTTTCCATTGGTTTACTGGTACTGACCTGACGCGCTGTTAGCTTCATCTGGGGGTATCTCACTTTATTGAACCTGCACATACCCCCGAATGTACCCCCATATGAGCGTAGATTTCAATAGATGAGAGTAGACGTTGGGATAATGAGATTCAGCCCCACTCCTTGTTATATCTGGATTTAGTAGACTTTAAGAGATGTCAGTAGAAGTGAAGATGGTACGCCCTGTAGGATTCGAACCTACGACCTACGGCTTAGAAGGCCGTTGCTCTATCCAACTGAGCTAAGGGCGCACTGGGGATGTGCACTGCATGGTGAAGCGCCTGGAATTATACGGTCAATGGCAGGTGAGTCAATGCCTTTTAGCGTCCCTGCCTGTCTTCTCATTGGTTAGCTGACGATCGGGGGTTATTACGCTGATTTTTTCGGCATTTGTCCGTAACACCTCTCACTTTAGAAAACTGCGAAAAAGCTTAGCGGTTATTAAGTAACGCCTGGTATTTTCCTGTCATCGGGTTAAGCACACTAGTCTATGGTATCCCGGCACCCTGGAGGCCGGAAGAAACAGGACAGTGAAGTGGCCGCCTCGACTTTCTTTTCAAACTCAGATCTCCCTCGTAACAATTTCGCCTCCTTGCATGGCGTGGCGCATGAAATTGTGGGCATCAAACTTGAACCTATCGTCGCCCTCCCGACGTCCTGCATCGTGGGCATGGAGGTGCTCAGCCAGCTCTCAGCCCCCCACGACAATGAGCAGTTCTTCCAGCATTTATCCGCCAGCCAGTCGCTTAAGTTATTGAAGGCACAGCTTGCTACGCTAAAAAACGCACTTTACGTCCATGACCTTTTTATCAATCTGCCGATAACCGTACTAACCGAGATGGAATCCTTCTCGCAACTTCTGCCAATGCTCTCCCCTGAGTTGAATATTGAAATTGTCGAACCCGAATCGTTCTTCGAACTTAGCGAGAACTTACGCGAACGCGCTGTTCGACATTTAAGAATCTTATCCGATCGCGGTTGCCGCATATGGCTGGATGATGTTGACGAAGCAATAGCGCATCAGTTTTTAACCTGTCGTTTACCTCTGTGCGGGATCAAGATCGATAAAATGGCGTTCTGGCGGCTACGGGCTACCCCTGCGTTGGCGCAGTTAGTTAACCTGTGTTCACACATCGCGAATCATGTGCTTATCGAAGGCATTGAATCAAACAGGGATCGGGAATGCGCGCTGCAAGCAGGAGCGGGATTCGGTCAGGGATATTACTGGCCATCCATGGACTGGCCTGGAGAGTAAAAGGACAGTCGCCTGAGAGGGAATCTATGCGCATGACAGTACGCCGCTATCGGCGTCGTCGAACGGGAAGTGATTCGCTGGGATTCGCACACTCACACTTCAGCTCTCCATTTTTTGATCGCCTTGTCTACCTGAGCCAGTCCATCAATCAGACACGCAAAACCGATGCTCCTTTTATTATCCTTGTCACGCGCGATAGCTTTCTTCGCACAGGATTTCAGCGTGGCCCTTCGCCCCTGAATAACTGCTGCGATTACGATACCTTGATACCGGCAATCAGCGCTCTCGAACACTGGCCAACGGCAAAGTTAGTTATCGATATCGACAGTCGGGCAGCGCCGCTGATAGAGATGCTTGATACGTTGCGTCGATTGATTTTGTATCCGCCTTTCGCATCGATAAACCTGCTGATACGGGCTGATGACTACGATACGCGGCTCTTTTGTAAGACCACCGGCCCTTTTGAGGTATTTGAGCGCCAGCTCTCGGCGAAGACCTTACAGCAGGCGCTGCTGGATCCCCCTGCGCGCAACACCAACCGTCATGACTGGTTTTCCAAAGATGAGTGGGCCATCCTGCAAAAGTTGTCTCAGGGTGAGTCTCTTAAACACATCGCCTTGCTGCACCAACGACCTTATAGCCGGATTGTCTACCGCGTGGGTCGGATCGTCGATAAGTTAGGTCTACATCACCGCCAGGAATTAATACACCTCCTTCACCGCCTATCGTCTTCAACCGATAACATCACGCTTTAACCTCTTAATTCCTAAAGATCTTTAGGAAAGTACTTAGGCATAAATGTTAATTTTATGTTTTATTTTTACATTTAATTAATGATTACAACTATTCCTAATTTCAGGTTTCAGGCGAAGTTAAATCCTGGAAAAAATTCACGAGGCAGAATCTTCATCCAGAAGTTAAACATTTCGCCAATCCGTTAATAAGATGATAATGGTGTAAAAACAAACAGATTCAGCGATTCTCAGAAACGCCAAAGCTCAGCAACTAGCAGATTCTCCTGTCATCAGCATCGCTTTTGTCGATCTTATTTCTGGGCTTTCAAATGAAGGTATCACGCGGCAAACCGTGGTTTAGCAGAACGTCTGTAGGAGGCGAAAATCAACTGTTTACCCTAACTTATCGAAACAATAAATTAACATTCAGGCGTATGTATTATTTTTTGTTATTACATAAACATGATAAGTCACACTATGATAAATTAACAGCGATTTACCCCAAATTTGAAATAAAGGCTTTCCATATCCAGAAGATAATATTAAGAAATGTACTTAAGATAATTAACAGGCTTTTCGGAAAATACTTACACGGTATAATAAGAATGTTCCAGATATGAATAAGAAATAGCTTTAGTTACCAGTCAAATTAAAATTAAACCTCTACATTGGGGCAATGTTTTTATCACTACGTAAACAAGGATGCTTTCGCTCTTTCCAGGGAAATACCCCGTATAAGGATCTTAAGAATTATCCTTCCGGCTTACCAGGCGCTTTTTCAAAGTTCGTTAGCGCTCTAACAATCTGAGGCATAAAAATGAAACCGGCATCCGTTATCATTATGGACGAGCATCCTATCGTTAGAATGTCGATAGAAGTCCTGCTACAGAAAAATAAAAATATTGAAATCAAGCTCAAATCCGGAGACAGCCATCAAGTACTCGACTATATCCGTAATCATCACGTAGACCTGGTGATACTCGACATCGAACTCCCTGGCACGGATGGATTTTCTTTTTTAAAGAGAATCAAAAACTTAAATGATAAAATCAAAGTTCTTTTTTTATCATCTAAGTCCGAGTCTTTCTACGCCGGGCGCGCAATACGTGCCGGTGCGAATGGTTTTGTCAGTAAACGAAAAGATTTGGGAGATATCTACAATGCCGTTGACATGTTGCTGGCGGGATATTCATTCTTCCCTTCGGACACACTGAACTTTATTAATCACTTGGGTGTTCAAAGAGGAGGCATCGATGACATGCCATTATCGAACAGAGAGGTAACGGTGCTACGTTATCTGGCAAATGGATTATCGAATAAAGAAATTGCCCAGCAATTACTCCTTAGCAATAAAACAATTAGTGCCCATAAGTCGAACATCTATTCAAAATTAGGTGTCCAGACTATCATTGAGCTCATTGATTATGCCAAAGCGCATGAACTGCTATAACCTGAAAGCACTCCCCGCAGATCTTTCGAGCTGCGGGGAGTGCGGTTAGCCTCAGTAATAATTAATCATAAACGTCGCATCAGCGTCCGCACGACCTGGCTCAGGATTATCCGCCGTCGCAATATAATTAGCATAGAACGACAATGTCGCATTACCTTGCGTATCGACTTTTACGTCCTTACTGGCCTGCTGTAATGGCAGACGCAATTTATCGCGATCGCGAATTTCTACCGCAACATTGCTCGCCTGACTGGCATCGTTTAGCGCCAAAAGTTCGCTATTGGCCTCGCTCGCTTTCCCCGAGAAGGTAATCGAGGCTGCCCCCGGCGGACATCCTGTCAATTTCAACGTGAAGGGCATCGATTGGGTAGTGCTGCCCGTCGTTTTGAGCTGCTTCGTGGGCCAGGTTCCCAGCGTTACTGATTTAGCGCTGTCGCCCGCTTCAACCACGCAGGTGAAGTCAACAATGTTGCCATACAGTTCAATATTGATTTCGCCCAGTGGCGTCGCCGCCAGCGTATAGGCTGGCAGCAGAGACGCGGCGATGAAAAGTAGATTACGCATCGCGGTTCCTTAGTCGTAATCCACGCGCAAATAGCCGCGTGAGGTAAAACGTCCTTCGCTCGGTTTATTGCCGGTAATGCTCACCGGCCACGCGCTAATCCCCACCTGCGCCGAGGCGTTATCATCCAGGCGGAAGGGTATTTTGCTGGCAAGATTATTCGGCGTCAGCGGCGTACCACTTTGATTAGCGACGATAAAACCTAAATCCGGATTATCAGACACCAGCGCATTGCCTTGCACTTTTTCCGATTCAATACGCATGGTCAGATAGGCGTTGGCTTCGACGTTAGTGCATTTAATGCCGATGGTCTGGCTCTTAGGCTGCACGCTCTGCGGACGATTCCCGGCCCCGGCCTGGCTAAACATCGACGCACCGATATCGCCAAAGTCAAACTCCACCACCGTCCCCGCATTGATGGCGCAGCTTTGCGGCACCTGGATCGTGCCGCTGTAGCTGATGGTATAAACCGGCGAACTGAGCGGGTCAGAAGATGTCGTGGTGACATACACGCGGAACATGGTTTGACGGGGGATTTCGACCATATTGATAAAACGCCGCGTCACTTTAAGTCGAAACACCAGGTTGGAGTCCTTTACGCCAAACGGCTTATTTTTCGAGACGTTAGGGTGGCTCCCCATCTGGATAAAGCTTTGCGGAGGATAAAACACCCCCGCGTAGCTGTCGGTAATTTTCATCGCCCCGTCGAGATAGTCATTCAGCTTAAGATATTTGTAATTATCCACGGTGTTGGTCACCGTAAAATCCGTCACGTAGCTACGCTTGGTGGTGTTACCGGACGTCCCTTTCGGGCATACCGCGTTCACTCCGACCCACTGTGACTTTTCGCTGAGCGTCACAATCTGTCCAACCTGGTTATTGGAGCTATTAAATTTGTCCGTCAGGTCGTAATAAACATCGGTCGGCACACCATTTTCGTTAACGCAGACGCTGGCCAGCGCCTGCGCAGCTGGCAGCACCATCAAAAGTGCGCCAGTCAAATATCGCGGGTTAATCACAGCGTAGCTCCTTAAGCGTGATCGCCTGTTGCAGGCTTTTTTCTGGCAGGGTGTAGGACGCCCGGCATTGCGAATTCGCCCCATTTCCCCACTGAATCAACAGCTCACCGGCAAGCGGGAGTCCGCTCAGGTAAATCTGTCCGTCATCACCAACCATACTGGTCACGCCACTTTGGGTTTCACGTACCACCGCACCAAACGGTACGGGCTGATTGCCGCGTTTGACGGTCAGCAATGCGCGCACGCCGATACGGGTATCGAAGCTGGCACGTACCAGCGCACCTTTGGTGGGCACCACGCTACTGACGTTATTTTCGATATCGGTATTGTTGCTCATGGTGTTGGTATCCAGCGCCACGCGGTTATAGCGATA
Organism: Enterobacter sp.; assembly: GCA_022649305.1. Lineage (GTDB taxonomy): Bacteria > Pseudomonadota > Gammaproteobacteria > Enterobacterales > Enterobacteriaceae > Enterobacter. The sequence goes on from JALCNW010000019.1 coordinate 16,650, forward strand.
TACCGTGGCGTACGGCATGACCGCATAGCCACGCCAGTCGGTTTTTACCCCGGTCTGGTTTTCGATGCTCACGCCCGATGCGCCTGGCGCTTTGATCAATACGTTGGTGTCGCCCAGCGGCTGGCCTAACGTAATGCCGTCCGCATGGCCCACCACGCCGCCTGACATTTGCCAGTTAAGATCGTGTTGGTTGCGAGAATAGTTGTATCCCGCGCCCAGCGTGCCGTAGGTCGCTTGCCAGTTGGCGCTGGCGCTTCCGCTCGCTCCATTGCTGCTGGTATGGCCCTGAGTCACGCTGTAGTTGAGGTTACGATCGTCGAGCAATGTGCCGCTGACTCCGGTCTGCCAGCTATTTTCGCCATCGCTATTACGGCTGGCAGAAGCCGTGGCATAGGCGCGATCGAACGCGCTGTCACGACGATATCCGTGACGGGAAAACAGGCTGAAGGGTATCGAGACGTTAAATGAGGCAATTCTGTCGGTGCCGCTAATGCCGACCGCCTGATTCCAGGACCATGACACGGAGTAGCTGATCCCCTGCAAACCACCCGCGTAGCCCAGCTGATACCAGATATTGGAATCGCTGGTGCCCCAGTAGGTCTGTTCGCTACCGGAAACGTAAAGCGAGCCGTAGTCACCGAGCGACTGGGAAATATTGACCTGGAATCGCCCTTTTTTATTCCACGTCAGGTTGTGATAGCTCTGCACATCCGGTACGCCGTCATCGTCTTTACTGTCGCCGTACTGATAGCCTTCCATCGAGTTCCACGCCACATCGTCAAGGGTGTAAAACCCTTTGGTAGAATAGCGATAGCCCAGAAGCTGGAAGTTGGTGCCAAAACCATTCAGCGATTTGGCATAAAGGAAACGCAAAGATTGCCCTTCGTGGCGGCTGTCATCAGCCAGTTGGCTGCGGGCATGGGTGAAATCAAGGGAGACCGCTCCCCAGTCGCCCAGGTTTTTACCCGCCCCGATGGCGAGCGCGGTATAGCGTGAGGCTAACTGTGTACCACCGTACAGCGTGTAGCCATCAGCTATCCCGGCAATGAGGGTACCCTGCGTGAAGAACGGCGTGTCCTGCTCGCTGTTGCCGCTGCGGTAATCCCCGGCCACCAGATCGTATTTCAGACGACCTTCACGCTGGAGTAGCGGCACAGTGGAATACGGCATGGTATATCGCTGCTGACTACCGTCCTTCTCTTCGACCGTCACTTCCAGGTCACCGCTTGACGATGTTGGGTTCAGGTCGCTAATCGCAAACGCTCCGGCCTGAACATAGCTCTGATAAATGACGTACCCGTTCTGGCGGATAACGACCTTCGCGGGCGTACGGGCGATACCGCGCACGGTAGGTGCGTATCCCTGCATGCTGTCCGGATACATACTGTCGGAGGAGAAAAGACGCCCACCGCGAAAACCGATGCTGTCAAAGACGTCATTACCCGTGTTGCTGTCACCCAGTACCAATTCGCTTTTCAGCGGGATAACCGTGCGCTGCGCCCAGGTGCCAATGTTTTGCCAGCTGCTATGGCGCTCGCCGTTGCCGCTGGTGTAGCGCCACGCGCCGTTGTTGCGCAGTCGCCAGGCACCGTAGTTCAGTCCACTTTGCAGGTTCAGATAATAACTGTCGTCGTCACTGCCCCGATTGCCGGTAAAGCTGTAGTTGACCAGCGCAGCCGGGATGCCTTCGTCCCACTGATCGGGTGGAATATACCCGCGCGCGCTATTTTGCATCGCCACCTGCGGCAGGTTAATACCCAGACGCAAAGAGGCAAAGTCGAAGACGATTTCCGTTCCCGGAATGGCAGTGCTGACCGGAATACAGCTTGCACCTGAATACTGAGCCAGATCGGGGAACGCGCTGATGTTAACGCCAAAACGTTCCAGCATCCCGTGGGTAATACAGGGTGCAAGCCCACCAGCGGCAGGCGCAGCAGACTCTTTTGCTTCTTCAAACTGCACGTCCTGAGTACCGAGAAACTCGTCGTTACGCCAGACATCCACGCGATAGGTTCCCGGAGCCTGCTGATGCCCTTTTTCAAAACGTGACAAATCCGCCACGCTGGCGGCATCGTCAGACAAGAAGCCCGGATTGAAATAACTTTCCCCCCACCCAATCTGCGGCCATAGCGCTGCCAGTAACGCCAGCGCCAGTGGACAGGGCGAATAAGGGAGTCGATAAGTGCTCATAGCCCCGGCTCTTTTCACAATTTGACGCTACGCGCCGGAGTAATCGCGCCATAGTCGTTCACGCTCTGCCAGGAAAGCATGCCGCTCGCGCCGACCGGCAGCGTCTGTTGTGCCGAGTTCTTGGGTGCGATCATGATATTTTCCAGCTTCTGCGCACCGAGCTGTAGGTTCACCAGCGTGACGTAATACGGAGAGGCATTGCTGATTTTTAAATGGTTGCCTGCTCGCTCAAATCGCAGATGTGAAAGCGCCTCTTCCGGCTGCATCGCCAGATTTTGTGGGCGCACGAAGAGTTTGATACGTGACAAAATCGCCAGTTGCAGTACGTTTTTACCCTCCAGATTCGCTTTGTTCACCGAAGGAATCGCCTTCACGTTCATAAAGAACAAGGATTCGCGATCGACAGGCAGCGCTGGACCGGCATAAATAATGCGGAGCGTATTTTCGCTGTCCGGCTCGCTGACAAACAGCGGCGGCGTGACGGCAAAGGTTTTTTCTTTTTGCCCACGATCGTTATCAATCCACGCGTTAATTAAATAACGCTCCTGATTGTTACTGTTGGTGATCGCAAGCGAGGTCTGTTTAGCATCGGCAGGATAAATAACGCGCGTCGCCCCCAGCGCAATCCCGCCGGATGCACTCACGGGCAGGGAAATCATCATTAAAATAAGTGAAACTACCAAACCTGGTTTAAATAGGGTGTTCATCGCAACAATACCTTTAATAATGTGTTCGCAGGTGTGTACGGCGCTACGGATAAATTAAGGTGAACCAGACATCCGACTGAATATTGCCCGGCATAAGATGTTCGGAAATAACCCGGTAGCGAGCGCTAAAGTGCATAACCAGTTCGCTGGTATTGACAGGCAGCCTGCTTGCGGCAGTCGCATTAGGGATAATCTGGCGCTGCTCGGTATCAAATAATGCCAGCCCAACACCGCTATTCACGGTGGTGCCACCCGGGCGCGATGTGGCTAAAAATACCTGCGGATCTTCAGCAGGTGTGACGCCCTGAAACATGATGCCCACGGTGCGGGAGACATCCACGCTGCAATCCACAAGACGCAACGTAAAGGGCACATTAACCGTTGAAAAACTGCCTACGCCAGAAAAGGAGTTAGTGCGATATTGTCCCATCTCAACGCGCAGATTCTGACTATCAGGAGCAACAACACAGCCGCCGTTGACCAGCTCGCCTTTGATATGTACTTTTCCGCCATCTACCACCACGGTATGCGCCATCACCGACGGCACGGCAACGAGCGTCAGCAGAAACAGAATCCCTTTGCTGGTCATCCTCGTCCCTCAGTTTCGCGTAATTGGGCCTCTTCCCTGAGGCCACTTTCATCCGTGAAAAAGGCTTATTCGTATTTCATTACGAAGGTTGCATCGGCGTTTGCCTGACCAGGGGTTGTGGTCGCTGCCGTGGCTTTGTAACGCGCGGTGAAGTTCAGCGTGTTGGAGCCTTCAATCAGATTTTTAGCAGCAGAGAAGCTTGCGCCGTCTGGCGTCAGCGTGGTGGAAGTGCTGTCCAGAATCTCGATACCCACACCCTGTGCGGTGTTATCGTTGTCGCCTGAAGTCACTGCCAGCAGGGTTTTGTCGGTCGCGTCGATCTGACCGGTAAACGCTACCGCGGCGGTTTTTGCCACAGCCGGGTCGCAATCATTCAGCACGATGGTGAAGGGAATATTTGACGTGGTGTCGCCTACTTTGGTGAATTTCGCCGTGCGATATTGACCCAGGGTGACAGTCTGCTCGGAAGAAGCGGTATTAACGGAGCACGCTGCGTTAACTAATTCACCTTTAAAATGAACGGTACCACCATTTACAGAAACCGGAGTTGGATCTTCTGCATGTGCGGCACTTGCGACCAGTACCAGAGAAGCAATAACGGTAGAAGCAATATTGCTGAGTTTCATGTCTATTCCTTTAAAATGTAAAAAGCCCTTCCCGCGTTAATCGGGAATAAAGAAAAATACTTCAATCACTGAATTGAAGACTTATTTTGGAGAACACAAAGTAGCCGAATATTACATTTTAAAATATGTCAAAACACTGTGACTTTGCCTGGTAACATCCTAATCGACCCTAGGAAAAGACCCGATAAAGCGCAGGGCCTTAGGCAGCAATGAAACGTTCGCAGTGGAAATGTCGCAATGGGTGACTGACAGCGGCCCTCGCTTCTGACAAAATATAGGCAATCCCCCTTTTAAACGTTACAGACGGAATCCTCTCTCTGATGGCAGCAAAGATTATTGACGGTAAAACGATTGCGCAGCAGGTACGCTCTGAGGTCGCGGAAAAAGTGAAGGCGCGTACAGCCGCCGGAAAACGCGCTCCAGGGTTGGCCGTTGTGCTGGTTGGCAGCAACCCGGCATCGCAAATTTATGTCGGCAGTAAACGCAAAGCGTGTGAAGAGGTAGGGTTCGTCTCCCGCTCCTACGATCTGCCAGAAACCACCAGCGAAGCAGAACTGCTTGAGCTGATTGATACCCTGAACGCCGACGATGTTATAGACGGTATTCTGGTGCAATTGCCGCTGCCCGCGGGCATCGACAATGTGAAAGTATTGGAACGCATTGCGCCAGACAAAGACGTGGATGGTTTCCATCCGTACAACGTCGGTCGCCTGTGCCAGCGGGCGCCGCGCCTGCGCCCGTGTACCCCGCGCGGCATCGTGACGCTGCTGGAGCGCTACAACATCGACACTTACGGCCTGAACGCCGTGGTGATCGGCGCATCCAATATCGTTGGTCGCCCGATGAGCATGGAGCTGTTGCTGGCAGGTTGCACCACCACGGTCACTCACCGCTTTACTAAAAATTTGCGCCACCACGTTGAAAACGCCGACCTGTTAATCGTGGCCGTCGGTAAACCGGGCTTTATTCCGGGCGAGTGGATCAAAGAAGGTGCGATTGTCGTGGACGTGGGCATTAACCGTCTGGAAAATGGCAAAGTAGTGGGCGACGTGGTGTACGAAGACGCGGCAGCACGCGCGTCGTATATCACACCCGTACCGGGTGGCGTGGGTCCAATGACCGTCGCCACTTTGATTGAGAACACTTTGCAGGCATGCGAAGAGTATCACGACGTAGAGGAAGCGTAAGATGGCAACATTTTCATTAGGTAAACACCCGCACGTAGAGCTGTGCGATCTGCTGAAGCTGGAAGGCTGGAGCGAAAGCGGCGCACAGGCCAAAATTTTCATTGCTGATGGCCTGGTTAAGGTCGATGGCGTGATTGAAACCCGCAAGCGCTGCAAAATTCTCGCCGGACAGACGGTGACTTTCGGCCAGCAGAGCATAACCGTAACCGCATAAACCTTTCTCAAAAGCCCGGTAGCACTCACGCCATCGGGCCATACGCCTCTGTTTTATCCTCTTAACTATTCCGCTAACAAATAGAACCACCAAAATTAATCTCAATACGCTGTGAGATTTATTTAACTCATAAAAACATGGGAGTGAGTTATTTTCCCCTGGAAAGATCCGTCATCAAATGTGTTTTTTAGTTGGGTCTGCATAATATAATTTGGCGCATGGGGAGGTCTTGTTAGATATCTCCTTGATGTTCAGTCTGGCAAGGCTGGGGACGTTATTTCACAGTAGATCATCGGTCATTGAAGAAGTAACGGGTTCGACTGCGCAGGTTAAAAGGGTTCATGCATCCGCATGAACCCTTTGTCCTGAAGAGGTTTCCCCTTCCCCTGCCACGTTAATCCTCACTTCCATCACGGTTAATTATCGATCAACTTCAAATAATCACTATTTCATCTGTCGAAATGTGAAAATTAAGTTGCACGTTTTTCACGCTTTCCTCACGATAAGTAGAACGTTCTACTAAAACGTTCTACTTACAATAACAGCGCCAAAAAAAGCGCTACTCGGGGGAAATCAGCATGGGTCTGATATCAGGATTTGTTAAATCGTTGTCTAAGTTATCGATGATTGGTCGCGCATTAATGCTGCCAATTTCACTGCTTCCTGCTGCGGGCCTGCTGTTGGCCTTTGGCGATAAATTCCATATGCCTCTGATGATGAACGCGGGCGGCGTTATCTTTGATAACCTGCCGATGCTGTTCGCGATTGGCTCGGCCGTTGGTCTGGCGTCAGAGTCAGGCATTGCCGCGCTGTCGGCGGCGGTGTCGGTCTTTGTCACCAACATTACCATCAGCACCGTGCTGACCATCACGCCAGAGATGGCGTCTCAGGGCGGTAAGTACGCCATGGTTGTAGGCATTCCCACGCTACAGATGGGCGTCTTTGGCGGCCTGATCTGCGGTATTCTTGCCGCCTGGTGCTATAACCGTTTCCATACCTTGCAGCTGCCGGAGTTCCTCGGCTTCTTCTCTGGTAAACGCTTCGTCGCCATTGCCACCGCGTTTCTGTCGTTTATCCTTGGTCTGCTGCTGCCCTACGTCTGGCAGCATATTCAATCCGGGATCGATGCCCTTTCCGTGGTGGTTAACGGCGATAACCAGGCCGCCTCAACCTTTATCTTTGGCCTGGTCGAACGCGCGTTAATCCCGTTGGGGCTACATCACATCTGGTATCCGTCCTTCTGGTACTCGTTTGGTGACTACACCACTCAGGCAGGCCAGGTGATCCACGGCGATCAGACTATCTGGTTCAAAATGCTGGAAGAAGGGGTGAAATCCTTTAGCAGCGATACTTACCAGAATGCCGGTAAGTTCATGCAGGGCGAATTCCCGCTGATGCTGTTTGCACTGCCAGCCGCTTGTCTGGCGATGTATCACGAAGCGCATACCAAAAATAAGAAAATTGCTGCCGGTATTCTGTTCTCTGCGGCGTTGACCTGCTTCCTGACGGGGATCACCGAGCCGGTTGAGTTTACCTTTATCTTCGTGGCACCAATCCTTTACGTCTTTAACGCCATCATGGCGGGCCTGGCATATATGACCATGTATCTATTGCATGCCCACATTGCCAAATCGTTCTCCGCCGGGTTTATCGACTATCTGTCATTCGGTATTCTGCCGTCGTTTAACGGCTATCAAACTAACTTCCTGAGCGCCGTGATCATCGGTATCCCGATGGCGTTGATTTACTACTTCACCTTCCGTTTCGTGATTCGTCGTTTCGATGTCAAAACGCCGGGCCGTACAGAAGTCACTGCCACAACGGACAATAAATCAGATACCGAACTCGCCACGGAGATCATCGGGTTGTTGGGTGGCGCGAAGAACATCGACTCAGTTGGGTCCTGCATCACCCGTCTGCGTCTGGAAGTCGCAAAAAGTGATGTTGTCGATAAAGATGGCCTCAATGGTCTGGGTGCTCGCGGCGTGGTCTTCGTCGGAGACAATGGAATCCAGGTGATTTTCGGTGCCAGAGCACAGTTTATCGCCCAAACCATGTCCACCATGATCGGCAAATAATAAGATGTCTGGCAAACACGTCTCCTGTACTCTGGGAAACGTGTTTGCCATATCAGGCTGATAATTGAGAAATTTCAGGGAGCGGGTTTGAAGAAAGTCAGCATTATTGATGTTGCAAAACAGGCAGGCGTATCGGTTTCGACCGTGTCGCTGGTTTTACGTCAGAAAGGGAAAATCTCAGAGGCAACGATTGAGAAAGTCCATGCCGCCATCAATTTGCTGGGCTATGTTCATAACGTTGCCGCGGCCAACCTTCGCGCCAACACTTCCAACCTCATCGGCCTGATCCTGCGTGACTTTAGCGACAGCTTTTCCATCAAAGTGATGGCGAGTATTGTTCTTGAGCTTGAGAAAGAAGGTTATATGGTCTTTCTTGGCCAGCCGCTTAACGATCATGAACATCTTGAGCGTTGCCTGTTGTCGTTTAAGCAGCAGGGCGTGGCAGGCGTCATTTATCTCTCTTCCGATACGCGCACGTCACACCTGCCCGCCCAGATCCGCGACTGTCGCTTGCCGTTGGTCGTCGTGTCGCAATCGTTAATGAACGAATCCTGTAATCTGGTGATGCGTGATAATCGCCAGGCCGCCAATCTCGCCACCCGCTATCTCATCGAGCGCGGTCATCGCAATATCGCCTACATTGGCGGCGTGGAAGGATGTTTAATTCGCGAGCAACGTTTGCAGGGCTTTCGCAGTGCAATGACGCAATACGGTCTGGTGAATCGTGAGGAATCATCTCCCGCCTGTAGTGACGATACCCGAGCCGCGGGTTATGCCGCGCGCCAGCTGCTCGAAAAAAACAACACCATTACCGCCCTGCTCTGCCACTCACCCGATGCAATGATCGGCTCGATATCGGGCATTCACCAGATGGGCCGTACGGTGGGTAAAGACGTGTTCTTAACGCAGCAGGTTGCCCTGGTAGGATTTGAAGATATGCTGCATGTAAACCTCACCTCCCCGTCGTTCACCTATGTTTCTTCCGCCAGTGAGGAAACCGGACGTCAGGCTGCGGGATTGATGATTCGAAAGCTGAAAGAACCGGATCTACAAACTCAGCGCATCACGCTTTCTGGTCAGCTTATCGCGCGGGAATCAGCGTAGGTTCAGAATTTATCCGGAACGATTCCCTCTCCCGCGGGAGAGGGTTTAGGGAAAATTACTTACGACGCCAGATGGTCCCCTGCGGGCCATCTTCAAGCACAATGCCCATTTCGGTCAGGCGATTACGCGCGGCATCTGCTGCCGCCCAGTCTTTTGCCTGACGCGCTTCAAGACGTGCAGTAATTAACGCTTCGATTTCTGCCACTTCGTCGCCATCAGCCTGAGCGCCGCTTTGCAGGAAGGTTTCTGGATCTTGCTCCAGCAGCCCCAATACCGCAGCGAGCTTACGCAGATGAGAAGCCAGCGCATTCGCAGCAGCCACATCCTCCACTTTCAGACGGTTAATCTCGCGCGCCATATCAAACAGCACCGAGTAGGCTTCTGGCGTGTTGAAATCGTCGTTCATCACTTCGATGAAACGCGCTTCGAACGCGTCGCCACCAGCAGGCGCGACGGTGGTGTCGGTGCCGCGTACCGCAATGTACAGGCGTTCCAGCGCGGAGCGAGCCTGTTTCAGGTTCTCTTCGCTGTAATTCAGCTGGCTGCGATAATGGCCGGACATCAGGAAGTAACGCACGGTTTCGGCATCGTAGTATTTCAGCACGTCACGCACGGTGAAAAAGTTATCCAGCGATTTGGACATTTTTTCACGGTCAACCATCACCATGCCGGAGTGCATCCAGTAGTTAACGTATTCGCCACCGTGTGCGCAGGTAGACTGAGCAATTTCGTTTTCGTGATGCGGGAACATCAGGTCTGAACCGCCGCCGTGAATGTCGAAGTGGTTACCCAGCTGCTTGCAGTTCATCGCGGAGCATTCAATGTGCCAGCCCGGACGCCCTTCGCCCCACGGTGACGGCCAGCTCGGCTCGCCCGCTTTAGACATTTTCCACAGCACAAAGTCCATCGGGTTGCGCTTCACGTCAACCACATCAACGCGCGCACCGGCCTGCAACTGATCCAGATCCTGGCGGGAAAGCTGACCGTAGCTCGGATCGGTCGGCACCGAGAACATCACATCACCATTTTCGGCAACGTAGGCGTGACCACGTTCAATCAGCTTTTCGGTGATCTCGATGATTTCGTGAATATGGTGGGTTGCACGCGGTTCGCTGTCCGGGCGCAGAATATTTAATGCATCAAAATCTTTGTGCATTTCGGCGATCATGCGATCAACTAACTCGACAAAGCTCTCGCCATTCTCATTAGCGCGCTTAATGATTTTGTCATCAATGTCGGTGATATTGCGCACGTACTTTAGCGTGTAGCCTAAGAAACGCAGGTAGCGGGACACCACGTCAAACGAGACGAAAGTACGGCCATGACCGATATGACAGAGATCGTAAACGGTAATACCACACACGTACATGCCGACTTCCCCGGCATGGATAGGTTTAAATTCCTCTTTTTGGCGAGTCAGAGTATTAAAGATTTTTAACATCGAAGATTCCATGTAGACACGTGTGTGGACGAAAACCGGGTATTCTACCCGTAATTCAAACCCGAAGCAGCACACTTTGCAAGGTGATCGCGCCGTGCGGTTATGCTATAACAAAGCCCTATATGTGACCCTCACTGGGGTCGAAGCACCACTATAACGGAACAGGATGCAAAAATGGTTACTCTCCACACTAATCATGGCGATATCGTTATCAAAACTTTTGATGATAAAGCGCCTGAAACAGTTAAAAACTTCCTGGACTACTGCCGCGAAGGTTTCTACGACAACACGATTTTCCACCGTGTTATTAATGGCTTTATGATTCAGGGCGGCGGTTTCGAACCTGGTATGAACCAGAAAGACACCAAAGAAGCGATCAAAAACGAAGCCAACAACGGTCTGAAAAACACCCGTGGCACGCTGGCAATGGCGCGTACTCAGGCTCCACACTCTGCAACCGCACAGTTCTTCATCAACGTGGCTGACAACGACTTCCTGAACTTCTCTGGTGAGAACCTTCAGGGTTGGGGCTACTGCGTGTTCGCAGAAGTGGTTGAAGGTATGGACGTTGTTGAGAAGATCAAAGGCGTGTCTACTGGCCGCAGCGGTATGCACCAGGACGTTCCTAAAGAAGACGTGATCATTACTAGCGTGACCGTTAGCGAGTAATTGGTGGCGACACTCTTTATTGCAGATTTGCATCTGCAAACAGAAGAACCGGCGATCACCGCCGGTTTTCTGCGTTTTTTACAGGGCGAAGCGCGTACAGCGGACGCCCTGTACATTTTAGGCGATCTGTTTGAAGCCTGGATTGGCGACGACGACCCCAATCCCCTGCACCGTGAAATGGCTGCCGCCATCAAAGCGCTGGTCGATTCCGGTGTCCCTTGCTATTTCATTCACGGCAATCGCGATTTCCTGATTGGCAAACGCTTCGCGCGCGAAAGCGGCATGACCTTACTGCCCGAAGAAAAAGTCCTCGACCTGTATGGTCGTCGCATTCTTATTCTGCATGGCGACACGCTGTGTACCGACGACACGGGCTATCTGGCGTTTCGCGCTAAAGTCCATACCCCCTGGATTCAAACTCTGTATCTTGCCCTGCCGCTGTTTATCCGCAACCGCATCGCCGCCAAAATGCGCGCGGGCAGCAAAGCCGCGAACAGCAACAAATCGATGACCATTATGGACGTGAACCCGAAAGCGGTCGTCGACGTGATGGAAAAGCATCGCGTGCAGTGGCTTATTCATGGTCATACTCATCGCCCGTACGTGCATACGCTCACCGCCAACGGCGAGCCCGCGCATCGCGTGGTATTGGGTGCCTGGCACAGCGAAGGTTCGATGGTCAAAGTCACGCCAGAAGGCGTCGAACTTATTCAATTTCCGTTTTAATCACCTCGTCTTTTTTGCCGCCACTCCGGTTACGCAACCGTTTTCCTTGCCTGTATATCGTGCTATTCTTTGTGCCCTCAAAGCAGTGTGTTTCGCATCACAGGAGTTTTAAGACGCATGTCTTCCCGCAATAATCCGGCGCGTGTCGCCATCGTGATGGGGTCCAAAAGCGACTGGGCTACCATGCAGTTCGCCGCCGAAATCTTCGAAATCCTGAACGTTCCACACCACGTTGAAGTGGTCTCCGCGCACCGTACACCCGACAGACTGTTTAGCTTCGCCGAAGGCGCGGAAGAGAACGGCTATCAGGTGATTATTGCCGGTGCGGGCGGTGCTGCACATCTGCCAGGCATGATTGCCGCCAAAACGCTGGTGCCGGTTCTCGGCGTACCGGTGCAAAGCGCGGCGTTAAGCGGCGTTGATAGCCTTTATTCCATTGTGCAAATGCCGCGCGGTATTCCGGTCGGTACGCTGGCGATTGGTAAAGCGGGCGCAGCCAACGCGGCCCTGCTGGCCGCACAGATTCTGGCGACGCACGATAAAGATTTACACCAGCGTCTGGTCGAGTGGCGTCAAGCCCAGACCGACGAGGTGTTGGATAATCCAGACCCGAGAGGTGCAGCATGAAGCAGGTTTGCGTCCTCGGGAATGGACAGCTAGGCCGCATGCTGCGCCAGGCCGGTGAACCACTCGGCATTAGCGTCTGGCCCGTTGGGTTGGATGCCGAGCCGGAAGCGGTGCCGTTTCAGCAAAGCGTGATCACCGCGGAAATTGAACGTTGGCCGGAAACCGCCCTAACCCGCGAGCTAGCGCGCCACAATGCGTTTGTTAACCGCGATGTGTTCCCGATAATAGCCGACCGTCTGACACAAAAGCAGCTCTTCGATAAGCTGAGTCTTGCTACCGCGCCGTGGCAGTTGCTGGCAGATAAAGGCGAATGGCCTGCGGTATTCGACAGGCTCGGCGAGTTGGCGATCGTGAAACGTCGCGTCGGCGGCTACGACGGACGCGGCCAGTGGCGTCTGCGCGCTGACGACACCGCAGAGCTACCGGACGACTGCTACGGCGAGTGCATCGTTGAGAAGGGCATTAACTTTAGCGGCGAAGTGTCGCTGGTCGGCGCACGCGCGCATGACGGCAGTACAGTGTTTTATCCGCTGACACACAACCTGCATCAGGATGGGATCCTGCGCACCAGCGTCGTTTTCCCGCTCGCGAACGCTGAACAGCAGGCGCAGGCAGAAGCCATGCTGTCTGCCATCATGCAGGAGCTGGGCTACGTCGGCGTCATGGCGATGGAGTGCTTTATCACTCCGGCCGGTCTGCTGATCAACGAGCTGGCCCCGCGCGTACACAACAGCGGCCACTGGACGCAGAACGGTGCCTCCATCAGCCAGTTTGAACTGCATCTGCGTGCAATTACCGAGCTGCCATTACCGCAGCCGGTGGTGAACAGCCCGTCGGTGATGATCAACCTGATCGGGACCGACCTGAACTACGACTGGCTGAAACTGCCGCTGGTGCATCTGCACTGGTACGACAAAGAGGTGCGTGAAGGACGTAAAGTCGGCCACCTGAACCTGAACGACGGCGACATCGGCCGCCTCAGCGCCACGCTGGAAGCCATTGTTCCGCTGTTGCCGCCAGAATATGCCAGCGGCATTGCCTGGGCGCAGACCAAGCTTAAATAAGCGATAAGTGCCGGGGAGTTGATCATTTTCTTCCCCGGCCTCTCCTCACGCGCGTAAAATCCCTCTCCATTGCTGTTTTGATTTCAGGATTTACCATGAACGATGGAACGGACTATCGCGCGATCCTCGCGTCCGATACCCCTTTAATCGACGTTCGCGCGCCGATCGAATTTGCACAGGGCGCGATGCCCGCCGCGCTCAACCTGCCCTTAATGAACGACGACGAACGCGCCGCCGTCGGGACCTGCTACAAACGTCAGGGACCGGAAGCTGCACTGGCGCTCGGCCATCAGTTAGTCAATGGCGATACCCGCGAGCAACGTCTGACCGCCTGGCGTGAAGCCTGCCTTGCCAATCCAAACGGATTTCTCTGCTGCGCGCGCGGGGGACAACGTTCGCACATCACTCAAGCGTGGCTGAAAGCGTCGGGAGTCGATTACCCGTTGATTGCGGGCGGCTACAAAGCGCTGCGCCAGACCGCTATTCAGGTGACCGACGAGCAGGTGAAAAAACCGATGGTGCTGATTGGCGGCTGTACGGGCAGCGGCAAAACGCTGCTGGTGAAACAGCATCCTGAGGGGCTCGATCTCGAAGGGCTGGCGCATCATCGTGGTTCGTCATTTGGCCGCACGCTACAGGCACAGCTATCGCAGGCCAGCTTTGAAAACGCGCTGGCGGTGGATCTGCTAAAAAAGGACGCCGGACGCTGGGTGATTGAAGACGAAGGCCGCATGATCGGCTCAAATCATCTGCCGGAATGCCTGCGTGAAAGCATGGTGCGATCGTCGATTGTGGTGGTCGACGATCCGTTCGATATCCGCCTTGAGCGCCTGCGCGAGGAGTATTTCGAGCGCATGTGGCATGACTTTGCCACCACCTATGGCGAAGAGGCAGGCTGGAAAGAGTACGGCGAATATCTGCATCACGGTCTGTTTGCGATCCGCCGTCGGCTTGGACTACAGCGTTTTGCACAACTTGCGGCACTGCTGGAGGGAGCACTCATCGAGCAGCGGCGCACAGGAAGTACCGAGGCGCACTATACCTGGCTTGCGCCACTGCTCAATGACTATTACGACCCGATGTACCGTTATCAGCTGGAGAAAAAAGCCGATAAGATTGTCTATCGAGGCACGTTTAACGAGGTCGCCGCCTGGTTGGCGGCCTAATCACTAGCGCCGATCCCGTTTATCGGCGCGTTTTGCAAGCCAGTCGCCCAGCACCTGGACAACCTGCACCAGAATAATAAGCGCAATCACCGTGACGACCATCACCTGGGTTTCGTAGCGATAATAGCCGTAGCGGATCGCCAGATCCCCTACCCCGCCGCCACCGACAATCCCTGCCATCGCGGAATAACCTATCAAGCTTACCAGGGTAATGGTCAAGCCGCGCAGCAGTCCGGCACTCGCTTCTGGTAATAATACCGTGCAGATAATGCGCATTGGGCTGGCACCAAAGGCTTCTGCCGCTTCGATAATACCTTTATCCACTTCGCGCAGCGCGCTGTCCACCAGACGGGCGTAAAAGGCGATCGCCGCCACAGAAAGCGGAACCGAGGCCGCAATCGGGCCAATGGTGTTCCCCAGCAGCAGCTGCGTAAGCGGCAACAGCAGCACCAGCAGAATCACAAACGGCACCGAGCGGATGATATTGACCAGCACGGAACTCACCAGATAGACAAAGCGGTTTTGCCAGAACAGATTTCTGTCGGTGACAAAAATCAAAAAGCCCAGCGGCAGACCGCCGACAATCGCCAGCACCGTTGAGATACTCAACATCTGGAAGGTTTCGTTAAACGCCAGGCCTAAATCGAGCAGTAAATCATCCACGGATCACCTCCACCTGGGCGGTACGTTGACGGATATGTTCCACAGCAAGCTCAACGGCAGCCGGATTTTCCGCTGCGGTAAGCTGCACCACTAAAATACCCAGCGCGCGCTCGCCGATATACTCGATTTTGCCGTGCAGAATGTTCACCGCCACACCAAATTTCACCGCCACTTCTGAGAGCACCGGCTGTTCGGCGGAGTCACCGATAAACAGAATTTTCAGCAGTTGTCCCGGAAGATGCTGGCGCAGGCGCTCCGGCAAGGTCAGGTTCAGCGTGTGCGACACCAGTTGCTGGGTAAACGCATGCTGCGGATGGGCAAAGACATCGAACACCTCGCCCAGCTCAACCACTTCGCCGCCGGACATCACCGCCACGCGATCGCAGATAGACTTGATCACGTTCATCTCGTGGGTGATCAGCACGATCGTGATCCCCATCTGCTGGTTGATCTTCTTCAACAGCGCCAGAATAGTGGCCGAGGTTTCGAGATCCAGCGCGGACGTGGGTTCATCGCAAAGCAATACGTCGGGATGGTTCGCAATACCGCGAGCGATACCGACGCGTTGTTTTTGCCCGCCGCTAAGCTGCACCGGATAGCGATTGGCCTTATCGGTCAGGCCCACCAGCGCGAGGATTTCCGCGACGCGCGGAGCGATTTTACTGCGCTCCCAACCTGCGGCCTTGAGGCTAAACGCGACGTTCTGCGCCACGGTGCGGGTGTGCATCAAATTGAAATGCTGGAAAATCATGCCAATGCGCTGACGCGCTTGACGAAGATCGGCACCTTCAAGCGCCGAAATTTCTACCCCGTTGATGTTAACGGTGCCAACGCTTGGTCGCTGTAGTGCATTCAGGGTACGCAGCAATGTACTCTTGCCCGCGCCGCTAGTGCCGACGATACCGAATATCTCGCCTGCGGCAATCGTCAGGCTGACGTCTGATACCGCGCGGGTGGAAGGTCCGCGTCCCGTCGAAAACTCGACGCACACCTTGTCTAACTTAATCATGACGACCTCAGAAATGCGAAAAGGGCAGACCGGCTGCCCTGTTTTTCGAAAACGCGATTACGGTTTTGCTGCCGTCATCCAGTCTGGTTTCTGGAAAGCGGTGTAAACATTTTTCGGATCGTCGATAACGGCGCGATATGCCGGAGACTGCACCACCGCCACGATATCCTTGGCAAAGGGTTTGTCCGCATCTTCGGAACGCACAGCAATAATGTTTTTCAGATTTTCGTCGAGCTGTTCCTGCGCCAGCGCGCTGGAGAGATCTAACCCAGCGGCAATGGCGAAGTTACCGTTGACCAGCGCGGCAGTCACACTATCCAGGGTACGCGGCAGCTGTGCAGCTTCCAGCGGTTTGAACACCAGCCCTTTCGGGTTGCTGGCGATATCACGCTCGGAGGCTTTGGTCGGATCGATGTTGTCTTTGATGGTAATCAGCTTCAGCGATTGCAGGAAGCGCAGGCCGCGAGCCAGGTTAGTCGGGTCGTTAGACAGCGTAATGATGTCGCCCTTTTTCAGTTCATCCAGGCTTTTGACCTGACGCGAATAAAAACCCATCCCGGCCGTAGGCACGGTCAGCAGTTTGGTGAGCTTCAGCCCTTTATCTGCGGTGAACTTGTTGAAATAGAGCGAGTGCTGGAACAGGTTGGCATCGATGCTGCCGTTAGACAGTGCCATGTTCGGCTGGACGTAATCGCTAAATTCGCGAACGACAACCTTGTAACCTTTCTCTTTCAGCGAAGGGGCAATCGCCTGCTTGACCATGTCGCCGTACGGCCCCGGCGCGACGCCGAAGACGATAGTTTGTGGATCGCTGTTAGCCTGGGCTGTCTGTAAACCGCAGAGCAGCAATAGCGCGCCGGCAGCGGCGCGAAGCGTGTGACGTAATCCCATGAGATCTCCATTTCAAAGCGGTGTTGCGTTGTGTGGGTGCGCCGTACGATGCGGCGCAGTTCCCGTTAACATGACACAGATCACAGGCTCCGTCCTTGAAATTATTTCATGATGTTGCAGATTATGTCTTTGAATGTACTGAAGATGGGTTATGCGATTTTCGGCAATGTTTGCCCAGACTGAAAGGAGTAGCCCCGGCAGGCAAGCGCTACCGGGGACTGACGACGCTAACTTAGAAGTCGTAGCGTAGACGCACCAGGTTCATATCGCCCAGGTTGTCGGTGCTGGAGGTGAACACGTGCTCGTAATCCACGCGGAAACCGTAATCCAGCTGGAGGCTAATCCCCACGCCGTTGTCGATGCGCTGGTAGTTACGACCATTCACATACTGAATACGATCGCCCATAAAGTACGGCTGGATGGATTTCACCGCATACTGACCAATGGGGAATTTGTAGCCCGCGAAGTACTCAATACCCCACGCGTCACCGGCAAAGTAGTCGTTAACGGACACTTTTTTGGTGGTCATGAAGTTCTGATACCAACCGCCGCCTGCGGAGAAGGTCCAGTTATCCGGCGTCCAGCTCAACGCGGTGCCCAGGATGTTCTGGTCGTAGGATTTGCTGTCGCCGTTGTCCGGGTTACGCATATCCGCGCGGGTGTAGTTCCACGCTGCACCCCAGGTCAGATCGGTGGTCAGGTGATAATCCAGACCCAGTGAACCGCCGCCTTTACGCTTGTAACGCAGGCCGTTGCCCGGCAGGTATTCACTGTCTTCAAACAGGTAAGACGCATAGATATCTGCATCGCCCACGGTTTTCTTATATTTCAGCATCTGGCGTGAACGATACGAGCCGTCGTAGTCGCCGTTGATCCCGTTACCCGATGCCTGACCAACCATGTCGTAGTCCCAGATATCGGTTTTCGCGCCAACCACATCATAGTAAACGCTGTTCTGTTGACCGAAGGTCAGCGTACCCCAGGTATCGCTTTTCAGGCCGGTGTACAGCATACGGCGAGAGGTGTCGTTTGCCCCTTCGGCGTGATGACTATCCCAGTCGAACAGGGCCGGAATATTCACGCCCAGCTCGTAGTAGCTTATCCAGCTGATGTCGTCGAACAGGTAGTAATCTGCTGCGAAGCGGAAACGGGTGCCGCCGTCAAAGCCGTTACGCTTGTAGCTATTTTTACCGTCGTCGCCGGTCATGTTCTGGAACTGGGGACGAATGCTGCCGCCAACGGTGAAGTTCAGACGGCTCAGCGGGTTACCCGCCTGAGGGTCTTGCTTAAGAACGGTGATTTCTGCCTGGGACGCGAAAGACGTCATTGCCACTGCTGCGCCAATCGTTGCCGCCAGCGCTGTTTTTTTTATGGTCATTCTTTTTCCTTGATAGACACACTGCTAAATATTTAGCAGGTGAATAATATCCGGAATTAAACAGGTCGTGGTGGCGGGTTTTTAATGATTTGTGCTGCTAAATGTAGGTGTATTATCGATTTGTGCTACTAAAGGATTGCGCACCAGTATAAAAACCGGTGCGCAATCATCACATGAGGGAATTAACTGACGAACTGACGGAACAACGCTTTGCCTTTTAGCAGACGCGTTCCCAGCCAGCCGCCGCAGAGCGACAGCAGCAGCGCGCCGCATAATGGCAGCGTCAGCCACAGCCGCCAGTCAGGCTCCCACGGGAAGTCAAAGACTTTGGTCTGAAGCACCGCCAGCGCGGTCTCTGCCCCAATCGCCGCCACCAGACCGGACACCAGTCCCAGCAACGCAAACTCGCACCACAGCGTGGTTCGCAGCAGTTTTTTGCCTGCGCCAAGCGTGCGGTAAACCACCAGTTCCTGATGGCGCTGGCGCATCCCAACCTGCACCTGAGCCAGTAATAGCAACACGCCGCAGGCAGTGACCAGCACCACCATCACTTCCAGCGCACGACTGACCTGATCCAGCACCTGCCCGACCTGTTTGAGGATCGCGCCGATATCCAGCAGGCTCACCGTCGGGAACTCGCGGTTGAGCTGCGTGAGCATGCCGTTACCGTTTTCCCAACGGAAACTGGTCAGCCAGCTTTGTGGTTGCCCGTCGAGCGCGCCGTCAGGGAAGATAAAGAAGAAGTTGGGTCGCAGGCTTTCCCAGTCCACTTTACGCAGGCTGGTCACCTTCGCGCTGAAGTCCTGAGTGTCGCCCGTGAAGGTGACGGTATCGCCTAAGCCGACCTTCAGCCGCCCCGCTAATCCTTCCTCCATCGACACCTCGCCCGCTTTTGGTGGCCAGGTTCCGGCGGTGATCGGGTTATGGTCTGGGCGTTTTTCCTGCCAGGTCAGGTTCAGTTCACGGTTGAGCGATTCGTCCTGACTGCCTTCGGTTGGCTGACCGTTAATCTGCGTCAGACGCGCACGAACGATAGGATAGAACGACTCCGGTACGATCTGATGTTCAGACAGGAACCCCTTCAACGGTGTGACCTGTTCCGGCGCGATGTTGATCAGGAAATAGTTCGGGCTTTCTGGCGGCAACTGCTGCTGCCAGCGGTCCAGCAAATCGCCGCGCAGCACCAGCAGCATCGCCAGCAGCATAAACGACAGTGAAAATGCTGAAAGCTGGCTCAACGTCGACCATGGCTGACGCAGCAGACGGTTCACCGCCAGGCGGACCGGCAGTGATTTGACCGTCAGCCTTTTCAGCACATTGAGCAGGATCCAGCCCAGCACGCCGCATAACAGCGCCAGTACCACGGCTCCTGCGAGCACCGCCCACAGCAGCATACTCCCGCCCATTAGCCACGCCAGAAGCACCACCACCACACAGGCGATAACAGGTAGATAGATTTTCATCGGCCAGACGTTAGCTACCACATCGCGACGCAATACGCGCAGCGGTTGAGTGGCGAGCAACAGGCGATACGGGCGCAGCCCCACCAGCAGAGAAATCACCACCATCGCGCCGATGGACCACAGCCAAGGCCACAGGCTGGCAGCCGGGAGTTCCGCCGGAAGTACCGGCTTGAGTAGCAGCATCAATACCTTTTCAAACAGCAGGCCGATGATCCCGCCCGTGATGGCAGACAGCGCCAGCACAGCCAGCCACTGCCCGACGATCAGCTTGCGCAGCTGTACTCTGCCCGCGCCGAGCGTTTTGAGGATCGCCACCAGATCGTAACGACTGCGGCAGTAGTGCCCCATCGCCACGGCCACGGCGGCCACTGCCAGTAGCAGGGTTAGCAAGGCAGAAAGCAGTAAGAACTGCTGTGAGCGTTCCAGGGATTTACCCAGCGCGCCATCGTCCTGCTCCAGCCCAATCCAGCGATGTTCGGGCTTGAGCTGCGGTAAGAGCCATTTTTCATAAGATTCAAGCTGCGACGGCGTACCGCCAAACTTGTAGCGCCAGGTGACGCGGCTGCCCGGCTGCACCGCGCCGGTTTTCTCGACATCGGCAGTATTCATCAGTAAACGAGGCGCCATCTGGAACGGGTTAAAGCCGGTATCTGGCTCCTGAACCACTTCACCAGCAATCTTCAGCGTCGCATCACCTACATCAATGTTGTCGCCGGTTTTCAGATTCAACAGTGCCATCAGGCGCGGAGCCAGCAGTACCGAGCCTGCGGCTGGCTTGAGGCCCGGCGGGTTAGTTTGTAACTCACCGTACATTGGATAGATATCGTCAACGGCTTTGACGCTGGCGAGCTGCGGCGTATCGGCGGCAAAGGTCATGGTCTGGAAAGTCAGCTGTTTGCCCACGTTGAGCCCTTGCTTGCGAGCCTCGTCAAGCCAGGCCTGCGGCACGTCGCGGGAGCTGCTCAGGGTTCTGTCCCCCGCCATAAATTCACGGCTTTGTTGGCTAAGCCCCTTTTCCATACGATCGCTGACGCTGCCGAGCGCCAGCACGCAGGCCACCGCCAGGCTCAGCGCCAGCCAGACAATCAACAGCGAGGGCGAACGCCATTCTCGCCAGAACCAGCGTGCGATCATGCTTCCTCCTGCAGTTGGCCGTTCACCAGACGCAGGCGGCGGTCACAGCGGGCCGCCAGCTGCGGATCATGCGTCACCAGAATCAGAGTGGTGCCGTGCTCACGATTCAGGGTGAACAGCAGGTCAGCAATTTTATCGCCCGTCTGGCGGTCAAGGTTGCCGGTCGGTTCATCGGCAAACAGCACGTCAGGGCGGCCATTAAAGGCGCGAGCCAGCGCCACGCGCTGCTGCTCCCCGCCAGAAAGCTGTGCCGGAAGATGGTCGAGGCGTTTGCCCAACCCCAACTGTTCGAGCAACGCTTTGGCATTGCTACGGCTTTGACTGGTGTTTTCACCGCGCAGCAGGCCGGGCAGCTCAACGTTTTCCAGCGCGTTTAGCGTTGGGATCAACATGAAAGACTGAAAGACGAAACCAATATGCTTTGCCCGGAGCGCCGCGCGCGCCTCTTCGTCCAGACGATGCAGCGGCTGCCCCACAAGATTGACCTCGCCGCTGCTGCCATCGTCCAGACCAGCCAGAATCGCCAGCAGCGTGGACTTCCCGGAGCCGGATTCACCAATCAGCGCAATGCTCTGCGCGCGTTTGACAACGAGTTCAACTCCGGTGAGGATGGACAGCTCGTGTTCCCCCTGACCGACGGACTTCTTAAGATGATGAACTGCAACAATGTTTTCCGCTGGCATTTGCCCTTCCTGTTTCTGATTCTGATGACCTTCCGCGTCGCCGCAGCGGACACGTTACTGGTTCTGGGTGACAGCCTGAGTGCGGGCTACCGAATGGCGGCCACTGCCGCCTGGCCTGCGCTGCTTAACGATAAGTGGCAGACAAAAACGCCGGTGATTAACGCCAGTATCAGTGGCGATACGTCGCAGCAGGGTCTGTCCCGCCTGCCTGCCCTGCTTAAACAACATCAGCCGCGTTGGGTGCTGGTAGAACTGGGCGGCAATGACGGACTACGCGGATTTCAGCCGCAGCAAACTGAAGAGACCCTGCGAAAAGTAATTCAGGATATTCAGGCTGCCGATGCACAACCGCTATTAATGCAAATTCGTCTGCCCGCGAATTACGGTCGTCGTTATAATGAGGCCTTCAGCGCGATCTATCCTAAGCTTGCCAAAGAATTCGATATTCCGCTGCTGCCATTTTTCATGGAGGAGGTCTACCTGAAACCACAATGGATGCAGGACGACGGTATTCACCCCAACCGCGACGCCCAACCGTTCATTGCTGACTGGATGGCAACACGACTCGCCCCATTAGTAAAACATGACTCTTAATTCAGCGGAGATCCTGACAGGTAAAGTTATGCAAAAATCAGTCTTAATTACAGGATGTTCCAGCGGTATTGGCCTTGAAAGTGCACTTGAGCTTAAACGCCAGGGATTTTGGGTGTTAGCCGCCTGCCGCAAACCCGATGATGTCGAACGAATGAACAACAAAGGCTTCAAGGGCGTTTTACTGGATCTGGATTCACCAGAAAGTATTGACCGCGCTGCCGCCGAGGTTATCGCTCTGACCGACAATCGGTTATACGGCCTGTTTAATAACGCAGGCTACGGCGTGTATGGCCCGCTGCAAACCATTACCCGCGAGCAGCTGGAACAACAGTTTTCCGCCAATTTTTTTGGCGTACATCAACTGACGATGGCGCTGCTGCCGGCCATGTTGCCGCACGGCGAAGGCCGTATTGTGATGACCTCCTCCGTGATGGGGCTTATCTCTACGCCAGGCCGGGGCGCGTATGCTGCCAGTAAATACGCGCTGGAGGCGTGGTCCGACGCGCTTCGTATGGAACTGCGCCATAGCGGCATCAAGGTCAGCCTGATTGAACCAGGCCCGATTCGAACCCGCTTCACCGAGAACGTCAACCAGACGCAGTCCGACAAGCCGGTCGAAAATCCCGGTATTGCCGCACGCTTTACGCTGGGGCCAGAGGCGGTTGTCGCCAAAGTGCGCCATGCTTTTGAAAGCGAACGTCCTAAGATGCGCTACCCCGTGACGCTGGTCACCCACGCCGTCGGCTGGCTCAAACGCCTGCTGCCAGGGCGCGTGATGGATAAAATTTTACACGGTTGAGTTGAAGCCTCGCTCCTCACCCCCATGTATTTATCAAACCGATAAAAGAGAATGCCGTATGTCCGCACAGAATATTGTCAACATTACCGAAGCTAACCTGCAACAGACCCTTGAACAGTCGATGGTCAAACCCGTGCTGTTTTATTTCTGGTCCGAACGCAGCCAGCATTGCCTGGAATTGACCCCCGTTCTGGAACGGCTTGCGACGCAGTACAACGGTCAGTTTATCCTCGCAAAACTGGACTGTGACGCCGAGCACGTGGTGGCCTCGCAGTTTGGCCTGCGCGCAATCCCTACCGTTTATTTGTTCCAGAACGGTCAGCCGGTCGACGGTTTCCAGGGGCCGCAACCTGAAGACGCTATTCGTGCTTTGCTGGACAAAGTGCTGCCGCGTGAAGAAGAGTTGAAAGCCCAGCAGGCGCTTGAATTGATTCAGGAAGGCAAACACGACGAGGCGCTGCCGCTGCTGAAAGACGCCTGGCAGCTGTCGAATCAGGACAGCCAGATTGGTCTGCTACTTGCCCAAACTCAGATCGAACTGAACCGCTCGGAAGAGGCTGAAGCGGTGCTAAAAACCATTCCGTTACAGGATCAGGATACGCGTTATCAGGGTCTGGTCGCGCAGATTGAGCTGTTAAAACAGGCAGCTGACACGCCGGAAATCCAGCAACTGCAACAGCAGGTGGCTGAAAACCCGGACGACGCAGCGCTGGCGAGCCAGCTGGCTTTACAGCTGCATCAGGTCGGTCGTAACGAAGAAGCGCTGGAGCTACTGTTCACCCATCTGAGAAAAGATCTCGCCGCCGCCGATGGTCAGGCTCGCAAGATGTTCCAGGAGATCCTCGCCGCACTCGGAACCGGTGATGCGCTGGCATCGAAATACCGTCGCCAGCTATACGCCCTGCTTTACTAAGCATGATGCCCGGTGGCGATGTCAGCGGGCTTTTTTCAATTGCGTCACCACCAACTGATGTCGCGCATTATAGAACTTCCGATACGTTAAATAGCAGGCAATAATCGTCGACAAACTGGCGGTTGAGAGCAGCATAAACGTCACCATAATCTGGTACTTAATCGCCTTCACCGGATCAATACCTGCAAAAATCAGCCCCGACATCATCCCCGGTAAACTCACCAGCCCGACCGTTTTCGCTGAATCCACCGTTGGGATCAACGACGCGCGAATACTCTCTCGCATCAATCGTACCGAAGCCATTTTTGGCGTCGCGCCAAGGCTAAGCTTTTCCTGAATTTGCTGCTGCTCGCTGCTAAAGCGCTGCCCCAGATTGTTGTAGCAAAGCCCCACCGCCACCATCGCATTCCCGGCAATCATCCCGGCGATCGGGATGACCTGCATCGGAGCAAACTCAATCGAGCCGGAAAGCACCAGCACCGTCAGCGTTAAAGCTGTTCCGGTTGTAATCGCAATAAACGACGAGATAAAAGCTTTATCGATGTATTTACTGCGCTTTTGCGCATTCCAGGCCGCGTTGAAGCAGATAAACATCACCATCAACAGCGTGAGCACGGCGTGATCAACGTTGAAAATGTATTTCAGTACATAGCCGACAACGATCAGTTGAATCACTGCCCGACAAATACTCCAGATAATCTCTTTTTCCAGGCCGAGTTTTTCCCGGTAGCTGACGACAATCGCCACCAGCACCAGCAGCATCGAAAAGGCCAGTGATTCATTGGTGATGTTATGCTCGCCCATCAGTCGTCTCCTGTACTTTTCCGCCCTGGGGTTTAAGGGTCATGACGTCATCCGCATGTTTGATTTCCTGGGCGTCGTGAGTGACCCATAACACGGCGATATTTTGCTCTTTAGCGTAGCGATGAATGATGTCGTTCACGTTTTGCTTATTGCTGTCATCCAGCGCGCTGGTCACTTCATCCAGCAATAGCACCTTTGGCAGAAATTGCAGATTGCGAATCAGGGAGACACGCTGCTTTTCCCCACCTGACAGTTCAGAGACGGATTTGGTGAGCGTTTCCTGCGACAGGCCAAAACGTTCTAAATCTGCCTGTAACGCTTTTGGTTCCGGCGTTTTGCCGCGAACCTGCCACGGGAAAATAAGGTTGTCGTAAACCGTGTCGCCAAACAGAGAGGGGGTTTGTACGCAATACGAAACCTGCTGGCGGTAGCGCTCGGGTGAGAGCGTTGAGATATCGTTGCCTTCGAAGAGAATTTTGCCTTCTGTAGGGCTGAGTAAAGAGGCAACAATCTTAAGTAACGTGCTTTTACCACAACCTGAGGGGCCGGTGATTAACCTGAATTCTCCCGGTGAAAGGCTCAGATTGATGTGCTGTAGTATCGTGAAACCTCCGGCGTGATATCCAATATCGTCAAGCTCCAGAATCGCTTTATCGTCCTTCATATTATTCTCATTTCAGTCTTACCGTATGAGCGAAGTGTAACTCGGTTCGCCCGTTGACGGCGACATCTCCTCAAGCGGTAGGATAACGTTTCACTGGTACTTAAATTAGGCAGGGACTCACTAAATCCAGATGCGCCAAGTTAGTCAACCCTCTTTCACACATGAACAAACCCACCAACAAATAAAAAACAAATCCATTCAAAACCATTACAAAAAATCAAAATAAAACCATAAAACAGTCATAAACATGTCTAACAAAAGTCTATTTAACTTTCACATGAAATAAGACAAATAAAAGACTTTAAATTGACTTGATCCAATTTAATTCATCACTGTATGATAATTGAACTTAGACTTACAAAAAGTCACAAACAAACATCAAATGACTTATAAAAGTCATTGATGGAAGAAAAATCATTTACAGACTGCGGGCAGTAAAAGCAATTGGTCGAACAAACATGGTCTAGCGCATCGCTGATCTGAATGTGAAAAAAATCATATACCTTTAGGAATGAAAAAAATGAGTACCTCCGTAAAGCTGTTGGCAATTATGGTCGCGCTGTCCGTTGCTTCTCCTTGCGCTCTTGCACTGACGTCTGAGCAGGCCACTGCTAATCTTAAGGGCGCTATCGAGTTCGCGCACATTGCTCACAAAACCTATAGTGCTGCAATCAGGAGCGAGTACGCTGCAAGCATTGATGCCGATAATGCCCTCAATACGCCAAACGAAAATGCCATGATCGATGCGCACCTTGCTGCACGTGCTCACTTAACGGATGCCCGTCAGGATCAGAAGTTCGCTGAGCAACAGTTACAAGCTGCCCGACAGGCGTTCAAAGATGGATCAATCGCCCCTGTTGCCGCACCACAGCAATCACCATTACAGCCGAACAAAGCTCCGCAAAAAACGCCATCAGCAACGCCTGCGGCAATACCGGTTAAAATGAACGCTCCCGTTGCTGTTACGCAAGCCGTGCCATCTAAGACGCCTGCGATGACAGTTCAACTGACACCGCAGCCAATGAATGTTCCGGTTGCTACCGTACAGTCTGTGCCAAATAAGACGCCGGTGATGCCAGTTCAACTGACACCGCAGCCAATGAAAGCACCGACCGCGCTCGTCCAGTCCGTACCAAATAAAGCACCGGTGATGCCAGCTCAACTGACACCGCAGCCAATGAAAGCACCGACCGCGATCGTTCAGTCCGTACCGAATAAAGCACCGGTGATGCCAGCTCAGCTGACACCGCAGCCAATGAAAGCACCGACCGCGATCGTCCAGTCCGTGCCGTCTAAGACGCCGGTGGCACCAGTTCAGCAGACGCCACAGGCGATGAATGTTCCGGTTGCTACCGTCCAGTCTGTGCCAAATAAGGCACCGGTGATGCCAGCTCAGCTGACACCGCAGCCAATGAAAGCACCGACCACGCTCGTCCAGTCCGTACCAAATAAATCACCGGTAATGCCAGTTCAGCTGACACCGCAGCCAATGAAAGCACCGACCGCGATCGTACAGTCCGTGCCGTCTAAGACACCGGTGGCACCAGTTCAGCAGATGCCACAGGCGATGAATGTTCCGGTTGCTACCGTCCAGTCTGTGCCAAATAAGGCACCAGTGATGCCAGCCCAAGTGACACCGCAGCCAATGAAAGCACCGACCACGATCGTGCAGTCAGTGCCAAATAAAGCACCGGTGATGCCAGCCCAAGTGACACCGCAGCCGATGAAAGCACCGACCGCGATCGTCCAGTCCGTACCAAATAAATCACCGGTGATGCCAGTTCAGCTGACACCACAGCCAATGAAAGCACCGACCGCGATCGGCCAGTCCGTACCAAATAAAGCACCGGTGATGCCAGTTCAGCTGACACCGCAGCCAATGAAAGCACCGACCGCGATCGTCCAGTCCGTGCCGTCTAAGACGCCGGTGGCACCAGTTCAGCAGACGCCACAGGCGATGAATGTTCCGGTTGCTACCGTCCAGTCTGTGCCAAATAAGGCACCGGTGATGCCAGCTCAGCTGACACCGCAGCCAATGAAAGCACCGACTGCGATCGTCCAGTCCGTACCAAATAAAGCACCGGTGATGCCAGTTCAGCTGACACCGCAGCCAATGAAAGCACCGACCACGATCGTGCAGTCAGTGCCAAATAAGGCACCAGTGATGCCAGCCCAACTGACACCGCAGCCAATGAAAGCACCGACCGCGCTCGTCCAGTCCGTACCAAATAAAGCACCGGTAATGCCAGTTCAGCTGACACCGCAGCCAATGAAAGCACCGACCACGATCGTCCAGTCCGTACCAAACAAGGCACCAATGATGCCGGTTCAGCTGACGCCGAAGCCATTGAAAGCACCGGTTGCTGTCACGCAGTCCGTGCCTCAAAAAACACCGGTCCTTCCGACTCAATTGACGCCTCAGCCTAAAACCGTACCGACCGCTGTCGTGCAAACCACACCGCATACCGCACCGACGCAACCGTCTGGGCAGCAATCAAACGGCACAACCTACAATGTTTTGAGCATCAATCAGATGAATAGCATCTATGTTGATCAAACCAACAGTCGCCAGATGTCCAACACTAACCAGCGCATTGATAGCAATAGCCAACGCATCGACAGCAACAGCAAAGCGATTTCTCGGAATGCGAAAGACATTGATGAGACTAAAGAGGAACTCAAACGCGGATTGAATAACGCGGCAGCCATGTCTAGCCTGCATTATCACTCTGATAACGCATGGGCACTCTCAACAGGGACCGCAAACGGAGACGGTGCAGCGCTGGCTGGAGGTTTACAGAAAGGAGTTACTGAACACGTTGCAGTTAACGTTCAAGCATCATCCTCGTTTGATAACGGTTGGATGGCAGGTGCGGGTATCACCGGAGATTTCTAATCCAGGCAAGATCAACAACCCTTGAAGGCCATCTGAGAAGATGGCCTTTAACTTTTACCACTCATTAGTTTTCATTAAGTCTTAACGAAAAATTTCTGCTTCCTTGCTTTTACCTTCAGAAAATAGACTTATCAATGTCTACATTTATTGACGACTTTCCAGCCTGATTAAGTTTTTTCTTCCATTTGTGATCAAGCAAACTTCCCGCACACGTAGCTAATGGCCTCACTCCTTCAGAGGTGTTAAACTTTTTCGCGATTAGATAGACACGCTTATAACTATAGGAAGTAGCAGGCATGACACACATTTTTTATGAGTTCACATCACTTAAGCCAGGCGTACCTAATGTAGAAACATTAATGGAAGTCATCAATTCCTCTGCTGAGACCAGTTTCGTTATCAGTGCGGAGGTTGTTGATTTCGTCAAAAAGGCATTAATAGTCAACACCACTATTGGCAGCTTCAAAAATTGCAGGTTTGCCTTCAATAATGGCGCACATTTTGTCGAATTCGACAGTAAAGGAAAATCGAAGCGCTACGACGAAAAGCCAACCTGGTATGTGTCACCTGAAGAATTTTCCCGCTCACAGTGGCTTATCAACCATAACTTATCCGACGTTGCCGCGACTGAATTTATCAGCGTACTTATGTCATATCCGTTAAAGGAGCGCCGTGCGCACTGTAACCTTCTGTTCGGATTAGACTTACATAAGACTGGTGCTGTACAGCAAGGTGCCACGACGGTCAGCAAAATGGGCAATAAGAACGGGAAAACCACAAAATCTAAAATTATCGATCTGGGTTCATTTGAGTTATTCAATCAGTTCTTCGGACGCTTAAAAAGTGCAGTCTTTGCCGACGAGTTTCCAACATTGCAGCGTCTCACTGAGATCGACAATCTTGCCAAAGCACCGAATCACTTAAAGCAAGGAATCAGGACGTGGTTCAAGGCGATCACAGGCGATCTTCCCCCTAATAACAAGCGAGTCGGTGCCGGAAATGCCGAGTTGTTTTGTGCCCCAATACGTGAGCAATTACAGCAAATAGAGGCAATCGGGCTCGATAAATATTATCAGGATCTTTCCAAAGCCATTAATCGCTCCGATGAGAAGTACATTTCAGACTTTTCATTCACTTATAAAAAAGATAATTGATATCAAAGCGTATCGATGTCATGAGCATTCATGGGCGAATTCCCCTCCGATAACCGATATACTGATGTTCAACAAATGAACATTTTTCATTACGACACGGAATTCTAAACAGGAGGTTTTTTATGATGATCGTTATTCCCATCCTTATTTTTGTGGTGCTGGTTATCGTCGGCGCAGGCGTAAAAATTGTGCCACAAGGTTATCAGTGGACGGTTGAACGCTTTGGCCGCTACACCAACACGCTCCAGCCAGGCCTCAATATTGTCGTCCCGTTCATGGACCGAATTGGTCGCAAGATCAATATGATGGAACAGGTGCTGGATATCCCTTCACAAGAAATCATCTCCAAAGATAACGCCAACGTTACCATCGATGCCGTGTGCTTCATCCAGGTTATCGACGCGCCAAAAGCGGCCTATGAAGTCAGCAACCTTGAGCTGGCTATCATGAACCTGACGATGACGAACATTCGTACCGTTCTCGGTTCAATGGAGCTTGACGAAATGCTCTCCCAGCGCGACAGCATCAATACGCGTCTGCTGCATATCGTCGATGAAGCCACTAACCCGTGGGGCATTAAAGTCACCCGTATCGAAATCCGCGATGTGCGCCCACCGGCAGAACTGATCTCATCGATGAACGCGCAGATGAAGGCCGAGCGTACTAAGCGTGCCTATATCCTTGAGGCAGAAGGTATTCGTCAGGCCGAGATCCTCAAAGCCGAAGGGGAAAAACAGTCGCAAATCCTTAAAGCCGAGGGCGAACGTCAGTCTGCATTTTTACAGGCTGAAGCCCGTGAACGTTCGGCAGAAGCAGAAGCCCGCGCAACGCAAATGGTATCGGAAGCTATCTCTGCGGGTGATATTCAGGCGATCAATTACTTTATCGCGCAGAAATACACTGATGCGTTGCAGCAAATTGGCTCAGCCAATAACAGTAAAGTGGTGATGATGCCGCTTGATGCCAGCAGTCTAATGGGCTCCATCGCCGGTATCGCGGAACTGGTGAAAGACAGTGGAAACGAGCGCAAAAAATGATTGAAACGATTGCAGCACATCCGCACGTGTTCTGGTTGAGTTTGGGTGGCTTATTGCTGGCGGCAGAAATGCTCGGCGGCAATGGCTATCTGCTCTGGAGCGGAGTGGCAGCGGTGATTACTGGGATCGTCGTCTGGCTGCTACCGTTCGGCTGGGAATGGCAGGGCGTTCTTTTTGCCGTGCTGACACTGGTCGCCGCGTGGCTGTGGTGGCGATGGCTGACGCGTCAGGTTCGCGAGCAAAAGCCCGCCGATGCGACACTCAATCAACGAGGCCAGCAGTTAGTGGGTAAACGCTATACGCTGGAGACCACGCTAGTCAACGGTCGTGGGCACGTGCGCGTGGGTGATAGCTCATGGCCGGTCGTGGCAGACGATGACCTTATTGCAGGTACTCAGGTTGAAGTGACGGCGGTCGAAGGTATTACGCTGCACGTCAAAGCCTGTTAAGCATTCGCCTTACGATGGCAGCAGCCGGAAAGATTATCCATAATCGGGCAATCGGCGCTGTCATCTCCCGGACAAGACTCGGCCAGCGCCAGAAGCTGCTTGCGCATCGCTTCAAGTTCAACGATATGACGTTCAATTTCCGCCACTTTTTCGAGCGTGCGACTTTTGACGTCCGCGCTGTGGCGTTTGGGATCGTTAAACAGATGCACCAGCTCGCCGCACTCTTCCAGGTTAAACCCTACCTGCCTCGCCTGGCGTAGCAGCGTCAGTTCATCCAGATGCTTTTGTGCGTAACTGCGATAGCCGTTTTCGCTACGCAGCGGCGGCGTGACCAACCCCTTCTCCTCGTAAAAACGAATCGCTTTACTGGTTAGCCCGGTCTTTTTTGCAACGTCACTGATATTCACATTTCCCCCTTGACCTTCCCCTTGATGGAAGGTTTAACCTTCATTACTGTTAGATAAAAACATTATGTCGGTCAATAACTGGCCGAATAATTATACAGGAGTTTAGCTATGTCTCACACAATCGACCTGAAGCTGGATGGCCTCACCTGCGGCCACTGCGTCAAACGCGTTAAAGAGAGCCTGGAGCAACGCCCGGACGTTGAAAGCGCCGACGTCACCGTCGATCGCGCCCAGGTCATTAGCAGTGCCAGCGCAGAGGCGCTGATCGACACCATCAAACAAGCCGGATACGGGGCGGAGCTTAGCCACCCAAAGGCTAATCCGCTGACAGAGTCATCAATCCCGTCGGAAGCACTGACAGCGGACACTTCTGAGCTTCCGGCAGCCGATGGCCTGGATGACAGCCAACAGCTGTTGATCAATGGCATGAGCTGCGCCAGCTGCGTCTCTCGCGTACAAAATGCATTGCAGGCCGTACCGGGTGTGTCACAGGCACGGGTCAATTTAGCGGAGCGCACTGCGCTGGTCATGGGCAGCGCGTCCGCCTCCGAACTCGTTCGGGCGGTCGAAAAAGCGGGCTACGGTGCCGAAGCGATTGAAGATGATATCGAACGTCGCGAACGTCAGCAGGAAAACGCGATTGCCACCATGAAACGCTTCCGCTGGCAGGCGATTGTCGCGCTGCTGGTGGGTATTCCGGTGATGGTATGGGGCATGCTCGGCGACAATATGATGGTCACCGATGAAAACCGCACTCTGTGGCTGGTTATTGGTGTGATCACGCTCGGCGTGATGGTATTTGCAGGCGGGCATTTTTACACCAGCGCCTGGAAAAGCCTGAAAAACCGAACCGCAACGATGGATACGCTGGTTGCGCTGGGTACAGGAGCGGCGTGGCTCTATTCAATGAGCGTTAACGTTTGGCCGCAATGGTTCCCGATGGAAGCACGCCATCTCTATTA
This sequence comes from Enterobacter sp., assembly GCA_022649305.1. Taxonomy (GTDB): domain Bacteria; phylum Pseudomonadota; class Gammaproteobacteria; order Enterobacterales; family Enterobacteriaceae; genus Enterobacter. The sequence goes on from JALCNW010000019.1 coordinate 48,938, forward strand.
TGAAGCGAGCGCGATGATTATCGGCCTGATTAACTTAGGCCATATGCTCGAAGCGCGCGCCCGTCAGCGCTCATCGAAAGCGCTGGAAAGATTACTCGATCTCACACCGCCGTCTGCTCGCGTGGTGACGGATGATGGTGAAAAAACGCTGCCGCTTGCCGAGGTTCAACCCGGCATGACGCTGCGTCTGACGACTGGCGATCGCGTCCCGGTCGATGGGGAAATTACCCAGGGCGAAGCCTGGCTGGATGAAGCCATGCTCACCGGGGAACCTGTACCCCAGCAAAAATCCGCAGGCGATGCGGTCCATGCCGGAACCGTGGTACAGGACGGTAGCGTGTTATTCCGCGCCAGCGCCGTGGGTAGCCATACCACGCTGTCGCGCATTATTCGCATGGTGCGCCAGGCGCAAAGCAGTAAACCGGAAATTGGCCAACTGGCCGATAAAATTTCTGCCATTTTTGTGCCGGTCGTCGTAGGTATTGCTCTGTTCAGCGCGGCTATCTGGTATTTCTTTGGCCCCGCGCCGCAAATCGTCTATACGCTGGTCATCGCGACCACGGTGCTGATCATCGCCTGTCCTTGTGCGTTGGGTCTCGCGACGCCGATGTCGATTATCTCGGGCGTGGGTCGCGCCGCCGAATTTGGTGTGCTGGTGCGCGATGCCGATGCATTGCAGCGGGCCAGCACTCTCGACACGCTGGTGTTTGATAAAACCGGGACGTTGACCGAAGGCAAACCGCAGGTCGTGGCGGTGAAAACGGTAGGCCTCACCGAGGCGGAAGCCGTCAGGCTTGCCGCTGCGCTCGAACAAGGATCCAGCCACCCGCTGGCGAGGGCGATTATCGAGAAAGCCAGCTCCGCAGCCCTGCCACAGGTGAGTCACTTTCGCACCCTACGCGGTCTGGGCGTGAGCGGCGAAGCTGAAGGTCATACCTTACTGCTCGGCAATCAGGCGCTGTTGAATGAAAATGGCGTTGATACCTCAGCGCTTGAAGATGAACTGAAAGCGCAGGCCTCGCAGGGCGCGACGCCGGTTCTGCTGGCCGTTGATGGTCAAGCGGCAGCGCTGTTGGCAGTGCGCGATCCGCTACGTCAGGACAGCATTGCAGCGCTAAAACGCCTGCACCGCGCAGGTTATCGCCTGGTGATGCTGACCGGCGATAACCCAACGACCGCCCATGCTATCGCCAAAGAAGCGGGCATAGACGAGGTGATTGCAGGCGTGTTGCCGGATGGCAAAGCGGATGCAATCAAAAAATTGCAGAACGAAGGTCGCCAGGTGGCGATGGTCGGCGATGGCATCAACGATGCTCCGGCGCTGGCACAGGCGGATGTGGGCATTGCTATGGGCGGCGGAAGCGACGTAGCCATTGAAACGGCAGCAATTACCCTGATGCGCCACAGTCTGATGGGCGTTGCCGACGCGCTGGCCATTTCCAAAGCTACGTTGCGCAACATGAAACAAAACCTGCTCGGCGCATTTATCTATAACTCGTTCGGTATTCCAATTGCCGCTGGGATCCTGTGGCCGCTGACGGGAACCTTACTGAACCCTGTTGTCGCAGGGGCTGCGATGGCGCTGTCCTCCATTACCGTGGTCAGTAATGCCAACCGACTGCTGCGGTTTACACCGAAGGATTGAACCTAACCCTCCTACGCGCTAGCATGAACCTTTGCATTCATGGAGCGCGTATGAGCCTGTTTAATCGTATAAAAACCACGTTCCGCGCCCTGCTTCCCCGCCGTTACCCCTGGCCGGGGATGGATATTTCGCTTCCAGGCGGACAGCATTTACACCTGGTCGGCAGCATCCACATGGGCACGCGCGACATGTCGCCGCTGCCCCCCGCGCTGATAAAACTGTTGCGCAATGCCGATGCTCTGGTTGTCGAAGCCGATATCTCCGGTCACGAATCCCCGTTTGCCAATCTCGATCCTGCCCCGCCGCTGAATGAGCGTCTTAGCGATACGCGGCTGGCCGAACTTGAGCGCGTCGCTGACGAACTGGGGCTCTCGCTCTCCATGCTGGAAACCCAGCCGTTGTGGCAAATCGCGATGGTGCTTCAGGGAACGCAGGCGCAACGTCTGGGCTTGCGCGGCGAATATGGTATCGATTATCAGTTGTTGAACGCCGCCCGGGCCCGTGATTTGCCGATAATCGAACTGGAAGGTGCTGACAGCCAGATTGCGCTTTTACGCGAACTGCCTGATGACGGCATTTTGCTACTGGACGATACATTAACTCACTGGCACACCAACGCACGTCTGTTGCAAACCATGATGAGCTGGTGGCTGGACACGCCACCGGATAGTGACAAGCTGGCGCTACCCTCGACATTTAGTGAGTCGTTGTATGATGTCTTAATGCATGAGCGTAATCAGGCGTGGCGAACCGCATTGCATGCCTTACCCGCAGGTCGCTATGTTGTTGCCGTCGGTGCGCTGCATCTCTATGGAGAGGGAAATTTACCGTCGCTGTTGACGTAAAAAAATGGCCAATATTTCTATTGGCCCGTCAAAGAGGAATTTCATCGTTATTATTATGCCGAAGGAGACCTTCGGTGTGAGCCGATTGTCGCTCAAACTCTGCATCTCTGCCAATACTATTGCGCAAGATGGTGCTATTTTTTAGACAACCGTCAAGCGTATGCTTAACGCGATAATTGTCTGTGGTAAGAAGGATCACTATGACTCCCGCCGTTAAATTACTCGAAAAAAACAAGATTCCTTTCCAGATTCATACTTACGATCACGACCCAAGTGAGACCAACTTTGGCGATGAAGTCGTGCGTAAACTGGGGCTAAATGCCGACCAGGTCTATAAAACGCTGTTAGTCGCGGTGAATGGTGATATGAAGCACCTTGCCGTGGCGGTGACGCCCGTGGCAGGTCAGTTAGATCTCAAGAAAGTGGCTAAGGCGCTAGGTGCCAAAAAAGTCGATATGGCCGACCCGATGGTTGCGCAACGGACCACAGGCTATCTGGTTGGCGGCATCAGCCCATTGGGGCAGAAAAAACGCCTGCCGACGCTGATTGACGCGCCTTCGCAAACGTTCGATACCATTTACATTTCTGGCGGTAAACGCGGGCTGGATATTGAACTAGCCGCCAGCGATCTGGCAAAAATGCTGGATGCTAAATTCGCCGATATTGCACGCAGAGAGTAAGTTAAACATTCACGGAAAGTAGGCCGGGTAAGGCGCAGTTCAACGCCGCTACCCGGTACAAACCCCGTTTACTGCCAGCTCACTTCACCTTTCGGCTCGTAAGCATTCACATCTATCGGCGAGTTCTGCTGAATAAACTGCTTCAACACCTCGGCATCAATAAACCCAGTATTCACATAGCCTGGTTTATTATCGATATGCGGATAGCCATCGCCACCGGTGGCATTAAAGCTTAACGTCGCCAGGCGATACGTTTTGGCGGGATCAATCGGTTCGCCTTTGATTTTCAGGTCGTTTAACGTGCCGTCCTTCGCCGTAAAACTCACGTTGGCAAATTGCGGATAGGCACCAGAATCAGGCTTCATCTGCGCGACGGCGGTAAGATACTCAATGACCTCTTTACCGCTCATGTCCGCGTACACCACCACGTTGCCAAACGGCTGTACTTTCAGCACATTTTTATAGGTGATATCACCGCCTTCAATGGAATCACGAATGCCACCGCCGCTCATTACGCCAAAATCGGCATTCGTTCGCGCCATTTGTGCCGCCAGCAGCAGGTGACCCATGTTGGTTTGCACGAAGCGAACTTTACTGCGGTCCCCTTCCAGTCGCCCGTTGAGTGTGCCAATTTTAACGTCTAGCTGCGCTTTTCCTTTATTCTGGAACGGCGTCAGCAGGGACAGCATCTGGCTATTTTCGGCAATTTCAGGCGTATAAAGTACGCGCTCACTTTTGCCGTCGTCGTAGGTGACTTTCTTCTTCAGGTTCACTGGAATCAGCTGGTAATGCACCAGTTTCATTTCGCCGTTGCGGAATTCAAAATCGGCACGACCCACGTATTTGCCCCACTCGTGGGCCTGCACAATCCAGATTCCATTCTGACGATCCGGCGCGCAAGGCGTGCCTGGTACGTAATCAGCCTGTTTTTTATTCTCCGATGCCATACAGACAGGATCTTGTGAGTGACCACCCACAATCATTGCCAGCGCGCCCGTTGGAAGGCTGCGAGCCATTTCCACATCACCCGGCGCGTTTGAACCGTGCTCGCCGTTATCGTAATGCCCCATATGGGTGGTTGCGATAATCACATCAGGTTTTTCGTTCTGATTCAGTTCCTGAATGACCAGCTTTGCTTCCTCTGCTGGCTTACGGAATTCGATGTCGGTGAAATATTCAGGATTACCAATTTTTGCCGTGTCGTCGGTGGTTAAACCTATTACCGCGATTTTTAAATCCTGACGTTTAAATAACGCCCAGGGTTTAAACAGGCGCTCACCGGTGCTTTTTTGATAAATATTGGCGGAGAGGAAAGGAAATTTCGACCACTTCTCCTGCTGGCGAAGTACCGTTAACGGATTATCAAATTCATGGTTGCCGACGGCCATGGCGTCATAGCCAATCAGGTTCATGCCGCGGAAATCCGGTTCTGCATCCTGCAAATCTGACTCTGGTACGCCAGTATTAATATCTCCACCGGACAGCAACAGCACGCTACCCCCCTGCGCTGCCACGTCTTTGCGAATACCATCCACCAGCGTTTTTTGCGCGGACAGACCATATTCACCGTATTCGCTGCGCCAGAAATGACCGTGGTGATCGTTGGTATGCAGGATCGTTATTTTATAGGTTTTATCTTTTTCATAGGCCTGAGCCGGCAAGCTTGCCATACCCCATGCGGCTATCAGCGCCAATGCGACGCCTCGCTTCATTAACTTCATCATCTCGCTCCCTGACCAAAAGACAAACGCTGAAATTACAGCGAGTCACAAGAATAGACAAATATGTTTTCAGAATTGCGACTTTCTTCAAATCCCACAGAAAGGTATGTTAGTCGGATAATAATGACATCCTGCACTTCTCATCACTCAATACGTGGTATTTATGGCAATCACTGAATCACCTCAGCCCGCTACGGGCTCTGCGGCGTTAACACCTAAAGCGCGCACCTCGTTTGGTATATTAGGTGCCATCAGTCTTTCACATCTGCTGAACGATATGATCCAGTCGCTCATTCTGGCGATATATCCGCTACTGCAATCCGAGTTTTCACTCACCTTCGTACAGATTGGGATGATCACGTTAACGTTCCAGATGGCCTCATCTCTGCTGCAACCGGTTGTCGGTTACTGGACGGATAAATATCCGATGCCGTGGTCGCTGCCAATTGGCATGTGCTTTACCTTATGCGGCCTGATACTGCTGGCGATGGCGGGTAGCTTTGAGATGGTGCTGGTGGCCGCTGCGCTGGTCGGTACTGGCTCGTCGGTGTTCCATCCTGAATCATCCCGCGTGGCGCGTATGGCCTCCGGTGGGCGTCATGGTCTGGCGCAGTCATTGTTCCAGGTCGGGGGGAACTTTGGCAGTTCGCTTGGCCCCCTGCTTGCCGCCGTCATCATTGCGCCATACGGAAAAGGTAACGTGGCGTGGTTTGTGCTGGCCGCGTTGCTGGCTATCGTCGTACTGGCACAAATCAGTCGTTGGTACGCCGCGCAGCACCGGGTAAATAAAGGGAAACCAAAAGCCCCCGTTATCAATCCGCTGCCACGTGACAAGGTTATTTTAGCCGTATCAATACTACTGATGCTGATTTTCTCGAAATACTTCTATATGGCGAGCATCAGCAGCTATTACACCTTTTATCTGATGGAAAAATTCGGATTATCGGTACAAAACGCGCAGTTCCACCTGTTTGCCTTCCTGTTTGCCGTTGCGGCTGGCACGGTGATTGGCGGCCCTGTAGGGGATAAAATAGGCCGTAAATACGTCATTTGGGGCTCCATCCTTGGTGTTGCGCCGTTTACGCTCGTTTTACCCTATGCAAACCTCGAATGGACGGGGATTTTGACGGTGATTATTGGATTTATCCTCGCCTCTGCCTTTTCGGCGATCCTGGTGTATGCGCAGGAGTTGATGCCGGGCCGTATCGGTATGGTTTCCGGTCTATTTTTCGGTTTCGCCTTCGGCATGGGAGGCCTTGGAGCCGCAGTCTTAGGGCTCGTTGCAGACCATACCAGTATCTTTTTAGTCTATAAAATCTGTGCTTTCCTTCCACTTCTGGGGATACTGACCATATTCCTACCTGATTATCGGCATAAAGCGTAGTTATCCTGAGGCCAAAGCTAAACTTTGGCCTTAGCCCAGCCTACTGCCATAAGGCTTTCCTCTTCATCCTCGTGTTAATTTGTCCTAATCTGCTTTTTTTAACGCTTATTGCTGTTTTCTTCAAAGTTCAACAATTATTCATAAACATAATGGCCCAAATTGTCATAAACTATTAATCGGCCTTTTGGTTTTTACGCCAAAAATGGAACACCCCACGACGAAAGGAGACGGAATGCATCACGCCACACCGCTTATCACCACCATTGTTGGTGGCCTTGTACTCGCTTTTATCCTCGGCATGATTGCCAATAAGTTACGTATTTCTCCTCTCGTGGGCTATCTCTTAGCCGGTGTTCTGGCGGGTCCTTTTACGCCTGGTTTTGTCGCGGATACCAAGTTGGCACCAGAACTGGCGGAATTGGGCGTGATTCTGCTGATGTTCGGCGTAGGTTTGCATTTCTCGTTGAAGGATTTAATGGCGGTAAAGGCCATTGCCATTCCCGGCGCGATCGCTCAGATAGGCGTAGCGACACTGTTGGGTATGGCGCTTTCAGCGATGCTGGGCTGGTCACTGATGACCGGCATCGTGTTTGGACTGTGTCTCTCAACCGCCAGTACCGTGGTGTTGCTGCGCGCGCTTGAGGAGAGGCAGTTAATAGACAGCCAGCGTGGGCAAATTGCCATTGGCTGGCTGATTGTTGAAGATCTGGTGATGGTCTTAACGCTGGTCCTGCTGCCCGCCGTCGCCGGGATGGTTGAAAAAGACAACGTCGGTTTTGCCTCGCTGGCGTTAGATATGAGCATTACCATCGGGAAGGTCGTTGCCTTTATCGCGATCATGATGGTGGTTGGGCGTCGTCTGGTACCGTGGATTATGTCGCGCAGCGCGGCAACCGGCTCTCGTGAGTTGTTTACCCTTTCCGTGCTCGCGCTGGCGCTTGGTATTGCATTTGGTGCAGTCGAGTTCTTTGACGTTTCCTTTGCGCTGGGCGCGTTCTTCGCCGGGATGGTGCTGAACGAATCCGAACTGAGCCACCGGGCCGCGCACGATACACTGCCGTTACGTGATGCCTTTGCGGTATTGTTCTTTGTCTCCGTCGGTATGTTATTCGACCCACTTATTTTGATTGATCAGCCGTTGGCCGTACTGGCGACGCTGGCGATTATTATCTTCGGTAAATCCGTCGTTGCTTTCTTCCTGGTCCGCATGTTCGGCCACTCACCGCGCACGGCACTGACCATCGCGGCAAGCCTGGCGCAGATTGGTGAATTTGCCTTTATCCTGGCGGGTCTGGGCATGGCGCTGAACCTGCTGCCGCAGGCCGGGCAGAATCTGGTGCTGGCCGGGGCGATTCTCTCTATCATGCTTAACCCGGTACTGTTTGCACTGCTGGAGAAATATCTCGCTAAAACCGAGACGCTGGAAGATCAGACTTTGGAAGAGGCGACTGAAGAAGAGAAGCAAATCCCGGTGGACATCTGCAACCATGCGCTGCTGGTCGGTTTTGGTCGCGTCGGGAGCCTGCTGGGCGAGAAGCTGATGGCACAGGGCATCCCGCTGGTCGTGATTGAAACGTCGCGCACCCGCGTGGACGAACTGCGCGCACGTGGCATCCGCGCGGTGCTGGGTAATGCGGCAAACGAAGAAATTATGAATCTTGCACACCTGGACTGCGCTCGCTGGCTGCTGCTAACCATTCCTAACGGCTACGAAGCCGGTGAGATTGTCGCAACCGCGCGTGAGAAGTGCCCGACGATTGAAATTATCGCCCGCGCGCATTATGACGATGAGGTTGAATATATTACCGAACGTGGCGCGAATCAGGTGGTGATGGGCGAGCGTGAAATCGCTAATACGATGATCATGCTGATTGAGAAACCGCCAATTGAAGAGGCGGTTACGGGTTAATTTGTGCGGTCTGGGCCTCTCCCCCTAAGGGGCGAGGGGTCTTCGTTTACCTGTCCCAGTACGACTCTTCCAGGCTGTCTTCCCTTTCCGGCAAGCCGCGCGTCAGGCGTGGTGAATGCTGGTTCAGCACCTGATAACTGACGCGGTTCGCATATTTACACACCTGTGCCAGCGACGAGTATGTCAGCCAGCTGATCTTATGTTTGCTGGAGTTAGGGACATTGGTTCTGTGGTAGGCATTGGCGGTGATATCGTGCAGCAGCGCGGCCAGCGCGCCATCGCCTGCGCCGTTGGTGTTCATGATCTTCTCCGGCCCACCCATATAAGGGGCGATATGGGAGTAAATACGCAGCGGATTTTCGCAATCCTTGTGGCGCATCGCACGGCTGAACTCATACTGGTTAAACTCGGCAATCGCCCCAGGCAGCAGCGGATGCTGGGTTTTACGTTTGCTCTCTTCTTCGGTAAAGCCGGCCATATAAAGCCCAACCGGTCCGGCGGTACACAACACCAGATCAACCCAGTCCAGCGCTTTATCAGACGCCAGTAGCGGATCGTTTTCACCGGTTAGCGCTTCGGCTTCTTCTTCGTTCATCGCCAGAATCGAGACGTGCTCCTTCAGGAACGCCTGCCACCATTCAGGGTTATCGGCGATCACAAATTTTGTCCCGAGCGTCAGCACCACCGGCACATTGTATTTTTTGGCGTATTCAATCGCCTTCATGGTGGCTTCTGGCATCGGTTCGCCTGGCTTACAGCGCACCAGATAGGAAGTCAGAACCAGCGCTGATGCCCCCGCAATGACCTCTTCCGGAATACTTTCGGCACGTAGCTTATTCATGTGACCAGGGCTAATGGCAAAAGTACGCTCACCGGAATCGCTAATCAGCGTAAAGCAGCGACCAATCGCCCCATCAACACCTTGCAGGTAGTTTAGATCGGTGCGACTGGAGGTATTACAGAGGTAACGGTAGGCATAGCCACCGATGTCGATATTGCTGCACATTACGCCGAGCAGAACCGAACGATCGTCGGCCAATACGGAGTAGTTGTGCATGGTATTGCCGATGGTGCCACCGGCAAACTGATGAGTGATCAGGTTTTCCCGTACCAGTTCCTGATACAGTGCTTCGGCGACATCATCTTCGATAACCAGCGAATGGCCAGAACTTAGCCCATAACGTGCAACAAACGCATCATCAACTTTAGCTTCGATATCCACCAGCGTCTGATCGATACCCACCACCCACGCCGCATTGGTTTCATTGACCGGCTGGAACTGTTGCAGTAGCGGGTCACGGGCGTTGACGGGGAAATAGTGTTTGGATTTGCGTTTACCGGGAAATTTCATTTTCTGGGCTATGTGTGACGAATGGGCCGGAAATGGTAGCACAAACCCGGCCCGATGCGCGATTAGCGGCTTGTGGTCGCCAGCGAGACCATCATTTCGATATGTTCAGGAGAGTCGTTAAGTGCCGGAATGTATTCGTACTTTTCGCCACCCGCCTCAAGGAAAAATTCCCGGTTTTGCACCGCGATTTCTTCAAGCGTTTCGAGACAATCAGCGGAGAAGCCTGGGGACATCACCTGGATGTGCTTCACGCCCTTTTCGCCCAGCATTTTAAGCGTTTCGTCAGTGTACGGCGTTAACCACGGTTCACGGCCAAAGCGAGACTGGAAGGTCATCATCACCTTCTCTGGCGGGAATTCCAGTGCGGAGACCAGTTCGCGCGTGGTATCACGACAGCGCTGCGGATAGTCATCGCCTTCATCGGCATAACGCTGAGGGATACCGTGGTAGGAGAGCAGCAACATATCTGGCTCGCCGTGCTCGGCAAACGATGCGCGGACGCTGCTGGCAAGGGCGGCGATATACATCTCGTTATCGGCATAGTCGCGAATAAAGGTGATGCCCGGAACATAGCGACGCGTCGCCATAATGCGCGCCAGTTCGTCCCAGACGGCCGCTACCGTCGAGCAGGAATACTGTGGATAGAGCGCCAGCACCACGATATGCTCAACGCCCTGCGCCAGCAGGTTCTCTACGGCGCTTTTCAGAGAAGGCTTGCCGTAGCTCATGCCCAGCGCAACAGGGACATCGGGCAGTCGAGCCGCCAACGCTTTTTCCTGACGACGGCTGTAGACCATCAGTGGAGAACCTTCTTCCATCCAGACGGACTGGTACAGCTTTGCCACACGTGGAGAACGAATCGGCAAAATCACACCGCGCAGCAGCGGCCACCACAGCAGTTTTGGAGTATCCACAACGCGTGAATCGCTCAAAAACTGGCGCAGATAGCGTTTAACTGCCGCAGGGGTGGATGCTTCGGGAGTGCCTAAATTGGCAAGTAAAATGCCGGTTTTTGCCTGACTCATTCACGCCTCTTAACCATTTGAATAGCTGCTAATTGTAGCGGAAATGCGGGTAAACGGAACCCATTGCTGCGATAGGAAATATGAGAATATTTCTCACCCGGAGGACCCGGGTGAGAGGAACGTGCTTAGCCGAGGATTTTTTCCAGCTCTGCACGAACTTCAGCGACCGGCTTAGTGCCGTCAACTTTCGCATACTGGGTGTTACCCGCCTGCGCTTCTTTCGAGTAGTAGCCGATCAGCGGCGCGGTCATCTGATGGTATTCCACCAGGCGTTTACGCACGGTCTCTTCCTGATCGTCTTTACGCGTGCTCAGCTCGTCACCGGTCACATCGTCTTTGCCTTCAACCTTCGGTGGGTTGAATTTGATGTGGTAAACGCGGCCAGAGGCAGCGTGAACGCGACGACCAATAATGCGGTCAACGATCAGCTCGTCCGGTACGTCAAATTCCAGAACGTAATCCACTTTGATGCCTGCTTCTTTCATAGCATCAGCCTGTGGAATGGTACGCGGGAAACCGTCCAGCAGGAAACCGTTACGGCAATCTTCCTGAGTGATGCGTTCTTTTACCAGCGCGATAACCAGTTCGTCAGTCACCAGCTTGCCTGCGTCCATGATGTCTTTCGCTTGTTTACCCAGCTCGGAGCCAGATTTAACAGCGGCACGCAGCATGTCACCGGTAGAGATTTGCGGAATACCGTATTTCTCCATGATGAACTGTGCCTGAGTTCCTTTACCCGCGCCCGGAGCGCCAAGCAGAATAATACGCATTGCGAAAATCCCCTCAAAAGTTGGTTCAATTTTTCAAAAGCGCTAAACAATACCATCAGAACGAGTGTGGCTCAAGGAAGGCGGGACGGCTGAAACGGTTAACGGGGGAGATTATTTGGGATAGTGCGGAAGATTTCCCCTCCCCCCAGAGGTGAGAGGGAACCGATCGAGCCCCTCGCCCCCTTGGGGGGAGGGGCGATGTTTTATTACGCCAGCAGCAGCGCGTTCACACGTTTGATGAACAGGTTTGGATCTTCCAGCGTGCCGCGTTCGGCCAGCAGGGATTGATCCAGCAGCAGCTCAACCCACTCGGCGAAGCGCGCTTCATCCTGGGTATCCGCCGCACGTTTCACCAGCGGGTGATCCGGGTTCAGCTCGAAGATGTATTTCACTTCTGGCATCGCCTGGCCCGCAGCGGCGAACAGTTTCGCCATCTGCGTACCCATTTCGTCGGCTTCAGTGGTGACAATCGCCGGGGTATCGGTCAGACGGTGAGTGAAACGCACTTCTTTGACGCGATCGCCCAGCAGGGTTTTCACGCGCTCCACGAACGGTTCCAGTGCTTTCTCTGCTTCTTTCGCGGTGTCATCTACGTCATCCGCCAGTTTGTCGATAGACTCATCGGCTTTGGCAACGGACTGGAAGCTTTTGCCATCGAACTCGGTCAGGTAGTTCATCATCCACTCATCAATGCGGTCAGAAAGCAGCAGCACTTCGATGCCTTTCTTACGCAGCAGTTCCAGGTGCGGACTGCTCTTCGCAGCAGCGTAGCTGTCAGCGGTGATGTAGTAGATTTTCTCCTGCCCTTCTTTCATACGGGACACGTAATCTTCGAGCGAAACGGTCTGCTCAGAAGAGTCGGTGTGCGTAGAGGCAAAGCGCAGCAGTTTAGCGATAGATTCAACGTTCGCAGAATCTTCCGCCGGGCCTTCTTTCAACACCAGGCCGAACTGTTTCCAGAAGGTCTGGTATTTTTCCGCGTCGTCTTTCGCCAGCTTGTCCAGCATCTGCAGAGTACGCTTAGTCAGCGCGGTACGCAGGTTGCGGGTCACAGTGCTGTCCTGCAGGATTTCACGCGAGACGTTCAGCGGCAGATCGTTAGAGTCGATCAGGCCACGGGTGAAGCGCAGGTAGTTCGGCATGAACTGCTCGGCTTCGTCCATGATGAATACGCGCTGCACGTACAGCTT
>JALCNW010000020.1 GCA_022649305.1 Enterobacter sp.
ACTGCTGACCGGTGAAAACTGGTTCAACCTGCCGAAAGAGCGTCTGTGGGTTACCGTTTACGAAACCGATGATGAAGCTTACGAAATCTGGGAAAAAGAAGTAGGTATCCCGCGTGAGCGTATTATCCGCATCGGCGATAACAAAGGCGCTGCATATGCGTCTGATAACTTCTGGCAGATGGGTGACACCGGTCCTTGCGGTCCTTGTACCGAGATCTTCTACGATCATGGCGACCATATCTGGGGTGGACCTCCGGGTACTGCAGAAGAAGACGGCGATCGTTACATTGAGATCTGGAACATCGTCTTCATGCAGTTTAACCGTCAGATTGACGGCACCATGGAACCGTTGCCTAAACCGTCCGTGGATACCGGTATGGGTCTGGAGCGTATCGCCGCTGTTCTGCAGCACGTGAACTCCAACTATGATATCGACTTGTTCAGCACGCTGATTAAGTCCGTTGCTGAAGTTACCGGTGCAACCGATCTGAGCAACAAATCACTGCGCGTTATCGCAGACCACATTCGTTCTTGTGCCTTCCTGATTGCTGATGGTGTCACGCCGTCGAATGAAAACCGTGGCTATGTGCTGCGTCGTATCATTCGCCGTGCCGTTCGTCATGGCAACATGTTGGGCGCGAAAGACACCTTCTTCTACAAGCTGGTGGGGCCACTGGTTGGCGTCATGGGTGATGCGGGCGAAGAGCTGAAACGTCAGCAGGCGCAGGTTGAGCAGGTTCTGAAAACCGAAGAAGAGCAGTTTGCACGTACTCTGGAGCGCGGTCTGGCGCTGTTGGACGACGAACTCTCTAAGCTGACCGGCGATACGCTCGACGGCGAAACCGCTTTCCGTCTGTACGATACCTACGGCTTCCCGGTTGACCTGACGGCAGACGTTTGCCGCGAGCGTGACATCAAAGTAGATGAAGCGGGCTTTGAAGCTGCCATGGAAGAACAGCGTCGTCGTGCGCGTGAGTCCAGCGGCTTTGGTGCTGACTACAATGCGATGATTCGCGTCGATAGTGCATCTGAATTCAAAGGTTACGACAGCCTGGAACTGAACGCGAAAGTGACGGCACTGTTTGTTGACGGTAAAGCCGTAGACAGCATTAGTGCAGGTCAGGACGCGGTTGTCGTTCTCGACAAAACGCCGTTCTACGCGGAATCCGGTGGTCAGGTTGGCGATAAAGGCGAGCTGAAAGGTAACGGCTTTAGCTTCGTCGTCAACGATACCCAAAAATACGGTCAGGCTATCGGTCACAACGGCAAGCTGGCATCCGGCGCGCTGAAAGTGGGCGAGGGCGTTCAGGCTATCGTTGACGAAGCACGTCGTGCGCGTATTCGTCTGAACCACTCTGCAACGCACCTGATGCACGCCGCTCTGCGCGATGTACTGGGAACGCATGTTGCGCAGAAAGGTTCTTTGGTTAACGACAAAATCCTGCGTTTCGACTTCTCTCACTTCGAAGCAATGAAACCGTCTGAAATCCGTGCGGTAGAAGATATGGTTAACGCGCAGATCCGTCGTAACTTGCCTATCGAAACCAACATCATGGATCTTGAGGCGGCACGAGCCAAAGGCGCAATGGCGCTGTTTGGCGAGAAATATGACGAACGTGTTCGTGTGCTGAGCATGGGCGATTTCTCTACCGAGCTGTGCGGCGGGACTCATGCGTCCCGTACCGGTGATATTGGTCTGTTCCGCATTGTTTCTGAATCCGGAACGGCGGCAGGGGTGCGTCGTATCGAAGCCGTAACGGGTGAAGGTGCGATTGCCAGCCTGCATGCTGAAAGCGATCAACTGCATGATATTGCTCAGCTGTTGAAGGGCGACAGCCACAATCTGGGCGAGAAAGTCCGTAGTGCGCTGGAGCGTAGTCGTCAGTTGGAAAAAGAACTGCAGCAGCTTAAAGAGCAGGCGGCGGTTCAGGAGAGTGCAAATCTCTCCAGTAAAGCAGTTGATATCAAAGGTGTTAAACTGCTGGTCAGCGAACTGGCAGGTGTTGAGCCTAAGATGCTTCGTACCATGGTCGATGATCTGAAGAACCAGCTTGGTTCGACAGTTATCGTGCTGGCGACAGCGTTCGAAGGTAAGGTTTCTCTGATTGCGGGCGTCTCTAAGGATGTGACTGACCGCGTTAAAGCAGGGGAACTGATTGGTATGGTCGCTCAGCAGGTCGGCGGCAAAGGTGGCGGTCGTCCGGACATGGCGCAAGCCGGTGGTACGGATGTAGCGGCGCTTCCAGCAGCATTAGCCAGCGTTGAAAGCTGGGTAAGCACTAAACTGTAATAATTACAAAGCGTAAACAGACGCCATGACATCATCGTTATGGCGTTCTGGTACTACGCTATCGATAACGATAAAGTCAGGTTGAGTTTGTGTATATCGGCTAAACTTACGTTTAACAGAATGTGATGCCGTGACTGCTTACACATTACGTGTTTGTCATCGCTTACTTTTTGGCGTTATATGATGGATAATGCCGGGATACAAGAGACCCGACTCTTTTAATCTTTCAAGGAGCAAAGAATGCTGATTCTGACTCGTCGAGTTGGTGAGACCCTCATGATTGGGGATGAGGTCACCGTGACAGTTTTAGGGGTGAAGGGCAACCAGGTACGTATTGGTGTTAATGCTCCTAAAGAAGTCTCTGTCCATCGTGAAGAGATCTACCAGCGTATCCAGGCTGAAAAATCCCAGCAGTCCAGTTACTGATATTATCGCGTCTCGCCTCCCGGCGAGACGCAACCCTCCCGCTATTCTTCCTGCTAAAAGTTACCGTTCGATTTCAATTGCTCCCTTTTTAACCTTCATCAGAATCTTATCTCAAGCAAAATCCACCTTCGCTCCGGTAGAACGTTGTCTTTACGCCTGCAAAATCCGTTTATAAAACACCCTCTTTGTGGGTTTTACATGCGAATTGCCTGTGATTTGTGCAAACGATAAATGTCTGAGGAAAAAGGTTTGACTTATAAGTCCCAGAAAGTAATATATGCGCCACGCAGCGACGAGAAGCTCTTAACGAGTTACTCGAAGCACTCGCAAGAGGCGTTGTGTGGTGAGGTGGCCGAGAGGCTGAAGGCGCTCCCCTGCTAAGGGAGTATGCGGTCAAAAGCTGCATCCGGGGTTCGAATCCCCGCCTCACCGCCATTTTGCATCCGTAGCTCAGCTGGATAGAGTACTCGGCTACGAACCGAGCGGTCGGAGGTTCGAATCCTCCCGGATGCACCATCTTCTTTGAGATAACAGTGGCATTGTTATTTCACGGTTTGCGAAATTAGCCCGCACACCAGAGAGGATAACGTTGCTTTAGCAACGGCCAGTAGGGTGAGGCGCAGCCGAGTCATTCTCCCGGATGCACCATCTATTACTTCATATTGCTTTAGAAGTGATATGAGTATCCAGCAGTACAGTAGTAAATCCTGATGCATCCGTAGCTCAGCTGGATAGAGTACTCGGCTACGAACCGAGCGGTCGGAGGTTCGAATCCTCCCGGATGCACCATTTACTATTTCTGAAAGCAATACCCTGATGCATCCGTAGCTCAGCTGGATAGAGTACTCGGCTACGAACCGAGCGGTCGGAGGTTCGAATCCTCCCGGATGCACCTTTTACTATTTCTGAAAGCTATACCCTGATGCATCCGTAGCTCAGCTGGATAGAGTACTCGGCTACGAACCGAGCGGTCGGAGGTTCGAATCCTCCCGGATGCACCATCTACAATTTCTAAAAGCATTACCCTGATGCATCCGTAGCTCAGCTGGATAGAGTACTCGGCTACGAACCGAGCGGTCGGAGGTTCGAATCCTCCCGGATGCACCATATTCTCCAGGATAACAGCAATACTGTTATTTTATTGTCTGCGAGTTAATCGCAAGCACCATCTCTCCTTGTTATCCCCTCTACGTTTTTTTCTTCAGCATCCCCAATCTCAACCCAAGCAGAATCAGCGACAAAAATCCCTGTTTACGTTAAAGTAATGCTTTGTTAATTCTTTGACGAGAGCGCGATGTACGCACAGTATGACGGTCTGATCTTCGATATGGACGGCACTATCCTCGATACCGAACCCACACATCGTAAAGCCTGGGATGATGTTCTTAGCCGTTACGGTATGCGTTTCGATTTACAGGCCATGGTGGCGCTCAATGGTTCTCCTACCTGGCGTATCGCCCAGGCAGTGATCGAGCTCAATAATGCCGATCTTGACCCACATCACTTAGCCCGTGAAAAAACCGACGCCGTTAAAGCGATGCTCTTAGATACCGTCCGTCCGCTCCCACTGATCGAAGTTGTCAAAGAGTGGCATGGTCGCCGTCCTATGTCTGTCGGCACCGGTAGCGAAAGCGCGGTGGCGGAGGCGTTGCTCAACCATCTTGGCCTGCGTCACTATTTCTCTGCGGTTGTTGCCGCCGATCATGTCAAAAATCATAAGCCAGCACCGGATACCTTTCTGCTGTGCGCTGAATTGATGGGCGTTCCGGCGAATAAATGCGTGGTGTTTGAGGATGCGGACTTTGGTATTCAGGCTGCGCGTGACGCTGGAATGGATGCGGTGGATGTTCGCTTACTGTGAGTGACCTGCTGTCGCTCGCGTCGTTGTTTGCCAGCAGTTTTCTCAGCGCCACGCTTTTACCGGGTAACTCCGAGGTGGTGCTGGTAGCGATGCTGCTGTCTGGCGTCAGTCAGCCCTGGCTATTGGTATTAATAGCAACAATGGGTAATAGCATTGGAGGCCTGACTAACGTTATTCTTGGTCGTTTCTTTCCGCTACGTGAAAAATCACGCTGGCAGGAAAAGGCAGCAGGCTGGCTGAAACGCTATGGTGCTGCCACGCTTTTACTAAGCTGGATGCCTGTAATAGGCGATTTGCTGTGTCTGCTGGCGGGATGGATGCGCATCTCCTGGGGGCCGGTGCTCTTTTTTTTATGCCTTGGCAAGGCGTTGCGCTATGTCCTCGTGGCACTGGCAACCCTGGAAGGCATGACGTGGTGGCACTAATTGGTGGAATGAATAAGCGACCTTCAATCGTCAACCATTACAATTATGCTGAATAACTCTTATTTGACAGGCGGGAGGTCAATTTGATCCCGGACGTATCACAGGCGCTAGCCTGGCTGGAAAAGCACCCTCAGGCTCTGAAGGGTATTCAGCGTGGTCTTGAGCGCGAAACGCTGCGCGTTAACGAAGATGGTAGCCTGGCGACAACCGGCCATCCAGAGGCGTTAGGCTCGGCGTTGACACATAAATGGATCACGACCGATTTCGCAGAAGCATTACTGGAGTTCATCACTCCGGTGGATGGCGATATTAACCATATGCTCACGCTAATGCGCGATGTCCACCGCTTTACCGCCCGCCAGTTGGGTGATGAGCGCATGTGGCCGCTCAGCATGCCTTGCTATATCGAGCAAGGGCAGGATATTGAGCTGGCACAGTACGGCACGTCGAACATTGGTCGGCTAAAAACGCTGTATCGTGAAGGCTTAAAAAACCGCTATGGCGCGTTGATGCAGACCATCTCCGGTGTCCATTACAACTTCTCTTTGCCCATGGCGTTCTGGCAGGCGAAGTGCGGTGAGACAGATAAAGAAGCGATCTCTGCGGGCTACTTCCGCCTGATTCGCAACTACTACCGCTTTGGCTGGGTGATTCCGTATCTCTTCGGCGCTTCTCCTGCGATTTGTTCCTCGTTCCTGCAGGGCAAGCCAACCACGTTACCCTTTGAGAAAACCGACTGCGGCATGTATTACCTGCCGTACGCGACCTCTCTGCGCCTGAGTGACCTGGGTTATACCAATAAGTCGCAAAGCAATCTCGGTATTACGTTTAACGAATTGCACGAGTATGTGGCAGGATTAAAGCGAGCGATCAAAACGCCGTCTGAAGACTACGAAAAAATCGGTCTCGAAAAAGACGGCAAGCGCCTGCAAATCAACAGCAACGTTCTGCAAATTGAAAACGAACTGTATGCGCCGATTCGTCCAAAACGTGTCACCCGCAGCGGCGAAGCACCGTCGGATGCGCTGGAACGCGGCGGCATTGAGTATATCGAAGTGCGTTCGCTGGATATCAACCCGTTCTCGCCTATTGGCGTCGACGAGCAGCAGATACGTTTCCTCGACCTGTTTATGGTCTGGTGCGTACTGGCGGATGCGCCAGAGATGAGCGCTGACGAGTTACTTTGCACCCGTACTAACTGGAACCGCGTGATCCTCGAAGGGCGCAAGCCTGGCCTGACGTTGGGCATCGGCTGCGAAACGGCGCAATTCCCGCTGGCAAAAGTGGGCAAAGATCTGTTCCGCGACCTCAAACGCGTAGCTCAAACGATGGACAGCCTCTACGGCGGCGAGGAATATCAAAAAGTCTGCGACCAACTGGTCGAAAGCTTTGATAACCCGGAACTGACATTCTCAGCGCGTATTCTGCGTTCTATGATTGATCAGGGTATTGGTGGAACAGGCCGTTCGCTTGCCGCACAGTATCGTGAAATGTTGCAGCAGGAGCCACTGGAAGTCTTAAGCGAAGAGGATTTCATTGCCGAGCGTGAAGCATCTGTTGCGCGCCAGCGTGAAGTCGAAGCTGCAGATACCGAGTCGTTCGACGCCTTTCTGGCGAAACACGACTGACAGAAAAGAAAAAGGCCACAGTAATGTGGCCAAAATAACATCTCTGAATCAGGGATGATGATAACAAATGCGCGTCTTTCATATAGTCAGACGCGGCTTTGAACAAAGAGTTCATTTTATTTTAAAAAAAATCACTATCGGAGGTGACGTATGCCGTTATTAGATAGCTTCACTGTCGACCATACCCGTATGGAAGCACCTGCTGTACGTGTTGCGAAGACCATGCATACCCCGCACGGCGACACGATCACCGTATTCGACCTGCGTTTCTGCGTACCGAATAAAGAAGTGATGCCGGAGAAGGGCATACATACGCTGGAGCACCTGTTTGCAGGTTTCATGCGCGATCACCTTAACGGTAACGGTGTTGAGATTATTGATATCTCCCCGATGGGTTGCCGTACCGGTTTCTACATGAGCCTGATCGGTCAGCCGGACGAAACTCGCGTGGCGGATGCCTGGAAAGCGGCAATGGCCGACGTGCTGAAAGTAAAAGAGCAGAACCAAATTCCTGAGCTGAACGTTTACCAGTGCGGCACCTATGAGATGCACTCTCTGGAAGAAGCACAGGATATCGCGCGTCACATTATCGAGCGTGACGTTCGCGTAAACAGCAACGAAGAACTGGCCCTGCCGAAAGAAACGTTGAAAGAACTGCACATCTAGTGCGCTTCACCCTCTCCTCAGGGAGAGGGTCGTCAATCCTATGTCCACTACCTTAACGTTCTCCTTTACTCAGCGCCCTTTGGTTCCCTTTGCCCATGATTACGCTCATGGCGACAGCGAGCCCTGGCACCAGCACGACTGTGCCCAGCTGTTGCATAGTCTGAGCGGTGTCGTTCGGGTTGATACGGCTGCGGGTTGTTGGGTCGTTCCCCCTGGGCGTGGCGTCTGGCTACCGGCAGGTACACGGCATGCCATTCGTATTACTGGCAACGTCGCGGCGCGCACCCTGTTTATCGATCCGATGGCTCGCGCCGATCTGCCCGCATCATGCCAGATCGTGCAGATATCACCGCTACTGCGCGAGCTGATCGTTGCCTCACTCAATCTCCCGGAGTCATACGCCCCCGGCAGCCGCGATGAACGCGTCTACGAGCTGATCCTTGATGAAATCCGCACCATGCCGATACTGCCGTTTAATCTCCCTGAGCCGCAGAGCGAGCTGTTACGCCAGCTGTGCGATCGTATCCGCCATGTGCCAGGAGAAAACTGGAGCAGCATACAGGCGGCTGCGCAGGTCAACATGAGCGAGCGCACCCTCAACCGCCATTTTCAGCAGCAGACGGGTTTACGTTTTGCGGAGTGGGTGAGAAGGGCGCGGTTAATGGAGGCATTGCTACGGCTGGCGCAGGGGCAGCCGGTGCTGCGCGTGGCGCTGGACCTGGGATACGGCAGCCACAGCGCGTTTACGGCGATGTTTCGCCGGGTGATGGGGATCTCACCCAGCGACTATTTCAAAGACGATTAGCCGACGGCGTTGAACAGCGCCTGAATAGACGCGCGCGCCACGTCACTATCAATTCCTACGCCCCATCGACTCGTTCCATCCTGGAACAGGCAGCGAATATAGGTCACCGATCGACTGTCGCTGCGTTCGCCCAGCGAATGTTCATGATAATCCTTAATGACAAACGGCGTATCCAGCCAGCGGCTTAACCCACTGGCAGCAGCGGAAAGCAAACCGTTGCCATGACCCTCAAGCTCACGAGTACCACCGCCGGTAGCCACGATGGCGCTCAAACGTAACTGACCATCCTGCTGGCTCTCACTGCGGTACGTTTGCAAGGCAAAGCGTGGGGAAGGAACCAGCCCGTAACGCTGACGGAAGAGCTGCCACAGCGCATTCTGCGTCATCTCTTTGCCTTCGCTGTCGGCCTCTTGTTGCACGTGCTGGCTAAAATCCTGCTGAAGCGCGCGCGGTAGCTTCAGGCCGTGATTCTGTTCAATGAGCCACGCGCTGCCGCTTTTACCCGACTGGCTGTTCACGCGGATGACGGCTTCATAGGAACAGCCAATATCCTGAGGATCGACCGGCAGATAAGGCATCTCCCAGCGCTCGTCAGGCATGCGGGCATCAAATCCTTTCTTGATGGCATCCTGATGCGAACCGGAGAACGCCGTATAAGCCAGACGTCCCGCCCACGGGTGACGCGGATGTACTGGCAGCTGATTACAGCTTTCGACCACTTCCACGACCTTACTCATATCGCTGAAATCCAGATTCGGGCTGATGCCCTGGCTATATAAGTTCATGGCAAGCGTCACCAGACACACGTTGCCGGTGCGCTCACCGTTGCCAAATAAACAGCCTTCGACGCGATCGGCACCCGCCATCACCGCCAGTTCCGCGCTCGCCACGCCAGTCCCACGATCGTTATGCGGATGCACGCTAATACACACCTCACTGCGACGGCTAAAGTGGCGGCAAAAATTCTCAATCTGGTCGGCATAGACGTTGGGCGTACTGACTTCGACGGTGGCCGGTAAGTTAATAATCATCGGGCGTTCAGCACACGGCTGCCAGATTTCGGCCACGGCTTCGCAAATCTCCAGTGCGAATTCTGGTTCGGTAAAACAGAAGGTTTCGGGGGAATATTCATACTGCCAGCGCGTCTGCGGGTTCTCTTCACAAAGTTTGCGGATTAGGCGCGTTGAGCGGGTTGCCAGCTCAACAATCTGCGCTTTTTCCATGCCAAATACCAGGCGGCGAAACAGCGGGGCGGTGGCGTTATACAGATGGACGGTTGCCTGTTTTGCGCCGTGCAGCGCATCAAAGGTGCGAAGTATTAAATCTTCCCGCGCCTGGGTTAACACCTGAATAGTGACATCATCGGGAATGCGACGTTCTTCGATAAGCTGGCGAACAAAATTGAAATCAGTCTGCGAGGCCGACGGGAAGGCCACTTCAATCTCTTTAAAACCGCAGCTCAGCAATAATGCCCAGAATTGCAGCTTACGCGCGCTGTCCATCGGTTCGGCCAGCGCCTGATTACCATCGCGTAAATCGGTTGAAAGCCAGCGTGGAGCCTGAGTGATTGACTGCTCCGGCCAGCGGCGATCGGGCAGGGAAATAGGGGGGTAAGGCTGATATTTTTGTGCGGGATGGTTCAGCATGATGTGCGCTCCTGTTGTCTTTTCACTATCGTGAAGCGATTTCAGGAGCGCTGCTTTATCAGTACTGACAGACGCTATCGTAAAATGGACAACGACTCGCTAGTGCGCGCCACCGCCGCCGCCACCTGCACCAAACGGCGGCTTCGCTAACCACACCAGTCCGAGCAACAGGATAAAGATCCCCGCCGACACCCAGAAAATCTCGTTGGCGGAGATAATCAGGCCCTGATTGGTGATCTGCTGGGCAATCCAGCCGGAAGCCTGCTGCTCCGTCATTCCCATCCCTTCAAGCTGGCTGTACATCTGCTGGGCGTTCGGGTTGAACACGTTCACCGATTCAGTCAACTGCGCATGGTGCAACGATTCCCGGCTGGTCCATAGCGTGGTGGTAATCGATGTTCCGATTGAGCCCGCCAGCGTTCGGGTAAAGTTCGACAGGCTCGATGCCGCCGCCATACGCTCAGGCGGCAAGCCGGAAAGCGTGATGGTGGTCAGCGGCATAAAGAAGCACGCCACGGCAAAGCCCTGAATAAACTGCGGCCACGCGGACGCGCCAAAGTCCATCCCAGGTTCGAACGTATACGCGCGCCAGTAGAAGCACACCGCGTACATGATAAAGCTGAATGTCACCAGCCTGCGCATGTCGAGCTTGTGGGCGAAGCGACCGATAATCGGCGACAGCAGGACAGGAATCAACCCGACCGGTGCCGAGGCCAGACCGGCCCAGGTGGCGGTGTAGCCATATACCTCCTGCAACAGCTGCGGCAGCAGAACAATCGCGCCGAAGTAGAGCATGTAAGCGAGGCTAATACACAGACAGCCTATCGTGAAGTTTCGCGACTTAAAGAGCGACAAATCGACTATCGGGTTATCGTCCGTTAGCTCCCAGACAATCAGGAAGCTGATGGCCACCACTGCCACCACGGTCAGGACGATAATTTCTTGTGAGGCAAACCAGTCCAGCTCTTTACCGCGGTCCAGCATGATTTGCAGGCTACCAATACCGAGCACCAGCAGCGCCAATCCCACGCCATCAATGCGTCGCTGTTCGGTCCGCGTTTCACGTCCGCGCAGCGTTTGCAGCGTCAACATGACAACCACAGCGCCGATCGGTACGTTGATAAAGAAGATCCAGCCCCAGTGGTAGTTATCGCTGATAAAACCACCCAGAATCGGTCCGCAAATCGGCGCGACAATCACGGTCATCGACCATAATGCCAGGGCGATAGCTCGTTTGGCTGGCGGGTAGTTGTTCAGCAGCAAGCTCTGCGACAGCGGAATCAGCGGCCCGGCCACAATCCCCTGAATCACGCGGAAGAAGATAAGCATCGTCAGGCTGCTGGACATGCCGCACGCCCATGAGGCGATAACGAACAGGACCGTTGACCACATGAACAGCTTCACTTCACCGACGCGCTTTGCCAGCCAGCCGGTGATTGGAATCGAGATCGCGTTAGCCACCCCGAACGAGGTAATAACCCATGTCCCCTGGCTCAGCGATGAGCCCAGGTTCCCGGCGATAGTGGGGATGGCCACGTTTGCGATGGTTGAGTCCAGCACCTGCATGAAGGTCGCCAGCGACAGCGCAATGGTCATAATAACCAGCTGCGCGCCTTCCAACGGCTTTTGCGGTTTTTGCTGTTGCATAACGCTCACCTTAGGATTAACCGGCGTTCGCTTTCACGATGTCGTCGATCAGCTTGTTGACGGGATCAAGGTTAATTTCGCGGGCGTTACTTTCATAAGCCGGATTGGTACGCACCTGATTTGCCAACATTTGACCTTCGCGGTCTGCGGTATCAACGGTCACCAGCGTGGACAACCCAATACGCAGCGGGTGATCGGCAAGCTGTTTCTCATCGAGTTCAATACGCACGGGTAAACGTTGAACCACTTTGATCCAGTTACCGGTAGCGTTTTGTGCAGGCAGCAGGGAGAACGCGCTGCCGGTTCCCATATCCAGACCAACGACCTTGCCAGTGTATTTCACGTCGTCGCCATAAATATCACTCACTACGGTGGCGGTCTGGCCGATGCGCATATGGGCAAGCTGCGTCTCTTTAAAGTTCGCATCCACCCACAGGTTGCTGGCCGGAACCACCGCCATCAACGGCGTAGTTTGGCTAATCTGTGCGCCAGGTTGCACGGAACGGCGGGATACGTAACCGGTCATTGGGCTGACGATTTTGGTACGTTGCAGGGCAAGCCAGGCGTTACGCACTTCGGTCGCAGCCTGTTTTACGGCAGGCTGATCTTCCAGGCTGGAGCCCAGAATCATTGCCTGATTGGCGTTGTACTGTTGAATCGCCACGTCAAGCTGCGCCTGCGCGCTGGCAACCGCATCACGCGAGTGTTGCAACTCTTCACGGCCAATCAGATTGGCGGTGCCGAGCGGTACGCGACGATTAAGATCGCTTTGCGCCTGCGCCAGTGCGGTTTTTTGTACGTCGATACTCGCCTGCAATTGCTTGCTGTTGATCATCGACTGACGGGTTTGACGGACGCTGGATGCCAGCTCGGTCTGCGCTTTTTCAAACGCCTGCTGGGCATCGGTCGGATCGAGCGTGACCAGCACATCCCCTTTTTGCACAAAGTCGGTATTGTCAGCCCAGACTTTCGTCACGCTGCCCGACACCTGCGCCATAATCTGAACCTGGTTCCCTGCCACGTACGCATCATCTGTCTCTTCAACATGACGCAGTACTAAAAACCAATAAATCCCATATGCCACAGCAATAAAAATAAAGAGCAAGGTCAGCACAAGAAGGGCACCTTTACGTTTGCCTTTCTTGTTAGCTGGTTGCTGCGGGAGTGTATTCTCCGCATTTGCGCTCATTGTTGTTCTCCACGATCTTCTTATTTTCACATCGGCTGAGCCGACCTGTTGTCAGAAAGGCCAGCAGTGTTACGTGCTGGCCTGTCAGTTTTCTTATTAAATCTGGATGGTTGAGCGTGTCGTCGCGTTAGCTGAGTGCCTCAAGAATAACGCCTTCTTCATCCATCTTATCCAGACGGGTGAGAAGTTTACGAGTGATTTGCTCAAGCTGGTCGCGCTCGGAAATGCTCAGTGCAGACCAGAGTTGGTGCAGACAGTTATGCTGAGGTGGAAGCACCCCGCGCAGGAATTCGTGACCTTTGTCGGTCAATTGCAGATGCAAGCAACGGCGATCGTTGTCGCTTTCACGGCGTTCAATCCAGCCGCGTTTTTCCAGCTCATCGGCGATACGGGTCGCATTGGTGCGGGATGAACCCAGCGCGCAACTCAGTTCGGATGGCTGAATGCTGTGATCTTCCTGAGACTCCAGGGTGATTAACGCCATAAACAACGTCTCGTTAATCCCTTGAGCTTTCAGCATCTTATTGCGGTTATCCAGCAGTTTGCCTTGCATGTGCATGCACAAACGAGTCAGCAGGATCTCCTGGTATGGGAAGTCCTCGTAACGACTGGCGCGAAATTTAAGCATTTGTTCAATGGGGGTAAACGAACTATCCATTTGGGTATGACCTCATTAATTACAGTCGATATAGTAACGACAGTGACAAATAATGTAAATGAATTATTTGTGCGGTTATATCCGCTGGGTTGATATCACTGTCAGAAAGTGCCGGGTGAATCCGTAACCCGGTAGGCACAAAAACGGTGGGGTATGAACCCATGAAAGACGGGATGCGGCGACGGGGATTAGCTAACAGGTCTGAACTATTCATACTGGAAGTTAATATGTCACCCACATTAAAATTGATGGAATATATGATTACGCTAACCTTAACAGACTGCGGAGCGGCTTAACACCCTAAGAGACCCCGCAGTAGGGTAAAGGTTAGTTTATTGCTTCCTGACGATGATAACCGCGCCACCAGACCAGCAGATTCAGCACCGCCATCACCGTTCCTGCCAGACACACGCCGCTCCAGCCCGCATGCTGCCATGCCGAGGCGGAAATCAACGAACCCGCCGCGCCGCCGATAAAGTAACTGGTCATGTAGCCTGCGGTCAGGCGGTTACGCGCCTCGGGTTGCACGCGATAGATAACGGTCTGGTTAGTGATATGCACGCCCTGAACGGTAAGGTCGAGCACCAGAATACCGACGATCAACGCCAGCACAGAAACCTGTCCATACCAGACAGCCGCCCAGGAAAGCAGCAATAGCACCAGTCCTGCGCTCGTCGTCAGATGAGATTTACCTTTATCGGCATACCCACCCGCCGGACGCGCACCCAATGCGCCCGCCGCGCCCGCCAGACCAAACAGACCAATCATCCCCTCGGAATAATTAAACGGCGGAGAGGCTAGCAGAAACGCCATTGACGTCCACAAAATGCTGAAATTGGCGAAGGTGAAACAGCCAAGAAGTGCGCGGGTACGTAGCAGTTTATCCTGCGTGAACAGGCTGAAAACCGAACCAAGAAGCTGAGGATAATTTAGGTGGTTTTCCTGTTTTACTTTTGGCAGTCCACGCCACAGCGCCAGCGCCATAAAGACCATTAAAACGGAAGCCACCCAGTAAACGGTACGCCACCCGCCAATGCTTGCCAGCAGTCCGGCCACCGTTCGGGCCAGCAGAATACCCAGCAGCAGGCCGCTCATAATAGTGCCGACCACTTTGCCACGTTTTTCCGGGGCGGCGAGCGTGGCCGCCAGCGGAACCAGTATCTGCGCCACGACCGAGAACAGCCCGGTCAGCGCGGTGCCCAGGATCATCATTCCCAGTGACTGGCTGGAGGCGGTAATCAGCATCCCGCCTGCGGCAAGCAGCGTCATTACGACAATCAGCCGACGACGTTCGAACATATCGCCCAAGGGCACCAGGAAAAGCAGGCCAGCCGCATAGCCAAGCTGTGCGGCAGTGACGATAAAGCCTGCTGAACTGGCAGAGAGTGAAAACGCGCGTGCGATGGTTTCAAGCAGAGGCTGGGCGTAATAGTTACTGGCAACGGCAAGGCCGGTAGCCACAGACATTAACAGGATCAGTGCCGGGCTAAGCCCTTGAGAAGTTTTCGTCATTAGGTTCTGGAATCATTAGTTGAGTGATTATATTTCCGGAAATCAATAATAACGGATGATTGCGAACGGTGGGGAATTGTTGCGTGGTGGTTTGTGCGGTTTATACCCCTCACCCCAAAGGGGAGAGGGTGAGGGGTAAGGTTGTGTTTTTTACTTCTGCGCAGCCAGCGCCTCTTTCACCCAGCCGTCAAACTGCTGCTGGTGGGCTTTGATCCAGCCGTCAACGTGACCCTGGACATCGGCTTCTGACGATTTGCCTGCATGCATCATGGCGTTCTGTGCGTTGATATCCGCCAGCGGCAGTTTTATCACCGAGAACAGCTTCGCTGCGGCTGGGTTTTTCTCAGCCCAGGCTTTGTTGGCAACGATGTGCATGGTGTTCACCGGGAAACCATAGTTCATGCCGTTTGGCAGCTTGGTGTCGATATCTTTCTGCTCGCCCGGAAGCGAGGAGAACGGCACCTGCAACCACACCACGTCTTTGCCAGGCTTCATCACATCGCTCACCCAGTACGGTGTCCAGGTGTAATAGATAATCGGCTTGCCTTCTTTGAAGCGCGCGATGGTATCCGCCATCATGGCCGAGTAATTCCCGTGGCTCACGTCGACGGTTTTTTCCAGATCAAACGCTTTGTTCTGATGATTAATTACCGCTTCACAACCCCAGCCTGGCGAGCAGCCCATCATGTCGGCTTTGCCGTCACCGTTGGTGTCGAACAGTTTAGCGATCTTAGGATCCTTCAACTGCTCAATGTTGGTGATGTGGTACTGGTCGGCGGTTTTTTTGTCGATCAGGTAACCCTGGGCGGCACCGGTCACGAACGTCCCTTCACGGTAGAATTTCTTGTCGCCGCCCGCGGCGGTATACATATCATCATGCAGCGGCTGCCAGTTCACGGCGGTAAACGTCGCATCGCCAGACGCGATGGAGGTATAACCCACGTTGTAATCGACTTCGCTTGGCTTATTCACCGTATAGCCCAGCTTTTCCAGCGCACGGCTGACAATCATCGTCTGGAAAGACTCTTCAGAGATGGTGCTCTGAATAGGTTGTACGGTAATGCCTTTACCCGGCAGTTCAGCGGCGAACGTGCTGGTGGAGACAAGGGTGGCAAACGCTGTGGCAAAAAGTACGGAATGTCGCATCGTTGTTCCTTATTTAATGAAAGGGCGGGTGATTAACCCGACCGGGCCGGTGGTGTACCAGCGACGGTTGCCGCGACTGCGAGAATCGCGACCGACAGCCTGCGTCAGGCGGTCAAGAATGATGGCGAGGATAACAATCCCTACGCCGCCCACGGTGGCAAGCCCCATATCGAGACGGCCAATGCCGCGCAGTACCATCTGGCCAAGCCCGCCAACGGCGATCATCGAGGCGATCACTACCATGGAGAGGGCGAGCATCAGCGTCTGATTAACTCCCGCCATAATGGTGGGCATGGCCAGCGGTAGCTGGACTTTGAACAGCATCTGTCGCGGGCTTGCGCCAAACGAGCGGGATGCTTCGATCAAATCGGCAGGCACCTGATTAATGCCCAGAATTGTCAGACGAATAATCGGCGGCAGGGCGAAGATAATGGTCACCACCACGCCCGGTACGTTGCCGATACCGAACAGCATGACGATAGGCACCAGGTAAACAAACGCCGGAGTGGTCTGCATCGCATCCAACAATGGCCGAATAATCTTCGCGGCCTTAGGGCTGCGCGCCAGCCAAATCCCCATCGGCAGACCAATCACCACGCAGAACAGCAGGGCGGTCAGCACCAGCGCCAGGGTTATCATCGCCTGTGACCACGCGCCGATAGCGCCAATCAGAATCAGCGAAATAAGCGTCGCGATGCCCATCCCCGCGCTGCCAAACTGCCAGGCGATCAGAGCAAACAGCACGATCGCCACCGGCGCAGGCATCCCCAGCATCATCTGCTGGAAGCCATTAAGGATGTAATCCACCGGCACGCGAATGCCCTGGAACACCGGACGGAAGTGGGTCACCACCCAGTCGATGCCTTCGGTCACCCAGCTATCCAGCGGGATCAGCGTTTTATGGAACGGGTCCATAATATTGAAATGCTCAGGTGCGGGTGCCGGCGCGCTGTTCAGCCAGTCTGCCGCGCCGCCGCCGTCTGCCGGTGCCGGCGTTGAGCCCCACGCGTCTGCGGATTGTGCGGCGCTATCCGCCGCCTCTGTGGTTCCCCACGGATTAGATTGATCAGCCATTGTTTGTCCCCTCGCGATCTAAAGCCTGCAGCAGCATGCGTTTTGAAATGATGCCGACGTACTGTTGTTCTTCCCCAATAACCGGTACCGCGCACGGTGCCTGGCCCACGTGAGAAAGCAACTCGCTGAGCGGCGTTTCGGCGTCCACGGCAAGCGGAGCGTCGATTAACGCCGCATCGATTCCCTGATTTTCGCTTAATGCGGTTTTCAGTGAGTCGATGGAGACAATGCCAACATATTTGTTACCGCGTTCAATCACATAGCCGTATTCGCGGTCTTCATCCTGTAACAGCTTCAACGCCGAGCGCGGGCCAAAGCCCGGCGTGCGGCGAATAATGCCGTTCAGCGCACGACGGGCAATATCCTTTGCGCTAAATACCTGGCTAATATCCACGCCACGGAAGAAGGTGCGCACATAATCATTTGCGGGATTATTCAGAATTTCATCCGGCGTACCGACCTGGACCACTTCACCGTTTTGCATAATGGCAATGCGATCGCCAATACGCATGGCTTCATCAAGATCGTGAGAAATAAAGACCACGGTACGCTGATGTTTCGCCTGCAGTTTTACCAGTTCATCCTGCATCTCGGTACGAATTAATGGATCGAGCGCTGAGAAGGCTTCATCCATTAATAAAATATCGGGATTGATGGCTAATGCGCGCGCTAATCCGACACGCTGGCGCATACCGCCAGAGAGTTCATCGGGATAACCGTGGGCATAATTTTCAAGGCCAACCTGACGCAGGGCGTCCAGCGCTTTTTCCTGGCGTTCAACGGCAGGGATTCCCGCTAATTCCATACCGAAGGCGGTATTATCGAGTACCGTCATATGTGGCATTAGCGCGAATGACTGAAAGACCATCGCAATCTTTTTCCTGCGCACTTCACGGAGTTCAGCATCGGATATTTTGGCAATGTCTACGCCATCAATCAGTACCTGTCCGCGAGTGGGTTCAATCAGGCGATTGAGAAGGCGAACCATGGTCGATTTACCCGAGCCGGATAATCCCATGATGACGAAAATCTCGCCTTCTTCAATGGCCAGACTGGCGTCTTTAACGCCAAGCGATAGCCCCGTTTTTTCCAGGATTTGTTCTTTCGAAAGTCCTTTTTCGATATATTTGAAAGCACGCTGTGGATGCTCGCCAAATACTTTATAGAGATTCTTAACTTCTAATTTAATTGCCATGCAATAGACTATTTCCTGTTATTTATTTGAGTCGATATGATTACCAGTGGAAATAATTACCAGGCAATACCCTAACATACTGAGAATCTGAGACAACCCTAAGCCCGCTGAGGGCGCGAATTCTGCCGTAAGCGAAACGGCTGAATTTCCCATGAGATAAGGGCTGAGCGCCAGTTGAATTTTTCTGATATTTTTTGTCAATGCATAGCGGAATATCACCTGAATCGGAATAATTCAGGTGAATATGAAGAGATAATGACAGTGTAGTCGCTGGCGAAATAAAAACCGATACTTTTAGGATTTATAGTAAATTAACGATCGCTATATTACTGATCAAAAATCCCAATCCGCGTCCTCGGTTTCCACCGCTTTTCCCATGACATACGATGACCCAGACCCCGAAAAGAAGTCGTGATTTTCGTCGGCATTAGGTGAAAGCGCCGCCAGAATCGCCGGATTCACTTGCGCCATTTCCGGCGGGAACAGCGCTTCGTAACCGAGGTTCATCAGCGCCTTATTGGCGTTATAGCAAAGGAACGCCTGCACATCCTCTTCCCAGCCCGTTCCGGCATAGAGTTCGGCGGTGTAAGCCAGTTCGTTATCATAGAGATCCATCAGCAAATCGAGCGCAAAACCTTTCAGCTCATCGCGCTTTTCTTCACTGATTTTTTCCAGTCCTTTTTGAAATTTATAGCCAATGTAATACCCGTGAACCGCTTCATCGCGAATGATCAGTCGAATCAAATCGGCGGTATTCGTCAGCTTGCCACGGCTCGACCAGTACATCGGCAGCCAGAACCCTGAATAGAAGAGGAACGATTCCAGAAACACGCTGGCGATTTTCTTCTTCAACGGCTCATCGGCGTGATAATACTCCAGCACCAGCTGCGCCTTACGTTGCAGCGATTCTGACTCTTCACTCCATAAATAGGCCGCGTCCACGTCTTTGGTCTGACACAGCGTTGAAAAAATCGAGCTGTAAGACCGGGCGTGTACTGCCTCCATAAAGCTGATATTCGACATCACCGCCTCTTCATGCGGCGTCAGTGCATCGGCCATCAGCGCCGGTGCGCCTACGGTATTCTGGATCGTGTCCAGCAGAGTTAACCCGGTAAAGACGCGGATTGTCAGCTGCTGCTCGGCGTGGCTCAGCGTTTGCCACGCCGGGATATCATTCGACAGCGGCACTTTTTCAGGCAGCCAAAAGTTGCTGGTCAGGCGGTTCCAGACCTCCAGATCTTTATCGTCCTGAATCTTGTTCCAGTTAACGGCGCTGACTCGCGACAGTTTCATTCTTGCTCCTTACAGCGCGCAGGACACGCAGCCTTCGATTTCGGTGCCTTCCAGCGCAAGCTGGCGCAGGCGAATGTAATACAGCGTCTTAATGCCTTTTTTCCAGGCGTAAATCTGCGCCCTGTTGATATCGCGCGTGGTGGCGGTATCGGGGAAAAACAGCGTCAAAGACAACCCTTGATCCACATGCTTTGTGGCCTCAGCGTAGGTATCGATGATTTTCTCAGGCCCGATTTCATACGCATCCTGATACATCGCCAGGTTCTCGTTGGTCATAAACGGGGCAGGGTAGTAAACGCGGCCGGTTTTGCCTTCCTTGCGGATTTCGATTTTCGAGACGATCGGGTGAATGCTCGACGTCGCGTGATTAATGTAGGAGATCGATCCGGTCGGCGGCACCGCCTGCAGATTCTGGTTATAGATGCCGTAGCGCATCACGTCGTCGCACAGCTGCTGCCACATCTCAAACGTCGGCAACCTAATACCGGCACGGGCAAACAGCGCGCGCACCTTCTCGGTTTTGGGTTGCCAGTCGCCTTGCAGATACTGGCTAAAATACTCGCCGCTCGCATAACGAGAATGCTCAAACCCTGCGAATCGCTGGTTGCGCTCACGCGCCAGCATCATCGAGGTGTTCAGCGCGTGCCAGGTAATGGTGTAGAAATAGAGGTTGGTAAAGTCCAGTCCTTCCGGGCTGCCGTAGGCAATACCTTCGCGCGCCAGATAGCCGTGCAGGTTCATCTGACCGAGTCCTATGGCGTGTGATGCGGCGTTACCCGCTTCAATCGACGGCACGCTGCGGATATGGCTCATATCAGACACCGCCGTCAGCCCGCGGATCGCGGTTTCCACCGTGCGGCCAAAATCGGGCGAATCCATGGTGTGGGCAATATTCAGCGAGCCCAGGTTGCAGGAGATATCTTTCCCGGTATCGGCATAATCCAGGTTTTCGTCATAGGTCGACGCGCTGTTGACCTGCAAAATCTCCGAGCACAGGTTACTCATGTTGATGCGCCCGGCGATCGGGTTGGCGCGGTTCACCGTGTCTTCATACATGATGTACGGATAGCCGGATTCAAACTGGATCTCGGCCAGAGTCTGGAAGAAATCGCGGGCGCTGATGTACTTTTTACGCACGCGATCGTCGGCGACCAGTTCATCGTACAACTCGCTGATGGCCACATCGCCAAAAGGTTTTCCGTAAAGGCGCTCGATATCGTAAGGCGAGAACAGCGCCATTTGCGCGTTCTCTTTCGCAAGCTGGAAGGTGATATCCGGGATGACTACGCCGAGCGACAGCGTTTTGATGCGAATTTTTTCATCGGCATTTTCGCGCTTGGTATCAAGAAAACGCAGGATATCCGGGTGATGCGCATGGAGATACACCGCGCCCGCGCCCTGACGAGCGCCAAGCTGGTTCGCGTAGGAAAACGCATCTTCCAGCATTTTCATCACCGGGATCACCCCCGAAGACTGGTTCTCTATACGCTTAATCGGCGCGCCGGACTCGCGCAGGTTCGAAAGCAAAAACGCCACACCGCCGCCGCGTTTTGATAATTGCAGGGCAGAGTTCACCGCGCGACCAATCGACTCCATATTGTCTTCGATACGCAGCAGGAAGCAGGAGACCAGCTCGCCACGCTGCGCTTTACCGCAGTTCAGAAATGTGGGCGTCGCAGGTTGAAAACGGGCGGAGAGCATCTCATCCGTCAGCTGCTGCGCCAGATTTTCATCGCCCTGCGCCAGGGTCAATGCCACCATGCAAACCCGGTCTTCAAAGCTCTCGAGATAGCGTTTGCCATCGAAGGTTTTTAGCGTGTAGCTGGTGTAATACTTCCACGCGCCAAGGAAGGTTTTGAAACGAAAACCGCTGGCATGTGCCTGTTCAAATAGCGTCACAATAAAATCGCGATCGTAGCGAGCCAGCACGCGCTCTTCGTAATACCCTTCCTTTACGAGGGTGTCGAGGCGTTCATTTTGGCTGGCAAAGGTCAGGGTATTGGGGCGCACATGGGTCGCGAAAAAAGCGTCCACCGCCTCGCTGTCTTTACCAAACTGGATACGCCCCTCGCTGTCGTACAGGTTGAGCATGGCGTTAAGCGCATGATAGTCCATCGATCCCTGAATCACGCGTTCTGCGGTTGTCGTTGCCAAAATTCGTTCACTCCTTTACGCACGTTTTCTACGTCCTGCTGTGTCCCCATCAGTTCGAAGCGATAGAGATACGGCACGCCGCACTTTTGAGAAATAACATCCCCGGCCCGGCAAAAAGCATCGCCAAAGTTGCGATTGCCTGCTGCGATCACCCCACGAATCAGCGCGCGATTGTGCGGGTCGTTAAGAAAGCGGATGGCCTGACGCGGCACCGCACCTGCCGTTCCGCCGCCGCCATAGCTGGGGACCACCAGAATATAAGGTTCGTCTACCTGAATACGCTCGCGCTCGTTAAGTGGAATGCGCACGGCGGGCAGCCCAACGCGCTCGATAAAGCGGAGCGTATTCTCCGAGCTGCTGGAAAAGTAGACGAGCGTACTCACGCGCTGGCGGCCTGAGCATGCAGGCGATTAATCATGTCCGGGCGAAAGCCAGACCAGCTGGTTTCCCCAGCGAACACGACCGGCAGTTGTCGGAAGCCTTGTTCTCGCAGCGTGTCGGCGGCATCGGGAACCAGATCCACATTCACCATCTCAAAGGCGACGCCGCGACTTTCCATTGCGCGTTTCGTGGCGTGACATTGTACGCAGTCGTTACGAGTGTAAATAATAATGCTCATGATTCGTATTTCCATTTAGAATGAGAGTACGGCGCGAGTTGGCGCGTCAGATTGTGGGTGTTAAGCTAAAAGGAATACTAGATGTAGTTGATAAAAGTTTCAACCATACAACATATGGGAATTTGTGCGGACTATGGCTATGCTGACGAATGCCTTGCGGAGGAGCACGCTGTACGGGGTTTCTGGTGATTTTCTGCCCAAAAAAAATAAAACCCCCGCTCGCAGAAGCGAACGAGGGTCACATAACAGCGCGAACAGCGCGTGGGGGATTATTTACGCAGGGTCAGTAGCGCCCCGACAAAAATACCCACGGCGGCAACAGTACCAACAGCACACCAGGGTTTTTCACGGATGAAGGTGTTAGCACAGCCGATAGCATCACAGGCTGCTTGCGAAGTACGCGAGCGACCGTTCATTCTGGCGCGGGTTTCACGTAGCAAAGACTGAGCCTTACGTCTGGCGACATCCGCCTCATCCTTCGCATCAGAACCCCAGGACTTCAGTACCTCTTCAAGCGTGTCGGCTAATTGGCTGACATCATTACGAATATCCAGGGCGTCGTCATTAATATCGTTTCGGTTCGGTCTGTTAAACATACGATCCTCCATAATTTGTGTTCACATTCAGTTTAGCCCAGGATTTTAATATCTGAAGCTCATTGCGACATATCGTGTCGTTTATGGATTTATCTGAAAGCGTTGCCAATACTGAATACGGTAAGGTTGCCGCCGCAGGAAAAGATAACGAGGAAAGAATATGTATTTACGACCCGATGAGGTGGCGCGCGTTCTTGAAAAAGCGGGATTTACCATGGATGCCGTGACGCAAAAAGCCTATGGCTATCGCCGAGGTGAGAATTATGTTTATGTAAACCGCGAAGCGAGAATGGGGCGCACCGCGCTGATTATTCACCCCACGCTTAAAGACAGAAGTTTGCCGTATGCCGATCCTGCAACCGATATTAAAACCTGCGATCACTACCAGGAATTTCCGCTCTATTTAGCGGGTGAAAACCATCAACATTACGGAATACCGCACGGTTTCAGCTCTCGCATGGCGCTTGAACGTTTTCTGACGGGTTTGTTCGGCGAACCGCAACCGCAATAAACAGGCGACTGGCAGCGGCCAGTCGCGTCGCATTACGCTTTGGCCTGGCCGTAAGCGCTGACTTTAAACAGGCGGCGGCAGTAATCAAGAAAGTAGCCGTATACCACTCCCATCAACATCGATACCACTATATTTGAACTGACCGCGGCGGCAATCTGATGCCAGTCCGCACCCACGGTCAGCAAAATCGCCACGTATACCGGGGACTGAAACGTCACGTAAGCCAGCACATCAGCGAGGCTTTTGAGCCAGCCTGACGGGCTAACACGACGCGCCACGCGCATCACGGCATCGCGGTAAAAGCCATAAGGCCAGGCAATCAGAATATTGACCGGAATCGCCACCAGACGAGAAGAAAGGGACTGCTCGAAAGACATTCCTGACAGGAAAATCTCGATCAGCATGTTCACAACAGAACAGTAAACCACCATCGCAAAAGTGTCTGCCACCGCGTGACGCAGGCGAGACTGTGGTGAGAACATGTCCAAACTCCTTGAGAGAAACACAATATAGTCGGTTTGCCCGCAGCTTCTAGTGCGTTAGGTTGGTTTATTTAACGTGTATAGAGTATATCTCTGGTTTGAAGCGCGCAATGAGTGATAAATTTTTATTTAATGGCGTTTTGTCCATAAAACTCTCTAAAGGTGAGTGTTTTCTGCTCGCTTCATTATTTTCTGTTTCATGATGGTTAATACGCTTTTAAATCAATGTATTGGGCTGATTGGTTGGGTGCTCACCAGTGTTAGTGCGAATAGTGGCGGGTGGTACATCTTTTATATATTACGGCAAGCTCTTTTAGGAATTGATTGAGATGGCGCAATGGTAAAAATCTATGAATGTAAATAACGTTAACGATATTTAATTAAATATATCATCAATATCCTCAATAAATGTCTGGAAGGAATGACGCTGGATATTTAAAGTAAAGTGGATTACCATAATGCATTAATGATTTTTTCATCCACTCTAAAAGGTCTTCAGTAATATGTCTTCAATGTTACAAAATCTTAATAATATCCGTACCCTTCGCGCTATGGCGCGTGATTTTTCCGTTGAAGTGCTTGAAGAAATGCTGGAAAAATTCAGAATCGTTACTGAAGAAAAACGTAATGAGCAGGGTGAATTGCAGCAGCAACAAGCCGAACAGCAGGAGAAAATTACTGCACTGCTGGAGCGTATGAAAGCTGACGGTATTTCTCCGGAAGACCTGTTAGGCAAAGATGTTCTTAAAGGCACCAGCCAGGCGCAAAAACGTAAAGCACGTGAAGCAAAATATCGTTTTACTGACGTGAACGGCGAAGAAAAGACCTGGACCGGTCAGGGTCGTACGCCAAAGCCAATCGCCAACGCGCTGGCCAATGGCAAAACACTGGACGATTTCTTGATCTAAGAGTTATATCGCCGGGCGGTATTGCTCCGCCCGGAATATCAGCAAACGCCGAAATCGCCGTCTTCTTTATACAGCGTCACGTCTGCTGCCTTTAGCGTGAACTTCTCTCCCTGCTCATTACCCGCCTGCACCGCGACGATTTGATCGTCATGCACTTCAATAACTTTCAGCTTTGGGCCGCCCATACGCGGTTGCACAAGATCGCCAACAGAAAACATAGTTACCTCCTCGTTGTGGTTTACTTAACCTTATCCCACGCACCGTGATGGGTACAGTTGTTATGCGCCCGTACTCCTTAATCGCCAGGTAAAGCCGATGTAAAGAGGGTAAAAGCGCGTAAAAGCGCACGAGGGGAATGGCGTAGCGCGCTAAACTCGCTACGCTTAGAGATAAATCTCTTTTTTTACAATTACCTGTTTAGCTTGCATGGAGAATGTATGGGTTTCTGGCGTGTGGTTTTCACGATTATTTTACCGCCTTTGGGCGTGCTGCTCGGTAAAGGTTTTGGCTGGGCGTTTATCCTCAATATTGTCCTGACGCTTCTGGGTTATATCCCTGGTCTGATTCACGCCTTCTGGGTGCAAACGCGTAACTAATCGCATCAGGTCCGCCACAATAAATCATCGTAAATTCCGGTTAATATTCCCGCTGGGCCAAACTGCTGTTTGATCCAGCGGGTAACCTGACCGGTCGCCGCATGCTGTGTTGCCAGCAGCATGCGGGAATCCTGGCGCGGATTATTAATCCGGCGCGTCACCAGTAATCCCTCTGTCACCGCTTCTCGGGCCATATGCTCGGGTAAAAAGCCAATGCCTTCGCCTAAAATCTGACACTGACATTTGGTGTTAAAATCGGGTACCAGAATTGCCTCCTGACCGTGTAACAACCATCCCACTTTTTTATTAATGGTATGCGCTGTGTCCTCGACCATGATATTGGGATAAAGGCGAAGCTGACTTTCGGCGATAGGTTCCGGTGTAAAGGCCAGGGGATGTTCAGGGGCAATTGCAAATACCC
The DNA here is from genome assembly GCA_022649305.1 of Enterobacter sp. Lineage (GTDB taxonomy): Bacteria > Pseudomonadota > Gammaproteobacteria > Enterobacterales > Enterobacteriaceae > Enterobacter. Next base: position 25,749 of record JALCNW010000020.1, read on the forward strand.
AACGAACGGCCCCAATTTCCGTGTAATCAATACCGCCGCCATCCAGCAAGGTGTCTGGTGCGCCAATCGCAATATTAGCCTGGTTGTTAATGATCGAATCCCAGACGCCGTTATACACCTCTGTCGTCACCGTAATCTGACAGGTAGGAAATTGCTTTTTCAGCACCTGAAGCAGCCGCGCCGTGTGGCGTGGCGTATATAAAAGCTGATTAATGCAAATACGCACCCGCGCTTCGATCCCCTGCGAAATGGTATCAATTCCGCGCTTAATGGCATAAAAGTCGTTCAGCAAATCGGTGGACTTACGATAAAAGTAAGATCCTGATTCGGTAAGCTCAATGCTGCGCGTATTACGCACAAACAGCACCACGTCGAGCCCGGTTTCCATCCGCTTGATGGTGTAGCTGATGGCGGACGTCGTCACCCCAAGCTCGGCGGCGGCTTTGCTAAAACTGCCAAAGCGTGCCGCCGTGGTGAACGCCAGAAGGTTCTCTTCAGTAAAGATAGAATTCATATCACCGCTCCAGGTAGCCATCAGTTTTGAACATATTTTAACAACGCCGCTACAACTCATTTGAAGCCGGTCACAGTTCTGATATTTTGCTGAGAGCCGCGATATTCAAGGCTTCGTAAGCCATAAGCATAATGCAGGTTGGGGCGTTAAAAAGCGGTAAAACATAAGAAAAAGGTTGCACAGACGCACGTTTTGACCGAACTGTTGAATTTACATCAACAATGAATTGACTGTCGATGAATCATTTTTAAGCGGATTCTTTTATGGATCGGCTGTTGCTATTCTCAGGTCATCAGTAATGGAAACATCAGGAGTTTGAATATGTCTGAACATGCACTCGTCACTGAATTTCTGCTGGCGGCAGAGCAGGGCAACGCCGAGGCGTTGGCGGCCTGTCTGGAGAAAGGCGTCGATATCAACGTCACCAATCGTCAAAAAAGAACCGCCATTATTATTGCCAGCCTGAATAAGCATTATCCGTGCGTTGAATTACTCATTTCCGCCGGGGCGGATATTGATAAGCAGGATCAAACCTGTTTTAACCCTTTCCTGATTAGCTGCCTGACTAACGATCTCACCCTGCTGCGCATTGTATTGCCTGCCAATCCGGATCTCGATCGTCTGTCCCGATTTGGCGGCGTTGGTATTACGCCAGCCAGCGAAAAAGGTCACGTAGAGATTGTGCGCGAGCTGCTGACGCGCACGGACATCAACGTCAACCACACCAATTTCGTCGGCTGGACGCCGCTTTTGGAAGCCATCGTCTTAAACGACGGCGGCGAAAAACAGCAGGAGATCGTCAAGCTGCTGCTCGACCACGGCGCGAATCCGCACATGACTGACAAATACGGCAAATCACCGCTCGAACTGGCGCGCGAAAAAGGCTACCACCCGATCGCCGACCTGCTGCTGGCCGCTGGCGCGTAATACTTTCGGCAAGCCGCATCGGGCTTGCCTGATATAAAAAATATCCCTTTTACCATCATGCCTTAAACATGATGACGGCCCCCTTTTGCCCGCATTCGGGAGGAAATAATGCCCATTAAAATCGTCATAAAGAAAAATACCTATTTTGATTCTGTTTCGCTGATGTCCGTTTCGACAAAGGCCAATAAATTACCCGGCGTTGAACAGGCGTTTGTGGCCATGGCGACCGAAATGAACAAAGGCGTGCTGAAAAATCTCGGCTTATTAACGCCGGAATTGCAGGAAGCCAAAAATGGCGACCTGATGATAGTGATTAAAGGCGAGGCCGCCAGTGACGAAACCCTGGCGGCAATCGAAGCCTTGTTCACCCGCAAAGCGCACGCGGGCTCACACGAATCGCGCTACGCCACTCTGGCCAGCGCCAAAACGCATCGTCCCGACAGCAACCTGGCGGTTATCTCGGTCAACGGCACCTTTGCCGCCCGTGAAGCCCGTCAGGCGCTGGAAAACGATCTCAATGTGATGCTCTTTTCTGACAACGTTTCGCTGGAGGATGAGCTGGCACTCAAGCAGCTGGCGCACAAAAAAGGGCTACTGATGATGGGGCCGGACTGCGGCACCGCCATCATTAACGGCGCGGCGCTGTGCTTTGGCAACGCGGTCCGTCGTGGGCCTATTGGCATTGTCGGCGCGTCCGGGACCGGCAGCCAGGAGCTGAGCGCGCGTATTCACGAGTTCGGCGGCGGTATCTCCCAGCTTATTGGCACCGGTGGGCGCGATCTCAGCGAGAAAATCGGCGGCCTGATGATGCTCGATGCCATCGACATGCTTGAAGCCGACGACGCCACCGAGGTCATTGTGCTGATCTCCAAACCGCCCGCGCCGTCTGTGGCTGACAAAGTGCTGGCCCGTGCGCGCACCTGCCGTAAACCGGTCGTGGTCTGCTTCCTGGGTCGCAACGAACCGCCTGCTGACGAAGACGGCCTGCGGTTCGCCCGCGCCACCAAAGAAGCCGCGCTGAAAGCGGTACTTCTTACCGGCATCAAAAAAGAGTCGCTTGATCTGCATCCGCTTAACTGGCCGCTGATCGAAGAGGTCCGCGCTCGCCTGACGCCGCAGCAGAAGTACATCCGCGGCCTGTTCTGCGGCGGCACGCTGTGCGACGAAGCGATGTTCGCGGCGCTGGAAAAATTCGATGACGTTTACAGCAACATTCAGCCAGACCCTACGAAACGGTTGGCCGACATTAACGTCAGCAAGGCCCACACCTTCCTCGACTTTGGCGATGACGATTTCACCAATGGTAAACCACACCCGATGATCGACCCGACCAATCGCATCAGCCGTCTGCTGCAAGAGGCGCACGATCCTGAGGTGGGCGTGATTGTGATGGATTTTGTGCTCGGCTTCGGATCGCATGAAGACCCGGTCGGCGTGATGATCGACGCCATTAAAGAGGCGCAGGCGATTGCAAAGGCAGACAACCGTCCGCTGGAAATCCTCGGCTACGTGCTGGGCACCGATCTCGATACCCCGTCGCTCGCGCAGCAGTGTCAGTTGCTCACCGATGCGGGCGTTATCTGGGCCAGCAGCAGTACCAATACCGGATTACTGGCGCGTGAATTCGTCTGCAAAGGAGAGAAAGCCTGATGAAAACCTTATTTAACCAGCCGCTGAACGTCATTAACGTCGGCATCGCCATGTTCAGCGACGATTTGAAAAAGCAGCACGTTCCGGTCACCCAACTGGACTGGACGCCACCGGGGCAGGGCAACATGCAGGTGGTCGACGCGCTGGACCAGCTGGCGTTAGCACCGCTGGCAGAGAAAATTGCCGCCGCTAACAAAATAGCACTGGAGCGCATTATTCAGTCTCATCCGGTGCTGGTGGGCTATGACCAGGCCATCAACGTGGTGCCAGGCATGACGCGCACCACCATTCTGCATGCTGGCCCACCGGTCGCCTGGGAAAACATGTGCGGGGCAATGAAGGGGGCGGTAACCGGTGCGCTGGTGTTCGAAGGGCTGGCGAACGATCTGGATGAGGCCGACAGGCTGGCGGCATCCGGCAAAATCACCTTCTCGCCGTGTCACGAGCACGACTGCGTGGGGTCGATGGCAGGCGTCACGTCCGCCTCGATGTTTATGCATATCGTCGAAAACAAAACCTACGGCAACCGCGCCTTCACCAACCTCAGCGAGCAGATGGCGAAGATCCTGCGCATGGGGGCCAACGACCAGAGCGTGATCGACCGTCTGAACTGGATGCGCGATGTGCTCGGCCCGATGCTGCGCGACGCCATGAAGATTATCGGTGAAATCGACCTGCGCCTGATGCTGGCGCAAGCGCTGCACATGGGCGACGAATGCCACAACCGCAACAATGCAGGCACCACGCTGCTGATTCAGGCGCTGACGCCGGGATTGATTCAGGCGGGCTATCCGGTTGAGCAGCAGCGCCAGGTATTTGAGTTTGTCGCCAGCAGCGACTACTTCTCCGGCCCGACGTGGATGGCGATGTGCAAAGCCGCGCTGGACGCTGCCCACGGCATTGAGTACAGCACCGTCGTCACCACCATGGCGCGCAACGGCTACGAATTTGGCCTGCGCATTTCCGGCCTGCCGGGGCAGTGGTTCACCGGCCCGGCGCAGCAGGTGATTGGCCCGATGTTTGCAGGCTACAAGCCGGAAGATTCAGGTCTGGATATCGGCGACAGCGCGATCACTGAAACCTACGGCATCGGCGGTTTTGCGATGGCGACGGCTCCGGCGATCGTGGCGCTGGTGGGCGGCACGGTGGATGAAGCCATCGACTTCTCGCGCCAGATGCGCGAAATCACCCTCGGCGAAAACCCTAACGTCACCATCCCGCTGCTGTCGTTTATGGGCATCCCGTCGGCCATTGATATCACCAAAGTGGTGGGCAGCGGCATTTTGCCGGTGATCAATACCGCCATTGCCCATAAGGACGCGGGTATCGGCATGATTGGGGCGGGCATCGTTCACCCGCCGTTTAGCTGTTTTGAAAAGGCGCTGTTGACCTTCCGCGATCGCTACTTCCTATAAGGTAAGCATCCATGAAAAGCATGAAACTGGAGTGGAAAAGAGGTGACTGGGCGGCGTACTTCGGGTTGATGACTAATAACCTGACCAACCTGCTGACCATGATGGGGCTGCTTATTTTTGTCGTCGGCATCCCGAAAGAGATTGTGTATGGACGTATTGCGCCGGCCTTCGGGCTGGCGGTGCTGGTGGCCAGCGTATGCTACACCTGGTTTGGCCTGCAAATGGCGCGTCAGACCGGGCGTAACGACGTCACCGCGCTGCCGTCTGGCCCTAGCGCGCCGTCGATATTTACGGTGACCTTCCTGGTGCTGATGCCGGTGTATCAGCAAACCGGCGACGCCGACTTTGCCATCCAGATTGGCCTGGTGTGGTGCTTTGTTGAAGCGATGATCCTGGCGGGCGGCTCGTTCCTCGGCGAAACCATCCGCAAGATGATCCCGCGTACCGTGCTGTTGTCGTGCCTGTCAGGTCTTGGCCTGCTGCTGCTGGCAATGAACCCGATGCTACAGGCGTTCGAAGCGCCAACCGTGTCGTTCATCGTGCTGCTGCTGATCTTTATCAACTGGTTCGGTAAGAAACCAATTTTCGCCCGCATCCCCACCGGTTTACTGCTGCTGATTGCCGGTACGGCGCTGGCGTGGATCTCCGGTCTGCAAAGCCCGGAAGCGATTAAAGCGTCGATGTCGTCGTTCGGCTTTAACCCGCCGGAAGTCCACGTTGACAGCTTTATGCAGGGCCTGCCGCACGCGCTGCCGTATCTGGCCTCTGCGGTACCGCTGGGTCTTGCGAACTACATCTTTGACCTCGAGAACATCGAAAGCGCCCACGCGGCGGGCGACCCCTACCCGACGCGCAAGGTGATGTTAGCGAACGGTCTGGCGTCAATGCTCGGCTGCCTGATGGGCAACCCGTTCCCGGTGACGGTTTACGTCGGCCACGCGGGCTGGAAGGCGATGGGTGCCAGCATCGGATATACGCTGGCTTCCGGCGTCACGATGTTCATCGTGCCGCTGTTTGGGCTGGGGGCATTTATGCTCGCCATCATTCCGATGACCGCCATCGTGCCGATTCTGGTGTTTATCGGCGTCGTCACCGCCAACCAGGTGGTGAGGGAAACGCCCAAAGTGGAGGTCCCCGTCATCTTCATCTGCCTGTTCCCGTGGATCGCCAACTGGGCGCTCACCATGATGAACAGCGTGATGGGGGCGGCGGGGACCAACGCGGCGAAAATTGGCACCGACGTGCTGCACAGCAAAGGGATTTATTACGAAGGGTTGATGCATCTGGGCAACGGTGCACCGCTCGCCAGCATGCTCTGGGGCTGTATCGCGATTTTCGCCATTAACAATAAACCGCTGCGCGGGGCGATTGCCGCCGCCGTCGGTGCGCTGCTGGCCCTGTTTGGCGTGATCCACGCCCCGGTAGTGGGGTTCGCGGAAGGCAGCTCGCTGACGTTTGTTACGGCCTACCTGATGATGAGCGGCATGTTTGTGATGAAGCACGTTCTCGATAGCCGTGAAGTGGCACGTGCGGGAACTGACGGCTCTATCCTCAAGGAATACACATGAAAGATCTCATGGTTGTCGCCATCGGCGGCAACAGCATTATCAAAGACAATGCCAGTCAGTCGATTGAACATCAGTCGCAGGCGGTCAAAGCGGTCGCGGAATCGGTACTGGAAATGCTGGTCTCCGATTATGACATCGTCCTGACCCACGGCAACGGCCCGCAGGTGGGGCTGGATCTGCGTCGGGCAGAGATCGCCCACGAGCGCGAAGGGCTACCGCTGACTCCACTCGCCAACTGCGTGGCGGACACCCAGGGCGGGATCGGCTATCTGATCCAACAGGCGCTGAACAACCGCCTGGCCGCGCGCGGTGAACAAAAGGCGGTCACGGTGGTCACCCAGGTTGAGGTGGATAAAAACGATCCTGGCTTTACCCATCCCACCAAGCCGATCGGTGCGTTCTTTAGTGACGTTCAGCGTGATGACCTACAACGTGCCCATCCTGACTGGCATTTTGTTGAAGACTCAGGCCGGGGCTACCGCCGCGTGGTGGCCTCACCTCAGCCGCTGCGCATTGTCGAGGCAGACGCGATCAAAACGCTGACTCAAAAAGGCTTTGTGGTGATCGGCGCGGGCGGCGGGGGAATTCCGGTGATCCGCTCAGAAAACGGCGATTATCAGAGCGTAGATGCGGTGATTGATAAAGATCTCTCCACCGCACTGCTGGCACGTGAGATCCACGCTGACGTGCTGGTGATCACCACCGGCGTTGAGAAAGTGTGCGTCAACTTTGGCAAGCCGAACCAGCTGGCGCTGGACACGGTGAACGTGGCGCAGATGACGCGCTACAAGGAGGAGGGGCATTTCCCGGCGGGCAGCATGTTGCCCAAAATCGTTGCCTCACTGGAGTTTCTTCGCCATGGCGGCAAACGGGTCATCATTACCTCGCCAGACTGCCTGCCTGCGGCACTGCGCGGTGAAACCGGCACCCACATCGTGAACGCATAATAATAAGGAAGATAAGATGAAAGAGAATAAAAGCCGCCGGGAGTTTATTAGCCAGAGCGGCAAAATGGTCACCGCCTGCGCGCTGTTTGGTGCGACCGGTTCCGTCGCGTATGCTGCTGATTCCGCAAAGCCAACCTGCGAGACGGGCAAATCGATGAACATCACCGCAAAACACTACTACCTGGATAACGTCCTGCTGGAAGCAGGCTTCCAGTTTGATAATAACGTGGCCACTAGCACCCGCACCGAGCTGAAAACGCTGGAGATCAACGACGGTAAAATCGTCGCGCTGGGTGATAATAAAGCCCACGCCGACGCCACGCTGCCCCATTACGACGCGGGCGGCAAGCTGATGCTGCCGGCGATGCGCGACATGCACATCCATCTGGATAAAACGTTTTACGGCGGCCCGTGGCGCTCGCTCAACCGCCCGGCAGGCACCACGATTCAGGATATGATCCGCCTGGAACATAAGCTGTTGCCTGAGCTGCAACCCTACACGCAGGCGCGCGCGGAGGCGCTTATCGACCTGATTCAGTCGAAAGGATCCACGATCGCGCGCAGCCACTGCAATATTGAACCGACCTCCGGCCTGAAGAATCTGGAAAATTTGCAGGCGGTGCTGGCGCGCCGCAAGGCGGGATTTGACTGCGAGATCGTGGCGTTCCCGCAGCACGGCCTGCTGCTGTCGAAATCTGAGCCGCTGATGCGTGAAGCGATGCAAGCTGGGGCGCACTACGTCGGCGGGTTAGACCCCACCAACGTTGACGCGGCGATGGAAAAATCTCTGGATACGATGTTCCAGATTGCGCTGGATTACGACAAGGGCGTGGATATTCACCTGCACGAAACCAGCCCGGCGGGCGTGGCGGCGGTGAATTATATGGTCGAAACCGTCGAGAAAACGCCGGAGCTGAAGGGCAAGCTCACCATCAGCCACGGCTTTGCGCTGGCGATGCTCAACGAACAGCAGGTCGATGAGATCGCCACCCGCATGGCCGCGCAACGTATCACCATTGCCTCCACCGTGCCGATTGGCACGATGCACATGCCGCTCAAGCAGCTGCGCGACAAGGGCGTGTTTGTGATGACGGGCACCGACAGCGTGATCGACCACTGGTCGCCATACGGTCTGGGCGACATGCTGGAAAAAGCCAACCTGTATGCCCAGCTCTATATCCGTCCAAACGAACAAACCCTTTCCCGCTCGCTGGGGATCGCCACCGGCGACGTGCTGCCGTTGAATGATAAAGGCGAGCGCGTCTGGCCGAAAGCGCAGGACGATGCCAGCTTTGTGCTGGTGGATGCCTCTTGCTCCGCCGAAGCCGTGGCGCGCATCTCGCCGCGCACTGCCACGTTCCATAAGGGGAATCTGGTTTGGGGTACGGTGGGCTGACAGGTTTTTTCCCTCTCCCCTCTGGGGAGAGGGTCAGAGTGAGGGGTATACTCTTAAGTACATTCTTATAGAGGGATCGGTAATGGCGCAAAATATCTACGATAACCCGGCCTTTTTCGAAGGCTATGCGCAGCTTCCACGTTCGGTGCAAGGGCTGGATGGTGCGCCGGAGTGGCCCGTGCTGAAGGCCATGCTGCCGGATCTGACCGGTAAATCGGTGATTGATTTAGGTTGCGGCTACGGCTGGTTTTGCCGCAGCGCGCGCGAGCTGGGGGCGGCGCGGGTGACGGGCGTGGACATCTCCGAGAAAATGCTCGCGCGTGCCAGCGAACTGACGGACGATTCGGCGATTGACTATCAGCGCAGCGATCTGGAGTCTTTGGCGCTTGCGCAAAGCAGCCTCGATCTGGTTTACAGTTCGCTGGCGCTGCATTACCTGCCTGAACTCGACACGCTTTTTGGCAACATCGAGCGTGCGCTTAAGCCCGGTGGGAGCCTGGTCTTTTCGATGGAACACCCCATCTACACCTGCGCGTCGCGTCAGGGCTGGCTCACCGACGATAACGGCGAGCGCTTCTGGGGCGTGAATCAGTATCAGGACGAGGGCAAGCGGATCAGCAACTGGCTGGCGGACGGGGTGGTGAAATATCACCGGACGCTCGGCACCACGCTTAACGCGCTGATCAAAGCCGGGCTGACCCTTCAGGAAGTCAATGAATGGGGACCAACGCAGGCGCAGATTGACGCCTGGCCTGCGCTTGCCGAAGAGGCTGAGCGTCCGATGCTGGTGCTCATCTCCGCTCGTAAGGCTTAATAACCCACCTTGTAGACCCGCCCAGTTTGCACACCCTCGACGCTGCGGCGATAGGCCAGCGCGACGGTGGCGGCGGGGACGCTTTCAAAGCCCGGGAAGAATCCGTCGTAGGCAACGGCGGATTCGGTCAGCACCGTGGGGCTAACCAGATTGATGCGTATCCCGCGCGGCAGTTCACAGGCGGCGGCGCGGACAAACCCTTCCAGCGCGGCGTTGACCGTGGTGGCATTCACGCCCTGTGCTATCGGCTCGTGAGCCACGATGCCGCTGATCAAGGTAATCGATCCCCCTTCATTCAGGTAGTGCTGTCCGGTCAGCGCCAGACGCACCTGACCCAGCAGTTTGTCCTGCAATCCCTGGTTGAAGTCGCTGTCCTTCATGGTTACCAGCGGGCCAAAGTGAAGGCTACCGCTTGCGGAGACAATCGCATCGACCGGCCCAATTTTTTCGAACAGCGCCTGAACGCTCTCCTGCGAGGTGATGTCAACGCGTTCATCACCCTGCGTGCGACCCACGCGGATCACCTCATGATGACGGCTTAGCTCTTTGGTCACTGCGCGGCCGACCGTACCGCTGGCACCGATAATAACGATTTTCATAGCAGACTCCTTCAGGTTGTGAGTCTTCATTCTTTAATAAATCGAAAGTCGGATAAACTGGGCTAAAGTTAGAAGATTGCTAATCAGGGGTTTGCAATATGGATAAGCTTCGCGGCATGGAGACCTTTATCGCCGTGGTCGAATGCGGCAGTTTTACCGCTGCGGCGATGCGACTGGAGATGTCCGCTGTGATGGTGGGCAAGTACATTGCGCTGCTGGAAACTCAGTTAGGCACGCGCCTGCTGGAGCGCAATACCCGCCGCCAAAGCCTGACCGATGCTGGCCGCGTATTCTTCGAAGAGGCGAAGCGGGTGCTGGAGCAGGTTTCGATTGCGGAAAGCGCAGTGGAGAGGCTGCGCGCGACGCCTGCCGGGACGCTGCGGGTCAGCGCGCCGACCTCATTTGGCGGCTGCGTAATCGCCCCGCTGACGGCGACTTTTTTACGGCGCTATCCGGACGTTCGCGTCGAGCTGGATCTCACCAACCGAATGGTGGACCTGGTGGATGAGGGCGTCGATCTGGCGATCCGCATTGGTGATATTCACAATGACTACCTGGTGGCGAAATATCTCTGCCCGTACCGGATGGTGATCTGCGCCTCACCGGACTATTTAGCGCATCACGGCACGCCGCTTACGCCTACCGACCTTGTCGATCACCTTTGCCTGTCGCACACCGTCTGGACCGCGCGCAACGAATGGCGTCTGCCTGGCGTGGAAGGGGAGGTGCGCTGGAAGCGTGATGCGATTTTGCGCTGTAACGACGGTTACGGATTACGCATGGCGGCGATGGGCGGTGCGGGATTATTGCTCCAGCCCGAAGTGCTGGTGGCAGAAGCGTTGGCTGATGGAAGATTAGTGCGCGTGCTGGAAAACTTTACGCCTGAACCCAGGCCGGTACATTTGCTCTGGCGGCAGGATTTGCGTCCGTTGCCGAAGCTGACTGAGTTTGTGGCGCATATATTGAAGGGGGTTCCTTCAATCCTCTCTCCTTTTTAGAGTGGCTTGATAATGTGTACTCTCTCCCCGAACAGGAGAGAGTACAAATATCAAACAAAACTAGAAACGATAGCCCACACCGACGTTCCAGCCGTTGATGGAATGGTTGCCCTGCAGGTCAGCGTTGGTGCCTTCATAACCGACGTTGATCGCCAGTTCAGCGGTTGGGTTAAACTGCACGCCCGCGCCGTAAGCGAAGGAGGTCGATTTCTCAGACGTGCTGTCATGCTGGGTGTAATTATCACCCGCGTTCACCCATTTAGTATCAACGTCAGCTTTGGTGTGTGCCAGGCCGCCCAGCGCATACAGAGAAACATATTCATTGATGCGGTAAGCCGGACCGGCCATCAGAGAATAATATTTCACGTCGATGCTGTTTTTAACGGAATCAGAGTCAACATAATAACGCTGATCGTCATCACCGCTCATATAGGTGAAAGAGCCGATAACGCTCAGCGGCGCATCCCACTCGTAACGATATTGTACGTTCACGCCGCGAATATTTTTAAAGTCCTCAACTTTGCTCTGCGCATAGCCAACAGAAACAGTTTGGTTATCCGCCAGAGCAGCGCCGCTAGTCAGGCTCGCCGCGACTAATACCGCCAGAGATATTTTTTTCATTTTCCGTAATCCTTTTTACCAATCTTATCGTGAGATATTACCGGATATATCCGGCAAAGATGTCATGGATATTCCATGCCAAATCCAGCGCTGAAATTGTTGGTTTTTTTGGCTCACGATGAAATGGGGAATAATCCTAAAGGCCAGATTATTCCTGGTATTTGCCTCCCCTATATTGGTAGGGGAGGGCGTGGTTTTAGTTAGGGCATAAGCCTGTCGGCGCTTTCAATGGCCCACACTGAGAGAAATCATATATTTTATATCCCTTCGCGCTCATGCAATCCTGAATCTTATTGGTCCTTGCGATGAACTGTTCGTTCGTTTCACCGGGATAACTGCCGTTCAGCGACCATAGCGGGTCATCAAGATTTGCACGAGGATTAACCCCACAGGCATATAAATCCGCCTTACGTTGCTGCACGTTCGTTTTACCCGAAGCGTCAGGCTTCTGGAATAGCTGGATCCAGGGAACATATTTATAATTGGAGGAATCCATGTCGGCAACGACACAGCCCGATAACACCCAAACGCTTACTAAAACCATCAGTGCTTTCACGTTATTTCCTTTCTTAATGGGTGGCAAAAATAAATTCTAATAATTCAGGCGACGCTATTTCACTTAATGCAAACGGCGCGGCCTGAGGTATTGCGGCATAGGTCCAGCCCTCAGCGGCCATTTTTGCTAACGCTGAACGGTCGCGGGATGTGTTTCCGGTCTCGTCATAGAATCCCGGCACTTGACCGCCGATATAATCGTGTGTGCCAGCAAATCCTTCAACAAGGGTATCGAAGAAATCCCCTCTGAGCGTGCCAGGCGCATACGTAAGTTTGCCAAAGAGGCCCGTATCGCCCTGGAGTCCACCCGTGAACCCATACAGACCCGCTGAACTATCATCCTTAAGAATGGATACCAGCGTCGGGAACTGCTTGTTGCCGGTGTACTGTACCCGGCCCTGAGCGTCGTAATCCAGTACCGGGACATTGTTCGCATCGCGGATAACATTGCCGCCAGCATCCACTTTCGTTTTACAACGGCCATTATCCGTGCCACAAATAATATCCAGCCCAACCCTTACCCCACCGAGCTTGAGTCCATCGTAAGCGCTGCTTTCGGCAGACACATTGCTCAGCGTTGGTCCACCCGCTATATCGACGATACCCGGTGAAAGGAGTGAGTTTTTCGCCGTTTCTTCACGCAGTTTTGTGGCAGCCAGCACCAACGTTCCTTGTGTCACGGCGGCTTCCGGCGAACCGGCAACAATGCCGACCAGCGTCTGAAGGAATCGGCGCTGATACTGTAGCTTGTAGATCTCATCCAGAGCGGCATTTTGCTTCACGGTGTCGCCAGATTTGATTGCCTGCTGGAGCGCTTCCCGCGCCGCAGCTTGCTGGTCATTCAGCAGATCGCCAATCTGACGATTTGCATTCTCTTTGAAATCACGCGTGACGCTTACCTGCAGGTTCAACTCTTTGAACACGTCGTCCTTGTCGAAGTTGTTTTCCAGCCTGCCGGAGTTGGCTGCGGCGGTTTCAGTCGTGATATCGGTCTTCACGCCCTCGATGGCCTGCTGCTGCCCGTCCGGGCGAGTGATGGTGATATTGTCGGTATTGATCCCGCTGCGGGTAGTGGAGCTATCGCTACCGCTGTCGTGGCCGATGCCGAAAGTGACGTTTTTATCCAGCGAAGCATAGCCGGTCGCCAACTGGGTATTGCCGTTTTCATCGGTCACGGTTTTGCTGCTTTGCGGCGCAGCGTCTTTCCCCAGCCCCATGTCAGTATTCATGCTCATTGAGCCGCCAATGCCAAAGCCGCTGCCTTCATAATCCGAATGATTATTCAGGTCGCGCCAGCTCAGCGTGCCGGTGCTGAACTGGTTATTACCCGCCAGCTCCGCGCTTTCGCTGGAGGTAATCAGCCCGCCGGTCAGGTCGGTATGGTCCTTCACGTTGATGTTATAGCCATCGGCTCCGGCAAACACGCCGGACTGTTCCTGCACCGAGGCGTAATCCGCATCCACCTTCGACTGGCTGTAATTCCCGGAGGCGGCAAAGCCGAAGCCCACCGTCACCTGGCCGCCGACGTTCATCTGCTTGCCCTTGTACTTCATGGTGTCCTGTAGGCTTTCGATGTTCAGGTTTTCTGCGGTGATATCGACCCCTTTACCCAGCAGTTGCCCACCGCGCAGCGTAGTATCGCCGCCGCTGATAATGGTGGTCTGGCTCTCCATATCGCCGACGTGGCTGTTGCGCCAGGAAACTTCATCTCCGTTGCCGTAACCTTTGCCTTTGTTGGCTCCGGCGGTCACGCCAAAGGAGGCACCGCCCTGTCCGTAGCTGACCGCCACGCCTGCGTTCCAGCCACTGGAGTTGTTATCGGTGCGCTCGTGGCGCTCCTGCTGTGCGGCCACGATATTCACGTCGTTATCGGCAAACAGCGTGGTGCCTTGCTTGCCGCTCACGTCGGAGCCCACAATATTGATATCCGACTGCTCGCCGCCTGTGGCTACCACGACGGCGCGTTTTCCGGCATTCACCTTGCTCGCCAGCGCCGAGGTGCTTTCAGTCGTTTCGGTATTGGTTTGTTTGCTCTGCCCGTAGGTCAGCGACACGCTGACGTTCTGCGCCATCGACTGCGCACCGTCGGCCATCAGACCCTGTGCGGCGTTCATCATGGTGCTCGCGGCCCGGGCGCTATCCCACGCAGCGTTGGCGGCGGCCAGCATATTGACGCGATTGTCGTTGCTCTCGCCGACCTTTTGCGTGGAGTTCAGGACGCTTTGCAGCGCCGACACCACCGGCACATTAACGGCCAGGGTAAAGCCTTTCTGCTCGACGGTGTGTTTGTACTGCGAGGCATAGGTATTTTCTGCCGCCTCAATGGTGACGTTTTTGCCCTGAATGCCGACGTTGCCGTTCGGGGAGGTGACCGAGCTGCCGGTCTGGCGATACGCATTCCCCGCCATCAGTACCGTGTCGCCCTGCAAACTACCGACCATCGCGCCCTGGCCGGAGAGCGCCTGGCTCGCCTGATCGGTGGTCTCTTCCCGCGAGCCGACGGTAAAGCCAATGCCGCCAGAGCTAAGCAGGCCGGATTTTTTCTCCTGCTTAAGATGCGATTCGTCGTTGCGCCCGCCCATGCTGGTCAGCGTCAGGTCGTTGCCCGCCTTCAGGGCCACATCGCCGGTGCCGACCACGCTGCTGCCCGCCACGGTCAGGTTATTCCCGGCGGCGATCTGCACCGAATCGGCGCTCAGCTCGCTACCCTGAACGGTCTGGCGATCGACCGTATCGCGGGTGGTGCGAGTGGTTTTCGACAGCCAGCCGTTGCCGCCGACCACTTTGTGCCGCTCGTCGAGCTGGCTTTCGTTGAGCACACCTTCGATATTCACATCGCGTTTCGCCCCCAGCGCCAGCGCGCCGTCGGAGGTCATCGTTGCTCCACGGGCATTAATGTCGTTACCCGCCGCCAGCGTCACGCCGCCGGTACCGATAACGGCGCTGCCGTTGTTATCCACGCTGCGCTGTTTAAGCGAGTTGTCTTTATCCCAGACCAGATTATCGCTGCGGGAAGTGGTGACGGTGTTGAGGTTCACGTCACGCCCGGCGACCAGCTGCGCTTTGCCGTTATCACCGCTGGCGATGACCTGCGCCCCGGTCAGGGTAATATCCCGACCCGACTGCAATGCCAGCTTGCCGTCCGTACCCTGCACGTAAATCCCGGATACGCTGTCGATGGTGGTGCGGGTGAAGCTGTTTTCACCGTTGACGCTCTGCGCGCTAGTGGTCGTGCTGGTGAGGTTAATATCGCGTCCCGCGCTTGCCAGCACGCTATTGTCACCGACAATCGCGCCGTTCACGTTATTGATGTCGTTTCGCGCATTCAGGCTGACGTCTGCCGCCTGAATCGTACCGGCCTGGTTGGTGATGTTGTCTGCGTCCAACTGGAGCACTTCGCGCCCGGCAATGGTTCCGCGGTTGAACAGATCGCCGTTGAGCTTCATCGACACGTTGTTCCCGGCAATCAGCGCGCCGGACCCGTCAATGTCACCTGGCTTCACTTTGGCATAGACCTGCGGAACAAGAACCGTCTGCATCGAACCGTTTGGCATTTTGACCTGGGTATTGACCAGCCAGACGATATCGCCAGTCAGCAACGCCATCTGTTCTGGGGTCAACGCCACGCCCAGTTTTAACGCGTACTGCTTGCCGAAGGTGATGCCCTTGTCCATCAGCGACTTAAACTGATCTTCGTCGTTGCTATAACCGTCGAGGTAGCGCTGCCCGGTGATGCTGATAACCTGCTCGCGCACCAGGCGCTGCTCGTAGTAACCGTCGCCCAGACGCTTCAGGGTGTTGTCGCCATTCTCGGTGAAGGCGTTTTGCATGTAGTCGCTGCCGAGCCACTGGCGCTCGTTGGTAAAGCGCGGATCGGTTTCTACCAGATATGGCACGTCCGCTGACGGGTTCACCGTAAACAGGCTGTTGTCCGGCAGGGTAGTATTCGCACCGATAATGCGGATCGCGCCGTCCGCCGGGGTCACTTCAAACTGCTGACCCGCAGGCGGCGTGACCGGTTCGTTCGGATTAACCGTTTGCTGCGTCGGTGCCGTGACGCCCACCGTCTGGCCGATCGCCACGTTGGTGCCCTGCAATACCAGCGGTGTAATCGCGAGGTTGCTGCCTTCTACACTGCCGTTGCTCACCAGTTGGCCGGGTTTTAAGGCAATGCCCTGAATGACGGTCGGCGGCGTATAGGCGGTGGTGCGGCGGCCCTGCTCATCGTCACCTTTGTGACGAATACGGTAGTAGTGCGTGACGTTACCCACGTCAGTGGTGTGGCGCACGCCGGGAACGTCATCGTTCAGCACGCTGCGCATCGCATCGGTCGACAGCGTGCCGCCTGCCACAATCTGGCTCTTGTCGTTAAATAGCGTATCGCCTGCCAACGTTAGATTGCCGCCCGCGAGGATCTTCGCCGGATCGCTCTCTTTAATGCGCGTCTCTTCAATCGTGCGGGTGTAATTGTACTGGTTAAAGTCGTCATTCCCACCCCATGGGCGGTCCGGCGTGCTGAGGTTGCGCAGGCCATCCGAAGAGTTGCCATTTACCACAACGCCTTCGTCACCTGCCTTCCAGCGGTCGGTCGAGCCAGAGTGCTGATACTCGGTCAGCGGGTCTTGCGACACGGTCACTATTTCGGTGGAGAAACGATCGTTGATGTTATTAATTTGCCCGGCGTCAATCGTCATATTGCCAGCAGATTCGATGGTCGAACTGTGGTTATTGATGACGACCGCGCGCCCCGTTGCCGCACCGTTGTCATCCAGCGCGCCGCCAATCAGCATATCGCCCGCGCTATAAATCAGGGCGTGGTCGACGTTGTTGAGCGTCTGCACGCCTACATCCACACGCTCGCGCCCGGCCAGCGTGGCCGCTGTGCCGTTTTCCGCCAGGTTGTTAAAGGTGATGGCGTTAACGCCTACCGCATCGCCGTAGATCCGCCCGGTGCCGATGTTAGTCAGCGTGTCGGTGTTAATACGGGTGCGGATACCGTCAATCAGGCCGGTGTTGAGCACCGTACCGGAAGCGGTCAGCGTGTTGGTGCCGGCGTTGATTTCGCCGCTCGCCACGTTGGTCAGGTTCGCGCTTTGCACGTTCAGCGCGGAGCCTGCCAGCAGCTTGCCGCTGTTGGTGATATCCGCAGGCGTCGTAAGCGTGAAATTACCGTTGGCAATCATCGCACCGCTGTTGTTGATGCCCTGCGCGCTGTGCAAATCCATATCGCCCAGCGACAGAATCTGGCCGCTGCCGTCGAGGGTGTCAGCATTCAGCGTCAGCTTTTCTCCGGCCTTAAGGGTGCCGCCCTGGTTAATCAGGTTCAGACTGCTGCCGTTCAAATTCAGCACGCCCGTTGATGCCAGCGCGCCGCCGCTGTTATTCACTACGCCGTTATTCTGGACGGTGAGATCGGTACTCGCCAGCAGGCTGCCGTTCTGGTTATCAAGCGTCTGGGTGTTCAGTGTGACGCGTTGGCCTTCCAGCCCCTGGTTTTCACCGAGCGTGTTCTGGTTAACGAAGTTAACCGCGTTCAGCGTCACCGCTTGCCCACCGCGAATCAGCCCGGAAACGTTATCCACCACGCCTTGGGCGCTGTCGAGCAGCAGGTCGCCGACCGACTGAATCTGGCCGCCGCTGTTTTGCAGGTTATTGGCGTGCAGCGAGGTGGTGGACTCGCCAATCACCCGCCCGCTGCTGCGGTTATCTATCGCGTTTGCCGCGATATCCGCAGACGCTTTAGCCGCCAGCGTACCCGACTGGTTATTCAGCGTATCGGCAGAGAGATTCAGCGCACCCTGGCTGTTGAGCGTGCCAGCGGTATTGTCCAGGCCGACGGTGGTAACGCTGATACCGTTACCCTGCACCAGTCCACTCTGGTTATTCAGTTGATGCGTGGCCAGCGCGACGCCGTCGGCGGCCACCAGCTGTCCGGCCGTGTTGTTCAGCGTGTCGCCGGTGAAGGCAAGGCTGTTCCCGGCAAAGGTCACGCCATCGGTGTTATCCAGCGTGCCGCCGTTGAGCGTCATTGCCCCGCCGGATTTGAGCGCGCCGCCCTGGTTGAGGAGCGTGGCGAATCGGGCGTTTAGCGCACTTTCCGAACCGAGCTGCCCGCCGCGGTTATCCACATCGCTGCCGTTCAGATCGAGCTGTCCGGCGCTCGCCAGAAATCCGTTCTGGTTATCCAGCGCGCCGCTTTCAATCACAAGCGTGCCGTGGGAGAGCAGGGAGCCAGACTGGTTGTTAAGGCTGCCGCCGTTGAGCGAAAGCGAAGCGCGGTCAGCAACGATTACCCCTTGAGCGTTGTTCAGCCCGGTGGAGGCGATACGCTGCGCTTTTGCCGCTTCGATGCGCCCGCTGGCGTTATTGATGGTGGTTGCACTCTGGAGGTCGCCCTCGCCCGCGGCTGCCGAAATCAGCCCTTGTTCATTGTTCAGACTCTCGGCGTTGATGCGCGTGTTGCCCGCCACGGCAACGATCTGCCCTTTGGCGTTATTCAGCGACTGGGCTTTAAGCGTCACGCCCTGCGCGGCGGCAATTTGCCCCTGCTGATTATCCAGCGTGCCCGGGAGATTGACCGCCAGCGCGCCGCTGCCGGTCTGGATGATTTTGCCTTTCTGGTTGGACATATCATGGGCGTTGATGCTCAGCGCATCGGCGTTGAGTGAGCCGCCGTTGTTGTTCAGGAGTGCGCCGCTGCGAACGGTCAATTCGCGGGCGTTCACCTGAGCGCTGGCGGTGGTGAGATCGCCCGCACCGCCGTCAAGCTCCACGCGTTTTCCCTGTGTCTGGCTTGCGCTGACGTCCACACCCTGACCGCGAGCGGTGAGATTCCCGCCTGCCAGCGTTTGCCCGTGGGCGCTGAGTTGCCCGCTGGTGCTTAACTGCAAATCGCCCGCGCCAGCCAGTTTACCGTCGTGTTTGACCCCGGCAGCCAGCACGCTTTTTTTGTCGCTGGTAAGCGTCGCGGCGTTGACCTTCACGTTGTTGCCCGCCGTCAGCACGCCGCTGTTGCTAAACTCGCCTGCGGTCTGAACGGTGGCGTTTTCACTGGCCCGCGTGAGGCCGCTGTTCTCAATACGACCGTCGGCGCTGAGCGTTACGCTCCCGGCCTGTGCGCCAATCGCACCGGCATTACGTACCCCGACGCCGCGCTCGGTGCCGACCATGCGGATTTTACCGGCGTACATCCCGCCGAGGCTTGAGACATCCACCGCCAGCTGCGGGCGCGTAGTGGCGTCCTCGGTGCCTTTTTCAATCTTCTGGTGGGCGGCATCCACCTTATTGCGCCCGGTGGTGACCTTCAGATCCTTCGCCCACAGCCCGGCGTTGACCTTGACCGACCGGGCGATGATGTCGGTGTAGTCTGCGCCAGAGGTGTCCATGCCCGCGCCGTCGACTACCACTTCACCGCGCTCGACGTTAAACCCGGTCAGATTACCGTTATTCATCTGCGCCTGACCGGTGGTCAGCGTGGCGCGGTTGGCGTTGATAAAGCCGCAGCCGCTACAGGTAATGCCCGACGGGTTGGCGATCACCACCTGCGCTTTTTGTCCGGCGACTTCAATCATGCCGTTCAGCTTGCTCGGATCGCGCGAGCTGACTTCGTTCAGAATGACCCTGGCTTCGCCTTTGGCAAGCCACGGGTTGCCCGCCACCATACCGCCCAACTGGGTCTGCACGTTGTTGTGGGCGTTATTGAGGATCGCGCCTTTCTGATTGACATCGAATTGGGTGTAGTTATTGCGCGATACGCCCCCTTTCGACGGCGTCTGAATATTGACCTGCGGCGTACCGTTGGCGCTTTTCACCACCGTTGGCTGCTGGTTTTTTGGCGCGCCCGCGTTGGCAACAATGTTGGCCTGCGCGGTCTGTACTGCCCCCATCGCCAGCCACAGGCTAAAGCTCAGGGCGCTGACCTTGCCGATAAGCCGCGTGTGTTGATGTCCGATGCCGGAAGCGGGGGAAGAACCCGCCCGGCCTGAGCGGGCGATATCCGCCACCACCATCAGCATGCCGCGCGCTTTATTGAAGACGATACGGTACAGGTTCTTATTCATGGTTCGTTCCTTTAAACACTTCCGGCAGGTTGACGGCCAGCGGGTGGGCCTGCTGCCATGCTCTTGCCTGTTCAGCACTGACGCGATCGCCGTGGAGCATCATCACGCGTTTGCCAAGCTGTTCACCCCGGTGGTACAGGGCGCGGACGCAGTGGTCCGGGAAAATATCGCGACGCATTAAGGCGCTCATCGCGGCGGTATGACCAAACGGGGCGATCCAGTCGCAGCACCACATCCGGTCGCCGCTGTCCCAGTCCTCTTCTTTCATCTCAATGGAGGGCCGGGTGAGATAGCGGGCTTCCGATTCCAGGTTGAGCCACGCCCAACTGAGGAAAAAAACAGGACGCCCGTTTTCCACCACCAGCACGTACTGGCGGCGTTTGATAATTGGCAGCAGCAGCGTGGGTAGCGCGTGCAGCGGCGCATCGCGATGCATGGCCGAATGCATCCACAGCCAGACGGTCGCGCCGAGCACTTCGGCTTCGCTCTCTTCACCGCCGAGGATCAGCGGCGCTTTAATGTCGTAATCGCCCACGCGCATTACCAGCTCCAGTTCAGGTTGAAGCCAAGGGTGACGGAACTGGTTTCAAACCCGTCCGGCTTCGAGAAAGGGGTACCGGCAAACAGGTCGTAGCCGGTGTTGAACGCGCTGCCGCGCAGGCCCACCACGCCGCCCGACAAATGCTTGCCAATCAGATAATCCGAGGTATAACCGCCCACTTCGCCGTAGTCCGCGCCAAGGTAAAGCTCCTGATTCGGAACCGGCGTGCTCCAGGCCAGATCGTTACGTACGTACCAGCCGTGGCTCGCGGTCAAGGTGCGTTCGCCGTCAAAGCCGCGTACCGTCCAGCGGTTGCCAATCGAGAATTGATCCTGCGGCGTCAGCGGGGTATTGCTGATCTGGCGCAGGTACTGCACGTTGTAGCGCAAGTGTTGCGAGCCTAGCTCAAACGGCAGGTCGAGCTGGGCGTTGAGTTGGGTAATTTTGCTAAGCGCTGTGGCATCACCAAAGGTCTCCTCCGGTGCGGGCTGTGCGCCAAACCAGCGGGTGCCGCGCTGATAGCTAATCCCTGCGTCCACCGTCGCCTGGCCGATATAGTGGCGATGCTGTAATCCCACGCGCCAGCCCGCGGTTTGACGGCGCTGAACGCCGACCTCGGTGTCGTCGATATAGTTACGGGTTTCGCGCGCCAGCACGTCATAGGTGAAGGTGGTTTTCTGCGTGCCGCTGCGGTGCAGCACGCGGCTGAGCTGAACGTCGAGGTTTTTACTTTTCCCGCTATAGCGATAATCGCCGTTCAGCCCCGCGACCGTCTGGTGATAATCGTAATCGCTGCCGGTCACGCCCAGCATCCAGTAGCCGAACGGCACGGAGTAATGGGCGGTGTAGTTTTTGCTGCCTTTACCGTTTTTGTCGTTCAGATCGTGGCTGGCAGAAACGTACAGCAGATCGCTTAGCGAAAACGGATTATCCAGCGACAGGGTGACGCCGCCCTGATAACGCCCGGTGGTTTCGGTTCCGGCATCGTCCAGCGACAGCCCCAGACGCCACATTTTGGACTGTTTACGGGTAATCACCACGTCGCTCTCGCCGGGCTTTTCGCCGGGTAAGATCTCCATGTTGGCTTCCACGGTCGGCAGACGCTGTAAATTCTCCAGCCCCTGTTCGATATCGCGCAGATCCAGCAAATTACCCTCGTGCGCCGGGAAAGCGCTGTAAAGCTGAATAGAGTCGTCGCTCTCAGGCGTGAGCGTCACGTGGCGCACATAGCCCGGCACAATCGTCAGCTTGAGCGTACCGCTTTTCAAATCCTGCGACGGGGCCAGCACGCGGGTGGTGATCCAGCCATGATCGACCAGCCGGTTTTGCAGAGTGCTCATTAACAGGTTGATGCCTCTCCCGCCCAGACAGCGGCCCTGTGCCTGATCGGCAATTCGCTGTAGCGGCAGCCAGTGGGGAAGGGCTTCTTGTCCGCTAAGTTCGACACGGTTAATCGCAAAGCACGGGGATTCAATCGGGAAGGCGATTTTGCCAAAGCTCGAAGCGGGCTCAGACAGGCGAACGTCGGGCACCGGGGGGGTGAGCTGTTGCTCCAGCGCCCGCTGACGTTGTTGCTGAATAATAAATTGATTTTCGGGTTCGGCGGCATGGGCAGATAGCATTAAAGACAGACCGGTGGCTGTCGATATTATTATGGCGTGAGCGTGTCGGATAATCATGAGCGATTCCGTGCTGTGTAAGCAAAATGGAGCCAATGTGAATTTGTGTAAGATTGTTTAAATAATAGCGAGGGAATGAAAGGGGGATTAATCCTAAAGACAGGCGTAGTCAGGGAATGGTTATCCCTAATTCTGGTAGGTTTAGTTTAAGGCGGGAAATAATAATCGGTGCGGAGCAAATAACAGAGGATATATGTGCTCCACACCTTGAGTGTCGCGCGGGCTATTTCTGTAGACGATCGACTCGGACAATCGGTGGGGTCATTTTCTTATCCAGACTGCCGTTAATGCTGACCATATGATCGGGCTTGACCTCACGTCCATCAAATACCGATTTCGGAATAACGGTCTCAATTTTCCCGGTTTTATCGCGGAAGGTATATTTATCGCCATCTGGATTATCAATCAAATTTCCGCGCAGCGAGATGGTGGCCCCATCGTGCATCTCTTTTGCCTGTTCGACGGTCATGATGCGGGCATCCTCGGTACCGCGATAGCCGTCGTCCAGCGCATGTGGCGGCGGTGGTGCTTCACCTTTTTGCAGTCCTCCGCTGTCGTCGGCCCATGCGGTCGGGAGCAACAGACAACAAAAAAGGGGCGCAAGGGATAATTTCATTCTGACCTCCATAAACGGTAAATCCTGACATATTATTAAGTCTGGTTGCTATTCTTTATTCTGACAAACGGGATGAGTCTTAAAAGGATTTATTCCCGTAAAATCAGCCGGATGTTGGCAATATAAACGAAGCGAGTGAGGGCATAAATGACGCGGGCAAAAGGTGAGGTTGAGAAATTACCGGGCGTCAAAGAGAGTCGCTTTGCGCTCAATTTTGAATCCGGGTTTCAGACGATAGGCTTTGGCGTATTGCTGTGTATTATTTTTGCCGCCCTGATTGGCTTGTTTTCGAACGGCTATTTTAGCACGGTGCAAAAAAGCAATCCGACCCGGACGCTAACCGTTGACTACGAGCGCTTTGGCAGATTACAAACCGAATTCAAACTGCATTTTACCGTTCCCGCGCAGAGTGCTGGCCGCTATATCGTGAGCCTCGGCGGAGACTTCAACGAGAATTTTCAGCAAGGCAGCCTCTCACCGCAGCCTGACAGCATGTACAGCCGAGGGAAAACGCTCTATCTGGTTTATAACGATGTCAAAACACACGGCGATTTCTCGGTGTGGATGTTTGTCACGCCCATCAAATCGGGAAAGTCAGAAAATTCGATCAGCGTAAATAGCGGGCCGGAAATGACCTTCTGGCAGTTTATTTATCCCTAGGAGAACGTTATGGAGATGGTATTCCGCGCGTTAGCGATCTACCTCATTTTGCTGGTGGTGTTTAAGATTGCCGGTCGGCGCGCCTTATTACAGATGACCAGCTTTGATTTAATCCTGCTGCTGATCATCAGCGAAGCCACGCAGCAGGCGCTGCTGGGCAATGACTTTTCCGTGACGGGCGCGATGCTGACTATCGTCACGCTGGTGGTGGTCGATATTCTTTTTGGCATGATGAAAAAGTATGTGTCGGGTGCTGAGTCCCTTCTTGATGGCTCCCCGGTTATTCTGGTTGAAAAAGGGATGCCGCTTTCTGACAAGCTCAAAAAAGTGGATGTTTCCTGCGACGACATCTTAGTGGCTGCGCGGCAAAATCACGGCATAACAGAGTTCAGTAAAATCAAATACGCCATTCTGGAGAGTAACGGCCACATCTCCATTATTCCCGTTGAAAGTGAGTAAATGATGATAAGAGGCTGTTGACTGGCGGATGATGAATGCCCCGCCGAAGACGGGGCATTGAGGCGTCGAGATGCCTAATTAATTACGCTACTTTTTAGCTTCGACGCCAGAGGCGCTGGAACGCAGCAGAAATTGTTCTGTGGTCGTGGGGATATGGCGAATAAGCCAGTCGGCCATTGCCTGCTCCTCGGCGAGAATCGATTCGAGTGCCGGGACCGAGGCGGTATCGCCAGCCTTTTTCGCTGCCGCCACCAGGGTGGTGTAACAAGCAATCTCAAACTGCTCGAACACATAACCGCTGATGGAACCTTTAACGATCTCATCGGAGGGGAACATGCCGCCGATGGACTGCCCCAGCGCAGCCATTTTGCTCATCGAATCTTTTAAGACGGAGCGGGAAATATCATTTCTATCCAGGATCTCTTCCAGCACGACGATTTGGTTTTTCGTCTCGCTGACGTGCTGCTCAATACGCGCGCGCAGATCGGGATAGTTTTCAATACGGCTGACCATTGACTCAAGCATCGATTCGGCTTGCTTTTCCATCGCATGCGCATCGCGTAGCCAGTCATGGTAATGTTCTACGTGATTCATATTTATCGTCCTCTGGTTGCGTCGAATTATGCCTGGGCTTTCTGATTGATAGTATTAACGGCTAAATCGGTCAGTTTACTGTCGGTTGATTTCTCTTCTTCCAGCGTTTCCGTTAATAGCTTGACCGCTTTCTTATAGCCGAGCTGCTGCGCTAATGTGGCAAGGGTGCCATAGCTGGCAATTTCGTAGTGTTCTACTTTTTGCGCTGCGGCAATTAATGCGGCATCGCGAACTTCATTTTTTTCGGTACTCTCAATCACTTCATTCGCTTCTTCAATTAAACCTTCCATCGCCACGCATTTCATGCGTTTAATTTTAAGGTTTTTTTCCTGCTCAACGATCTGATCGATACGTTCAATTTGCCCGTGCGTTTCTTCAAGGTGAGCTTTAAACGCAGCGCTTAGTTTTTCACTTGATGCTTCGCGAGATAATTTCGCCAGTGCGCGGGTTAACTGTTTTTCTGCGCTATAGGTGTCGGAAAGGAGATGAATAAAGACATCTTCCAGAGTTTTCATATTCATATATATTCCTCACTAAGCATTGAACTCAATACTGCGAGCCCGTAGACCCGCAGTTCGTTCTTAAATTTCGTCAAAAAGTTAAGAATTATCAGGAGTTGTCAGATTTACGGCCACCACCGTGGCTGTTCTGACCTCCTTTCTTACCTGCTTCGGAGGCACGCTGCGGATCGTTTTTGAAGTTCCCTCCGCTTTGTTGACCACCTTTTTTACCGGCTTCTGATGCTTTATCACGGTCTGCAGCGAAATTACCGGAACCACCACGATGCTCTGCCATATCTCAACCCTCTTGTTGCGTTTATGTCAGGAAGATACGTATCTGTCATCACGTATCCGTTGTCGTTCAGGAATTAAATTTAGCGTATTAAGGAATATCGTCAAATGTTGCATTTGACGATATTTTGTGGCCCTCTTCAGAATATTAATGGTCGGCTGCGCTTCGCTTTAAAAAATAATCATCGCGTAACGTGCTAACTTCGTTAGTAAGTTCTTGTTGGCCTTCTTTCCAAAAGGAGGGGCCCGCTTCGATACCTTTCCAGGCCAGATTTGACGCGGCTCTTTACCTTTATTTACGAATGCGACTCACCTTCATAGTGGGGTTTAAGCACACCGCTTGTCGGATTAGTCTTAATTTAAAATGTTGGCTGGTTTAGTCGTCGGATATATTATGTGGAAGATATTGACTGGCGTAGAAATATAATTAAAGGTCGGTGTTGCGTAACCGGATGGCGCACAAGCATATTGTTCACCGCCGCCAGTTTAGCATCTAAAAAAGATGATCACAGAGGCTGAGTTGTGCTAATAAGAAGGGGAACATCATAATAAATAAGGTATTGAAAAGCATGTCCGTACATAAGCTCGCCAGCAGCGCACAGGGGCTGCAATCTTCAGCCATTCGTGAACTCTTAAAGCACAGTAAAATGGCAGGCGTCATTTCACTTGGCGGGGGTATCCCCAACCCGGACCTTTTCGATCGCGAAGGACTACAGATGGCAGCAGATGCCGTCTTATCCCAACATTTTGGCGAAGCATTCCAGTATGGTCTGACGGAAGGGTTCCCTGAACTCCGTGAAGGTATTCAGCAGATTTCCGCTGCTCGCGGCATCACCTGTAGTGCGGACGACGTCGTGATTACATCCGGTTCGCAACAGTCACTGGATGTGCTGGCGCGCGCCTTAATTAACCCCGGCGATATCGTCGTGGTTGAACGTCCGACCTATCTGGCCGCGTTACAGGTATTTGGCCTGGCGCAGGCGCAGTTCGAATCTGTTGGCACCGACGGCGATGGCATGATCGTCGATGAGCTCGAAACGCTGGTGGCAAATAAGACCATTAAAGCCGTCTATATTGTGCCGACCTTTGGCAATCCTGGCGGCGTGACGCTATCGGAAGCACGCCGTAAACAGTTGGTGGAACTCTCGAAGCGCTATGACTTTGTCATTATCGAAGACGACCCGTACAGCGAAATTAATTATACCGATGAGGTTTTCCGCCCGTTGATTGCCCATGCGAAAGCGATCGGCAATGAAGAGAACGTGGTGTACACCTCCACTTTCTCTAAAATTCTGGCTCCGGGTACGCGCGTGGGTTGGGTGATTGTGCCCGAGTGGCTCAAGCGCGCAGTGGTTAACCTCAAGCAAACCACCGATCTGCATACCAGTACGCTGTCGCAGCTGATGACCAGCGAATACCTGAAAACGGGGCGTTTACCGACGCAAATTACGATGATCCGCGAGGCGTATCGCCAAAAATACCAGGTGTTTGCGAGCGAACTGGAAGCCGAGCTAGGTGACGTGATGACGTTCCACAAGCCGAAAGGTGGCATGTTCTTGTGGGCGAAAATGAACAACGGTATTAATACCACTCGCTGGCTCGAAAAGACGCTCAGCAACGGCGTCGTGTTTGTACCGGGTGAGTTTTTCTACTGCAATGAACCTGACCACACCACGCTGCGAATGTCGTTTGTGACGCCGACGGATGAACAGCTGAAAGAAGCGGTAAGACGTTTGAAAATATCGCTTTAATTATCATGAAAACGGGCACCGGATACGTGTGGGTGCCCTTCAATCAATGCGCAGGATCATAACTCCCGTCATTAGTTTTTTATCTTCCGAAACTTACATTTTACGATACAATTTATAATTTACTGATATACAACGATTTTGTATCAGTTCCGCACGTTATGTATCGTCCCTACTCGGATAACTCTTACACTGATTGCCTATATTCCTATTTGCATCTCGTATTGTTTGAACTGAATAATGTCCTAAAGAAAAGGCCCGTCGCAAAACAATTTTTGCCAGAGTTTACTTTTCAACCTATTAGCAGGCGCTATTTCGTAAATGTAATACAGGGACGGTATAAGGTTACGGAAAATTATGATTTGTATATCTGACAATGCCTGGTTCAAGCTGGGGTTAGGCGAAATAATTAAAAATCGCACCGATCGTCCATATGAGGTTTTATTTTTAACTTTCCAGAAGGCGAGAAGTACGTTGGGCGAGATAGCATCGAATGTGCCAATGACGTTGGTTGTTGATTATGTAAGCGCGGATTACAGTTTTTTACTCTTGCTACTGAAACTGAAAAGGCTGAACAGATACAACAATGTTCTGGTCGTAACAAAAAATGAACGCATCGTCGATATTACCGAAAATATTCTCCTTGATTCCGCTGCCGATTGTTTAATAGACAGCCGTGAATCTCGTCAGAAGTTGAATGATTTTTTAGCAAAAGGCAGTGCGGGTCAAATCGTATCAAAATCGATTACCAACAAGACTTGGGCGATGATCAAAAAAAATGAATATCTGACACACCGCGAGATTGATATGTTTCCTTTTATTATTGCCGGAAAGGGAAATAAGGAAATCTCTCGCGAGGTCGATCTCAGTGAGAAAATGGTCAGTATTCACCGTCGTAATATCTATTCAAAACTGCATGTTGGAAATTTGACCGGGTTATATCACTATTTCACTGCAGGACTAAAAACGCATTAGGAAGAATGCTGAGATAACGAAATAAAAATTATTATACTTACACACAGAAGGAGCTGTATATGAAACTGAAACCACTTTGCCTGGCAATTGCTGTTATGGGTTTATCCTCATCTTATGCTTTAGCGGCGGATGGGACCTTAAAGTTTGAGGGTACAATCGAAAATTCTTCGTGCCAGGTATCTGGGGCCGATAAGACGATTACCGTTAAAATGGGGAATGTCTCGACGGGGGTATTTGCTGCCGGAAAGGAAGGGCCTTCCGTACCCTTCGATATTACCCTGACGAATTGCAATGCCGGTACTTATTATCTGGTATTAGAAGGGTTGAACACCGATAACACCTTGCTTCTCGACACCGGAGGAGCAAAGGGTGTCGGCATTGATATTAAAGACAGCGGGGGTAAGAAGCTCAAGCTGACTAATGAGCTGGTTTTAGAAAATGGCGTAGTAGAAGGTGAAGGGGGAGGCCAGGATATCACCTTTAACCTCAGCGCTAACTACCATGCTCTGGGCACGGTTGAAGCCGGCAAAGCCAACGCAACGGCAACCTTTACCGTTGTACGTAAATAAATATCATCAGGCCTGAAAAAGGCCTGAATTTATTTGGTGGCGATATGAAGTTACTCATTACCCTGCTTATTTTGCTGTACTCGTCCTGCGCATGCTCAGCTATTCAGATTGAGCGTTCTCGCGTCATTTACTCCGGTGACCATAAATCAGCAGCCCTGGAAATACATAACGAATCAAAAGACAATTATATTGTGCAGTCGTGGCTGGATGATGACGCCGGGAAAAGTGAAAAAACAATGGTCGTCACGCCGCCGCTGCTTAAACTGTTGCCTGACCAGTCGGCTACATTACGTTTTGTTTATTCCGGATCTGGCCTGCCGGCAGACAGGGAAAGCGTCATTTGGATTAACGTGCAGGAAATCCCCCCACGAGCAAAAGAGCCAAATGTCATGCAACTGGCAGTGCGTACTCGCCTGAAACTTTTTTATCGACCGGTAGCGTTACGTACCACGCTAAAAGAGGAAGTGCAGAAGCTGAAAATTAACGCGTTGCACGATGGGATAGTGATTAATAATAATGGGCCGATGCATATTAGCCTGGGCCAGTTGACGATTCGTAACGCTTCCGGGAAAGAACAGACGATATCCGCGCCGATGATCTCTCCTTTTAGCCAGGCGAATATTCCTTTCCCGAAAGGATCGCGCGTGGTGAGCCTCACTTATATCAACGATTATGGTGGAGTAGAGAACCTCAATCTCTAATAACGCATTGCGAAATGAATATAATGTCAAGGAATGAACATTATGCGATATTTATGGATAAATTCCTGCGGATTCGCGGCATTACTCCTGTCTGTTGCGGAGTGCGCCGCCGAAAGCGAATTTAATACTTCCTTTTTTCACGGTCTGGATAAAGAGACCATTAACGATATTATCGACCCCGACTCTGGAATATTGCCGGGAAGCTATAAGGTAGACGTTTATGTTAATCACCTTTTGGTTGAGCAGCGCGATATCGAATTTCTCCGTGACGAAAAAAGCGGAAGGATGCAGCCTTGTCTGGGTTCAGTACAACTCAAAGCCTGGGCGGTGAATCTGGATGAAAAAGTCAGTGACACCTGTTTTGACATAGCCCAACGCTTTCCCGGCGCTTCTGTGCAATATGATATGACAATACATCGTCTGGATATTCAGGTGCCGCAAAAGTACATGAATACACAACCCCGGGGGACGTTACCTGCTACGTTATATGACGATGGTATCAACGCGGCATTTGTGAATTATAATCTGGTCGCTAATGACATCAGCAGCAATGATCAACGGGACCAATACGCTTATCTTTACCTGAACAATGGCATTAATCTTGGCGCCTGGCGGTTTCGTCATGTTTCAAATTTAACCAAGCAAAGTGGCGAAGGGCACCGCTGGCAAAATGTTTCTTCATGGGCTGAAACCGCGCTGCCATCGTTACAAAGTCGGCTTGTCATCGGACAAACCAGCACTGGCACGATCCTGTTTGATAGTATTCCCTACCGCGGCGTTCAGATTGCTTCCGATCAGATGATGCGTGCTTCCAGCCAGGCGCAATATGCCCCCGTCGTGCGCGGTGTTGCACAGAGCAATGCTCGAGTCGAAGTGCGTCAAAATAAATATCTGATCTATTCCACGAACGTTCCACCGGGTCCCTTTGAGTTTAACGACATTGTTCCGTCTACCCGAAGTGGGGATCTTTACGTCACGATTATTGAAGCTGATGGGCGACATAACAATCTGGTGATCCCCTACACCGTTTTGCCCAACATGGTGCGTTATGGGCAGTGGAACGTCGAGATTGCCGCCGGGAAGTACCATGATGGTGCACAGGGATATGCGCCCGCATTTTCGGAGGGGCAAGTTTCGTATGGGGCAGGCGATACGACGACGCTTTTCGGCGGCGTGCTTGCGGCTGAAAATTATCGAACGGCGGGATTGGGTTTAGGAAAAAACATGGGTTCACTCGGCGCTATGTCGGTTGATCTGTCGTTATCGGATACCCATCTGGCACGGGGTACACGTCAGCAGGGTGCAAGCGCGCGTTTTTTATTTGCGAAATCGTTCCTGGATTCCAAAACTGATTTTCAGGTGGCGGGCTATCGCTATTCCTCCTCGAGTTATTACGATTTTCAGCAAATGGTCCAGGAACATCGCCGCTGGGATGATGGACACTACAAAACGTACTACTGGGATGAAGACGATCAAAACGATTTGCAGTGGGACATTAGCCCACCCGAAGTGAGCTACGCGCCCGTTTACGCCACCAAAAAAGCGCGATGGGACGCCACCATTAACCAGTCGTTAGGCGACTCCAGCCAGTTTTATCTGAACTTCAGTAAACAAAACTACTGGCAAAGTACAAGTTCAGATACCACCGTTCAGGCAGGTCTTACCTCACGCACAGGAGAAGTGACGTGGAGCCTTTATTATCAGAACGCTCGCAACCACTATACGTCGAATGACAGCAGCATAAATTTACGCCTGTCGGTGCCGCTGAGCATTGGGCGTTACCCGGCGAATGCGACGGCAGATATCAATACGGATCGCGAAGGGAATACTTCATCGTCAATGGGATTGTCCGGTTCGCTAATGGACGATCGTCGCCTGAGCTACAGCGTACAACTGGAGCAGAGCAGGGCCGAACGCACTTCCGGCGACCTTGGCCTGGGCTATGCAGGGCAGAGTGGCAATCTTTGGTTGGGATATTCCGATGCAGAAGATGTCCGCCAGCGTAGCGTCAATCTTTCAGGAGGGGTGGTGGCGCACCGTGGGGGCGTCACGTTATCACAGCCGTTAGGGTCGACATTTGCCCTGGTTGAAGCCCCGGATGCGCGAGGCGTTGGGCTGGGCAATCAACCTGGCGTGAGCATTGATAGGTTCGGCTATGCCATCGTGCCGAATGCTATCCCGTATCGCATTAACACCGTGTCGTTGAACACGCGAGAGTTGCCGGACGGCCTTGAGATACCTGTTGCATCCTTGAATACCGTACCAACTCGTGGAGCAGTCACCCGCGTGCACTTCGAGACTTATTACGGCGAAAGCCTGCTGATCCACAGCCGTTTGGCTGATAACGATTATCCGCCCGTTGGCGCTCAGGCATTTAGCCGTGGGGGACGCAGTAATGGGATTGTCGGCACTCAGGGCGATATTTTTGTCTCCGGCGTCGTACGGGGCGAAACGCTGTCCATTCGCTGGGGTGATGCTTTAGATCAACAATGTCAGATTATTCTTCCTCCGCGTGAGGGCAAGCCAGGTACGGGTTACAGCGAAATAGATGCTATTTGTCGATAAGGAATCGAAAAATGTATTACCCTGGACGGTATTATTTATGCTTACTCATTGTGATGTTTTTCGGATTGTTTTCTACCGTTGCTTCGGCATTGACGTGTAAAGCGCAAGGCTCAGTCAGTACGTCAGTGAATATCGGTACCGTTTTAAAAGCGTCGATTGGAGAATTTGGCTCAAATAACAAAATTTGGGTATCAGAACCCATTACCGCAACCTTTACCTGTACTGATACGGATAGTTTTCCGCAGGGCGAGAATGCTTATCTTTGGCTCGATCCCAAAGATGTGATTAAAAACGTTCATCAATCGCTGGAGGTGGGCATTACCGTCAGGAATGTGGATTATATTTTGAAAAAGGGAAGCAAGGTCGAAATAGGTCCTGGCACCGTCTGTAATAAGAACGCGAAAGGCGAATGTACAAAACCCGCGTTACCACAGACATTTACGCTAACCTATCAGGTGTATATTAAAACGACGGGTCAACAGGCGGCTGATAATGGTAAGGTCATGGGGAGTGCATCCCTGTCGTTATTTCAGGTGGATGGCGTGGGAGGGCTTCGCGGAAGCAGTGGAGGCACAGACGGTAATTTTAATCTTTATATCACCGGTCTCGATAATATTACCTTTCTGGCCTGTAAGCCCAAGGTCACGCTGAGTCCGGAAAAACTCCATTTCGGCACCATGAGTTCGCGCCAGGCCATGCCGGGACGTATTCAGAAAACAATGCCGTTCAGCGTGCTGGTGGACTTATCCGAGAAGGGGAGCGGTAAAACCTGTACGGGTGAGACGCTGATGCTGACAATAAGCTCAACCAATTTCGTCAAAGACGGCAGTATTATTATGCCGACCAAAGACGGTGGCTTCGGGTTTATTATCTCTGAAAATGACAGCCTTCAACCTCGCATTGCAATGAATACTCCGCAGAAGCTCGACATGATTAGCGGGGATCTTGTCCGGCATGACTATTTCGCTGGATTTATCTGGACGACCCACTCCCCTGCACTGGGCAACTACTCGGCCACGGCAACGATGACCGTAACGTTCAAATAAAAAGACGATGTGAAAAGCAAAGCAGGTTGCTACGACGCGAGCCAACGATCAGCGCCTTTGCGATACTTTCTGGCGGGCTATTTGCCGGGGTGTTTACTGGCAAATTCACCCGCTAC
Organism: Enterobacter sp.; assembly: GCA_022649305.1. Taxonomy (GTDB): domain Bacteria; phylum Pseudomonadota; class Gammaproteobacteria; order Enterobacterales; family Enterobacteriaceae; genus Enterobacter. Next base: position 58,873 of record JALCNW010000020.1, read on the forward strand.
GTCCGTGTTTACCTCTCCGGAACGCCGCAGCGGGCCGGATAACGCTTCGAGGCAAATCGCTATAACCATCCTTTTTGGGTAAAGGTCATGCGGGTTGCTTCGTTCAAATCAAGCTCACCTAAAGATTCAGGTTTGACCCAGGCTACCTCCTGAAATTCTTCATTAAAAGTCACGTCGCGGTTAGCGCTGATGCAGTCGAAGATCAGGTAAATCATATAAATCTGTTCCGTGGTGCCATCGGCGTAGGTTTTTACGCGGGTATCGTCACGAAAAGCCCACGGCTTCACTTCGGTAATGTTTAACGCATCGCCTAATTCTTCGCAGATTTCACGGCGCAACGCTTGTTCCATGGTTTCGCCTGACTCCATTCCGCCGCCGGACAGCGCCCACTGGCCGGGGAACACGCCACGGTCCGATGCCATTTTGCACAGCAGAATAGCGCCGTCGTTGTGGATGATGGGACAGACGATGGTACGTTGACGCATGTTAGCTCCCTGATGGTGTTAGGTGGATTTCCTGAATGGAAGAGTCAGTCATTATGCCACGTCTGGCTGGCCCGGTTTTCTTTTCGCCAGGATTTCAGCCGCAGTTTTGATACGGCTCAAATCATCCTGAGTGCGCGCGTTTGACTGAACTTCCCAGATATCGACATTCTGTTGCAGATTAAGCCAAAACTCGGTGGTGGTATCGAACGCCTTCGCCAACCTGACAGCCATGTCGGCGGTCAATTTGCGGTTATTGTTCACCAGCGCGCTAATGGTGTTGCGATGGACGTTAAGCATATCCGCCAGATCGGCGATTTTCAGATTCAGTGGTTCAAGATACTCATATTGCAACACATCGCCTGGCGTTGTGGGTTTGCGCGTTGCCTGTTGAAGTGCCATAAGTGATGCCTCATTTGTGTAGCGTGTATTTGTGTGGGGAGAGGTAAAGGTCTTGCGCTTTACCGTCTACCCATCTAAACACCAGCCGATATTGCCTGTTTACGCGTATCGAAGAAAAACCTGACAGTGGAGGATTTAACGCCTCAAACATATTGCCAGGCGGCGATCGCAAGTCTCTATAAGACGTTGCGGCGTTGATAGTATCCAGTTTTCTTGCAAGGGCAGCCTCAATGCTTGCGGGGATAACATTGTTGGATTTCCCATACAGAAAAAACTCCTCAAGCCATTGATCGCGAAAGTGATTGATTTTCTTTTTCAGCATGATGCTGTGTAAGCTCCGATCCATGTGAAGCCGAGTGAATTGTAATGCACCGTTGCACAGTGCGCAAGTGCGGCGTGGAAGATAATATAAGGGGTATGAAAAGAAGGGCGAAGCGATTTTCTCACTCGTTGTTCATTTTGCGAGGCGGCTTCAAAAGGCAAATTCTCCCTCCTCTGAGGGAGAATAGTGAAGCGTGACTCAGCCCAGCCGCGCGATACCCGCCTCGGTCTTTAACCAGCGCGGCGCTTTCAGTTGGTTGGCAAAATATGCAGTCAGTTCAAATAACAAATCGCTCATTACGCGCGCTGATTTTGGCGACAACGCGCCGCTAATCAATAACTGCGTGATTTCTTCACAGTAAGCGCAAAGCTGATCCGGTTCGAGTTCAAACGCGGGTTCGTTTGCAGGCAGTGTGTCTACCGTTAAATAGTCCATCAGATGATCAGGAATCGGATCCCTGAGCGTTGAGCGGAGCAGGGCGAGACAGCTGGCGAGCCGACCACACAGGGCGATTTTTCTGGCGGGATCGGTTTCTTCTACCATCGCTTCACAAAAGCGCTCGCAGCTGTCGGCGAGGTCGGTGAAATCGGTGGTGTGATCGAATGGCGTGGTGAGCAATGCATTGCTGATATTCATTTGGTCGCTTCCATTAAGTGGTTTATTCACCACCACCTGAAATGCCAATTTCATAGGTGGCGGGACTGAACGGAGTTGGCATTACCGGCCTTAATGAACACCGGTGCGTCTTACGACGCCCCCGCCCAGCCCACCATTGAGATGCAGCTAGACGCACAGCGTAATTGAAACGTTACGCCGCCATTAAGTTTAACCGGGATGCCAATCCCGACGCCAGATTTTGCTGGCGTGGGGAAACATACGCCTCCGATAAAACAGAAAAAAGAGGGGGGGAGGGGAGAAATTCAGTCCTGCGAGGCGGCTTCAGGAAAAATGTATGATGTTGCATTTCCCCTCACCCTAACCCTCTCCCCAAAGGGGCGAGGGAACCGTACGGAGCAGTTTATGGCTACAGCGATCGCATAGGTAATGTCAGTAACCATCCCGAAGCGATGCTCTTGTCCGGCTGTAAATCGCTGAGTCGTTGACCAGAGGCCGGGGCGACGCGCAGGGATGCGCGGAGAGGGCGCGACCTGCATGGATGCAGGATCGCGCCCGACCCGAAGCCGGAGGGACTAAGACGAAGG
>JALCNW010000021.1 GCA_022649305.1 Enterobacter sp.
CCTCTCCGGTATCCTGTGGTATCTCCTCGCGCTTCCCGTTCTCCAGATTGACCAGGTGCGGCCTTGGACTCGACCGGTATCTCTTCACTCTGAACTCACCTTCCATGCAGCAAATCAGCAACGAGCCATCGCACACATTCAGCGAGCAGTCTATAACCAGTAGCGCACCTTTAATGATGCCCTCACGGTAGTACGTGTTACCCGCTCGCATGTAGTACGTTGCGTGAGGGTGCGCTATGAACCTCTCATCGAGAGATATGCGGCGCTCTGCAAAGTCTGCTGCCGGTGACGGGAATCCCATGACGACCTCCTGATGATTACTGTATATGCATACAGTATTATGCATTAACACGTTCGATCAAGAGGATGGAGCTAGGAAAACCCTAAGCGTTTGGCTGGAGGGGCGATTTAGTTGGCGTTTACCGGCTTAGTCAGTATCGACGATAGGATTGTCGTAGTGCTATAGTACGAGGTTAAAAGTGCGGTGGAACTCAATCAGACTTATCTGAGATAATCATCAGCATGAAGCACCATGAATAATTAACTAACATAGCTTTTTCTTTAAGGATAATAAGATGAGTGTTTATTACTCACTGTGTCTAATAGCAGCATGTTTAACCACTGCCCTAGTGCTTTTTAGCCTTCCTGTATTTCGATTCATTGATGAAGATACGACAACAGCGAGATCAAACAGCCTTGACGGCATGCGATTCTTCCTTGCGTCATTTGTTATTTTTCATCATTTAGATTGTACTTACACTTACATAGCCACTGGAAAATGGACACCAACTTCTGAATGGTTAATCTATATGGGCAAATATGGTGTCGCACTATTCTTTATGACCACAGCGTTTCTTTTTTGGGGTAAGGTCAGGAATTCTCAAACTGTTGATTGGGTTGAATTATACAAAAAACGTTTTTTTAGAATCGTACCTCTTGCCACATTTTGCTCGATGATTGCATTGATCATGCTTTTTTCTTTTACTGAGAGCAAGCCTTTAACTATTGAGACTATATCTAATTCACTAGCTTGGTTTGATGGCGGCCTTTGGAATAGTAAACCTGCCGTGACCAATTTCGATAAATCGTGGATGGCGCTCGCGGGTGTCACTTGGACTTTGAGATGGGAATGGATTTTTTATTTCACTCTTCCTTTGTTTTTTATCTTTAACAAATGGTCTATTGAGTTAACCATAGTTCTATTCGGATTCTCAGTTTACTTCCTTCCCGACATTACCCGAGACGCTTATCTTTGGTCATATTTTTTTGCGGGAATGCTTTGCAGGGAATTGAAGGATAAAATTCAACTCACTAAGATTCAAGCTAACATAATGTTGGTATTCACCATAACATTAGCATTCCTTGCTCAGCCCGAAATTTTCAGGTCACCAGAGAAGTTCTTTTTAATAATAATATTCTTCTCAATAGTATCAGGGGCTGATCTCTTTGGACTTTTAACCACTACCGCATCAAAGAGATTAGGGGCAATCAGCTACAGCTTATATTTAACTCAGGGCTTAGTGTTGTTCCCAATTTCTTTATATTTCAGTCAAAGAAATGAGTTTGCATTAGATATGAAAACCATGACCATCTTCATCTTCTCTTACATTCTCATATGCATACTTTCAGCATTCACATACCACCTAATCGAGCGTCCTTTCATGTCTGGGTTCAAAAAAAATATCACCATACCCACCAGTAGACTCGTGAAGTAAAAAGACAGCCCGTGAATATAATTCACGGGCAACTAAAATATTCACAACCCACTATTAATTAATATATTATCTAGGTTCGATTTAGCGACCGTACATCTTCACTCAACTCCTGCACCTTATCATTTAGCGCTTTAATTGCAGCCAGTGCATCCATCAGAAGAGGAGTCAAGTCTAGGGTCATTTTGCCTATTCGTCCAGCCCCACTTAAACGTCCCGTCCCATGTGCCGCTATAGGTTCGGGCTATCGGATCGTAATTCGAAGGGATGCGGATAATGCGCCCCTTAGGTTTACAGGAAACCTTCGGGATATTGTTGAACGATTTGGCGTTGAACGACACATACAGCAGCGCCGTATGGGGATAGCGCAGGCGCGCATCAATCACCTCAGTGATTGCCTGTACCTGCGTTTTATTCTGTAACATCTGGCTGGTGCTGTCGTCAGTGTCGCGTACCACACGAATCTGCCAGCCAGTGCTGGCTTTGGGAAGATTAATACGGTGGGTTAGTTCATAGAGCGAACTGAGTTTCTCTGTCACGGTCCTTGTCATGACCGTAGAGAACGCACCACCATCTACAGCAAGATCTATATGGTACTTTACGGTAGTGCCGACAATATCTCCGTCGTTTTCCTGCTGCTGCAAACCCGGAATACCAATGCGAACGAGCACAGCGTCAATCTGGGTGTTGCTCAGCGCGCGCGTCCAGGGCGTGGCTTTTGTCAGCGATACGCCGACTGTAGTTTCGTTCTCCACTGCGGGGAAACCCGGAATCGGCGTCTGGGTCTGTGTGCCTGGCCGAAATTCCCAGGAAACGTTTTCAAAGTTCATCGTTCCGTCTGAGTTTCCCAGCGGCGTACCGTCCAGGAAAATGCTGGTCGCATCCAGACCACCAGCAAACTCACCTTCCCCGAGCGCCAGCAGCATGCGGCAGCGCGCCATTGACTGCGCCGAATCAGGCTGTTCTACAGGTGTGTGCTGCTTCTGGCTGCCACCCTTTGCACCAGTGATCGCTTCCATATTACATCCATAAAAAAAGCACCCGACTGGGTGCTTGATATTCAGAAAGGAGTTATCAGATGTCTTCGGCGACTATGCCAGCGCTGATGATGGCGCCGCCAATCACGCGCTCACCATAAAGCAACGCGACTGGGTTACCCATCGCAAGGGTATTCACTGAGCCACCAAAGGCATAAGAGGGTTTATTGTCGGGGTCATCACGGCCTTGCAGCCCTTTAGGTTGTGGCGAGAGCATCTGGTAAATGCCGCCTGCCATCATTGACGCGCCCGACATGATAAGTCCGGCCCCAAAGGTTAGGCCAACGCCTGTCCAGTTGGTCGTTACTCCAATAATTACGCCAGCAACAACCATCACGGCGCCGAGGATTGTCTGGAACATGCCGGCCTTCTTCGCCCCTTCCAAAACTGGCGCTATGCGAATATCGCTATTGCCTGCCAGCTCCTGGAAGTCCTGCACGCCTATGTTGCGCTTACCGCGAAACACCGCGAAGATCATGCCATTTTTTTTGGCATTCATCAGATAGTCTTCCAGCCCATCGAAGTTGATACACAGGGCTTTGACCGCTTCGGCAGATGTCTGTACTGCCAGTTTGTGCACGCGCCCGAACCGGGCGCCCAGGGCGCCATACAGACGAATAGTGGTTAAACGCGCCATGGCTTTATCTCCTGTGGCAGGTCTTTGTGACGAACGCAGATCATCGTGCGGTCTTTGAAATAGCCTCGGGCATACGGGGTAATACATGAAGGCTGTCCGTAAAGGTGGTGGAGCAGTTCACCTTCTTCAGTGATGATGCCCGCATGGTTCCACTTATCGGAATCAACCTGCATGATGACCATACAGCCTGGTGCCGGATCGCACTCAGCGAACCCTTCCCGCTCCCAGTTTTCGAAATAGAGGTTGTCCTGGTACTGGCTTTCCCACCACGGGTAATCGACGCGAAAATCGTTCAGCGTGACGCCCTGAATGGCGTGCCAGTCCATAATCAGCCCCCAGCAGTCATTCGAACCCAGGATAAACGGACGTCCGATAAGCGGCACCGCCTCCGGCATTATCTCGGCGTATTCATCGCTGTCCGGCGCGTAAATGCCCCAGACCACGCCGGAGTTATTGCACTGCTGGCGGTCCAGATCTGACGGAATAGGCCGGGCACCGTCGCCAGGGTGGGAGTGGATGACGCGAATAATCGTCCCGATATCTTCGGAGTTAGCCCAGTGCTCGCCGTCGATGCGGAAATGCTCTGTCGGATTTTCGTGCGTATTCGGCACGGGAATGTAGCGCTGGCGACGGCCAGACTGAATAACTAAGCCACAGCACTCGCGTGGGGATTCCTCCAGTGCATGCGCCCGGATAGCTGCCATTATGGTTTTATTCATTGGTACGTCCGGTTATCGGGAAAAAAGCACGGTGGCTGGATAGCCCCCAAAATCAAGGGTCGCGGTATTAGGCTCTGCCAGCCCGGCACCAAACCGCTTACGGCAGTCACTCAGGCAGCCGCCGCACACATCCAGCGCCGGGTCAGCGACAGGATTACCCTTCGCATCAAAATACGCCGTGCCGTTGTAGGTGCAGCCGTCGCCGCTACGGTATTGCCCGCGCAGCGCCCACTCGCAGAGAGAGGTGATTTGCCGTGTAGGAATGACCAGATTTTGCAAATCGGCCGGGCTGCTGAGTGACCAGGTAACTACCTCGTCGTCTTCGGAGGTTTTGGTGTCAAGCCAGAAGGTCTGAAGCGTGAACATCGACGGGTCGGCGGTCGGGTTCACTCCACCAGGGTAATTCACGGCATCGAGGTAAACCGAATAGGTGTCGATAATGCTCACTTTGGCATTAACCATGTCTTTAAATTGCAGGCATAGCGCCGTGATATGACCGTCGAGGTTGGAAACGCTGAGTGTCGGCTCTGCGGCCTGGTCTGTTGAAAGCTCCAGGCCTGCTACCTGAAACGGCCAAAAATCGTAGGTATTCCCACCGAATACGATTGGCTTGGGTCCGAGCTTTTGTTCATCTCCATTGGCAGCATCAATTTCTTCCGGCGTATGGGGGAAAGGTGCGTAGTGGAAACGGTGAATACCGCCACTGAACTCTGAGGCGTCAACTTCAACCAGGCGGACTCTGCCACCTGGTGCCAGCATCGCCGCCTGATCGACTAATGCCATTATGCATACACTCCGTAAGCCCGTTTGATGGTGAACGTCAGCTCAGCAAACTTGCTGCTGATCTGATTTTTCCGTACGGAATCTGCGACTACACGGTAAAGCCCCTTCTCTTCTCCCGGCGGCGTGATGATGAAGGCCTTCACGGTATGAGCCAGGAGGAAATCACGGACTGCATCAACCTCAGCCTCTGCTCCTGTATGCTTCATCGGCACCTGAATGGCTGTGGAGTTGATGCCATTCTCAGCCACCTGCTCATAGCCATCACCGAACTGCGCAGCGCGCACCGTTTGACTATATTCAATCGCCCCAGCACCGAGCTGCGAGCGCCAGCTGTATGTTTCAACTGCCATATTTACTCCATAAAAAAAGCCCCGCGCATGCGAGGCTCTGTATCGGTTCAAAGTATGGGCGATACTTTGTAATAAACTCAGAACGGTTTAACTTCCATTCATTTCAACAAGCCGGTAATCAGTTTTCCCATCCTTGTCTTCAATGCATTCAGCCCTGAATTTCTGCTTAAGACCAAATTTGTTTTTAGCGCTAAACTCCTGCGTAGCGTAAAACTTACCGTCATTGCCGAGCCATCTGTTAGAGCCAAACGCCGACATATCCAGGGTGCTTTTATTGATCACTGACTTTCTAACGTAAGCTTCACAGGCATTACGAATTTCATCTAGTTTTTTATCTGCAAGTTCCTTGGCTTCTTTTTGCTTTTTTTCTTGCTCGGTTGGTTTATTAACCACCGCAGCAACAAAAATCACAACAACAAGAAGCAGCAACAGCCCAATGGTTCTTAGGATCTTCTTGATTATTTTATTTAACACAATCATCCCCTGATCATTATGGTTTTCAACATATTAACCAGGTGGTGACGTAAACACTACCTGCCTTTGCTGAAGTTGTAGATCATGCCACCCGGCTTAAGCTGTTTCTGAACTACCTGCAGTGCGGCATTCTGCATTTCCTCGGCAAGCGCGCGCCCCATGGCATCACCAGAACTGGAAGTTTGCGTTGTAACCGAACCACCAGCATCTACGTTAACAGTGGTATTGATAATCGGGGCCATCCCGCCACCACCCTGGGCACGTACCCCCAAGCGCCCGGCAGAGTCCCGAGTCAGGGGCATGATTGCTTCAGCACCAGCCTCTGCGAAGACGCCGCCTTTCGCAAACTTAGATGCGCCCTGGAAGGTGAAATGCTGAGGAGTGTCGTAAACACCGTTCACATATTTACTGAGGCCAGGAGAGTCATAGACACCACCTTTAGCATTGAAGGTTACGCCAGCAGCGGCGTTTGCATATGCGCCACCAGGCGTGCTGCCACCGCCACTGCCACCGCTTATCCAGCCCATCGCAGCCTGCACCGCATAGGCAACCATCAGCCTGTTTGTCACCTCAACAATCATCTTCAGCATCGATTTGCCGAATTCTTTTATTGAGGCTTTTCCCGTCGTCATTAAACTGGTTAGCATGTCAGATAGACCTGTCAGCGTCGAACTAGCCACGTTCTTCACTGCGTCGTAGGTGTTGGTAGCGGCATCCAGATATTCATTCCATCCAGCAACAGCCCCAGACTTCCAGTCGCCGCGCAGCTTATCCTCTTCAGAGTAATAATTTCTGAGGGCTGCCAGTTCTTTCTCATAGCCAGCATCATCAAGCTTACCACCACCGTTGAGCCAGCCTTGGCGGAGCTGAGCCTCTTCCATCATGCGCTGGCTCTGACGGCTGCTTAGGCCTGCGCTGCCACGCAACGCTTCTGTCTTTTCCGACATCTGCGTGACGTATTTATTCGCCTGCTGCGCCAGGCCATTAATCTTCTGCTGCGCCTCTACTTCCTTGTTCTTCTGATCCACCACCTTGGCGGCGTTCAGAATGGCCTCACGGCTCGACAGTAGAGATTTCTCCTGGGCGGTCACCGCGCGTGTTTTGGCAGCCTCATCCAATTCAGCAAAGCGAGATTGCTGTTTGCTGAATTCGGTATATCTGACCTGAGTCTCCCCAGTCTTGCGCAACGTTTCGAGTGTTTCAGTTAACGTTCTGGCCTGGGCGCGGTAGTTCTCAAGAGTGCGATCGCCAGCATCCAGCGTGGCTTTTGCCTCTTTGGTCTTTTTGGCTGAGTCTTGTGCAAGCTTCGAGACTGCGTCTCTTGATTCTCGACTTGTTCCGCCATCACCTTTTACGTTAGACCCTCGCGCTTCAGCCTCATAGTTTGCCTGTGCGTTAGGCGCAGTGACGCGCTTCCAAAGCTCGTTATAGCGTTTTTTGTTCGCCTCAATCTCTTTGTCCGCTTCCGCTCCAGCCTTTTTCATTGCCTCAACGTCCATGCCGAGGAAATTAGCCAGCGCACCGCCACCCGGGATTTTGTCTGCCCAGCCAGCGATGGTGCTGGTGAACTTGGCGTCCAGAGAGGTGATATTGAGGAACAAGTCTTTGATCGAAGACTTAACCAGTTCGAAAATATCGATGATCTGGTTTCCCCAAGCGCGCACTGTAACCCCTATTTGACCGAAAATGTCGGAGGAGAAAGCTTTAATCCCGTTCCACGCCTGCCCGATATTATCGGTGGCCTCTACAATTTTATTACTGCGATCCTCCATAGTGTCGGCAAACAGCGTTATAGCTTCGTTTGCCGCTGCTGTTTTACCCTTCGTTTTCTCGAGGGTAATGATGTGTTTCATCATAGCTTCATCAACAAAACCATATTGCTGGTTCAGGCTCGCCAGGGCTTTAATAGGGTCATTTGCCAGACGTGAAAAATCTGCCAGCGCAGCCTTCGTATCCAGCCCAGCATCGCCCATAGCCAGAATGGATTTGGCGATTTTCGTCATCTGGTCGGCGGTATACTTCCCGGTGTCATTTAGTTGGACCAAGGTGTCAACAGACTCAGCCAGGGAAGCACCAGCGTTATCAGCAACAGCCTTTGCCGCGTCGTTCAGTTGCTGCATTGAGGAAAACCCAGCCCCGCCCATCAAAATGAGCGATCTGGCGACGTTGTCGAACTGCTGGGATGAACTGTAGGCAGCCCCCGCCAGAAGAGCCAGTAAACCCACCGTGCCCGCAATCGCAAGATTAAAGGTATTTAACAGGCCGCCCGCCCGCCCCAGTTTCTCTGCTGCCTCACTGGTATTGTTAAGTCCTTCAGCAGCGTCACTAATGCCCGCTGCCGACTCGGATGTTTCTCTGCTCTCTTCGTTAAACCCAAACAATGCGTCCCGCAAAGCCTGGAGCATTGGACTTAAACCCCCGAAAGAATCCTTTATCTGCCCGCCCTGCTGTAGCAGGATAAGGAATGGAGACTGCCCTCCCGCCAGCTGCGTAGCGATATCGGTAAACTGCGCCGGAAGCGTGCGCAGCGCGGCGCTGTACTGGCCCACAGAAATACCAGCACGTCTGGCAGCTGCTTCCTGCCGGGATAGAGCCTCAGGCAGTGCGTCAGCGACCCCGGAAAGGCGTTCACGCGTCTGGCTGAGGATGGTGTTGAAGTGTTCGAATTGCGAGCCGTTAATGCGCCCAGCTTCGAAATGCGCCACCAGCTGCGCATGCTGCTCATCCAGCGAATTAAAGGCGCGGATCGTCGGGTCGATTGAACCCAGCAAGTTTTTCAGCGAGGCTGATTGCTTCTCGGCAGCCTGCGTGGCCGCCAGCTCAGTTTGCGCGCGAGCCGCCGCCTCGCCGGTATCCGTTAACTTTAACCGGGTATCATCGAGGATTTTGTTGTAGTGCTGAAAATCCTCAGTATCCAGAAAACCTTTGGTCTGGAAGTTACGCAGTGCGGACTGCTGGTCATCCAGCCGGTTCAGCGCCTTGTTAACCGGATCGATGTTCTCCAGCAGGCCTTTCAGCGCAGCCTGCTGCTCTTTGATACCCTCGCTGCCCTGCTTCGCAGACTCAGCACCCGCGCGAAATACGCTGTTCAGGTCATCAGCCTTGCCGACGGCACCTGCCGCTGCCTCTCCGAGTTTATCCAGTTCATTGCTGGCTGTTTTCAGGTCGGATACATCAGCCCTCAGCGTAATCGAGGCGATCTGGTCTGTCATTTGCTCGTCTCCTTATGCATTACCTTGAGAGCCTCGCTTTCCATAATTTGAAGGTCAGCCATGCAGGCCGCCGCATCCTCAACCCCGTGTAACTCGAACATCCAGGGGAGAACGTTGTAATCAAGGCCGGTCGCCCCGCTCGCGCCGACTCGCCACTGGGTCGCCAGGGAAGAGAAGATGGTGAAGGACCTCCACACCGAGGGCAGGATCCCCACCTCTTCCTCCACGTCCTCAGGCATCAAACCAAAAGCGCTCAGCTCCGCGAGAGTCGGCCCCGGCGTATACAACGCTGCGGCGACCTGCCTCAGTTTTTTTCGCGGATCCCCATCAGCTCTTTGGTGTAGGCCAGGCCGATGCTGTCGAACGCGCGTGGATAGTTTCGCAGAAGGACAATAACGTTTTCGCGGGTGAACTCATCCGGCAGCGCCCAGCCTTCGACGATTTCCATGAGGTAGTCGGCCTGGGGCTCGATGGCAGCCTTTTTACCTTCGGCGGCCTTTTGCAGCTTTTCGTCCATGGAGCGCAGCTCTTCCAGCGTCTTATGGCGGAAAGTAAACGTCAGCTTGCCGTCTTCGGCGCCAGCACGTGGGATGCTGGCGGTCACGGAAAACGTAGGGTTTGGGATCAGGGAAAATTTGGTCATTTCGGTTCCTCAGAAAAAGCGAAACCCGCCGTAGCGGGTCTTTAATTTGTGGTGGAGGATATTTATCAGCGATGCAACATTCTGTGAATGGCACCGCCCGGCCTGAGCGCATTAGCAATGGAATCATCCACAGCCTGGTTAATGCTTTTCGTAATAGCAGTCTGAGCAGAAGCCAGATCCGCCATCATCGCTTCATGTCTGGCGAGTGATGCTTTCGCCGCTTCAATAATGGCGTTAGCCACCTGCTGAATTTTCTCCTGGGTGGTGGGTTCACCGCTGGCACTGGCACCATCCGTCACTTTGAAACGGTCAGCCATGAACACCACCGACTGCTGCACGTAGCCAGTTGGTTTCTCAACGAACTGACCGCTGTAACGAGCGGCGGCAATAAAAGCGTCACGCATCTCATTAGTCAGGCTGACCTTTGTCGATACATTGGTGATGCGCAACGGTACACCTCCAAACGGTTCCATCAGGCGTAGATCAGACTTGGGGAATGCCCATTTAGCACTTATACTGCCGTCTTTTATGGCGTCATCATTGATGAACGGCTTGTCGCTGGGGATGTTGAACGCATCGCTGTTACGGATCTCTTCGTCCAGCGCCTCTACAATTTCTCCGACATCGACAGAAGAAACCCCTTCGATCCAGTCACTGGCTCGCCAATCTCTTGCTGAGCCATCCTGCCCAACTGGAAGCGGACGCAGGCGCAGCTGCAATCGCTCACCTGCTTTGAGACCGGAAATAAGGTAGTTGATAGCAGGCCAATGGATGATTTCTTTCACAAGTCGGCCATCTTCATGAAGGTATTGCAGCTCCAGCCACAAGCAGCTAACCGGCCATTTCCATTCGACGTTCACACCAAAAGGTTTGGGAGTGGTTTTTACATAAGGGACGATTGAAGGTTCTGACATTTTAATTTTCCTTTTAGACGTGAGCCTGTCGCACAGCAAAGCCGCCGAAAGTAATCGGTTTGCCCAGGCTCACAGCTGAAAGACTTTCTTTGATGTGCGCGTGCGATGCGCAGATGTGTTATTACCAGGAAGCTTCGTATGCGATGTTCGTCAGCTCATCTGACAGTTCGCTGATGGAGTAAGCGATAGCCATCTTCTGTTCCCTGCTGAACGACGGCCAAAGTTGACGCAAAGATTCAGTGAGTTGATGTTGCCAGTGTCCATCACCGCTTAGATCTTCCCATCCATCAGGCAGGAGACAGAGCCCACGACCGTAAAGCTCCTCTTCCGGGGTAAGGGGTGGTCGAGCGGCTGCCGTATTTACTGGGCCATCACCCCAATTGCCGATAACTATTTTCCCGCCACCAGCCATATTGACTGTCATCCCAACCTCACTGATCTCAATTGTTCCGCTCATGGGTTACTCCAAAAAAAAGCCCGGCGTACCGGGCCCGAGTGGTTAGCTGACAGTGACGGTACATGCCGCTGAGGTTAGGGTCTTGCCTGCGGCATCGGTGACTTCGCAGGTGTACGAACCGGCATCACCAGACGCAACCGACTGGATATTGAATGTTGATGCAGTTTTACCCGGGATGGCGGTGCTGCCCTTCTTCCACACGTAGGTGTACGGCGCGGAGCCACCCTGCATAACCACTGCCAGATCCAACGCTGCACCACTGGCAACAGTTTTGGTTGCTGGCAAGTCAGTAAGGAACGCCAGCGGCGTAGCGGATGCATCAACGATAGGGTAAATCTGCATATCTGATTCGAAGTTCATACGCGCTTCGTTGCTCTCAACGGCGTTGATTTCGGTACGCGGCACGCGCTGGAATGACACTTTAGCGGAGTAATAACGATCGGCTTTGCCGCGCGGGTTGTGGAACCAGACCGCTGTAGTATCACTAGAGTCGTCCAGATCAATCAGACGTTTGTAGATAGCTAACTGCGGGTCATGCGCGAAGGTGTAGACCTGCACCACGGCATTTTTGAACGTTGGGATGGTACGGGCCTTATCATCTTCCAGGAACTGGATAGAGATAGTCTGCTGGTCACCGCCTTCGGTAGAGAGCGTCATCACCTGTGGCATGGTGATCCACGAATCAATCTTGCGCAGCGTGCCAGCGCCAGTGCCTGCCGGGAATTTAGCGGTGTTGGTGGTATCGAAAGCTTCCAGCACGATTTTTGTACCGGTGACTGACTTAACGCGCACGACCATGTTGTCGAGCTTCAACCAGCCAGAGTTAACCTGGACAACATCGCCCGCGAGGATGCCAGCAGCCGAGGCAACGGTCAGTTCGCATTCCGTGGCATTGGATGCTGCAGTGAAAATAATCGGCGCAAGATAGGCCTTGGCCACGTTTACACGCGACCCATTAGGGATTGCGAATGCCATTGCATTCTCCTGAATTGAGGTATGAAAAACCCGCCGAGTGGCGGGTCAGTAATCAGCGCGGTACTGCATGCTGATGGGGTGCGTGATATCAATGCTGCCCTGAATTGGCTGCCTAATTTGCGGCGGCCCGTTGATGAAAACGGTCAGGTCACCATCTACTAGCGGCAGGCCTTCCTGGAATGCATCGGCAATAGACTTTGCCAGCCCTCTGGCCTGAGACACGCCACTACCGGCAGGGATAATGATGTTAAGTTGTAGGATGCCCTGATAAGTACGCATATGGCCTTCCAAATCCTGTCCGACTGTTTGAGCCGGCAGAACGTAAACGCGCCCGTATGGTGAACTGTCCGGGGGAGTGAACGCGATGTTCGGCCAGGCCACCGGCAGCCCGAGCGAGGAGCAGATAACCGCGATACGACCTTCCAGCAAGTCAGCGATCCGCATTGACTGGTCACCGGCCATTGCGCACCTCGCTCATTGCCTCACGTAACAGCTGCGCGGCGTCCAGCGCTGTGATGCCCACCATGCCACCGGGGGCCTGCCAGGAGTGCCCGTTCTCCAGCGCTGGCGCGTACGGCAGGTTATTGGTGAAGTAAATCGAATTGACCTGTCCGACCCTGAACACCTCAAGCACCCCCAATCCACGAGAGTTCGAACCCTGCCCGGAGGCGTCTGGCGTGTCGTTAGATTCAGTCGGCTGACTATCAAATCCCACGTACCAGTTATTTTTGAAACGCCCGCCAACATACCCATCCGGCTTTTTGACGTCCATTGAGTCGTTAACACGCAGACCGCGTTTAAGCCGCCCACCCTTCGTCAGGTTTGCAGGGTCATTACGCAGCGCTGCGTTGTGGTCTCGTACCGCATCGTTATACGCAGATGCCGTCTGGTTGACCTGCCAGAGATCGGGATTACCAATCGGTGACATTTCCACCAGCCGACCGAGTATTTTGATACCCGTCCGGCGCACTACCTCGTCCATCTCCTGCTTCGAACCGTCAACGAACAGCTGAATGGCAGCCAAGAACGGCTGATTAACAGAACCGGTCATAGTTACGCCCTCAACTGGATGTTATAGGAGATAAGCACATCGGCAGGCTTAATCGGATTCGGCTGCACAACGCGCCATTTTTTGCCGTCGATTTCAATGCGGTCATCGATACGTACTTCAGTTTCAAACGTAGCCGCCAGCTTCTTATCGCCGGTGGTGATCAGAGAGCCATCAATTTCTCGGGAGGAGTATTGGGTAATAACTCCGGTGACGGTCGCAGTGATTGCCGGAGTTGTGACCTCTTTGCCGAACTGGTCACGGACTGTGCTGCCGCCGCGGGTAAGCTGGTATGCCTTCCCGTTCTCGGTCAGTAGCCGGGTCGCGGTGTTTCGCATGCGTCGGTAGTCGATTGGCATATCAGCCTCCCCTTTCGATGCGAATCTGATTGCCGCCCACTACCAGACCACGCAGCGAGGAAAAGAAC
The DNA here is from genome assembly GCA_022649305.1 of Enterobacter sp. Taxonomy (GTDB): domain Bacteria; phylum Pseudomonadota; class Gammaproteobacteria; order Enterobacterales; family Enterobacteriaceae; genus Enterobacter. Next base: position 13,389 of record JALCNW010000021.1, read on the forward strand.
CAGGGGAATGACGGCGTGGCCTTTTTCGTGCCGGGTTCGTACTGGACAGTGACAGCCCCCTCGACGCGCTCCATCGTCACGGCGCTACCACCAGCAACCGAAGGCGTGAGGTCAATCTCCTGCGATTCGATAGCCAGGCGGCATTGCGCATCGACCAGGCGTTGCGGGATGGAGTCATCCGGCAGGTCAACACCATCGAAGCGCACGCCAGAACGGGGCCATGACAGCGGCTGTGAAACATCGCTGCGCTGCCCGCGCCATTGCTGTCCTTCCAGATAGTCCATCGCCTGCATCAGCATCTGACCGCACTCGCCATCATCGGAGAGTACGGTATACCCGCGCCCCGCAGCGAACGCGCGCAGATCACCAACGCTGGCATAGCTGTTGAAGTCAGACGAATGGGGATCGGCATTAATCATCTCAGAGCTCCTCTCAGGCTTCGAAAAGCTTCTGCTTTAACGCATATCCCATCAACGCCCACAACTCGCTTTCGGCGTTCTCAATAGCAATTTTCTCGCCAATTTCAGCGTTGTCGTTAGCGGAGGAAACTGAGCACGACGGATTCCCTGTTACTGCGAATCCGTTTTGAGTGGTGATGACCGCCCAGCGAAGCACCTGCCCGGTGACGGATACGTGCTTCACGATCTCGGCATGCTTAATATTCGCCTTCAACTCGCCCAGCGTAACGCGCGGCGCGTTCAAGCCTTTGGCCTGAATTTCCTGCTCAATATCTTTATCGCTCACAGTTACTCCTCCAGTCGCCAGTCCAGCGCCAGCCAGTTATCGATTTCGTCAGGGTGAACCTCAGCACTCAGCGGGCCACCAGGAAACTCTGGGATATCACGCACCATCTCTACCAGGTCACCCGCATTCTTCTCAGCCTCGCGCTGTGCGCGCTGCTCTTTGGTTAATCCGACCATTGGGCCTCCTGAAAAACAAAGGGGCCGAAGCCCCAGTAGTTAACCCATGATGATGGCGGAATGACGCGGCGCCACAGCGGCCACGCCCCATGCCAGACCGACCTCGTAACGAACCTGGCGGTACTGACGGTACAGAGCGACCTGGAAGGTGATGCCGGATACCGGGTCGGTCACATTCATGACGTCATCAGCAGTATCGCCACCTTCAGGCATCGCCGGGGTACGGCTGGCCAGCAGGAAAGCATTGCGGTCGAATGCCATGTTTGGTGTGAATTCGCTCACAACGGTAATAGCTGTCAGGTCTGCCAGATCCTGGCGCAGTCCCGGTGCTGCGATAGTGATGCTTGAGGCCGTAGAGGCCACAACCAGATACTGGTTAAAGTCGCCATCGAACTTAACCGCAGTGCCTGCTGCGATACCACCGGTACCTGTGGAGATAGCGATGATGATATCGCCTTCCTGCTTCGCGCCGTTGACCGTATAGCCCGCCGCCGTACTTTTCGCTGTGCGCTTGATGCTGAAGGATTCGTGGAGGTTGAAGCCCATGATGCGACCGATAACACCTTCACGCAGCAACTGGTCGGTTCCCGCTTCGTTCGCTTTGAAGAGGACAGCCTGTTTACCACGGATGGATGCCATCGCTTCGCCACCAAGCACCATACGCAAATCGGTAGTCGGTGCACCGTTATCGGTCAGGATTTGACGCGCCAACGCAGCATCAGTCAGATCGTCTTTGATGCTGAACGGGGTATTCTTCGGCGCGCCAACAGCGCGGGAGGAGTTGAGGTACAGCGCAGCGATGTCTGCATCCACTTCGTTCGCCAGCGCTCGGAAAGCCTGCTTGAACTGGTCAGCCAGGATGGTGTTGTAGGTACCAGCCGGGCCCAAAGCCAATTGCTCTTCACCATTCCATTTGACCGGGGCCATCTTGGATTTGGTGATTTTGACATCCACACCACCGATGGTCTGGTCGCCAGAATTAGGTGCTGACGGACCAGGGACAATATCTTCAGTGGTGGCTGCAGGTGCGACTGGCGCACGTACAGTCTGGTCTTTTGCAGCAGCATCCGCTTTCGCGTCACGCGCCACCGCAGGAATAAAACCAGTTTGCTCGCGGGACACTACGCCCAGCGCGGTATAGATGGTCGGGATCAGACCAGTAAGGGTATTGCCTGCCATTTATGGCTCCTTTCGATTAATCAACGATGCTGACGCTGTCTTTGAGTGCCGCTTGCTTTCCGGCACCATCCAGAGCGTCAAAAGCAGCGCGTTTCATGGTTTTTTGCCCGGCCTGATGCTGCGATTGGTGAGAACCACCGCCGCTATTACCGGACGCTTTGAGGATGTAGTCTTTCTGCGGATGCAACTCGACCAGAGATTCCAGCGCTTCGTCGAAGCCAGCCAGCTCGCCGGGCTTGGTGCGGGAGAACACCTTGTTACCCTGGCCGTCGTAGGCAACGACCTTGCCGTCTTCGATTTTGAAGTTCTGCCCAAAGTGGGAACGCACGAACTCAGACGGGATAGCCATCTTTTCGGAGATGAACTTCGAGCCACCGAAACGGCCGCCAATCATCTCGTTATAAAGCTGGGTCTCCAGTGTCTGGCTCTTGCCGTTCGCTTCGTCTAACTGCTGCTGGAATGCCTTGGTGATTTCGGCTTTCACCTGGTCAACGGCACCAGCGTCGATCAGCTTCTTCTGATCGATTTTGGTCATCATTTCCAGTGCTTCAAGCGCCTTGGTCGGGTCGGTGATGCCAGCGAACTTAGCGAGACCGGCTTCCGCCTGCTCCTTCGCCTCACGGTGGGTTTTGGCCTCACCGTTCAGGGAGGTGATTTTGGTCATCGCTGCGGCTGCGTCGAACGGGAATTCTTTGCCGTCGTCATGGACGTACACAGGCATACCGTTTTCAACGACCACATTGCCGTTAGCATCAAGTTTGAGTTTCATTGTTTTGCTCCAGCCTTCCGGCCATTGGTAATAGGTCATCCGACCCGGTCACCGCGTCGCATCCGCTCAGCGGCAGGCATAAAAAAGGCCGCCCGGAGGCAGCCTGTTAAAATGTTCAGTAACTGGTTAGAGAATTTTCCAATCATCGGCCAATACATCACCCTGACTCGGCACCCAGCCTGGCTGCATGATGTTCTGGGCATTTTTGAGCGCCATCACGCTACCAAAGCTGAACTCACCGATAGCCTCACCAAATCCATAACCGGCAGAGCGGGCAAGATGATCGCCGGGGATTAAAATCACGTACTGGCCCTTGCCGTTCCAGCCTGTCCGGGTAACACGCTTGCCTAATTTCAGAGCTTCCACAGCCAATCCGAAGCTAAGGCCCGATACTGGTCGGTAGGCTTTGTCGAACACATCTTTCGGACTCCAGCTCACATACCCGTTAAAGCGATCGGTATTTGGCTTTCCGCCATCCAGATACTCGACGAGATAACCTTCATCACTTCCGTTTTCGTCACTTGGTAACTCCCAACCACGAAAGTCGTTATATGCCAGACGGGTCATCGGGTAAGCATTGATGAGCTTCACGCCAATATGTTGAGTCATTGTTTTATTACCTTATTCAGTTATTCAAAAGCCGATGCATCCACGCGGCGCAGTTCGTCCAGGGTCAGGAACTCCCCGGCATCGTTGAACATCTCCGGCACGGTGATTTTGCCGTCACGCAGCATCATGGCGCGGGTGACGCCCAGCACCTGCTCCTGCCGCGCGTATGGTTGTCGGGCAAGCCATTCGGCATAACTGGTATGCGCTGGCACTTGGCCCGACATGCTTGCGCGTGTAGCGCTGCTCAGCTCGCCAGAGGCTATCTGCAATTCTTCCCACGATTTCGTGAGCAGGATTTCGCCGGAGCGGCAGCAGAAGTGAATCTTGCCGGGTCCGCGCAGATACGGGACCACATGCCCCAGCGGCTTGCCGTCGAGCGAGTAGAGTTTTCGGTCGCGGATGATGCACCACTGACTGGTATGCGTGTCGAGCGTGGATGACCACTGTTTGGCCTTCACGATATCGCTATTGGCCTGAGCGAACTCCTGGCGCGCCGTGGCGGCCATATGGTTCACCGCCGTACGTGTCACCACAGCCAGGTCGCGGCGAGAGGTGTTTATCACCCCGTCCTCGCGATTGCGCTGCGGCGTACCCGCCACGCGCCTGACAATCTGCTCTACCGTTTCACCCTGGAGGAAACCAGAGCGAACAGCGTTGGTGATTTTGTCCAACCGATCTGATTCAAGCTTCTGCCCCCACTCTTTCAGCAACCGGCCCTGAAAGGGTTGCGCCACAGCTGAGGCGTAAACCTGCTCTGGTGCGATGCTCTGGAGCGGAACATGCCGGAGGATCTGCTTAGGGATGATGCTGCTGAACAGGTCCAGTTGGTATCCGGTCTCATATTCAACGTAGCGCGTCATTTCACGTGCCAGCGCATCATTGACCGGTTCATAGGCCTGCTGGTTGAGGTCACGCACGCCAGCCAGCAGTGAGGCCAGTCTGCGGGCGCTGTAGGTGTCTGCACGCTTGCCGTCCAGCAGTACCATCAGCTTTGCCGCTAAATCGGAATCAAGCTTATTCAGCAGCGCCACCATGCGCCGGGCGACGCCAGTACCGTAGCGGTTCACATGCAGGCCGTGCGCTATCGTCTCGTCCTGTAGGCGGTCATTGACGGAGCGTGCCATATCACACCTCTTCCGGCGGCGGTTCGGTCAGTGAGGCTGATTCAGCCAGCAACTCGCTCAGCACCACATCAGGATCCGCATCGGCATCAATGATGTTCAGCTTCTGTAGCGATTTAATCGCATCAGTGCGACGGATATCACCGCCCTGACGGAGCGACTGAATAGCCAGTGCCGCCGGAGGATTGAACTCTTTCGACTCGACATCCAGCTCAGTGCGAACATCTACGTTTCCGCCCTCCTTCTCGCCGATGTACTCGGCCATGATTTGCAGAATGTTGTCGATCGCATCTTCAAGGCTGGTAGCCATGGTGTAGAGCGGTGACTGCTCCTGCATTTTCTCTTCAGAGGTCTGGTCTACCGATTTGGTAGAGGTGTTTTCCGTACGAAGCAGCTTCGCGCCCGCCTGGCGCATCTGCTCCACAAGTTCTGCCAGCGACTCTTTACCAGCACCGATGGAGGAGCCTGTATGCTCGACGTATTCCAGCCCCTGCTTTTGCCGATCAGTGAACGACGTAGCTGAAGACGAGCCAATTATCAGCTCTTGCCCCTCTTCCAAACCGAACACCGTGAGCAACGGCACCCTGGCGACGTGCAGGATGTTGTCCTGCTCACTCTGGCTCTGCCAGTGCTTAACGTTCAGCATAGCCATGTTGAGCAGCGGCGGGGAACCGCACATAAAGCCGGTGCGCTTGGTGTAGAGCGTGACCAGCGTGATGTCCTGCCTGGAGGTTTTCCATTCTTCATGCAGCGTCCAGTTCGCTTGAGCGTTGTCGCCGGTTGCCTTGCGGTAAATTTCAACCTTGCCGGGCGTTAGCAGTCGGATCTGCTCGACCTTTGTTTGTCCGAAGTCGTCTCCATCTTCGACTACTACCTCTTTGATGCGCAGCGCGGTGAGCTGTACCTTGCCGCCGACCATCTTCGACTTCCAGCCGATCACCTGGCGGGGGTTAAGCATCGTGACATACGGGCGCGCGCCAGTAGCTTTCTCGTCGGCTTTGGTCTTAACCTGTTCGGCATCCACCCTGGGATAGTCCACCAGCGCATGGGAAAGGCCATACTGCATCGCCAGGCTGAAGAATGCCTGCGCCCATACATCAAGGCGACTGCCTTCCAGGTCAATGTTCTTCGCATTCTCACGGAGTTTATCTGGGACGTTCTCTCCCAATTGGATCGGCTCAGCGAACACACGCCCGACATTCTGGTTAATCGTCTCTTCGTAGGCTGGTAGTAGCGTGGCCACTGCCAGCCGCTTTTTGTAGTCCTCTTTGTCCTCTTTCGGCCAGCGTGGCATATAAGCCTCGCCCAGCTGGCGCATATAGAGCGTGCCGCCCATCAGGGCATCGTTGATATCCCACGCCTCGACCATGTTCCCATAGTCCAGATTGGGTGTTGAGATGTCAGGCATGGTTTTAAATCCGTAGGTTGGTGACTTTGCCGACTTTCTTCGGCGGTGAATGCAGAACGGCGTATCGCGTGCCGTCCCAGTCGTGATCTTCCTGCTGAGTGTCTACATCGTCAGGGTTCTTACTGTCGCGAACGAGCACCGGCACACGGCTTATCCAGCCACGGCAGTAGTCAAACACGTAGAATGCTGGTTTCTCAGGCATGCCTGACTCGAGTTTCTTACCTTCAATGACTGCCTCAAGCATGTCAGCAAACAGAGCTGCGCCGTTCACGCGCGATCCCGGCTTCTTATTGGAGGGCACCCACTTAACGCCCTGCGATTCCATCTTCTGGGCAATGGATAGCTCGTCATCGCCAGTGTTGTAGATCGCCCCATCGGCAGGGCCTGGCGCAACCTTCTTGCAGATACCAGGCCTGATGTTTAACTGCCCCTGCGTGACCCCGTTGAGTTTTATCTCCTCGGGCTCAGCCAGTTCTTCACCCACCAGCCGCTTATCAACCCACGCCACACCCTTAGCGACGTTCGTAGAGGACATATTGAGGCCTTTGTTGAGTTCGTCCGGCGGGCAGCCGTACCACTCGCCAATCAGGATCAGCGACCCGGCAGGCGGGCAGAACTGGCGACCATCAGGCAACTCTGCGACAGTGCCGTCAGCACGCGCCCACCAGAGGTTTGAGAACGGTTTCGACTCACCCCAGTCATGGGAGCGGTCAACGGTCCAGCTATCCGGTATTCGGAACGGTTTGATAACATGTAGCGAAGCATTCCACAGGTGGTCAAAGCGCCCGCCGCTGGTAACGTCCCACGAGCCTTCTACCCACGCCTTGCGACGGTTCGGGTCTTTGATAGCCATCAGCGTGGCGATGTATTGCGGGTCGAGGTATGGGTTTTCTTTGAACGAGCCGTGAATGGCGACACGGGTTAGCGTCACATCCTCTTCTCGTTCAGTCTGCGGGTTAAATACTTGCTGCGTTTCGCGGATGATAGTTCCACGCGGCGCTGGCTCAATGAAGCGCTTCTTCACCCATGTATGCCCGATACCAAACGGGTTGGTCGTGCTGAATGTCTCCAGCGGGATCGGCTTGATGAGTGAGCCATCAGCAAGCGGATAATCTTCTGGCCTGAACGATGACCGTCGGCAGGAGAACATCATCTCGTAAAACTCAGGAGACTGCTGTTTGGTCAGTTCGTTGAAGCCGATGAACGGGAATTCCTGACCGTGATAATCCCAGTAGTCGCTTTCCTCCTTTCCGAAGCGGAAGAGAAGCTCTTCACCAGTCGGCCATACCCATCGCAATTCACTGGCTGATGCCAGGTAGCGAGCGCCATCGTTAAACAGGCGATACATACGCTTGGATTGGGTGATGATGTCGGTGAGGTTTTTATACTCGGTATCGAATATCACGCCGCGCCAGAACGAGCCGTAACCGATACCAACATTCTTGCGGAATCGAGCTAACTGCGCGGCTGTCTTACCTGGTCCGCGAGTGCCTTCATACAGTATCTCGTTACATGGGCAACTCAGGGACAGAGACTGCGATCCCGGCAAAGGTTTCCAGACGGCTTTGTAATTCATCCACCCAATACCTCGCCTTGCTGTTTCTGCGCTGCCTTTTCCCAGTCGTCTACGTTATCGCAGGACGGGACCGGCATAACGTTATGAGTGGCAACCACTATTTGCTCTACTTTTTGTTTGTTCGTGTAAGCATCGCCAACTTCTTTAGCAGCCTGCTCCATCAGAGTGGCAGCGAGCGCCATGTTTCGCATGCCCTCAGCCTTCGTCATCATCCGGTCAAGCGCGCGGAGACGATAGGCTTTGTTGGCGATCGGGATGTCGCTTAATTCGGTCTGGAAGCGCTTGCGGGTATCGTTGAAAAGCTCTACCCATTTCTGCGCCAGCCCCCTGCCGTTTGCTTTCGTCGGGTCGTGGGATTCGACCTGTTGACGAGTGATGCTCAGGCCAAATTCTTTTTTGACCAGCTCAACCACCTGGGATGGGGTATCGAAGCAGGCAAGGGACTGAACGATGAAGGCTTTGACCTCACCTTTCAGTGTCGCCATTAGTTACCTGCCTGTCATAATCAGTCATATTGTTAGGCCAGCTTTAACATGCATGTACCGCATGACCTGGCTATATCGATGTGAGCTACTTCTGCTGGCGCATTGGCAGCATCAACGAGCTCCTGTACTTCTTTGCTGGCACCGTATCGACGTACGACACCAGTGAATTCTTCGACGTCGTGGCCGCGCAGTGTAAGCACTGGCTGCCCGGTCTCTTTGTTAAACTTAGGTGCGCCGAAATCATCAGTGGCCTGGGCAATGTGGTAAAGCTCATGCTCTACCAGTGCGCAGAACTCGAGGTCGCTGCATTGTGAGCAGTAATCGGCCGCCAGGGTGATGATGAACTTCGGGATGCGCCCGAACCATTCATGCATCTGCTGTTCCATTCTGGCTTTCTGCCAGCCACCGGCGCGGAGCATTACCTGCTCAGCCTGGCCGAGAACGTAGCGCCCCTTCTTCGCGAATGAGCCAGATGCCCACATGAAGCAGAGATCAGCTTCTAGCAGATGCTCGTGGTCATGGTTATGGATGCTACCGGTATCGCTTAGGATTTGTCGGCTTATCCACTCATGCACTTCATTGGCGGGGATTAACCGGGTGTATGGCTGCCAGTTGTCGGATTCGATGAAGTTAACTGGCGGATATGGCCTGCGCTCGTCATCGTTCGCCATGGGTTACTCCGTTATCTCTTTTACCGGTTCTGACTTCACCCTCTGGCTAATGCCATACTTCACGATGAAATCACCGACCTTTTGGTAATCTGGCTCACACCGCATCATCATGCAGAATAGTGTCAGCATCCTGATGTAGACGGGAAGCCACCATCTGCTTTTGATTTCAACTGACAGCCTGCTCATCGCCATTTGATTCTTCCTCAATCACCGGCACAAAGTGGAACTGCTCCACGCTATCCGGGCGAAAGTAACGCCACTCGCCTGTGTTAGTCGCCAGCGCTACGAACCCGTTAATGATTTCAGGCTGGCTGCGTTTCATCAGGCCAGTGAAGGTTTCTTTGGATGTGGTTGTGATAGTGATTTGGTAGATGTCGGACATTGATAACCTCTTTATCCGCGCTAGGGGATATTCATTATCAAGCGCCCCAGTAGAGACGCTTTGTAATGAAGAGCCGTTGTGAAAGTGGCTCTCTTTAACTATCTGTTTTTTCAGCAAAGCGTAAAATTGCGCCCGGCATCAAACGGCAATATCCAGCGTCAACTGAAGCTGTTCACGCCAGAATTCTACATTGGCCTCAATCGCTGGCTTATCCCATCTCCAGCGAGCCATCTCTCTTGCCCCATTGCTGGCTTTTGATTTCCGGTCATCGTGAATACGGCAAGCTTGCTCAAACTTCTGTTGCTCAGTCAGTTCGCCACGAAGCAGGCTATCAATGTGCAAGTCGCACCACACAGCAAAGCGAGCATCACACCAACGGGCAAACGCAACGGAAAGCTTGGGATGTAGCCACGTCCCGCCACCCCTGTCCTTTCGCGCCCTACTGGTTTTTACATACCTCGATTGTGAGGGATGTAAAATTTGAGATTCTTCGCCCGTAAGCGCCTCATCTAAAGCCCGGACGTATTCGAGCGTTTCTGCCAGGCGCATCCAGTTATCTATGCGTTTGCCATATCTTTCAGCAATGCCAGTGACATTGACCCAACCATCGGTATTGAAGCGCACAGCTTCACCTTTGTAATTCAGTGGAATCACATTCATAGCGTGTACCTTTCTTTGAGATGAACCTTTGCCGCAATGGAAATCAGCCCGTCGAGGCTCGCCAGCACTAACTGACTTCCTCAAAGGCTCATTTCAAAGGGATTGGTCCGACGTGGTTATGAGCGCATTGCGGTGCGCGGTTTACTGCGGGCATAAAAAAAGCCCGACCGAAGTCAGGCTGTGTTTGTCTTTAGTGGGTGGAATCACTTCAGGCACTGCGTGTTGATGTATTCCTGCATGCCGTGAATCATTTTGTCGACGGTGGCGATTCCGTCTCGGTGATCGAAATAATTCCGTCGAGCGTCTGGAGTAAGTTCGGGGGCTCCTGCATCATCCACGCCGGTGGCGGAGGTGGCTTTACGCACGGCTGGGCAAGTTGCGGCGACGCGCAGCCGTTTAGCGCCAGAATCGACATCCCGACGCAAATCGCTAATGGTTTTTTGCGCATCGGCTAGCTCCTTCGTGTATTTGGCATCCAGAGCAGCAACATCTCGCTGCCGGGTTGTCATGTCAGTGATTGTGGCGTTCGCCAGATTTAGCGCCTGAGTTTTCTCATCGCGCTGTTTTTTGTATTCGGTGGCGTTGTCGCGGTAGTGATTAATAGCTAACGCCATCGCCGCGATAACTGCCAACACTGTCAGCTGTAACCAGTACCGCTTGAGAAGCGCCGTCAGCATGACAGGAACAGAGCCCGCTCCGCCTCTCGCCGACGAGTCAGGCCGTTCAGGACTTTGCCACCAGCTTTATTCCAGCGAAGGAACTCAACGGCTGCGCCAGCGTAATCACCGGAGTTGAGTTTGCGCAGCAGTGTCGATGTCGACAATGACCGGGCGCCGAGGTTATACGTAAACGACACCAGAGCGTCGAATTGCCCTTGAGTCAGCCCTACTTTAACAAGTCGTGACACGTCGCCTTCATAGCTGACCAGTCCAGTCTTCAGCAGACGCTCTGCTGTCTCCTGCTTAATCGTCATCCCGGCGCGAATTGGTTTCCCGTCGACTGGCTGAGTCCAGCCATAGCCGATCGTCCATACGCCGACGCTGTCCTGGTAGGCAGTGAGCTTGCAACCTTCGAACTCTTTGATCAGGGCAATGCCTTTATCACTGGTTTGCATTCTTCATCCCCGTCATTCGTTCCCAGAAGTACGTCAGTGCCACGGACCCCATCGCCCCGCTGATACCAGAAGTAACCAGGATCATGTAAAGGCTAAGCCCGCTTTCAACGCTGATCAGTCCACCAATGAGACCGGTAAAGCCGGACACTGCAATTTGCGCCAGCGCATTGATCCAGCTCCAGGTGGCTTTGTTCTGCTTAACGTCAATAAGGTATCGGACAAGGCCGCCCCAGCATGACAGAGCAAGGACAATCAGCCATGACACTCCGGCAATGCTTTCTTTATCTTGCATACGTTTAGCCATATCACCTCCGAAAGAACGGGGTGCTGTTTGTGTAGTTGGAAAGGCCGTCAGACTCTGATAGCTACGTGGCATCTGAAAGTGATGTCTGCGGCCTGTAATAAAAAAGCCCATGGTACGTGGGCAAGATGAGGGTAAAGCAATGTCAGCTCTTTGGCTGAAGATACCCTGGCTGGGGTTTGGCGGGACAGGAAGGATTCGAACCTTCGACCATTCGGTTAACAGCCGAGCGCACAACCACTGTGCTTCTGACCCAGAAACGACAAAGGCCCCGGTGGTTAACCGAGGCCTTATTATTCTTTACCGTAACAATTCGCGGATTTGTAGTGTTAGAGCGAGATTAACACAGTTTCCGGAAAAGTAAATAGCCCACGATAATTTCATGAGCTATTTTTTAACGCGCTATCGAGTTATTGCTTTGAGTTGTGATTCAGCCCACGCTTCTTCGATATCGAATTTAGTTATCAACTGGTCGTAGAATGGTTTAACTGACTTCTCCCAGGTGGCTATGCTGATTGCGTCAGTGATTGAGCAGATGGCAGCGTGCGCCTCCGTTGAAGGAATGCGCTCATAACCACGACCAGAACAACGCTTGCAGTTCCCGATGACTGGAACTCCCTGCTCTTTCGTCAGCTTTTCGTTTACTGCCTTTCCACGCCCGTGACAGTCATTGCAGGCAGCGCTTACCACTCCCTTTCCTTTGCATTTCTGGCATAGCACTCGCGCTACTTCTCTTACCTCACGGCGATTTTCGTACTGAGAAGGGATTATCTTAAATCCCCACTCCTTCGTTTTTTTAATAATGTCTCGGTCTACTCCTGCCATGCTTGTTTTCATGCTGAATACATCCGCCTCAATGAATCCTGCACCTTTGCAGCAATCGCATGTTTTATTGCTGGCGGCGCTACGGGAATAATCCTCGTAAGCGAACGTTGCGAGCTGTTGCATGACCAATGGTTTAATATCAGATTCAAGCTTGCGTAAGGCGGCAACCTTATCGCAGCAAGTCATTGCGTACTGGGCCAGCAGATTAATTGCCTTCTCACGGTCATTTCTGCTGATCCCCATCTTCCCGAGGAACGCACTATACCCCATAGCGGCTCGTTCCTGCGTCATCCCCATTGCAGCCATGATGTCGGTGCCGGTCAGGGAATCCGAGGCGGTGGCACGCGGAGAGTCACTGATCTGAGTTGATTTAGCGAAGTGATATTTCACTGTGCTTTCGAGATTCATGCTGCGGCTCCTAATGGCTGTTTGGTTTTGGTCAGGCTGTGCTTTGCTATCGGTGGCAGGCTGGCTCGCCTGATGCTTTCATACTGGTAGCGGAGAAAGTCGGAGAAGGTCATTTCTGCCCCCTCTCAACTTCAGCAAGGTAACGGTCTGCTCTTATCAATGCGTAGCACTGGCGAGCCAGCATTGAGCAGCGGAGGAATCTCAGTGGCGGAAACGCGTACCCGTAGTGAAGACCCATGACTGCTTTCCAGTTATCGAGTGGCTTAATCATGCCGCCTCCAGTTCGGTAATCGTCAGCTCCAGTCGACCACCTTTGGCGATCGGCATCTTCACGACCCGGTAATCGACAACCTGACAGTCATCAGCCCAGAATCCTGCTTTAGTCAGAGCATCGAATGCGGCCTTTTGCAGGTTGTCCAGGTCACGACGGCGGCGATCTGGCATGTGGCATTCAATGCGGATCTTTACCGGCGACTCGGTGCGGATATCGAGCATCCCGTCAGTGATTATTTTCGACACTGCGGCGCGGTATGCGATGCCGTCTGCACTGACGTGAGTGCGCCCTCTGTTGTGCCGGTAGTAGCGGTTGTTGCTCGGCGGCCACGGGAGACTGATGCGATATTCATTCATGCTTTTACGAGCCCCTCTTTCAGCCAGATAACCTGTGTGCGAGCCATGCCTTCCAGTGCGCACTCTTTCGCGTATTCCGCATCAACAAGATGGGTGCGCCGATCAATCTCTTCGTGACATGCATGGCATGCGATAGTGGCGATCAGGTCAGGCGGCTTAATTCCGGTGCCGCACAATCCAGCCAGGCGGATATGGGCCAGCACAGACGTTTCGGAGTTGCCGTTGCACACTCCAGGAATTCGGACCTGGCACTCGCGGCCACGTGCTGCTTTGCGTAAATCAGCCATTCTTCACCTTCCTTGCGCGCAGGCGTAACCAGCGCACGTCATAGAGGTGGGCGGAGTAATTGAAAGTTGGAATGTCGGATGGATTAACGACCGGCTTGCGTTTACGGCGAACTGGAACCTTGAAGATGCCGCGCTCCATGACTTTAGCGAGAGGTGTCATTAGGCCTCCTGCTTATCGCGCAGCACCTGGAATTCGCTGCTTTGAGGGATTGTCAGAACGAGGCCGAATTGCGCACACCACCGCTCTACCTGACACATGAAGTGGTGCATATCGCCGGTATCAAGATCGGAGGTGTGGCGGAGCTGGCGTTCTACCGTTTTCTCCCCGGTAGTGAAGTCGGTATATTCAACGTCTTCGTACCCGAGAAAGGTTTTTTTGAGGTTGCGCTTTACCCATTCCTTTGTGGCATCGGTTCGTCCGGAAGCGATCAGGTATTCGCTGATCTCCTCGTACCAAACGTGGCTCAAACTATTTTGCGACAGGCTACGTTTCTCGCGCCATTCCTTCACCTGCAAGCGCAGTGGTTTACCAGTAGCTAGTTGCTCTCGAATAATATTGCTAATAGCCGCAAAGTTGCCAGCGTGCAGCTTGATGCCGCACTGAGGGATAATCATAAGACCTCCAGAACGGAGAGCGACAAATGCAGAAAGTCGCAGGTGCATTGCTGCATCTGTGACGGGTGATTTGATGTGTTCTTTGTGTGTAGCATGCGATTTCCCAATCACATGCAGAGGTCTTACCGCCGGGCGTTCAACTCCGACGGCAAGACTAGTTTGCCAGGATGTATAAATTAATCAATCGTTGCTTGACGTTGAATTTGTGGCGTCGAATGGGTTAGGCGTAGCTCACCATTCCTTTCAACGCGCCCCAGACAATTCCCAGAAGAGATGCCCAAGATACGTAAAGGTGAATACCGGCTGCCACACCGAAGCCAATCACCATGGCATACTTCAACGCTTCGGCTTTACTCACGGCTTCACCTCCTGCTGCGGTGCTGCTGGGTACGCGCTACCTTCCTGAGCAGGCTCGTTACTTCCTGTGCAAGCATTACGGCAGTCATTCGCATGAGGGCAGCGCTTATTTCCGCATTGTGGGCAAACGACGAATCGCATGTCAGTAACGGTCACTGGCCGACAGGTTCGGCACCAACATGTAGGCTCGTTTAGAGCATCACGCTCAGCCAGAATCTTCTCGGCGTCAATTGCGATGCCAGAGATGCGAATTGCTGCCAGCCCCTCTCGCAACGTGAGTCCAGTCTTCGCTGGTTCGGCTTTACCCTGAAGCATGGCGGCGCGGCAGGCGTTCCATCCGCTAACGAATGCATTCTCTTGGGTGCCAAGGAATGGCATTTCGCCAACTGCGGCCATGTTCGGCACCACTGGCTGCGGTAACTGTGGTGCTGCGTAGAGTGGTGTCACCTCACGCAATGGGTCAGCATAAGCATTGCTACTATCGAATCGAACGTCATTTTTTGCTCCGCCGCCTGACAGTAGCCACGCCACAGGCTCCGCCTCAAGCGATGCCAGCGCGATACGCGCATTATTAATCAGGAGGCTATCAGCAGGAGATAAAACAACATGAGCGTTACCCTCCGCATCAATTTCAGAATTCGTAATTTTTCTGAACAGCTTTGCCAGTTCTCTGGTAATAGTGCTCATGATGCCTCTCCTTTACCGGCTGCGTCGGCGACGTTGATGCCAGCGTTATCACAGGCGATGCGGAATGCCGCTTGAAGTTCTCGCGCAACGTGTGGCACATAGCCGTCGAAGGTTGGAATTTCGACCGTCTTCTTCTCTGCGGCTTCCATCCCCGCCAGAGCAGATTTCCCCATCAGGTGTCGGCGCAGTTGAATTTCTACCAGCATGCTTTCAAACAGACGCGCATCGACCTCTACAGAACCACGAACGCAACGTGAATTGTGTTCGGTTACTACTTCTTGAGTTTCAGCGAGGATTTTTAAGAGCCGCTCATCTGGTAACAGGTCTTTGGTGAATGTCATGGGTTAGTCCTCACCATCCTGAAAACATGCCGAATGTGGCGGCTGTCTTTGCAACTGTCAGCGCAACTACAACGCCAAGTAAAAAAGCGAATTGTGATTTGCTCATTCGCTATCCCCTTTCACTGTGATGCCAGCTTCGCAGTTAGAGCAGCGATATGGCTTGTACCACTTCTGATATCCCGGCCTTAACTTCTGGTAGCGCTCATCGGTGATGAATTTTACGTATACCGGCGTAGTGCTTTCCCAGGCTATAGCGTTGCCATCTGGAGCGCTCAGCTCATCGATGCGCTTCTCTGCGGCTTCCAGAGCGCCAGTAATCGACCGAAACTCATCCCATCGAATGATTGGTGCGTATACGTCACCTGATCCATGCTTCAGCTTGATGTCGGAGATAATTGCCTGCGCCTGCTTGTTTGTGCTCATTTGGCGGCCTCCTGGCGAATTGAGTCGATGTACGCTTTGAACGCCTCGCCATCATCGCGGCTTGTCCCTGCATGATTGTCGCCAACAGTCCATGTAGCTCTGGATGCTCCACCAGGGAAACGGAAGTAAACTGTAATGTCTTTCTTGTGGCCGATGTAGGCTGTTACGTCGCTAATGCCGGGGAATTTCGCTTCCGCTGCCGCAATAGCCCCTTGCTCTGCCTCTTGAGTGCGCTTGCGCTCCGCTTCGCAGTCAATGCGGTGATTAGCCCAGCGCGCCTCGCACTCAATATCGCAATACGCGGTATCGCCTTCCCAAACGCGGCCTTCGGTCTCGTTATCGACGTGACAGTTGCAGTAGGCGCATTCTTGCCAAAAACCAAACTCTTCAACCAGATCGCGAGTAGGAACACGACCCTGTGATGCGTACTTATCTGCACCAGGCATGCGCTTGCATGTTACGCAGTTGAATTCCTCATCCAGCTCGTTTGCACCTTCGCGCCGAGCTACCACGTTGCTACTGGCGAAACGGATAACACCGTACTCATCACCCTGCACGTGGTACGCTTTTAAAACCTGAATTGATTTGCTCATACCGCACCACCCTGGCGAATACTGGCTGCGAATCTCTCGGCCTCTTTAGTCGTTCCATTCCACCGACCATCTCGGCTGGCAATCCATTGATCCACACCGCTGGCCGACACTTCGGCAAGAAATGCGTCTGTGGCTGGGGTTTCTACAGACTGCATTTCCTGTAAAGTCTGCATATCCATGAAATCGCCGTCAGGCTCTGTGATGGTTGAGTTGTATGCCGAGTAAACCTCTGACGCTTCATGTACAAGTTCAGCGGCTTTAGACTTCAGCGCCGCATTCTCAGCAACAACGCTCTCTAACTGACTGGTGAGGGCTTCAACCATCTTTGCGAGTTCCACTATTTCCCAGCTGTAAACTGTTGAATACGCTGCTGGACCATGCTTCTGCCCGAACGAAGTTTCTTTAACGTGAAGCCCTGTAATCTCAGCGATTCTTTCTTTTGACAAAATGCTCATGCTTATCTCCCGCTCCTGACTTCTGCCAGGCGCTGATTAAATAGGTTGGTTAGGGGGTTTACGCGGTCTTCTATCGGAGTGATTTTCTTTGGCCTGGAGGTTGTTTTTGCTTCAGGGTTTTCCACGTAATACCGGTATCGTTTTTGATACACCTCGCGACGCAATGCCTTAGCGCCTGTCAGTTTTGACAGTGCTGATGTGACTGAGCATTTTGGGATTTTGGTGTCGCGGAGGATGTCTGTCATGTAACTGCCGGGGTGTTCTGTGATGTACTGGATTATCGCGGGTATCTGGCCGGTGCTTCTCATGGTGATGGCCTCCCGTAAAATGACAGAACCCTCTTCATCGTCGCACTGTTGCGGCATTCCTGGCAGATTCCGTTAGCCTCAGTTCTCACTACCAGGCGAGCATTAAACGTCACGGCATCAGGCAGTGAAGTGGGTGCAAGTCGCATCCCGTAATCCGTCAGCCTGTAAGTGCGCTTGCCATAAATTCCCGCTCGCGAGATAAGCCCGTCAGCCAGCAATGTTGTGATGGTGCTGGAGAGTCGCTTAGTCGTCATGTTCAGGATGGCTGCTATCTTGTCCGAACGGCTGTCAGGGTAGAGTCGGAGTGCTGCAAGTGTTCTGTCACGGGTCGTCATGCTCATGATTTACTCCTGTAACTATCCCAGGTGAACGCCAGTGTGCAACCGCCGCCGTCGTTCATTCGGTCAATCACCCGCTCACCAATGAACGCTGACAGTTCGTCTTTGCTCTGGTTGCTGATTAGGATGGTTGGCTTCATGCGCTCGTAGCGGTTGTTGATGATTTCGAACATGATTTGCTTTTCGGTGTCGCTGCCGAACTGCACACCGACTTCGTCGATGATCAGCAGATCTGGTAGCGTGAAATGTCTGATCACCTCATCCTCGGTGCGAGTTGACGTTTTCGACCAGGTCGATTTGTACTCACGCGCAATCTTCAGAGCCGTCGTGAACACCGCCGAGCTTTGATGCTCAGTGATCGCATGCCGGGCAATTGCCAGTGCCAGATGGTTCTTTCCAGTTCCTGGCTTGCCACACATAACCAGCCCCCCACCCTTCTTCAGGCGCTCAGGCCATCGGCTTGCATAGGCCTGGCAGACCTTAAGAGCGCGGCGGGCTTCGTCGTTAACTGGCTCGTAGTTCTCAAGGGTGCAGGATTCAAAGCGAGCAGGGATGTTTAGGCCATCCAGGAGTAGACTGATATTCCTTTTGCGGGAGGCTTCGTCGATGCGAATCTTTTCACCTTGCAACTTAATCAACTCATCACTCAGGCAGCCCGGGCAAATGCTTGGGCGCGGAGGAATTTTGATTAGCGAGTTTGGGTAAAATCTGGTTCTGCACTCAAAGGCCCCATGCTTTTCGCAGGTTTCGGTGCTGATAGAAACCTCGGTGTCTTCAATCTCGATTGGCGGCTTGCTTAGCTCTTCGATGTGCTTTTCGAGCTGATTGATTTTTTCATCCAGTGTCATGATCAGTCCCTCGCCCAGGATGGGATTTCGGTTTGCCCGTAATCTTTTGCAGCAAAGTTTTCAGCCTGAGGACCATTGGAAACCTTCCGCGCAGGGCGCGCTACGGCTAGCTTGTTCTGGTAGCTGAGCTTCTGGCTCGCAGTGATAAACCAGTTCTTTGGCTTTTCGTGAGAGAACTCGATATCCAGCTTCTTGAGCTCGTATTGCAGATCGATATTCGGGTAGAGACGCATCCAGGCTTCGTAGTCCTTGTGGTTCAACCGAACGATATTCCCTTCGAACGCATAACGGCTTGCCATTTGGTGAACGGTAGCTTGCTCGATATTTTCCCCATCGTCGCAAGTCGCGTCAGCGGCTTGGGTGTTAACTAGGGAATCAGTATGAGGGATGATGGAATCAGGAATCAGGTTAAGGGAATCAGCAGGATTTAAATTGTTCTCTACTGGTTCTTGCACTGAACTAGCACCGTGCTTATCTGGTGCTTCTTTGATTTCAATAACTTGAGATGGTTCCGCATCATTCTTATCTTCGTCTTCACTGTCCTTGCACTGTTCTTGTCCGGTGCTGCTATCGTTCTCTACCGGTTCTGGTATCTCACTAGCAGCTTCTTTGCAGTGAGGGTTCTGGTGCTTCTTCCAGTTATTTATCTGGATGAATTGCTCATCGTTAACCTGGTATCGGTTGATGAATTTGTGACTGTGAAGCTGCTGCAGTAAGTCGTTGCAATCAACATCGTCGAACGGGAGCACCATTGCTTTAACTTTCTTGGGGCGATCATCAAGGCGACCCTCCTTATCAGCGATCGTCCACAGACCGGCAAAGAGTAAACGAGCATAAGGAGAGCATTCGGCCAGTTCATCATTGGTGAAAAAGCCTGGTTTGATATTTCGTGAACGGGCCATTAAAAGCCTCCATATGGTCGTGGGCCATAAATGCCCGATAGGATTTCCCTTTCATGAATTTCTTCCAGGTAGGCAAGCCAGCTCTGATGAGATTCAGACATGATTCCACGGACCTCACCATCTTCAATGATGATGGATAGCCCGTCGGCGCTCATCTCATCCAGGCGTTCACTGCCCATCTGAAAAATGGTTCTTAGCGCGTTTGTCTTACTTCCAACAGCTGTGATGCCAAATTCCTGGAACCACTCATGAAGGTCTAATTTGATTGGTTTGTCTGCGCAGATAATGGAGTAGTCATCTGCGATCTCTTCGAGCGTTGATTTCGAATCGCATAGACAAAATGATCGACATATCTCGTCTGCTACAGCCACTGAACAGGTAAAGAACTCACGACTCTCATTTAGCCGGAAATCATTCAGAGCTGAATGAATACGCGATTCATCTCCCCGGGGGTCTTCAGAAAAATATGATGCTTCAATAGCAAATTTCTCAGGAACTCCAGTCGATGATGAAAGCTCTTTCGCTCTTGCTTGGGGAGATATGGTGGTCATCCCAATTTTCAGCAGTCCCGGCATGCACGGATTGGATAGGATGTAAATCCAACCCTGGGCATTGATCGTCTCAGGTATGTTTCCGCTGACTTCTATAGGCATTGAATATTTCGCCTCAAGCCTAAAAACTTCATCACGAATAAATTCGTATCTGCCTTCTTTTACAAATTCGTCGTTTAAGGGCATAATTACCTCGTTACTTGGCGTAACCAGTGTCTTTAAGCGTCCAGACTGCTACCAACAGCTGGACGTTTTTCATTTGTGAGGATTTCCGCAACCTGCTTTGCAAGTCTCGCCATGTCGTCATCAACGACTCCCCATTCCAGAACAGCAAGAAGCATTGCCATCTTCGGCAGCATGCTTTCCTTCCAGCGCGTAATTCCTGATTTATCCATTCCCAGCGCTTTTGCGACGTTAGTCGAACCGCGCATAGCAATCTGATTCAGGATCCAGGACTCGATTTTTCGAGACTGGTCTTTGTTTCGTGAGGTTGTGCGTTCCATCTGTGATAATTCCTTTGTTGAAATAGTTAATGCGCATCCTGTGATGCGTAGTTTGTTGTGTTCCTCAGCTTCTGAGGGGCTGATTTTTAAAGAGCGGTACTACTAACCGACTTGTCCAGGATGAGGGAACAAGTCAGATAAATCAGGTCGGATTTGGTAAGCAGGGACATTTCCATCAGTTGCCAGCTCGATGCGCTTCGCATTCTCGGCTGAAACCTTTTTCTTCCCGTGCAACCAAGCCCATACGGACGGCTGCTTAACTCCGCAGGCATCAGCAAGTTTCTGCTGGCTCCCTACGAATTCAATGGCCGAGTTAATAGCTTTGTTGACCATAAATAGCTCCTGCTTTTCTTTTCATGATGAATAATAGCCTTAACTATTGGATAAGTAAATAGGTAAAGCTATTTGAATTAGCGATAGCTACAGCTATATGATTGAGATATGAACAAGACATCATTTTCAGAAAGACTAAATATTGCTATGCGGGAGCGAGGCGTCACACAAGGCGCTCTCGCTGAGGCTGTTGGCATGGCTCAGCCAAGTGTTTGGAAGTTAGCAAGCGGCGGGGCTAAGGGGTCGAGAAAAACAGTGCAGATTGCCCAAGTGTTAGGCGTTCGCCCTGAATGGCTTAGTGATGGTATTGGACCAATGCGCGATGACGCTCAGGAACCAGCTAACGTTCCAGTCTCAATCAACGAGCCAGGCATTTTCCGAGTGGATGTGCTGGATCTGACTTTTAGCGCTGGACCAGGATCTTTCATGATTTCCGAGTTTGTTGAGGTTCTACACGCTATTGAATTCACTACAGACCATGCTCGCTCCCTGTTTGGTAATCGCAATCAAGGGGATGTGAAGGTCATGACTGTAGATGGAGATAGCATGTGCCCAACAATCCAGTCCGGTGACAGGCTTTTTTTTGACGTTTCCGTACGTAATTTCAAGGTTGATGGCGTATATGCTTTCGTTTTCGGTCAGCACTTCCACGTCAAGCGGTTACAAATGCAGGGATTGCAGCTCGCAGTGCTGTCGGACAATCCCGCCTACAAAGACTGGTACGTCACCGAAGATAATCAGGATCAGCTCTACATCATGGGGAAAGCCATGATCCACGAGTCTATCGCCTATAACAAGCTTTAGCAGTGGCCTGAGGATATGTTTGAGTAGGTTGGGTGCAGGTATAGCAGTGGCCTGACGAGACGTTTGGGTGATTATTTTTATTTTTCACAGCAATAGGATGATTTATGACACAGTTTCAACTTGCGTTAATCGCCAGAGAAGTTGATGGAGAAGTCATCCATCTTCGCACCAAAGACGGATACATCAATGCCACATCAATGTGCAAGTCTGCAGGGAAGTTACTTGCCGACTATACACGACTAAAAACAACACAAGATTTTTTTGATGAATTATCACGCGATATGGGGATTCCCATATCGGAGTTAATTCAATCATTTAAAGGCGGAAGAGCAGAGAATCAAGGGACTTGGGTTCATCCAGACATCGCAATTAATTTAGCTCAGTGGCTATCTCCAAAATTTGCAGTGCAAGTATCGAGATGGGTGCGTGAGTGGATGTCAGGCGAAAGAGCGCCTGCCGAACTTCCTATCCATCTTAAGCGATATATGACAAACCGAGGCAGGGTTCCTCATACGCACTTTTCTATGCTTAATGAACTGACGTTTAACTTGGTTGCGCCACTTGAACAGGCCGGATATACGCTGCCTGAAAAAATGGTTCCTGATATTTCAGAAGGTAGGGTTTTCTCGCAATGGCTCCGTGACAACCGGGGTATTGAGCCGAAGACATTCCCAACATATAACCATGAGTACCCAGATGGCAGGACATTCCCGGTACGTCTATACCCAAACGAATATCTTGCAGATTTCAAACAACACTTCAACGAAGTGTGGCTGCCTCAGTACGCACCTAAATATTTTGCTGAACGAGACCAAAGGGCATTGACGTTGATTGAGAAAATCATGCTGCCTGACCTTGATTCCTAAATGCCACAGCCCGGCCACCGCGCCGGGTTTTTGCTGCCTTCAGATCCCCCAAAAGCACCACCTGCCCGCCAGTGTAAGTCATTGATAATGATAGTTACGCGATATTAACGCGACCATTTGCCCGCCAGATGGGCAGCACCCCGATCCCCCCTACTTAAACCTGCACTTTTCTGCTACTCCTGCGCTTTTTCGCCGCTCCTGCACCACCTGCACTACTGCCCTTTCCTCACGAACTCCGCAGCATCCCTCAGCAATCCCTTGTGAATCACATTCCCTACAGCCTTACGCTTACCCTCCAGCATCCCGACTATGTTGTCCTTGGTTATCTCGATGCCGTTGTAAACCAGCTCGAACACCACACACCCCACCTCGCCAGCCATAAAGGCCATGCGGTCATCTGCATGTTCATCACGATCCATACCCACCTCCCGATGTTTTATTGAGCATCTCACGGTCAACGGAAAAAATAAATCACTTTAGATATCAACAAAGTAATAGCTTAATCGATAATTTTATAGCTTTAACTATTTACATCGATAATAGCCAAGCCTATTATAAACCCATCGAAACGAAACATCGATGCGGCAACCAGAAATACCCGCCGCGCCAGACAGGAAGTCAGGCTGCTCATTAACAATTTACTCCTCAGAATCTGAGGGACAAGTTATCTAACCATGCAATCCAAGCTTTGGTTTGCATGAGTGGAATAACTTCGGAGGAACCATGAGTTACAGAAAACCATTGCCTTCTGTTGAAAAACTCCACTTTCTTTTTTCATACGACCCCAAGACAGGGATTTTATGGAGAAAGGGAAAGCAAGGAATGAAAGTTGCCGGATGTAATGCCAGCAACGGCTACCTAAGAACCAGAGCTGACGGTGAGCAATACGCGGTCCATAGAGTTATCTGGAAGATGATTCATAACGTCGAATCAGATGACATCGATCACATTAATGGCGACCGAAAGGACAATCGACTTGCTAACCTTCGCCTTGCCACTCGCTCAGATAACAACAGAAACATTGTTATTTCTCCAATGAATACATCTGGATATTCAGGAGTTACATATCTCAAACGCGAGAAGAGGTGGAAAGCATACCTGAAGGTTGAAAAGACACAGATATGTGCCGGGTTATTCAAGGAAAAGAGTGAAGCAGTGATTGCTTATAACAACATGGCGTTGCAGCTACATGGCGTTTTTGCGCAACGGAAAGTCAATGCAAACATCGAAAGATACATTGAAGAATTTGGAGCTTACCCATGAACAGAAATCAGGCGCGTCGCCTTGCTGCATTCAACGCAAAGAAAGCCGCTGAGAAACAATTTACCAATCGCATTGGTGAAATCCTTAGCGGATGCCCTTCGCGCGTAGACAGAGCCACTTCGCTCGGTAGTCTGCGTGACAGCAATACAAGCGGATCTGCTTGCTTGCCTGATGTTGGGCTCTACGCAGCGGGATATCGCAACAGCAAAGATTCTGTTACGGCACGTTAATTAACTTATGAGGTGAGGCAATGGCAATTAGCGCAACAATACAAATGAAATCCATCGGAGGAATTTCTCTCTGGGGTGAGGGATGGAGTAAGTATATGGATGTTGAAGTTGTGGACATGGATATCTCAGGCGCGATTAAGGCTGATGAGATAGTGGCCGAATACAGCGTTGATGACCTACTGGAAGCCATTGGTGATGCAGATGTAGCTACCTGGCTGTCTGAACAGGGTTATGAGGTTTCACTAGGTTAGGTCGCTACGGCGGACTTTTTATTAGCTCACGAGACAAGAGGGTAAGGCGATGGATGAAAGGGCAAATAAAATACTCGTTCAGCTTCTACAGAAAGCGAGTGATGGGATTGATTCGGCGGTTGCATTCAGTCAGGCGCAGATACCAGATGTTGTTCATCAGTTGCTGGTCTGGAATTTCGTTTCAAGCGCACTGGCAATGATGGTTGGGCTGGTTATTTCTTGTGGAATGCCATTGGTCGCCAGATCCATATTAATACGGTATGGGAAGGCAAAGGTTAAAGATGAAACGTGGGTAATAGAACAATCATTCGACTACACAAAAAGTATGAGCTTCCCGGCGTTTATGGTCCTTTTCTTCTGTACTGGAGCCTTCATTATCAGCGTCCTTGTGGTCATTAACAGCATGGACTGGCTGAAAATCTGGCTGGCCCCGAAGTTATACCTTCTCGAATACGCAGCATCACTCATCAAGTAACCCGCTCCGGCGGGTTTTTATTACTGATACCAAAGCATCTTCACGAGGGTGCTCCGTTATCAGGGCGGCTATCCACCGCTTAAATGTCTGCATATGCAGAGGTCTTTAGTTCAGCGGCGCGGCTTAAGCGCGGAGATGATTATGAAACACACATTGAAAGTTTATAAGAATTCGCCTGACTACCACGCCTTTCTTCGAGCGAGATTCAATAAGGAAAACTCAGGCCAATCATTCGAGTGGGCTGGGCATCGCTGGGCCTACGAGGTAACCAGTTTCGATGATATCGGTGATTACGACCTGCTTTACCGCTTTGATGACAAGCCATATCCGGAAGAAGTTTCAGTCACTACAGATGACATGACGATACGTGACTACTTTGCGGCTAAAGCACTAGGTATTTGTTTCGCACAATACCTCAATCATGCTGAAACTGAAGGGTTTCAGGAAGGCTGGAGAGACGGCGTTGCTACTGATTCATACCAGATGTCTGACGCAATGCTCCGCGCCCGGGAGGTATCATGACAACCACAGTCACCCACAACGGCAGACAGTACACAGTATCTCGCATGGCTGACGGGCATTCGTGGATTCTCGTGGAAGTTGGCAATGAGCGCCACAAGCTCAGAATGAACCGTGACCAGCTAATCCGCGCTGGCCTTGGTCATGTAGTAACAGAATGCATGGTAGACACCAGAAACCTTCGCGCCGCACTGAGCAAGAAAGCAATCGCCCGTTTTATTGGTGATTCTGAAATGCTTGAACAGGCCAATGAAGCACAGCGTAAAGCGCTGGGTGTCAGGGTAAATCGTAACTCGTTTGAAGTGAGGGTGTGATGGAAACTAAATTTCTTTCTGATGGACGCAAGGTCGTTGTCGTTGGCGCGCTGAACAATCAGGAAACGATCGTTCAGGAAGTGTTTGTCACGCAGCAGGGTGACGAAATCCCTGGTGGCGAGCGCTTTGTAGTTAAGAGCCTGCATGACCAACCCGTAGAAACATGGTCGTCTCGCGAAAAGGCAAAGCAAGAGAAAGCACTGGCTGATGCTAAGTTGAAAGTGGAAAGAATCAACACGGAAATTAGCAGCCTACAAAACACATTAAGCTTCTGGAAAGAAATGGTTAAGCAGGTTAAAGCGTTCTCTGACCATATCGATGAGGCTGATTTGGATCATTTCGCAGATGTAATGACCGGGCAAGTTAAGTTTGCCATTCGTCGTGATTACAGCGTGCCGAACATCGAAAGATTTGAAGATTTCATGTCTTCGATTGACAACTATTACGGACGTAAAAACTTTGAAGGCATCAAATGCTTATCACTTTTGGGCAGCACTAACGGAGATGTTGCTTTAAGAGTGAATCGCTATTCGGATGGAAGTGGCGGGAGCGATACGGTTGAGTTCTACAAGACAATTGATGAAGCCAGGTCGTGCGTTAAGCGCATTGCTCTGGAGAGACTCAATGGTAACGGATTAAGCATTGATGATGTCAAAAAGTGTTGCAGGATGGGGATTGTTTTCAGCAAGGATGAGTTAGAGAAAATCAAAGATCGACTCTTCTCTGCGTCGGAAAAAAATCTTGCCCACTATCAGGAGAACTTCGATAAGCAGGTTGCTCAGATAAATGATGGCAAGAAGACTATAGAGCAAATGCTTAACGAAGCAATTAACTAACCATCACGCAATCGTAATCCCCCTCCCCCATTCATCACTCCCTGTCCGGCTATCGCAGACGGGAAGCGCACAACCAAATTTCAGGAGAAACCATGAGCGAAGCAACGGACTTAACAGTTATCGAGATTAAACCAGACCAGGCTCCGGCGCTGTATAAGTCCGGCGGCCTTGATGAATTTCTTGAGCAGATTCGTCAGGCAGTAAACGAAGTTCCGGACCTGACTACGAAGAAAGGCCGTGACCGCGTAGCGTCACTGGCGGCGCAGGTATCCCGCAGCAAGACCGCAATCGAAAAGCCGGGCCGAGAATACCTGAAGCGCCTCAAAGAAGCTGTGAAGCCAGCAGAGGCGGAGATTAAGAAGTTCGTCGATGCATGCGATGAAATCCGCGATGAAACGCGACGCCCGCTGACTGAATGGGAAGCAGAGCAGGAACGTATCAAGGCAGAGGAGAAAGCCAAACGCGAAGCAGAGGAGTTGGCTAAGGAAATTGAGCTAGCTCATCGGGAGGCGCTCCTGGATAACATTGAATATGACCGCGAAGTGGCAGAGAAGACAGCAGAAGCTGAACGCCAGCGCATCGCTCACGAAGAAGAACTGAAACGCCAGGCAGCAGAACAGGCCAAGCGAGAAGCGGAAGAGAAAGCAGCAGCAGAACTAGCGGCAGCACAAAAGCGTGAAGCCGATGCTATCGCCGCTAAAGCACAGGCTGAATTGCTGGCTAAGCAAGCGCAGGAGCGTGCTGAGCGTGAAGCAAAGGAAGAGCAGGAACGTACTGCAAAACTGGCTCAGGAAGCTCGTGAACAAGCAGAGCGCGAGAAACAGGAAGCTATCGCAGCTGAGCAACGCAAGGCACAGGAAGCCGCCGACAAGGTTCGTCGTGAAGCAGAGGCAAAGGAAGCAGCCCGGCTGGCAGAAGAGAAGCGTGTCGCTGATGAAGCCGTTAAACGAGCCGCCAACGTTGCTCACCAGAAACGCATCAATAACGAAGCAAAGGATGATTTTGTTAAAGGCGGAATTCCTGAAGAGTTTGCTCGCAAGGCTGTAGAACTCTTGGCTAAGCGTCAGGTTCGTAACGGATCAATCAACTACTGAGGTTGCCCATGAATATCACATGCGAGTGCGTGGATATGCGCACATCTGTAAGCCCTCACAACAACATCAGAATTGAACTGGAAGGTGTCTTGCTGACAGGCAAGATTGATACCAAAGAGGTCCTCAAACAACTGGATTGGGGTGTGGTCTTTGAGTGCCTGGCTGAGCATGGTTATACGGTAACAAAGCAGGAGCACGCAGCATGAGCGCGGTAGAGCGTTGGGGAGAGGATGAATTTGTTCGGCTGATGAGCGGCGAGATCGCCGCAGAAGCGGATGACGATGAACCGGTTAACCTGGCTGCTGAGAGACAGAATCCAGTGATTAGCTGGTCTGAATTTGCAGGAGACTTCACATGAACCTAGATCTGTTAGACGAACCGTTCGCCACCGACGATATCGAGTGGCGCATACAGCAAGCAGGGAAAGCGAGCAAAGGAATTTGGGCCAAGGTGCTGGCATATGTCACCAACCGGGCAATTATGAAGCGCCTTGACGAAGTATGCGGTAAGGCTGGATGGCGTAACGAATATAGAGACATCCCTAATAACGGAGGTGTTGAGTGCGGCATATCTATCAAAGTTGGTGATGAGTGGATCACTAAGTGGGATGCCGCTGAAAACACTCAGGTGGAGGCTGTTAAGGGTGGTAGATCCGGCGCGATGAAGCGAGCCGCTGTCCAGTGGGGTATCGGTCGGTACCTCTACAATCTGGAAGAGGGTTTCGCCGTAATCTCTACTGAACGCGCTGATGGATTCCATTACGCTAAGTCGAAAGATGCTGGCGTATTTTACTGGAAGCCGCCTTCCCTCCCAGCCTGGGCATTGCCCGACGGAACAGTGATAAAAGCAGAAGAACAAACACCAAAAGCAACACCACCTGAAGGCGTAGATGCAGACAAGATTCTCTCCGACTTCTCTCAGTACGCAAGCACCGAAAATAACAGTAAGAAGCTTCAGGAGCGATACGCCGCGACGTGGTCAAGCCTGAATGGTTTTGCTGATCACCAGACTAAGTGCAAAGACGTAACCGGCATCAGACTCAAAGAACTTAAACAGGCGGCATAAATGGCAAGTAGAGGCGTTAATAAAGTTATCCTGGTAGGAAATCTCGGCGGAGATCCTGAGGTTAGATACCTCCCTAGTGGTGGCGCAGTAGCAAACATCACTCTAGCAACTTCTGAGTCGTGGCGTGATAAGGCGACTGGTGAGCAGAAAGAACAGACCGAATGGCACCGGGTGGTACTGTTCGGCAAGCTGGCAGAAGTGGCTGGTGAATATCTGCGTAAAGGTTCTCAGGTGTATATCGAAGGTCAGCTTCGTACCCGTAAATGGACAGATCAGTCCGGCTCAGAGAAGTTCACGACTGAAATCGTGGTTAACGTCGGTGGGGTTATGCAGATGCTTGGCGGTCGACAGGGAAGTGGCACACCAGCAGGAGGCAACCAGCAGCAACAGGGCGGAAACCAGTTCAGCGGCGGCGCGCAGTCTCGCCCTCGGCAGCAATCCGTACCGGCGCCGTCTAATGAACCCCCAATGGATTTCGACGACGACACTCCATTTTAAAAATACCGACTCTTATTAATTGGAATAGCCGATCCCCGCTAGGGATTAGGCTATCCAAAAATCAAAGGAATCCACATGAACATCTTTCTAGATATCGAAACGATCCCATCTCAGGATGAAGCTTTTAAGCAGAAAATTGCCGATTCTATTACCGCACCTGGGCAGTACAAAAAGCCTGAAAGCATAAAAGAGTGGCTCGACGCTAACCGAGAATCAGCAGCAGAAGAAGAATGGCGGAAAACCAGCTTCGACGGTGGTCGTGGTCAAATCTGCGTTATCTCAGTAGCCGCTGGAGATTCACCAGTAGAAACCTTCTACAGCGAAGACTGGGCAAACTCTGAGCCACAAATTATCGCTGGCCTGTTCGACTTCCTTAATCGCAATTACGACCCATCACGGAATATCCCGCCGACATTCATCGGGCATAACGTCGTGGCTTTCGATTTACGCTTCATCTTCCAACGAGCGGCAGTTCTTGGTATCGCACCGCCCCGCTTCATCCCATTTAGCGCACGCCCCTGGGATAAGTCAGTTTTCGATACAATGATTCAATGGGCTGGGCATAACGGTCGCGTAAGCCTGGATAAGCTTTGCGAGGTGCTGAACCTTCCAAGGAAAGGTAGCGAGATAGGTGAAGAGATTGACGGCAGCATGGTTTGGGATTTCGTCCGCGACGGAAAAATCGCTCAGGTAGCCAAGTACTGCGAAGGCGACGTTGATCGCGTGCGTGAAATCTTCAAGCGCCTGACTTTCTCAAGCGCCGCCTAATCCTCATTCAGCCAAGGAAGGCTAAATGGAGAGTTACCCATGACCGATTATACCGGAAGTAATACGCCAGCCGATCAGCGTGATTTATGGCGCACTCCACCGGCCCTTTTCGCCTCGCTGGATGCTGAATTCTGCTTTCAACTGGATGCAGCTGCCGCGCCTCATAACGCGCTGTGTCGCAAGTACATCACGGAAGAACAGAACACGCTGCAAACACCATGGGCTGACCACCTAAATATGCCGGGCTATTGCTGGCTCAATCCACCATACAGCGACATCACGCCATTCGTGAAGAAAGCGGCGGCGGAGAGTCTGAACCAGATCGGCACTGTGATGCTGGTTCCGGCTGACACTTCGGTTGGCTGGTTTAAGGAGGCAATGGCGACCGCAAGCGAAGTTCGCTTAATCACTGCTGGTCGACTGGCATTTATTAATCCGGTCACCGGTAAACCCGTAAGCGGTAACAACAAAGGGTCGATGTTAATCATCTGGCGACCCTATCCCCGCACTCACTGTGAATTCACCACTATCGACCGTGACGAGTTGATGTCATTCGGCAACAAACTAATGGCGCGCCGGGAGGCAGCATGAACAGAGCTTCGCCAGTTGATTTAAGGAAATGCCTTGAGGCTGCCAACGGCCTTGCGCATATCGGGATTCGCTTTGTTCCGATCCCGGTAGCCACTGAAGAAGAATTCCAGGCGCTATCCGCCGTGCTTTCGAAAAAGCTTGAGCTGATGGCTGTTGAAGCAGAGAAAAATGAAGGTGGCACACCATGACTTCTGAAATCATCGACCAGGCCAGCGCTCTCGAAGAGATGATGCGCGAAAACGCCATTCAGGCACACAGGCTAGACCATAGCGCAGTATCAGCAACGCACTGTGATGAGTGCGATGAACCTCTCAGCGATGAGCGCAGGAAAGCGTATCCGGGATGCACGATGTGTGTGGCATGCCTTCAGATTGTCGAGTTACGGAATAAGCAGAGGGGGATGTGATGGAACTAACGAAGGGTAAAGTTTACAACGTTGATCCGGATGAATGGATGCTCCACAGCCGGGCCGAATACCACTCAACCTTTAACAGGCAGTGCGACGGCATGCCTTTGCACAACATGATTATCCGTATGCGTGACGGTGATTTAGAAGTGTCCACATTCGCTACGGCCAACATCCTTTCCGAAGCAGAGGAGCCGGTGTGATGGATTACAGCAAACTAAGCGATGTGGAGATAAACCACGCGGTTGCAAGTGTGTTACCTGGTAGATATATCACCTATCCAGACCATGTAATGAATTCGGAAACAGAAGAAGACTTCGACCCATGCAACAACCCGGCAGACGCATGGCCGATTATTGTTAACAGCAGAATTAACTTAACTACTTGTGTGGATTTGTGGTCGGCAGTCAGCGGTGGTTGCCAACACTTCCACGAAAACCCACTCCGCGGCGCAATGATTGTGTTTCTCATGGTGCAGGGAGGGAAAGATGATAAGTAAGCTGAAGGAACTATATTCCTACAATCCTGATACCGGTGAATTTACTAGAAAGAATAAATTGAACGGAACTGGGAGAGGAGTGATTGGTGAACAGGTTGGTTCGCTTGGTGTTAAAGGCTATCTGAGCATTTTCCATAACAACAAGCACTATAGTTTGCACAGGCTTGCCTGGGCTTTCACATACGGATACTACCCATCATCTCTTATCGATCACATCAATGGGAATCGCGCCGATAACAGGATAAGCAACCTGAGGGAAACCAATAGAAAAGGAAACGCTTATAACTCCAAACTTTTCTCAAACAACACCACCGGTTACAAAGGGGTGACGAAACTTAAAGGCGGCAAATTCAGAGCACAGGCGAGGCTGAATGGGGAAAAAATCCATATCGGTACATTCTTGACGGCTGAGTCTGCTGCTGAGGCTTACCGTGAATTCTCTATCAAAAACCACGGAGAGTTCTCACCTTTCCAGGAGTCAGCCAATGTTCCAGCTAATCCAGCGCGGTCAGATTTACGCTGACCAGCATAACTGGCCCGTAATAATCCATTCAGTCACATCACAGATAGTCCGCTACTGGCGACAAGGTCGGATTAACACCGCTTCAATCGACCGATTTTCTAACGATTTCGAGTATCTCGACTTTCACGAGGCGAGACGTATTCGTGCCGAACTTGAGACGAGCGAACACATTAAATCGCTACGTGCAATGCAGCGCGTGGCATGAGGAGAGAGTATGCAGTGGATAGATAAAAAAGAGAGCATGCCTGACACGAATAGTAAGAAGCGCGTTCTCGTATTTACCCCAACACAGCACGAAGACATGCGCTACCGACTTGTTCCGTCTTCGCTATTTAAGGCTGTTTGCCGGGATGGAACGCACTGGATGTACGTTGATGACCCGGAAGAATGACGCAACTTATAGCCAGTTATGAGCTGGCTATTGGGTGCGAAAGCCCATCATCCCTTGATGTTATTGCCCCGCTAGTCGGGGCTTCTTTTTGGGAGTAAATCATGCAAATGAACCCAGTAGCAATCGTCATCATGCTTCTTACCGCATGGATGGGTATTTCATCGTTCATGAGTCAACCGGAGGGATTGAGATGGCTGCTTTTAATGTGGGCGCAATAGTCCAGATGAAGTCAGGCGGCATACACGGAGTTGTTGATAGCCAGCTTGAGTCGGAAAGCGATCACCCAAAATACTAGTGCCGATGGGACGACGGTACATATCAGGTGCATTACGAACACGAACTACGGGCTGCCACTGTGGACGGCCCGCAACTGTATAAGAAACTGGCGTAAGGAATGACTATGAGCGAAATGACCTTAATCATGCCCAACGACTGGGTTACTGAGAAAAAGCTGATCGAGATTACTGGCCTGCGCCCGGGAACAATAGAGGCAGCGCGCAAAAACTCGTGGATGGTTGGCCGGGAATATCTTCACGTTGCACCAGATGGAAACCCAAAGCCATCGAGCGAGTGCATGTACAACCGTAAGGCAGTCGACCAGTGGGTTGAAAGCCTCAAGAAGAAACAGCCGGGTGCGCACCAATGAAGATCCGTTTATGCTTAGCGGGCTCTTGGGCGTCAGGAGGGAGATATGGCTAAGTCAGCATACCCAACAGGCGTTGAAAATCATGGCGGCAATCTGCGCATATGGTTTATCTACAAAGGAATAAGGGTAAGGGAAAACCTTGGCGTACCGGATGTACCAAAAAACAGGAAAGTAGCCGGTGAACTTCGCGCATCTGTCTGCTATGCGATCAAAACGGGGAATTTCAATTACGCCGCTCAATTTCCTGAGTCGCCTAATCTTAAAAGGTTTGGTGCTGAGACTAAGGAGATCACTGTCAGCGAATTGGCCGGTAAGTGGCTTGAGCTAAAGCGGATGGAGATCAGCACCAATGCGATGTCACGCTATTCATCTATTGCTCGCAACATGGTGCCGAGGATTGGCGGGGACAGACTGGTTTCTGCGGTGACGCAGGAAGACATGCTGTTTATCAGGAAGGAATTGCTGACCGGTTATCAAACCCTTAAAGCGGGTCACAAAACACCGGTTAAGGGGCGCACTGTCAGAACGGTCAACAATTACATGAAGACCATGGCTGGCATGTTCAAGTTTGCGGCAGAAAGCGGATATTTGAAGGTAAGTCCTTTCAGCGGGATTGCCCTTCTCAAGCGTTCACGTTGTGAGCCAGATCCACTGACGCGAGATGAGTTCAT
The DNA here is from genome assembly GCA_022649305.1 of Enterobacter sp. Lineage (GTDB taxonomy): Bacteria > Pseudomonadota > Gammaproteobacteria > Enterobacterales > Enterobacteriaceae > Enterobacter. The sequence goes on from JALCNW010000021.1 coordinate 46,698, forward strand.
CAGGATGATTAACGCATCAGCAACTCAGCAACTGAAAAACATGTGGTCTCTAGCAGTGTATACCGGTGTGCGCCATGGAGAACTGGTGTCGCTGGCATGGGAAGATATAGACCTGAAGGCTGGAACTATGATGATCCGCCGTAACCACACATTAACGAAGGAGTTCACCCTTCCGAAAACTGAGGCCGGTACGAATCGAATCATCAACCTTATACAGCCAGCCATCGACGTGCTGAAGAGTCAGGCGGAATTAACCCGACTCGGAAAGCAATATGAGGTTGAGGTGAAACTTCGTGAGTTTGGACGCACCGAAGTTCACCCCTGTACTTTCTTGTTCAACCCACAAGTCGGATCGCGTAAAGGCCGTGCAGGGCATCATTACGCAGTAGGCTCGATTAACCAGTCATGGGAGGTTGCAATGCGACGCGCCGGGATTCGCTATCGCAGAGCATATCAGTCACGACACACGTATGCATGCTGGTCACTGGCAGCCGGTGCCAACCCAAACTTCATCGCGAAGCAAATGGGCCATACCGACGCGCAAATGGTTTACCGGGTATACGGATCCTGGATGGCTGAAAACAATCAGGACCAGGTGCTCATTCTCAACCAGAAATTAAGCGAGTTTGCCCCATCCATGCCCCACGCAGTAGGATCTGCCGTGATTAGCTAATACATTTCAGTAGGTTATATAACTTATACTTGCATGCCCATCACTTCTTGATAAGCCGACACCAGCTTATTACGAACCTGAATACCCATCTGCATAGAGATTGATGATTTTTGCAAATCGGTCATCACATCATTAAGCGCAACGCCGGGTTCGCCAAGGCTAAACTTTTCTGCCTGGGTGCGGGCAGCGGTCTGCGTATCGCTGATACGGTCGAGGGCGGCATGCAGTTGGCCTGCGAAGCTGATACCCGGCTGTACGTCAGCCACGCTCTGGTTGCGGGCCGTCATCGCCGTTGCCTGCAACTGACTGAGTACCCCTTCAATGCCTTGTATAGCCATGACTTTCCCCTGGATGGATTTTTACGCGGTCAAGACTAGCACCTTGTCAATAAGATAAAGGCGCTAAATAGCGTGAAAAAATCGGGTTATTTGAGCCATAGAAAATCCTGAATCATCAAATAATGACGGTGCCATCCATATGGAACTTTTGTCGTGTTTGCCGACCCGGGAGTCAGTTTTGTTTCTCTACACGAATAACGTTATTCACGAAGAGCCGCGAGGTGCGCTATGACTGCGACAGCATCGCCAGCACCGCAAAATAAATCGCTCGAGTGGATGAACCGCCTGCGCGCGAACCCTAAAATCCCATTGATCGTGGCAGGCGCTGCCGCCATTGCGATTCTTGTAGCGATGGTTCTGTGGGCAAAAAGCCCTGACTACCGCACGCTCTACAGTAACCTGACCGATCAGGACGGCGGGGCCATCGTTACCCAACTGACCCAGATGAATATCCCCTACCGTTTCTCTGATAACGGTGGCGCGCTTGAAGTTCCTGCCGATAAAGTTCACGAACTCCGTTTACGCCTTGCCCAACAGGGGCTGCCGAAAGGCGGTGCCGTCGGGTTTGAACTGCTGGATCAGGAAAAATTCGGCATTAGCCAGTTCAGCGAGCAGGTTAACTACCAGCGCGCACTCGAAGGTGAACTTGCCCGCACAATTGAAACGCTGGGCCCGGTAAAAAGCGCTCGCGTCCATTTAGCGATGCCAAAACCAACTCTGTTTGTTCGTGAGCAAAAATCCCCTTCTGCCTCTGTCACCGTTAACCTCGAACCTGGCCGTGCTCTTGATGAAGGGCAAATCAGCGCGGTGACGCACCTGGTCTCTAGCGCCGTGGCCGGTTTACCGCCAGGCAACGTCACGCTGGTCGATCAGGGTGGCCATTTGCTTACCCAGTCGAATACCAGCAGCCGCGACCTGAACGACGCGCAGTTGAAATACGCCACCGACGTTGAAGGCCGCGTTCAGCGCCGCATCGAAGCCATCCTTGGCCCCATCGTCGGGAACGGTAACGTGCATGCGCAGGTTACCGCGCAGATCGACTTTGCGAATAAAGAACAGACCCAGGAACAGTACAGCCCGAACGGTGATGCCTCCCAGGCGGTGATGCGTTCACGCCAGATGAATACTACCGAGCAGATCGGCGGCCCGTATCCGGGCGGCGTACCGGGTGCGCTGTCCAACCAGCCTGCCCCGGCAAATAACGCCCCGATCTCCACGCCTCCGGCGAACCAGCAGAATGGTCAGCAACAAACCACGTCGACCGCAGCCAGTTCGGGACCACGAAACTCCAGCCGTAACGAAACCACTAACTACGAAGTCGACCGCACCATTCTCCACACCAAAATGAACGTGGGCGATGTGCAACGTCTGTCGGTTGCCGTAGTGGTGAACTATAAAATGCTGCCTGACGGCAAGCCGTTGGCGCTGACCACCGATCAGATGAAGCAAATCGAAGACCTGACGCGTGAAGCGATGGGCTACTCCGAAAAACGCGGCGATACGTTGAACGTTGTGAACTCTCCGTTCACCGTCACCGATCAGACGGGTGGCGAACTGCCGTTCTGGCAACAGCAGGCCTTCATCGACCAGATGCTGTCCGCCGGTCGCTGGCTGCTGGTTCTGATTGTCGCATGGTTGCTGTGGCGTAAAGGGATTCGTCCGCAGCTCAACCGTCGTGCAGAAGAAGCCAAAGCCGCGCAAGAACATATGAGCGCGCGTCAGGAAGTCGAAGAAGCGGTGGAAGTTCGCCTGAGCAAAGACGAGCAGACGCAGCAGCGTCGTGCTAACCAGCGTCTGGGTGCTGAGGTCATGAGCCAGCGTATTCGCGAAATGTCAGATAACGATCCGCGCGTTGTCGCGCTGGTCATTCGCCAGTGGATGAGTAACGAAGATGAGTAACCTTTCGGGTACGGATAAAAGCGTCATCCTGCTGATGACCATCGGTGAAGATCGTGCGGCAGAGGTGTTTAAACACCTCTCCCAGCGTGAAGTACAAGTGCTCAGTGCGGCGATGGCAAACGTCCGTCAGATTTCTAATAAACAGCTGACCGAAGTGCTGGCCGAGTTTGAGCAAGAAGCCGAGCAGTTTGCTGCGCTTAACGTCAACGCCAACGAATATCTGCGTTCGGTGCTGGTCAAAGCGCTCGGTGAAGAACGCGCGGCCAGTCTGCTGGAAGATATTCTGGAAACACGCGATACCGCCAGCGGCATCGAAACGCTCAACTTTATGGAGCCGCAGAGCGCCGCGGACCTTATCCGCGACGAGCATCCGCAGATCATCGCGACCATCCTGGTTCACCTCAAACGTGGCCAGGCCGCGGATATTCTGGCGCTGTTCGACGAGCGTCTGCGTCACGACGTGATGCTACGTATCGCCACCTTCGGCGGTGTTCAGCCGGCAGCTCTGGCCGAATTGACCGAAGTGCTGAACAGCCTGCTCGACGGCCAGAACCTCAAGCGCAGCAAAATGGGCGGCGTGAGAACGGCAGCAGAAATTATCAACCTGATGAAAACGCAGCAGGAAGAAGCGGTTATCACCGCCGTGCGCGAATTCGACGGCGAGCTGGCACAGAAAATTATCGACGAGATGTTCCTGTTCGAAAACCTGGTCGAAGTCGACGATCGCAGCGTCCAGCGCCTGCTTCAGGAAGTGGATTCCGAATCCCTGCTTATCGCGCTCAAAGGCGCCGAGCAGCCGCTGCGCGAGAAGTTCCTGCGCAACATGTCTCAACGTGCGGCGGATATCCTGCGCGACGACCTTGCCAACCGTGGCCCGGTTCGTCTGTCTCAGGTGGAAAACGAACAGAAAGCGATCCTGCTTATCGTACGTCGTCTGGCAGAAACCGGCGAGATGGTGATCGGCAGCGGAGACGATGCATATGTTTAATGAGCTGCCGTGGAAACGCTGGACTCCGGACGATCTGGCACCTCCCATGATGGAGTTTATGCCAGCGTTAGCCGAACCCAGCGAGGAAGGCAGTGCTCCAGAGGAGCCGGAGCTCAGCGAAGAAGAGCAACGTGCGCAAATGCTGGCACAACTGCAAATGCAGGCGCACGAGCAGGGTTTTAATGCGGGCGTGAGTGAAGGCCGGCAGAAAGGCCATGACCAGGGTTATCAGGAAGGCGTAAGTAAAGGTCTTGAACAGGGGATGGAGCAGGCGCGTCAGCAGCAAGCACCGATCCATGCCCGTATGCAGCAGTTGGTCAGCGAGTTTCAAAACACCCTCGACGCGCTTGACAGCGTCATCGCCTCGCGCCTGATGCAAATGGCGCTGGAGGCGGCACGTCAAGTCATTGGCCATACCCCAGCCGTGGATAATTCCTCGCTGATTAAACAGATTCAGGGTTTGCTACAGCAGGAGCCGCTGTTTAGCGGCAAGCCTCAGCTGCGCGTTCATCCTGACGATCTCCAGCGCGTTGAAGAGATGCTGGGCGCGACCCTTAGCCTGCACGGCTGGCGACTGCGTGGCGACCCGTCACTGCATCACGGCGGCTGTAAAGTGTCTGCCGATGAGGGCGATCTGGACGCCAGCGTCGCCACGCGCTGGCAGGAACTGTGCCGACTGGCCGCACCGGGAGTTGTCTGATGACCGCCCGTCTCACGCGCTGGCTTAACACGCTTGATAACTTCGAAACGAAGATGTCACAGCTGCCCTCGGTTCGCCGCTATGGTCGTCTGACCCGCGCAACCGGGCTGGTACTGGAAGCGACCGGACTGCAATTGCCACTGGGCGCGACCTGCGTCATTGAAAGACAGACCGGCAACGAGACTCAGGAAGTTGAAAGCGAAGTGGTGGGTTTTAACGGTCAGCGTCTGTTCCTGATGCCACTCGAAGAAGTCGAAGGCATTTTGCCCGGCGCACGCGTTTACGCGAAAAACATTTCCGGCGACGGACTACAAAGCGGTAAGCAATTGCCACTGGGTCCAGCGCTGTTGGGCCGTGTGCTTGACGGCAGCGGCAAGCCGCTCGATGGCCTGCCCTCTCCCGATACCACCGAGACCGGTGCGCTGATCACCCAGCCGTTTAACCCGCTGCAACGTACCGCCATTGAACACGTGCTGGATACCGGTGTGCGCCCTATTAACGCCCTGCTGACCGTCGGTCGTGGGCAGCGAATGGGCTTGTTCGCGGGTTCCGGCGTGGGTAAATCGGTACTGCTCGGCATGATGGCGCGCTACACCCAGGCGGACGTCATTGTCGTGGGCCTGATTGGCGAGCGTGGCCGCGAAGTTAAAGATTTTATCGAGAATATCCTCGGCACCGAAGGTCGGGCACGTTCCGTCGTGATTGCAGCACCGGCGGACGTTTCGCCGCTGCTGCGTATGCAGGGTGCAGCTTACGCCACGCGTATCGCAGAAGATTTTCGCGATCGCGGCCAGCACGTGTTGCTGATTATGGATTCCCTGACGCGCTACGCGATGGCCCAGCGTGAAATCGCGCTGGCTATCGGTGAACCGCCGGCAACCAAAGGTTATCCGCCTTCGGTCTTTGCCAAACTGCCTGCGCTGGTTGAACGTGCGGGCAACGGCATTACCGGTGGTGGCTCAGTAACGGCATTTTATACGGTGTTAACCGAAGGCGACGATCAGCAGGATCCGATTGCCGACTCCGCGCGTGCGATCCTTGACGGTCACATCGTGCTGTCACGCCGACTAGCTGAAGCCGGGCATTACCCGGCCATTGATATTGAAGCGTCGATCAGCCGCGCGATGACCTCGCTTATCACCGAGAAGCATTACGCCCGCGTGCGTAACTTCAAACAACTGCTTTCCAGCTTCCAGCGCAACCGCGACCTGGTGAGCGTCGGGGCGTATGCCAAAGGCAGCGATCCGATGCTCGACAAGGCCATTACGCTCTGGCCGCAGCTGGAGGCCTTTTTGCAACAAGGCATATTTGAACGCGCCGACTGGGAAGATTCTCTTCAGGCTTTAGAGCTGATTTTCCCGCAGGCGTAATACAGGTGGAGGGCGAAGATCATGGCGCAAAATAGCGCATTAACGACGCTGAAAGATCTGGCTGAAAAAGAAGTCGACGATGCCGCATTGCAGCTTGGCGCGATGCGACGGGGATACCAGCAGGCTGAAGAACAGTTGACGATGTTGATCGACTATCAGCATGAATATCGCACCAACCTCAATACCGATATGACACAGGGCATTGGCAGCCAACGCTGGATAAACTATCAACAGTTCATTCAGACGCTGGAAAAAGCGATAGACCAGCATCGCCACCAGCTTACCCAGTGGGACCAGAAAGTTGATAAGGCGCTCAATTTCTGGCGAGAAAAGAAGCAGCGATTGCAGGCCTGGACAACATTACAGGACCGGCAAACCGCCGCCACGTTGCTTGCCGAAAACCGTCTTGACCAGAAGAAAATGGATGAGTTTGCCCAGCGCGCATCAATGAGGAAACCTGAATGATCACACTGCAACAACTGCTGATGACCGACAGTGACCTGTCCGGCAGTACGCTTTCCGGTAAAGGCGCTGACGGCGCGCAAGATTTTCTCTCGCTGCTGGCGGGTGCATTGACCGATACCGCAGGTAAAGGAAAAGAGGCTCCCCTGACGTTAGCCGACCTCAAGGCCGCCAGCGGTAAGCTGTCCAAAGCCGCGCTGCAACAGGATGGCAAGAGCGCTATTCCGGCCAAACTGGCCGATTTGCTGGCACGTCAGGATGTCCTTGCGACTGAAGATACCGCAAAAGCCACGACGACTATCCAAAGCCTGGTCTCCGGATTAATGCCCGCGACCCACAGCGATGCGCTGAAAACGTTAACCGCTGCGGTGCAAAAAGATGACGGCCAAACCGAGCTAAACGAAGAGGAGCTGGCAGGACTTAGCGCCCTGATGGCGATGTTACCGCATCAGCAAACTACCGCGACGGTGACGGCTCAGCCGGTTAGCACCGATGCGGTCACCGCGAAAACGTCGCTGCCGCAGGCCAGCACTGGTCGTCCGTCAGTGCTTCACAACGATATCACCGGCCAGAGCAAAACTCAGCCCGACACGCAGGATGCAGACGTAAACCTGTCGACCAGCGCGCAGCTCACGCCAGCCGCCGCTGCGGCCGCCGCAAAACAGGAAGCCTCCAGCACGTCGTCTTCTGCCACGCCAACCGCCACGCTGGCCCCGGTGATGTCCAGCCACGCTACCGCGCAGCCTGCCGCTGCCACCGTGGCGACAGCACCGGTTATCAGCCAGCCTTTGGGTACGCATGAATGGCAGCAGGCCATTAGCCAGCACGTGACGTTATTCACCAAACAGGGGCAGCAAAGCGCCGAATTGCGCCTGCATCCAGAAGATCTGGGCCAGGTGCAAATTTCGCTTAAACTGGATGATAACCAGGCACAGTTGCAGATGATTTCCGGGCATAGCCACGTGCGTGCAGCGCTCGAAGCTGCCCTGCCGATGTTACGCACCCAGCTTGCGGAAAACGGTATTCAGCTTTCCCAAAGCAGCATCAGCAGCGAAAGCTCTGCAGGCCAGCAGCAGTCGTCATCTCAGCAGCAACAACACGCCTCGCGTTCAGGTCAGCAAGGCGGATTTAATGACGAAAGTGATGAATTACTGGTCACGCCTGCCGCACTGCAGTCCGCTGCTCGTGGAAACGGCGCGGTAGACATCTTTGCCTAAACGCCAGAGGTAGCGTGATTATCCTCGTCTTTTCCACGCTTTGACCAAAGCAGGACACGGGATAATCACCTCATTAGCTGTACCGAAACAGGAAGCTCGTATCAGATGACTGACTCCGCTATCAACAAAAAAAGCAAGCGCTCCATCTGGATCCCGCTGCTGGTGTTGATCACGCTTGCCGCGTGCGCCACCGCAGGCTTTAGCTACTGGCGTATGCAGCAAGCCCCGTCCGCTGCCGCCAAAGCGGAACTCCCCCCGCCACCGGCCCCGGTATTTTTCGCCCTGGATACGTTCACCGTTAACCTGGGCGATGCCGATCGCGTGCTCTATATTGGTATTACGCTGCGTCTTAAAGACGAAGCAACCCGCACTCGCCTGAGCGAATATCTGCCAGAAGTGCGTAGCCGTCTGTTGCTGCTTTTTTCGCGCCAGGAGGCTTCCGGGCTCGCTACTGATGACGGTAAACAAAAGCTGGTCGATGCTATCAAGCAATCGCTGGCGGCACCGCTGGTAGCCGGTCAACCTAAGCAGGAAGTCACTGACGTTCTGTATACAGCTTTCATCCTGCGGTAGAGACATGGGCGATAGTATTCTTTCTCAAGCGGAAATCGATGCGCTGCTTAATGGCGACAGCGACCAGAGCGATGATCCAAAACCGGGTTCAGGCGGCGAAAGCAACATTCGTCCCTACGATCCCAATACCCAGCGTCGCGTGGTGCGCGAGCGTCTTCAGGCGCTGGAGATCATCAACGAACGTTTTGCGCGTCAGTTCCGTATGGGACTGTTTAACCTGCTGCGCCGTAGCCCGGATATTACCGTCGGTGCGATTCGCATCCAGCCTTACCACGAGTTTGCCCGAAACCTGCCGGTGCCAACCAACCTTAACCTTATCCATCTGAAGCCGTTGCGCGGAACCGGGCTGTTCGTGTTTTCACCGAGCCTGGTATTTATCGCAGTGGATAACCTTTTCGGTGGCGACGGTCGTTTCCCGACGAAGGTGGAAGGACGCGAGTTTACCCATACCGAACAGCGCGTAATCAACCGCATGCTGAAGTTGGCGCTGGAATCTTACAGCGACGCGTGGAAAGCGATTCATCCGCTGGATGTGGAGTATGTGCGTTCTGAGATGCAGGTGAAATTCACCAACATCACTACCTCGCCAAACGATATCGTGGTGAACACCCCCTTCCATGTGGAAATCGGTAACCTGACCGGCGAATTTAATATTTGTCTGCCGTTCAGCATGATCGAACCGCTACGCGAAGTTCTGGTTAATCCGCCGCTGGAAAACTCCCGCAACGAAGACCAAAACTGGCGCGAAAACCTGGTACGCCAGGTACAGCATTCACAGCTGGAACTGATCGCCAGTTTTGCCGAAGTCCCCCTGCGGTTATCCCAGATACTCAAATTAAAACCCGGTGATGTGCTGCCGATAGATAAACCCGACCGCATTATTGCCCATGTGGATAGCGTGCCGGTATTGACCAGCCAGTACGGCACAGTAAACGGTCAGTACGCGTTACGCGTTGAGCACTTGATCAATCCGATACTGAATTCGCTGAATGAGGAACAGCCCAAATGAGTGATATGAACAATCCGTCCGATGAAAACAGCGGAGCACTGGACGATCTGTGGGCTGATGCGTTAAACGAGCAAAAAGCACCTGCCAGCAAAACCGCGGCGGACGCGGTATTCCAGCAGCTTGGCGGCGGTGACGTGAGCGGCACGCTGCAGGATATTGACTTGATTATGGATATCCCGGTCAAACTGACGGTTGAACTGGGCCGTACACGTATGACCATTAAAGAGCTGCTGCGTCTGACCCAGGGTTCCGTCGTTGCGCTGGATGGCCTGGCGGGTGAACCGCTGGACATTCTGATCAACGGCTACCTGATTGCACAGGGTGAAGTGGTGGTGGTTGCCGATAAATACGGCGTACGTATTACCGACATTATCACCCCGTCAGAACGTATGCGTCGTCTGAGCCGTTAAGCATGAAAACCCAGGCAACGGTATCACAACCCTCTGCGGTTCCCGGCTCGCCACTGCTACAGGTCAGCGGCGCGCTGTTGGGTATTATTGCCTTTATTCTTATCGCTGCGTGGCTGGCAAAACGCTTTGGCGTGGCCGGTAAAACTGCGACAACGCGCGGGTTAAAGGTGAGCGCAAGCACTTCGCTCGGTCCACGCGAACGCGTCGTGATTGTAGATGTGGAAGATGCCCGGCTGGTGCTGGGCGTAACGGCATCGCAGATCACTGTATTACATAAGCTGCCTCCCGCGCCTGCTCTGGGCGAAGTGAGTGCAGAGAATCCAGCGGATTTTCAGTCCGTTTTAAAGAGTTTGCTTAAGCGTTCCGGGAGATCGTAATGCGCCGTTTGTTAACCCTGACGCTCGCGGGTGTCGGCCTGTTTGCTCCCGCCGTTTATGCCCAGTTGCCCGGTCTGATTTCAACGCCAATGGCCGGAGGCGGACAAAGCTGGTCGCTGCCGGTTCAGACGCTGGTATTTATCACCTCGCTGACCTTTATCCCGGCGATCCTGCTGATGATGACCAGCTTCACCCGCATCATCATCGTCTTCGGTTTATTGCGAAACGCGCTGGGCACACCGTCCGCACCGCCAAACCAGGTATTGCTGGGTCTGGCTCTGTTTCTGACCTTTTTTATTATGTCGCCGGTTATCGATAAGATTTATGCCGACGCCTATCAGCCGTTTAGCGAAGATAAAATCTCTATGCAGGAGGCGCTGGAAAAAGGCGCTCAGCCATTGCGTGAGTTTATGCTACGCCAGACGCGCGAAGCCGACCTTGCGCTGTTTGCTCGTCTGGCAAACGAAGGGCCCATTCAGGGACCCGAAGCGGTACCGATGCGTATTCTGTTGCCCGCCTATGTCACCAGCGAGTTGAAAACCGCATTCCAGATTGGCTTCACCATTTTCATCCCGTTCCTGATAATCGACCTGGTGATCGCCAGTGTCCTGATGGCGCTGGGTATGATGATGGTGCCACCGGCAACCATTGCCCTGCCCTTTAAGATCATGCTCTTCGTACTGGTTGACGGCTGGCAATTGCTCGTCGGTTCGCTGGCGCAAAGTTTCTACAGTTGAGGCGCGCGAAATGACTCCTGAATCGGTCATGATGATGGGCACGGAAGCGATGAAAGTCGCCATCTCCGTTGCCGCTCCTCTGCTGTTGGTTGCGCTGGTTACCGGTCTGATTATCAGTATTTTGCAGGCTGCAACGCAGATTAACGAAATGACACTCTCGTTTATTCCGAAAATCATTGCCGTCTTCGTGGCCATTATTATCGCCGGACCGTGGATGCTAAACCTGCTGCTGGATTACATGCGTAATCTGTTTACCAATCTGCCGTACATCATCGGCTGACTCAGAGATGCTGCATTTCACCAGCGATCAATGGATGCATTGGCTCGGGCTCTATTTTTGGCCTTTGCTGCGCGTCATGGCGCTTATCATGACCGCCCCCATTCTGAGCGAAAAGTCGATCCCCAAACGCGTCAAAGTGGGGCTCGGCATGCTCATTACCTTTGTTATCGCCCCCTCATTACCGCCGGTTAACGTCGCTATCTTTTCCGCTCAGGCGGTATGGCTGGCACTCCAGCAGGTGCTCATTGGTGTGGCTATCGGGTTCACCATGCAGTTGGCTTTTGCCGCGATACGTACCGCGGGTGAGCTTATTGGCTTACAGATGGGTCTGTCGTTTGCCACCTTCGTCGATCCTGCAAGCCACCTCAACATGCCGGTTCTGGCACGATTGATCGATATGCTGGCGATGCTGCTGTTCTTAACTTTAAACGGCCACTTGTGGCTGATCTCCATGCTGGTGGACACGTTCCACACGCTGCCGATTGGCGATAATCCGGTGAACAGCAACGCCTTCCTGGCATTGACGCGGGCCGCCGGGCTGATTTTCCTCAACGGGCTAATGCTGGCACTGCCGATCATCACGCTGCTGCTGACGGTGAACCTTGCATTAGGTTTGCTAAACCGTATGGCGCCGCAGCTTTCGGTATTTGTCATCGGCTTCCCGGTGACGCTTACCGTCGGGATGATATTGATGGGGTTGTTAATGCCGCTCATCGCTCCGTTCTGTGAACATTTATTCGGTGAAATATTCAATCTGTTAGCCAATATTGTGAGTGAACTACCCCGAAATATTAACCCCTGATGTTTATATTGTCTCTCTGAGGATATTCCTAAAATAAAACATTAAAAACATCTACCAGGATATATCTGATGCGGTTTATTTGTTTTTACACCCTTCACAATACTTAATATTTACTTTACTTTAAGAAGATTCCTGGCAAATTATACGTAACTTTACGGGATAGTGAGTTCGCCTGAAAGTCTATGTATTGCTCACAGGTTAATACCTTTTTATCCATCCCGTATGGCTGTTTATGAGCTCTCAGGCAGGTGGTGAATTATCGTTACGCATTGAGTGAGGGTATGCCATGTCAACGATCATTATGGATTTATGCAGTTACACCCGGCTAGGGCTAACCGGGTATCTTGCAAGCAGAGGGGTTAGAAAACGAGACATCAACGATGTTCATAACGTTGAAGAACTTGCAGCCGCTTGTGAACTTCACAAGCCCGGCGTGGTGTTTATTAATGAGGACTGTTTCATTCACGATCCAGCCAACAGTCAGCACATTAAGCAAATCATTAATCAGCATCCTACAACCCTGTTTATTGTTTTTATGGCCATTGCAAATATCCATTTCGACGAATATTTGTTGGTGCGTAAAAACTTATTGATCAGTTCTAAATCGATTAAGCCCGAGTCACTGGATGACATTTTGGGCGATTATTTGAATAAAGAAGTGAAGAGTGTAGGAGAGTTTAACTTACCCACGTTATCATTAAGCCGCACTGAATCAAGTATGTTGAGAATGTGGATGGCAGGGCAAGGGACAATTCAGATTTCCGACCAAATGAACATCAAAGCAAAAACCGTTTCGTCACATAAGGGAAATATTAAAAGGAAAATTAAAACGCATAATAAACAAGTTATTTATCATGTTGTTCGTCTGACGGATAATGTGACGAATGGCATTTTCGTGAACATGCGCTAACCACTTTTGATATCTTCTGCACAACATCAATCTCTGGCCTCGCCAGAGATTTTTCCATTTACGCGCGCCAAAAAGTGGGTCGGGTAATCCAGTCGTCACCCGACGCTCGTCTACTCAGCCAGTTCCACAAACACGCCGTCAGAATGACCAAGCTCGTTAAAGAACCAGATCCCGAGCGGGTAATCTTCCAGCGACACCAGGTACATCACGCCTTCACTGAATTGTTCTACTGCCAGTACCACGCCAGGGCGACGCGGCCCGCCGTCTGTCTTTACGGTAACCCGATCGTTGACCTTCATAAAATCCTCCTGTGGTTTTGAGCCAGTGTAGAACAATTCGCAACAACTGGCAGCGCCTGCGCGTGCAATTGCCGCTTTTCCAGGCAGTCTATACTTAACGAATGGAAGGGACTTCCCCTAGATATGCGCCTGATTAACTTTCGTGCAATCATAGGATAAACATTGACCCAGAGGGAT
>JALCNW010000022.1 GCA_022649305.1 Enterobacter sp.
AGACCCTGGTTGTAAGCGTCAGAACCGATACGGTCGGTGAAGCCCAGAACCACTACAGAACCATCTTTAGGATCCAGGTTGCTCAGCTGGGTGTACAGCTGATCCAGTGCCTGCTGACCTTCTGGTTTCAGGGTAGCTTTGTTGAAGTTGAACAGAACGTCAGACTTCAGAGTGAAGTGCTTGGTCTGTACTTCTGGCGCTGGAGCAGGAGCTGGAGCAACGATTGGTGCTGCATCTTCCTGCTGGCCGAAGCGGTAGGAAACACCTACGCTCAACATGCCGTTGTCAGGACGAACGCCAACGGTGTTACCGTCGCCGATGTTGTTAACCCACTGGTATTCCAGACGGGTAGCGATATCACGGGTCATTGCCCACTCTACGCCACCAGCGAATACTGGAGAAACGCCAGTGTCGTGGTTGTCGCCAGAGATGCTGTTGCTGGAGTCAGCGCGCCATACCATGCCGCCCAGACGAGTATACACGTCCAGATCGTCAGTTACTGGGTAACCCAGTTTAGCGGTGAGCTGTACGCCTTGAGCTTTGAATGCGCCGTTAACGTTGTCGCCTTTGTAAGGCATACGACCTAACCAGTCGTAACCCATTTCAAAACCAACATACGGGTTAACCTGATAGCCACCAAACGCACCTGCACCGAGCTGGCTTTCATGAGTCGGGCCATCGTTGTTCAGGGAGCTGTTGTACCAGCCAGTGTCGTGGAACTGAGACCAACCCAGTTTACCACCTGCATACCAGGTATTATCTTTCGGAGCGGCCTGCGCTACGGTAGCGAAGCCAGCCAGTGCCACTGCAATCGCGATAGCTGTCTTTTTCATTTTTTGCGCCTCGTTATCATCCAAAAATCGCCATGAAGATCTCGTCGAGAAATCACGGTTAAATCCTTCACCGGGGGGCGAGCTCAAACTAGTAACTCTACCGATATCTTCGGCTTAGACCGAGCACCCCTGGCGATGTAAAGTCTACAACGTAGTGGGAAACTTACAAGTGTGAACTCCGTCAGGCATATGAAAAAAAAAGTTCCGTATACATACTATTTAACATTTATCGCGCATATTTTATTCAGCAAAATTAACGGAAACCGCGCCAGACAAGCATTCACGAAGTTTCTGTCAATGGAACTAATGGCGTGTAGCGGTGTCAAAAAAAATTCCAGGAAAACTCTTAATTTCACTCAATGATACAAATTAGAGTGAATTTTTAGCCCAGACAGGTGTCCTTTGCGAAGAGGATCGAGCCGAACGGGTCTCATAATAATGCCAATCGCGTTACCTTCTTCTGCTGCTTCTGCCAGGCAAAAATGTTCATCTTCCGTCAAATCTTCTGACAACCAGCCGATCACCACGCTGTAATTTCCGGTGCGTAGCGCACGAATCATTGAATCAACAGTATTGCACGGCGCAAGCTGACTAATATGCATCACTTTGGCGAGCGGTAATCCCGCTGACTGAACCCACTCGCGGCTTAATTTTTGTTGCGGCGTTAACCAGAGTTGCCAGCGCGATTGCTGACCAAGCTGCTGTAAAAGTGGCAGGAGCAACATTTGCGTCATCATGGGCTGGTCTTCACGATACACCACCTCACTTATCAACCCGGCTGAAACACGCTCGGGAGCTTTTTGCGAGCCATTGCCTGCGGAAGAAGAAAAAGATGTTGAGCGATTTGCATAGCTTGAAGTGTGCATAATCATTCCAGCCCTGTAGTTACTGTATGGATATACAGTAACCCCTGTGCGCCTAAAGATCAACCTCATTTTCGGAAAGCGTCTCGCAAATTTTGTCTGTTATTGGCTTGTTCGAAAGATTCATCTTGCCGAGTGGCGATAAGTCACCTATTTTCCTGCTAACGGATCCGGTAGTAAGAAAATATTGTTGTTACTCTATGATTTATATGGTGAATATCATGAAAAAGATATCTTATGAACGGATCTATCAATCTCAGGAATACCTCTCGCCACTCGGTGAAATACATCACCGTGCCCTGTTTGGTGGCTACACATTGGCTGTAGGTGAAGCCGTATTTGCGATGGTATCGGACGGGGAACTCTATCTGCGCGCATGTGAGCAAAGCGCCCAGTACTGTGTCAGAAATGCTTCTTCTTTTTTAACGCTGGTGAAACGGGGCAGACCCGTTCTGCTGAATTATTACCGTGTGGATGAGGGGCTCTGGCAAAACCATGAAAAGCTGTTGCAGCTCTCTTCCTTTGCGCTGGAGGCCGCCCGCAAAGAACGTTATCAGCGCCACCAAAGACACCGTCTTAAAGATTTACCCAACCTGACCTTTCAAATCGAAGTGCTTTTGCTCGACGTCGGTATCACCAACGAAACCACTCTAAGGGTGCTAGGTGCAGAAGAGTGTTGGTTAAAGGTTCGCACGAAAAACCGACATCTCAGCATTAAATTGCTTTTCGCACTGGAAGGGGCAATTGAAGGGTTGCATGAAGCCGCGCTCCCGGCTGTCAGACGCCGGGAGCTAACCGAGTGGTTTAATGCGCTTCCTGCGCTACCTGAGAATCATTCCGATAGGTAGCGATCTGCTGCTGCAATCGGCAAATCTCAGGCAGCAACGCAACCAGCAGGCCAATTTGCTGTAGAACAAGTGGAGCTTTGTTATCCGCACCGGGATCAAAATGAGCGATTCGCTGGCTAAGCTCCTCTAACGCGTTCTGCACGCGCGGCTCGTCTGCGGGGCGGTGATGAAGTGCATCGTCAACGTAGCATACGGCATCATCCAGCAGAGCCAGAATACCCGGGTTGGTCAGCTGCTCGCGATGAGCGCCCAATGTCGAAATATAGCTGGTGAAAGTATGGTTAAGGCACAGCAGCCGGAAGGCGACTTCACGAATTTCAGCTGTTGCGCGCGGTTCTGTGGACATATTCGATACCACCGACGCCAGCTCAGCATCACGATTGTGCGCATCGCGTCTGGCAATGCGATAAGCCAGACGATTGTCACGACCTTGATGATATTGCTCAAGAATGGCGTCCAGATACCGACAGTTTGCATTAATTGCCAGATCCAAGGCTCGTGGCAGATTGCGAAACCGCCAGTCTGGCCAGATGAAACTCACTGCGGCCCATGCAATAGCGCACCCTATTAAAGTATCGATGATGCGTGGTAATGCCACTTCGAACCCTTCACCCAGCAGGTTAAAGCACAGCAGAACCAGCAGGGTAATGAACATGGTGGCGTGCGCATACTGAACGTGGCGAAATGCAAAGAAAAGCACGCCAGTAATCACGATAAGTATCAATTGCCCTTCAATAGATGGCACGAAATACAACACCGGTAATCCGATAGCCACGCCCACCAGCGTGCCGATCACCCGCAGAGCAAGTCGATGACGAGTTGCGTTATAGTTCGGCTGGCATACAAACAGGCTGGTCAACAAAATCCAGTAGCCATGTTGTAGCCCAGTGATTTGGATAAATGCGTATCCCACACAAAGCACGGCGGACATTCTTACGGCATGGCGAAACAGCGCTGATTCCGGCGTAAAGTTACGACTCAGGCGCAGCCACATATCGGCAAAGCCATTTAGACTATCGTCAGCAAGCAGGTGCTCGGTATCGTGCCCCGGTATTGTCAACGCTTGTTCAGACTGGATAGTCGCAAGCTGCGCATCAATTGCCCGCAGGTTGTTAAGTAAAAAACCCAGCGCTTTCATCTGCTCTGGCGATGTTCCGCTGGCCTGAACGCGATCGAGCGCCGCGTCAAGATGGCTAAAAGCACGCTCAAAACGCGGGTCGTGCTGATAAGGGGTCCGCAGCAGAATTGACCGTGCTAAGTGCTGGCAGGCCTGGGATTGCATCGAAAG
Organism: Enterobacter sp.; assembly: GCA_022649305.1. GTDB lineage: Bacteria > Pseudomonadota > Gammaproteobacteria > Enterobacterales > Enterobacteriaceae > Enterobacter. The sequence continues at coordinate 3,833 of JALCNW010000022.1, forward strand.
CAGCCGCTGAAAACGGAACATAACATCACTGTAGCGAAACTTTTCGCGCAGCGCGGCGTACTGAATATGCGATGAACTGGCCCGCTCATGAATATCCTGAGCGACAAAATAGTAGTGTAACGTTTGCCGGGTTCCACGCTGTCCACGATCTCCACGCAGGCGAGTGAGAAGTGAGGCTTTGGTCTGGTTGAGCGTGGCCACTAGTTGGCCATTTGCCAGCGCCAGATCGTAAAGCGGTGCCTGGCTCTCTTCTTCAATGTCAGGATCGAACAGCCGGGACTTTAGTTCAAGATAGTGCGCAAGCTGTTCGTAACTGCGCGCGAGGTTGTCCTGCAACGGGCGAATGGGGAAAATGAGATGCCCCGTCAGCGTCAGCGCGTTGTACCAGATAGCGCCAAGCAGCAGCAATACCGGCTGCTGATACCACTGGTCATAAAGTGAAACGCCGAGCATGGTATAAATGGCGATGAGCAGCGCGCCAAAGGCAATGGTTGCGTAGCGCTGCCCCAGCCCACCTAGCAGGATAAAACCGGTGGTGGAGACCATCAATCCCAGCGCAAAAAACCAGGGCCATGGGAACAACAGTTCCACCGACGCTGAGGCAATAAAAAAGCACACCAGCGTGATAACCAAATTGCGCAGGCGTCCCGCCAGACGATCGTCGAGATCGGCAAGCGCGCCGGCCACCACGCCAAGGGTGAGCGGGATCGTCAACTTCACATCACCCAGCCACCATGGTAGAGCCGTTGAGCCGCAAAGCGCGATAAAAATCCTGACGTTATAGAGCCAGGTGCTGTTCCATGTATATCTGCGAAGCAGTGGGCTTAGCATGGGCGCTGCCTGTCCTTATTTACTGAAAACGTCTACGGGCGTTTGCTTCACGTGCGGCCTGGGCAACTTCAACCGGAACCACTCGGCGACCAACAGGCCACAGGGCAATAGCCGCGATTTTGAAGTTAGCAATTCCGACCGGGATGCCGATAATGGTAATACACTGCGTTACGCCCGCGACAATATGCATCAGGCACAGCCACCAGCCGAAGAAAACAAGCCATAAGATATTCAGTAAGGTCCCTCCCGTGTTCATCAGGATATTTTTGTTACCGGGATTCAGTTCATTGACATGAACCGCTTCATTACCGTAGGGGATCAGGGAAAGTTTGGTGATTTCCCAACAGGAGCGCGTAAGTGGCAGCGTGAAGATAAAGACAATGCTCACCAGTGTGGCAAAAAGCCAGGCAAACGTGGTGGCAAAACCGCCAAGGACAAAATTCAAAATATTCAGTACGGTACGCATAAACCCTCACTTCCTTTCGATATGATCAAAGCTTGATGATTGTAACGTTTTTTTAGGCTGGAGCACCTGAAAACTGGCGGTTAAACTAGTAAGCAAATTATCACCTCGTGGATTGGGCTGGACATGGAACTAAAAGCAACATCATTAGGCAAACGCCTGGCGCAACATCCGTATGATAAGGTCGTCCTGCTCAACGCCGGAGTTAAAGTCTCAGGCGAGCGTCACGAATACCTCATTCCGTTTAATCAGATGCTGGCGGTCCATTGCAAACGAGGTCTGGTATGGGGCGAACTGGAGTTCGTGCTACCCGACGAAAAAGTGGTTCGCCTGCATGGTACGGAGTGGGCAGAAACACAGCGCTTCCATCACCATTTAAACGCGCTTTGGCAGCAGTGGAGCGCGGAGATGAGCCAGGTTGCCGAGCAGGTTTTGGCGCGTGTGCTGGCTGATATCGCGCAAAGCGATCGGCAAAAAAGCTGGCTAACGCGTGCTCAGACTGCCGGGATGCAGCAGCGCATCCAGCAGGCGTTAAGTGCGCTGCCGTTTCCTGCCTCCCGCCTTGAGGAGTTTGAAAACTGTCGTGAAGCCTGGCATCAGTGCAAGGCGTGGTTAACTGATATCGATAAAAGCAGGTTGGCTCATAACCAGGCCTGGACCGATGAGATGTTGGCCAAACATGCGGACTTTTTCAGTCAGATTGAATCCTCACCGCTAAATCCTGCGCAGGCGCGTGCGGTGGTTAACGGGGAGCAATCACTGCTCGTGCTCGCAGGGGCGGGGAGCGGTAAAACCTCGGTGCTGGTTGCCCGCGCTGGCTGGCTTCTTGCCAGAGGAGACGCCACTGCCGAGCAGATTTTACTGCTGGCTTTTGGTCGCAAAGCGGCGCAAGAGATGGACGAACGCATTCAGGAACGGCTGCATACGCAAGATGTCAGCGCAAGAACCTTCCATGCGCTGGCACTGCATATTATTCAGCAGGGTAGCAAGAAAGCCCCGGTGATTAGCAAGCTGGAAAATGACGCTCAGGCCCGACATTCGCTGTTTATCCAGACATGGCAACAGCAATGCACCGAGAAAAAAGCGCAGGCAAAAGGGTGGCGGCAGTGGCTGGAAGAAGAGTTGAACTGGAGCGTACCGGAAGGCAGCTTCTGGCAGGATGAAAAGTTGGCCCGACGACTTGGCTCGCGCCTTGATCGATGGGTCAGCCTGATGCGCACCCACGGCGGTTCGCAGGCCGAGATGATTGACGCCGCGCCCGAAGAGATACGAACGCTGTTTTCAAAACGCGTCAAATTAATGGCCCCACTGTTAAAGGCCTGGAAAACGGCGCTTAAAGAAGAAAACGCTGTCGATTTCTCCGGGCTGATCCATCAAGCCATTATCATCCTGGAGAAGGGGCGGTTTGTCAGCCCGTGGAAGCATATTCTGGTCGATGAATTTCAGGATATCTCCCCACAGCGAGCCGCGCTGCTGGCGGCGTTGCGGGCGCAAAATAAGCATACCTCGCTCTTTGCTGTGGGTGATGACTGGCAGGCCATTTATCGCTTTAGCGGCGCGCAGCTTTCATTGACGACCGCCTTCCATCACTACTTCGGCGAGGGCGACCGTAGCGATCTTGATACGACCTATCGCTTTAATTCCCGTATTGGGGAAATCGCCAACCGCTTTATTCAGCAGAATCCACATCAGCTCGTAAAACCGCTGAATAGCCTCACTACCGGCGATAAAAAAGCGGTAACGCTTTTACCAGAGGATCAGCTAGAGCCGCTGCTCGATAAACTCAGTGGTTTCGTAAAATCAGAAGAGCGCATTCTGGTGCTGGCGCGCTACCATCATCTTAAACCCGTAATACTGGAAAAAGCGGCGACACGCTGGCCGAAGCTGAAACTGGATTTTATGACGATTCACGCCAGCAAGGGACAACAGGCCGACTATGTGATAGTGGTTGGCTTACAGGATGGAAATGACGGATTCCCGGCGCAGGCTCGGGAGTCGGTCATGGAGCAAGCGTTGTTGCCGGTGCCGGAAGATTTTCCGGATGCTGAAGAGCGACGCCTGCTTTATGTGGCCATCACGCGCGCCCGTCATCGTGTCTGGCTTCTCTTTAATAAGAATGAGCCTTCTTTGTTTGTTGATGCGCTAAGAGAGCTTGACGTGCCGATGCTGAGAAAACCGTAGTAAATGCATGCCGGGTGGGATGCACCCGGCGACACTGTTACTTCAAACGTTCAGCCAGGTAACGTGGGTAATCCGGAATTAAGATCTCAACCTGCTGGTTAAAATGCGGCGACTCGATAATAAAGTCAGCGGTGGAGAGGTTGGTCGCAACCGGAATATTCCACACCGTGGCGAGGCGTAGCAGGGCTTTTACATCGGGATCGTGAGGGACGGCATTGAGCGGATCCCAAAAGAAAATCAGTACATCAATTTTCCCTTCTGAAATCTTTGCCCCTACTTGCTGATCGCCACCCAGCGGGCCGCTGAGCATCGCATTGACCTCAAGCCCGGTTTCACGATGAATTAAATTCCCGGTGGTGCCCGTGGCGGAAAGTTCGTGCTTTTCCAGCAAAGCCTGATGGCGCTGGACCCAGCTAAGCAGCATTTTTTTGCAGTGATCGTGCGCTACCAGCGCAATATGCTTGCGTTCAGGCAGTGAGCGTGTCGTCAGTTCCATAATCTTTTCCGTCAGGTTAACTGGCTACAAGATGACTGGAAGCGTTTGACGCTGCAAGAGAAAGGGTAAAAAAATGCGGCTCAGGACGAAGGTTGTTGCTTCGCCCACTGTAGAAAACGCGTTCGGGTATCGGGATCGGCCTGCTGAAACCAGAATTTCAGGCGTTGTTCGGTGAGCGTCTGGGATTGAGGAGGGATCACATCCAGCTCCGATACGCCTGACAACAGCGTGCTGTCATCTGCCATCATGGTGGCAAAACCCGGTAATGAAGCGCTTTTACCCGCCTTGTTGTAACGCTCGGTATCGGCTTCGTAATCAGTGCCTTTCGGGCTTTTGGTCAGGGCCAGAATATCCAGCTTTACCGGTATCGGCATGGCATCGCCATCCAGCAATTCCATATGGGGTGATGACTCAAACGTCTCAGACTCCTTTTCCGTTTCAAGCCTCGGAAGATTAAAATTAACCTGACTGATTTTTTGCGTGTTAAAACTCAACACCAGTGGTGGGGAGATATAGAGACGTTGCTCATGATTTGACAGGCGAATATTTTTTTCTACGCGAAAAACAATCTGGTGTGGCCCGTTATCGAGCTCAATGCTGTCTGCGCCGCGCAGTAGCGAGCTGGACACCTTTTTGCCATCAAGAACCAGCAGATCAATATCCGTTGATAGCCGAAGCGTAGTGGCATACACGCAAACCGGCATCACTAACGCAATCAAAGCAGAGGCAATGCCGGTCTTCATAGGGCGCTCCTGTCGAAAATATCTTCGTTGTAATTATGTATCTAAATTTTTCGATTAACACGTTTACTAACATATAGACATGTTCCGACAGTTTGCCCTCATACAGATGCATGGGTTGAATGGTTGACTGCTGCTCTTTGGCGTACACTTTTAAAAAACCAGGAGAAACATGATGAAAGACAGCGATATTATCGACATTCTCACCTCGACGCGCACCATTGCGCTGGTGGGGGCAAGCGATAAACCCGATCGTCCAAGCTATCGGGTGATGAAATATCTTCTTGATCAGGGTTATCACGTTATTCCCGTTTCGCCAAAGGTGGCCGGTAAGACGTTACTGGGGCAGCAAGGTTATGCCTCCCTAGGAGAGATTCCTGAAAAAGTGGATATGGTGGATGTGTTTCGTAATTCTGAAGCGGCGTGGGGCGTGGCGCAGGATGCTATCGCCATTGGCGCGAAGACGTTGTGGATGCAGCTTGGCGTGATTAACGAGCAGGCAGCTGTGCTCGCCGGAGAAGCAGGGTTAAACGTGGTAATGGATCGTTGTCCGGCTATCGATATTCCACGCTTAGGTCTGGCCAAGTGAAAAAAGCAAAAAGCCCGATATCGGGCTTTTTAGTAAGTCAGTTCCGCAGACGCGGCGCCTGCAGCTGTTTGCGGATAGTTTGCGCGAGCTCATCCATAGACGGTTGTTCCGGATGCTCATCCTGCGGTTCGCTACTGAGCTGCACTTCGGCAAGATAGGTGTGAACAGGTTGACCATCGTCATCTTCCATCACCACATGATACCAGGGCGCGGTGCGCAGCTCTGCGTTCACCGCCAGCTCATCTGCTGACGGTTCCTCCAGGGAGTATTCCGGGTCGATATCCACGACCACTCCCAGAAAACCTAACAGGGAATGGCGGACCTGCTGGCCGATACCGTATTTGCTGGCAATCATTGTCACCTCCCGAGAATCTTTACTGACACAAGATGTGAGGGCAATATTCCACTTTTCAAGCTACATGATGCGACAGGCAAATCCTTTCAGATACAGCCCTTCCGGATAAGTAGCGATCACAGGATGGTCGGCGGCCTGGCGGAACTGTTCTATAAATTGTACATCACGACCCGCATCTACAGCGGCGTCAGCGACGATTTTCTGGAATAAATCGGTGGTCATCAGGCCAGAACACGAGAACGTCAGCAGTACACCGCCAGGGTTCAATAGCTGGATAGCCAGCATGTTGATGTCTTTATATCCCCGGCATGCGCCCATCAGCTGGCTTTTATTTTCGACGAATTTCGGCGGATCCATCACGATGACATCAAACGTCTCGCCCTGGTCACGATATTTACGCAACAGCTTGAATACGTCATCGCGAACGAACTCTGCCTTGCTCAGATCCAGCTTGTTCAACTCAACGTTCTGTTTCGCCACGTCCAGCGCTTCTTGTGAGGTGTCCACACTCACCACCTGAGTACAACCGCCCATCAGTGCGGAGACCGCAAAGCCACCGGTATAAGAGAAGCAGTTCAGCACGCGTTTATCTTTAACGTACTGACGCGTTGCCAGTCGACTGTCACGTTGATCGAGGTAATAGCCGGTTTTATGCCCGCCCTGAATATCGACCAACAGCTTCATGCCGTGTTCTTCAATGGGCAGCAGGGCAGGTGGTAACTCGCCTGTAATTGTCCCTTGGGTCAATTCCATGCCTTCTTTTTTACGCACCGCGACGTCGCTACGATCGTAGATAGCGCATTCCGGGTACAGTGTTTGCAGGGCACTGATTAACGCTGCGCGCTGATATTCGGCACCTGCGCTCAGCAGTTGCAGAACCATAAAGTTGCCGAAACGGTCAATCGTCACGCCCGGGAGGCCGTCTGATTCACCAGCGATCAGACGATAGCTGTCCAGCCCGTCACGTTTTGCCAGCCAGTCACGCCACTGCTGCGCACGCTGTAAACGGCGGGTAAAGAAAGCGATGTCGATGGTTTCATCTTTCTCAAATGTCCAGACACGAGCACGGATCTGTGAGGCAGGCGAATATGCGCCGCGCGCTAGCCATTTCCCCTGATGGTCAACGATATCGATGGTTTCACCGAGGCTGGCTTTACCTTCCATACGGGCAACCGCACCGGAAAAGACCCAAGGATGGCGGCGGAGCAATGATTTCTCGCGCCCTTTGGCTAACACTAAACGTACACTCATAATTTGCTATTCTTTCGATTCAATGAAATGGCCGCCATTTTCCCGAGTTCAGTGAGGAAATGCAACGCGCCAGGACAGGATAAGGAGAACGATGATGTCAAAAATTTGCACAATCGCGTGGGTATACGGCACGGTACAGGGTGTTGGATTCCGCTACAGCACACAGCGCGAAGCCATACAGCTCGGGCTCACCGGCTACGCGCGCAATATGGATGACGGCAGCGTGGAGGTGGTCGCCTGCGGCGAGGCTGAACAGATCGAGAAACTAATCGACTGGCTCAAAGCGGGTGGGCCGCGCAGTGCGCGGGTCGAAAAAGTGTTAACAGAACCTCATCAACCTGGCCGGGAATACGTCAATTTTGGGATTCGTTATTAAATACACTTCACCGGTTTAGGCAGTCCGGCAATTTTAGTCGCCTGCTTAGCCGGGCCTTTTGGAAACAGACGGTACAAATAGCGGCTGTTACCTTTCTCTTCGCCAAGCTTATTGGCCATGGCTTTCACCAGCATACGAATGGCGGGAGAGGTATTGAATTCCAGATAGAAATCCCGCACAAAACGCACCACTTCCCAGTGTTCGGGAGAAAGGGTGATGGACTCTTTTTCAGCAATCACTTCTGCCAGTGCTTCACTCCACTGGCTGCTGTCTTTCAGATAGCCGTCGTTATCGGTTTCTATCTCTTTACCTTCAAAGCTCAACATAGTCATTCACACGTCAGTCAAAAACCGGTGCAGTGTACCAAAAAACAAAGCCCCGCATAAGCGAGGCTTGGTTCAAAGCAGGAAGGGTTAATCGCGGCTAGCGAAGCCCAGGATGCTTAACAGGCTGACGAAGATATTGTACAGCGACACATACAGACTCACGGTGGCGCGAATATAGTTGGTCTCGCCGCCGCGGATGATGTTGCTGGTTTCAAACAAAATCGCGCCTGAAGAAATCAGGATAAACACTGCGCTAATCGCCAGGTGCAGAGCTGGCAATTGCAGGAAGATGTTAGCCACCATACCCACCAGCACAACAATGATACCTGCCATCAACATACCGCCGAGGAAGGACATATCCTTGCGCGTCGTCAGCACGTAGGCCGAGCAGCAGAAGAACACCAGTGCCGTACCCCCTAACGCCATACCAATCAGATCACCCATACCCGCAGATAAATAGGTGTTCAACATTGGCCCCAGGATATAGCCCAGGAAGCCGGTAAAGGCGAAGGCCGACAGAATACCAATGGGCTTATCTGCCGTTTTGTAGGTCAGGAACATCAGGCCATACATACCCACCAGCGTCAGGATAAACCCCGGAGACGGCAGCATCAGTACGGTGCTGGCAGTCGCGGTGATCGCCGAGAACGCCAGCGTCAGGCTAAGCATGAAATAGGTATTGCGCAGCACCTTGTGGGTGCTGAGTAGCGATGTGCGGTCGCGCGAAGAACTAATAATACGATCCATGAGTCACTCTCTTATGACAGATGTAATTAACGGCAAGAATAGGAAACCCAGCGCCAGTAACAAAGTGGTTTTACCCATCTTTACTCAACGTCTTAGCCGCTACTCTGACACTTTCTTTCAAAAAAATCTTATGAAACAGAACGATTGAAGGTTTGGACGATTTATTCAGATCAACCTCTTATAGGTCACTGAAAATTATTGCCTTATTACCCTTAGAGCGCTAAGAGTTATTCCGCATCGTCAAAACATCAACAATAAGGCGAAGGAAATGAAACCATCATCACGCACTCACTTTACACTCTCATTACTCACGGCAAGCATCCTGTGCGCAAGCACGGCGGCATGGGCCGCCAGCGTACCGGCTGGAACAATGCTTGCAGAGAAACAGGAACTGGTCAGGAATAACGGCAGCGAACCGGCATCGCTCGACCCGCACAAAGTCGAAAGCGATGTCGAATTCAATATTATCAGTGATTTGTTCGAAGGGCTGGTCAGCGTCTCTCCGGGCGGTGAAATTCAGCCTCGGCTGGCCGAAAAATGGGAGAACAAAGACAATACCGTCTGGACCTTCCATTTGCGCCCGGGCATTACCTGGAGCGATGGCACTGCTATTACGGCGCAGGATGTGGTGTGGAGCTGGCAGCGTCTGGTCGATCCTAAAACCGCCTCTCCGTATGCCAGCTATCCCGGTAATATGCACATCGTTAATGCCTCTGATATCGCGCAGGGTAAAAAAACGCCGGATACAATGGGCGTTAAGGCCCTTAACGATACCACCCTTGAGGTCACGCTGACCCAGCCTAATGCGGCATTTCTCGCGATGCTGGCGCATCCGTCGCTGGTCCCGGTCGATAAAGTGTTGATTGGTCGCTACGGCGAGAAGTGGACGCAGCCCGCGCACTTTGTCAGCAGCGGGGCGTACAAGCTGTCGCAGTGGGTCGTCAACGAACGCATTGAGGCTGAACGCAACCCGCGCTATTGGGATAACGAACATACCGTCATTAATAAGGTGACGTATCTGCCCATCACCTCTGAAGCTTCGGATGTGAACCGCTATAAGGCCGGGGAAATCGACATCGTCTACACGGTGCCAATCAACCAGTTCACGCAGTTGAAAAAAACGTTAGACCAGCAACTGGACGTTTCGCCGCAGCTCGCCACCTACTATTACGAGTTCAACACCACACGTCCCCCGTTTAATGACGTCCGCGTGCGCAAGGCTTTAAACCTGGCGCTGGATAAAGACATCATCGCCAGCAAAGTGTTAGGGCAGGGTCAGCGTCCGGCGTGGCTGATTAGCCAGCCAGACATCGGCGGCGTGACGCTAAAAAATCCGGACTATGCCAGCTGGCCGATGGATAAGCGTATTGCTGAGGCGAAAAAGCTGCTCAATGACGCAGGGTTCAACGACAGCCATCCACTGAGCTTTAACTTGCTCTATAACACCTCGGAGTCGCATCAGCGGATAGCCATTGCGGCCAGCTCAATGTGGAAGAAAAATCTGGGTGTAGAGGCAAAACTGCAAAACCAGGAATGGAAAACCATGCTCGATACCATGCACACCCATAATTTTGATGCGGTGCGCTATGCATGGATCGCCGATTACGACGATGCGGCGACCTTCCTGAATAACTTCCGCACTGGCGACAGTGAAAACACCAGCCAGTACAGCAATCCTGCCTATGACGAAACGCTGGTCAACGCGGCGAAGGCCAAAACGACCAAAGCGCGCGGGGAGTTATACCAGCAGGCTGAAGATATGCTGGGGCGTGACGTTCCGGCAATCCCGGTTTATCACTACGTTCGTACCCATCTTGTGAAGCCCTGGGTCGGTGGATTCACGCCGGATAAGTTGGGGCATTACTTCACCAAAGATATGTACATCAAAAAACACTAACGCGGTGTGAGGCGATTTTATGCCGACAAAATAGTCAATACGTTGTTATTTCAATCGATTAATCACGTTTTGGCTATTTTTGAAGCGAATGAGTGACATCACTCTTTACAGCGCAAGGTGAGGTGTTTATGATGCGCCTCACTTAGGAAGCGTGGCCGAGCGGTTGAAGGCACCGGTCTTGAAAACCGGCGACCCGAAAGGGTTCTAGAGTTCGAATCTCTACGCTTCCGCCAAATTTGAAAACCCTGCGATAGCAATATCGCAGGGTTTTTTGCTTTTGCACGTCGTAAAAATGCACGTCGGTAAATTTAGAAAAATTCCTGCTTTACAAGGCGCTAATAGACGTTTATATTGCGCCTCACTTAGGAAGCGTGGCCGAGCGGTTGAAGGCACCGGTCTTGAAAACCGGCGACCCGAAAGGGTTCTAGAGTTCGAATCTCTACGCTTCCGCCAAATATGAAAAACCCCGCGATAGCAATATCGCGGGGTTTTTTCATTTCTCTTTCCGGGTAAAGAAAAGCGTCACCGTCCCGACGGTCACGCCAAACTTCTTCATCTCGGTTTTATTGAAAAGATGCGTGCCGTCTTGCAGATACATCCAGTCGTCAAAGTGCAGAAGCCAGGTGCTGCCGTTGGCCTTCACGTTCATGCTGTAACGCCAGTTAAAGGCATTACCCGATGCCTGACCCGTTGCCACCCCGTCAATATCGCCCGCGGTACCTTCGTAACGATCGGCGCTGACGCGTCGAATGTGCCACACCCGCTGCTGTTTCTCGCCATCGTCATAAACAAAATGCTCATTCAGGGTCAGTGTGTCGCCAAGTACGTCGCCAGCAATCTCGACGTGAAAGCGCCGCAGCTGTTTACCGCTGCGGTCCTGTACCATCCCCCACGCTTCGGTTTTCCCCTGAAAGTACTGGAAGATGTCGAGCGGAGGCTGCTGATGCCGATAGTCGGTCACCTCGGTGCTACAGCCTGCCAGCAGCATCAGTAAAGCCATACCTAACGTCAAAATGCGTTTCATTTTTTACCTCCGATCAGCTGCTGACGCAGCTCGGGATATTGCGTACGGGGATCGAGCCAGATGGCCAGAAAGTGCGTGCTGAAGGCCTGTGACTGAACGCCACCGAGCGGCGTGAAGGTTTTTTGCAGTGCTGAGGCGCGATACCAGAACTGCCCCTGCTTGTCGTTAAGAACAAACGCCAACTGGGTACCCGCCGTCACGTCAGGCCAGAGTGACGTCAGCATACGCAGCCAGGACTCGCTCTGCGGTTCGCGCTGCAAAATTCCCTGCGCCTGCCACTGATCTCGTGTTGCCTCCACCAGGTCGTCGCGATCGATATCTCGCTTGTAGGTAATGATGAGCACCTGATTTTGCTCTGTCCCGTGATACAGCCCGTCTGGCGTGCGCAGCTCAGAGGTATAAACGGTAAATGGCCCCCAGGTGAGGGCCGCGCTGCCCACCTTGCGCCAGCTTAGCCAGTCGGTGGCGTGGGCCGTAGGCGCGAAAACCGTCAGGCTAAGCATTATCAGCAAAACGGCTCTCATCTTCGTCTCCCCAATAAAATATGGAAAAACAACATCAGCACCAGCCACCCCAGCGCCATCCAGCAGATAACGATAAAAGCAGGCTCCAGAAAGGTCATTGCCCCCAGGCGTTCGCCAATCACGTACGCCATGGGCCCGCCGAGGGTGGCCATCAGAGTGAGTATCCACCCCGGCAGCGTGGTGGTGCTGGTGAGTCTGGTCCAGACGGTGGAAAACATGAGCCACAGCGCCAGCATCCACAGGGGCAATAGCGCATTTCCGTGAAAGTCGATAAGCCCCGTCAGCGCCCACAGCGTGTCCAGCCCGCTACCAGCGGCGGCCAGAAGTAATGCGTAAAGACGATGTGCAGGCGACAGCATCAGGCAGGCCAGAATCGCGAGCGCAAGCCACAGGAACAGGCCACGCTCGCGAAACAGCACCACCAGCGTCCAGTACAGGTCGAACGCCACGGCCATCATAAAAACCTGCACGTTTTGTTTCATACGCGCTCTGCGGTCAGTTGCACTACGCTAATGGTGCGCGCGTTGAACCCGGCTTCGCAGTAGCCGAAGTAGTAAAGCCACATGCGGCGGAATCTGTCATCAAAGCCCAATTTTTCAATATCTTGCCAGGCATACACGAAACGCTGTCGCCACTGCGCCAGCGTGCGAGCATAGTCTGGCCCCATATCAAACAGGTTACGGACCACAAAATCGGTATGGCGTGTCATCAGAGCGCTCATCGCGGTAATGCTCGGCAAAAAGCCGCCGGGGAAGATGTAGCGCTGGATAAAATCGACGCTCTTGCTGTAGTCGCGATAGCGCTGATCCTGAATCGTGATGGCCTGAATCGCCATTCTGCCTCCCGGTCTCAGCCGCGTCTGACAGGTGCGGAAGAAGTCTGGCAAATAGCGCTGGCCCACGGCTTCTATCATCTCTACCGACACCAGCTTGTCGAACTCGCCGGTTAAATCGCGGTAGTCGCACAGCAGCACCTCAACCCGATCCTCTAATCCCGCGCGGGCAATGCGCGCTTTCGCCCAGGTATACTGCTCCTGAGAAAGAGTGGTGGTAGTCACCCGGCAGCCATAATGCAGGGCCGCGTATTCCGCCATCGCGCCCCAGCCGGTACCAATTTCCAGCAGATGGTCGTTGGCGTTAAGCGCCAGCTGATCGCACAGGCGCGCCATTTTTGCCCGCTGAGCCACGGTGAGATCCTGCTCATCACCGGTAAACAGCGCGCTGGAGTAGAGCAGATCCTGGTCCAGAAAGTGCGCGTAAAACGCGTTGCCCAGGTCGTAATGCGCGGCGATGTTTTCCCGTGCCTGCTGGCGGGAGTTGCGCCGGGTCCAGTGGCGAAGGCGCTCCATCGGTTTGCCCAGCAGGCGAAACCCGCGCTCCAGCCGTCCCAGTACCTGGGCATTGAGGGCCAGGATTTGCAGCAGCGGCGTGAGCTGATGTGTCTCCCACTCGCCGTCTATCCACGCCTCAGCGGCCGCGAGGCTCCCGCCGGTCAGCAGACGCCAGTAAACCTCCGGCGAGCGAATTTCCACTTCTGCATGCAGCGCGGCACAGACATCACCAAAGTGCAGGGTGTGCGCGCCCTCGCGCACGGTGATCGCACCCCCGCGGATATCGCTCAGCAGACGAAAGAGCAGCCAGCGCGCGACACGGGCGTTGCGCGCAAGTTCAGGTTCAAGCGCAAAGACGGGATCGGTCATGATCGTTCACTCCTGCTAGCGGGGTGGTTGTACAGCGGCACGCGCTTAAGCCACAGCCTTAGCGCCTGCCAGTAAATCGCGAGAACGGTTTTTAAGGTCATTAACGGTATTTGCAGCATCAGCGACGTCAGGTTCGCGCGCGTTAGCGGCCTCTGGCTCAGCGCCAGCGTGGCGTCGAACACCTTTGACTCCTGATGATTTTCGATATGCATGTGCAGCGTCCTGCCGGGGCGGTTAAAGCGCCAGTGGTAGACCATATTCATGGGGTTAAACGGAGAAACATGAAACGCTTTCTCCTGCGGTCGCGGTGTCTGCCCATCTACCGCATAGTAATGACGTTCGTTCCACGGCGTATTGCGCACCTCGGCCAGGATCCAGCGCAGGGTGTCCGCGAGGTCAAAGCAGTAGTAAAGGTTGACTGGATTAAAGTGCAGCCCGAAATAGCGCAATTGGGTCAGAAGCATGACGCGCCCGTCTGGACGCTCCCCGGTCAGGCTTTCCACCCGGTCAAGCACGTTCGCTTTAAGGGGCGTACCCAGCGGATAATCGACGTCGTGAAACGAGGCGGCGGCAAACCGGTTGCGGCGAATCCCTACTGACGGCAGCGCGTCCAGCTCATCCAGATCGATCCAGGCCATAAACAGGCTGTAGCGAAAATGGTGTGATTTCGGCTGAAAGCGGCGATGGCGTAACACGCCCTGATACAGGCAGCTGTTCATCTCAGCGCTCCCCTTCGGTAGCGATGCCTTTCACCACGTCCAGTGCGCTGCGTACGCCATCCTCATGAAAACCGTTGTACCAGTAAGCACCGCAGAACCAGCTCCGCTGGTGGCCATTGATTTCGTGGCGACGCGCCTGCGCACGCCAGCTTTTCGGGTTAAACAGCGGATGCTCGTAGACAAAGCGCTTCAGGACGAAACGCTCCTCAATAGTCGTGTCGGGATTCAGGGTGACGCAGAAAAGCGGGCTTCCCTCCGGCAATCCTTGCAGGATGTTCATGTTATAGGTCACGCAGGCGCTCGCCTGGTCGTGGGCGCTCAGACGATAATTCCAGCTAGCCCAGGCGCGCTCCCGCACCGGCAGCCAGCGCGGATCGCTGTGCAAAACCACCTCGTTACGCTGCCAGCCAATATCACCCAGCACTTCACGCTCGGCGTCCGTCGGCTGGTCAAGCATGGCCAGCGCCTGCGCGGAGTGGCAGGCAAAGATCACCCGATCGAACGTGTGGCTGGAGGACGCAAGCTGAATATCAACGCCCCGCTCGTGGCGGATGACCCGCTGCACGGGCGCGTTGCAGTGTAAGGTCAGACGGTCGCCCAACTGAGAAAGCAGGGCGCGGATATACTCCCGCGAGCCGCCGGGGACCACGTACCACTGCGGGCGATGGGCGATATCCAGCAGGCCATGATGTTCAAAGAAGTGCAAAAACAGCGGCAGCGGAAAACGACGCATCTCCTGAAGCGAAGAGGACCAGATGGCAGCCCCCATCGGCAACACGTAATGGCGGGCGAAAAACGGGCTGAAGCGGTGCTGTTCAAGGAAGCTCTGAAGTGTGGCACTGTCGTCAACGCCTTCAACCAGCGCGGCCTTCGCCTCTCGGTTAAAACGCACGATATCTTTCAACAGCCCCCAAAATATCGGATTCACCAGATTACGGCGCTGGGCAAACAGTGAGGTGAGGGTGTGGCCGTTGTACTCAAGGCCGCTTTCGGGGTTATGCACCGAGAAGCTCATCTGCGCCTTTTGCCCGAAAATGCCCAGCTCGCTGAGCAGGCCCATAAAGCGCGGATAGGTGCGATCGTTATAGACAATAAAGCCGGTATCGATGGCGAACGTACCCTGCGGCGTGGTCACATCGACCGTGGCGGTATGCCCGCCCACGGTAGGCTCTGCCTCAAACATCGTCACCTGATGATGTCCGGCCAGTCGCCAGGCGCAGGTTAACCCGGCGATGCCGCTGCCGATAATGGCGATTTTCATGGGCGCACCATCCTGCGCAGCAGCGCGCGCTGTAGAAAGGCAGGCAGCCCTGACAGCAGGCGCAGGATCAGGCTGAAGCCTGTCGGGAATGCAATGTGATTTTTGCCCTTCGCCAGGCCGCGGCGGATGGCCTTCACCGCGCTATCGACGCTCACCTGACCGGGCATCTTGAAATCATTTTTTTGGGTGAGAGGCGTGTCAACAAAGCCCGGTGAAACCACCGTGACGGCAATCCCCTTCGGTTCCCAGTCCAGGCGCAGGCTGTCGGCAAACCAGGTCAGCGCCGCCTTGGACGCGCCGTAGGCCTCTGCCCGGGGGAAGGGCAGCCAGTGCGCCATGGAGCTCACCAGCACCACGCGGTTGCCCGACACCAGCTGCGGCTGGAGTGCGGCCAGGCAGTTTATCGGGCCGATGAAGTTAGTGTTCATCACCCGCTCCACCAGTGCGGCATCCACTTCTCCGCGATCGAGATACTCGCACGTGCCCGCGCACAGCACGACCAGGTCGGCGTGACAGTCTGCCAGCGCCTGGCGGCAGGCTTCTCGGTCCGTCATATCAAACAGGCGCACGGTCACGTTCGCGCTATATTGATGCAGCGCAGCAAGCCTGGCCGGATCTCGCCCGCAGGCGATAACGTGACAGCCTTCATCTGCCCACGATTTTGCCAGCCCCGCGCCAATGCCGGAGCTTGCGCCGGTGATGAGGACAGTCATCATGAGCGCATTCTCCTTTTCACACCGCGCACCGCCCAGCCCAGCAGGGGAAGATGTTCGTAGATCATCTCTCCGGCGTCGTAGTAATCGCGCTGGAGCATGATCCGATCGTCCTGCACGTCGACAACCGAGCAACCCGGCAGTGTCAGTGTTTCTCCGCCTGAAATCCGCGGATGGGACCAGTGCATGGTCCAGGTAACGGCAAAACGATCGCTTACGCAAAGCGGGGGATCGATGACAAAGCGGCAGCTGTCCACGTTAGCCAGCAGGTGGGTGAAATAACGCTGGATCGCAAACAGCCCATCATGGCGGCCAAACGGGTCGATGAGCGCGCCGTCCAGATGATAAAGGGCCGCCAGCACCGTCGGTGGCTGGTTATCCAGCTCGGCGTAGTAATCAACAAATCGATCGATAACGGATGGCGTCGTGCTCATGAGTCTCACCCTGACGGTAAATAACGTAATGTGATGGCATATTTAAAACTTACACAATTACTATTATTTGTCCAAGTTTGTGATGAGTTATTTTATTTTAATGTTAATTATCAAGTGGATATGTGGAATGTTTTTTTGCTTAATTCTGATGGTTTTTAATTTTAGCACTGGCGGGCGGTGGCGATGTTCTGGCTTCCTGACGTGCGATAGCATCATGATTTCTCACCTTCTTCCGGCGAACCGCGACAAAAATTGATGCCTTTCTTCATTTGATGACCCTTCAGGTATGCTTATATAAATCGCCTGAGTATTATCTGCAAATGACGCGTTAATTTTTGTTTAGCATTCATTATCCCGTCAATTTTATATGATTTTTGATTTCGTAACCCTTTAGATAACATCGGATATATTCTCAAATTTAATTTTGAATAATATCATGATGGACTTCTTTAATCCTCGGCTATTCCGAATAAATAATATTTTTTCATTACGGCGACCTTTAACCGGTGGTCATCAATAACCGCTTGTTTTTACCTGTTATCAAAAAAATGAATGTTCATTAAATTTATTTTTGAATAAAAAAGACATCGCAACAGGATTATGTTTCCTATACTTTTTTTGCCTCTAATGAAAGGAGTTCCACCATGCTCAAGACCGTTCCATTTAAGCGGACAGTGTTGGCCAGTATGCTTACACTTGCATCGAGTGCAATAAGTGCAGCGTATGCCGCGCCCGCAACGTCTACCACCACTGCCCCAGAACAAAATAATACGAAGCCTAATATTGTTGTCATTTTTGGCGATGACGTGGGTTACTGGAATTTAAGTACTTATAATCAGGGAACAATGGGTTATAAGACGCCGAATATTGACAGTATTGCGAATGAAGGTGCGAAGTTCACTTCGTATTATGCAGAACAAAGTTCCACTGCCGGACGTTCGTCATTTATTACCGGTCAGATGCCGTTCCGTACGGGGATGAGTAAAGTTGGGATGCCGGGCGCGCCGCAAGGTCTGAGTAAAGATGACCCGACCATCGCCAATGTTCTTAAGCAACTGGGTTATGCCACCGGGCAATTTGGTAAAAACCACCTCGGTGACCGGGATGAGTTCCTGCCAACCGCGCACGGTTTTGATGAATTCCTCGGCAATCTCTATCACCTGAACGCCGAAGAAGAACCTGAAAACCCGGATTACCCGAAAGATCCTGCCTATCGTAAACAGTTTGGCCCGCGCGGTGTGATCAAGAGCAGCGCCGACGGCAAAATTGAAGATACCGGGCCGCTCACCATCAAGCGTATGGGCACCGTGGATGATGAAACCCTGGCCGCCAACAACGACTTTATGGAGCGTCAGGTTAAGGCCGGTAAGCCTTTCTTCACCTGGTACAACACCACCCGCATGCACAATAAAACCCACCTGAAAGACGCCAGCATCGGCGCAACCGGGCTTGGGACCTATGCCGACGGCATGGTTGAGCATGATAAAACGGTGGGCGAGGTGCTGAAGAAAATCAAAGATCTCGGCATCGAAGACAACACTATCGTGGTGTACACCACGGATAACGGCCCTATGCTCGCCACCTGGCCTGACTCCGGGATGACGCCGTTCCGCGGTGAGAAAAACACCGGCTGGGAAGGCGGTTTCCGCGTTCCGGCGATGATGAAATGGCCGGGACACGTTAAGCCGGGCACGATGATTAACGACATCTTTGGCAGCAACGACTGGTTCCCAACGCTGGTGGCCGCTGCGGGTGTGCCGGATATCAAAGAGCAGCTGTTAAAAGGCTACAAAACCCCGTCTATCACCTACAAAGTGCATCTCGACGGCTACAACCAGCTCGACTTCCTGCAGGGCAAAGGCGAAGACCCACGTAAAGAGTTCTTCTACTGGAGTGATGACGGGGACCTGCTGGCTATCCGTTATGGCCGCTGGAAAGCGCACTTTATGATTCAGGAACATACCGGCATGGACGTGTGGCGTTATCCGTTTACCAAACTGCGTGTGCCAATGATTTTCGATCTGGAAATCGACCCGCTTGAGAAAGGGGATACCGGTATGGACTACAACAGCTGGTTCTACAGCCGTCTGTTCCTGCTGGGCGGTGCGCAGAAATACGTTGGCGATATGCTGCAAAGCTTCCAGGAGTTCCCGCCGCGTCAGAAACCGGGTTCGTTCACCGTTTCCGACGTCCAGTCGCTGATTGAGCAAGGCGCGAAGAGTAATTAATAGCTGTCACAATCCGGGTGGGCAACCACCTGGTTATTAGGGGTTCGCGATGAAGTACAGCACCACGTTGCCTGTTAAAGCGCTACCGTCTGCGGAAAAGTACGACGGCAAAGGGCCTGAATATACACGCCGCTTCCATGTGATGGCGAAACCCACAGGCTCGACCTGTAATCTCGACTGTTCGTACTGTTTTTATCTGCACAAAGAAGAGCTACTGCATCAGGACCGTCACACAGGCATGAGCGATGACGTGCTGGAAAACTTTATCCGTCAGTACATCGACGGTCAGGATGGCGATCAGGTGGTGTTCTCCTGGCAGGGCGGCGAACCGACCTTAATGGGACTAGAGTTTTTTGAAAAGGTGGTTAAATTCCAGAAACAGTACCAGAAACCCGGTCAGCGCGTTGAAAACGACCTACAAACCAACGGCGTGTTGATTAACGATAAATGGGCTGAATTTCTCAAAGAACATCGTTTTCTGGTCGGCCTGTCGATTGACGGCCCACGGGAATTGCACGATCGATACCGCGTCACGCGCAGCGGCAAACCCACGTTCGACAAAGTGATGAAAGGCGTCGAGGCGCTAAAAAAATACAACGTGCCTTTTAACGCGCTGGTCACGGTCAATCGCACCAACGCGCGCTTCCCGCTGGAAGTGTACCGCTTCGTGACCCGCGAGCTGGGGGCCACCTACGTGCAGTTCAACCCGTGTGTTGAACCCGTCGATTTTAAAGTCACTGCGCCGCAGTTCTGGCGCGATGAAACCATTCCCGTGACCGGCAGCCGTCGCGCCAGACCGGGCGATTTAGACTCTATCGTCACCGACTGGTCGGTAGACCCGGAAGACTGGGGCACGTTCCTGAAAACGGTATTCGAAGAGTGGGTTAATAACGATTTGGGCCGCGTACAGGTGAATCTGTTCGAAACCGCAGTGGCACAAACCATGGGCATGCCCGCACAAATTTGTACCGCCTCGGAGTTCTGCGGCAAAGGTCTGGCGGTGGAGAAAAATGGTGACATTTACTCCTGCGACCACTACGTCTACCCGGAATATCAGATTGGCAATATCGCCGATACCAAACTGGCACACATGGCGTTTTCCGAGCGTCAAAAAGCCTTTGGCTTAGGCAAAAAAGAGACGCTGCCGGAATACTGCAAACAGTGTCCGTACCTGAATTTGTGCTGGGGAGAATGCCCGAAAAACCGCATTGTCCGCACGCCGGATGGCGAGCCGGGCCTTAACTACCTGTGCCCTGGCATCAAAACGTTCTTCAACTACGCCGAGCCGATTCTGGTCGGGCTCGCCACGCTGTTAAAACGTGACTTTGCAGGACTGCGCAAATGACAAACAGAGAAAAACTGCTTGAGCTAGAGCAGCGCATGAATCAACAGGTTTTAGGCCAGGAAGCGCTGGTGCGTATGCTTATTGTGGCCTTGCTCTGCGATGGTCACGTGCTGCTGGAAGGTTTACCGGGGCTGGCAAAAACCCGTGCGGTGCGCGAACTTGCCCGTCATGTTGAAGGGGAGTTCCGCCGCATTCAGTTCACGCCGGACCTGCTGCCGTCGGACATCACCGGCAGTGAGATTTATCAGCAAAATGCCACCCGTGAAGAAGACCAGTTTCGATTTCGCCCGGGGCCGGTATTTGGCAACATCATTCTGGCCGATGAAATAAACCGCGCCTCGGCACGCGTGCAGTCGGCGCTGCTGGAAGCGATGGAAGAACGCCACGTCACGGTGGCCGGAAAAACCTGGCCGCTGCCGGGCGTTTTCATGGTCCTGGCGACGCAAAACCCGGTGGATCAGGAAGGCACCTGGCCGCTGCCGGAAGCCCAGCTCGACCGCTTTTTAATGAAAGTGCTGGTCGATTACCCGTCGGGTGAAAACGAACAAAAAGTGATGCAAATGGTGCGCGCGGAGCAGCAGCAGAGGTATCAGTCCGGTCAGGCTGAATCCCACGCGGCGTCACATGAAACACTGATGCTGTCTCAGCAGGAGATTGCCAGCTGCTGGCAGGAGATCTCGGCCATTTACGTCGCCCCGACCGTTGAAAATTACATTGTGAATCTGGTGAACATGACCCGTCATCCGCAGGCGGTCAGCGATACGCTCGCCGGGTACATCTTCATTGGCGTCAGCCCTCGCGGCACGCTGGCGCTGGACCGCTGCGGTCGCGCGCTGGCCTGGCTGGAAGGCCGCGATGCGGTCATGCCGGAAGATATCCAGCGCGTCGCCCCGGCGGTATTGCGCCACCGCCTGATGCTGAGCTATCAGGCCAATGCCGATAACTGCTCGCCTGACGACGTGGTTCGGATGTTGCTCGACGCAGTGGTGGCGTAATGGACGCGGCACTGCAAGTCGATCGCGACACGCTGATGGCGCTGGCCGGTCAGGCGCGGCTGCTGTCGAATCCGCCCGGGCAAATCCCACCGGGCGCGCTGGCTGGCGAGCGGGTTTCGCGCCAGCAGGGCCGGGGGCTGAACTTTGACAGCCTGCGCCGCTATCAGCCTGGCGACGACGTGCGTCTGATCGACTGGCAGGCCACGGCGCGTCTGCGATCGCCCTGGATCCGGCTGTATAACGAAGAGCGTGAGCGCCCGGTCTTTTTGATCGTTGACCAGCGTCTGGATATGTACTTTTCCACGCGCGGGCAAACGAAATCCGTCGCCGCCGCCAACATTGCCGGGCTGCTGGCCTGGCGAAGCTGGCACGATGGCGATCGCATCGGCAGCGTGGTGTTCAGCGATACCGAATTCAGCCTGCAAAAATGCCGTGCGCCCACTCGTAACTTACACGCCGTGCTTGACGACGTGCTGCACTACAACCAGGCGTTACCCCAGCGTTATCCGACCGAAGCCCCAGCCTCCGTCACGCTCACCAGCGTTATCCAGCGTGCCATGCCGCTGATTCCCGCCGGATCGTGGGTGGCGGTGTTAAGTGATTTTCACGATCTCGATGCCACTGGTGAAGCGCTGCTCGCCGCCCTCAGAAGGCGCTGTGAAATCAGCGCCTTTGTCACGCTCGACGATCTGCATCTCCGGTTGCCGACGCACGGTGATTTAGCTGCCCGCTACCAGGGCCATGACGCGGCCTTTTCGCTATCGCCTCAACTGAAAGAAGAGATCCAACAGAGCATCACCTCCCGGCTGGCGCGTCTCGAAAATCGGCTGACGCGGCTAGGCGTTCGCGTCAACCAGATCGTGGTGACGCAGGATCTGATTAAACAGCTACAAAAGGGAGTCTGAATGCTTGAGAAAGGATTTAGCGTGCCGGAGCTGTCCGTTCCTGCACTGCCGCAGGGGTTCTCGTGGTTCCCGTTACCGCCCGGATGGTGGGTGACAGGTGTGGTGTTGCTTATCGCGTTGATTCTGTTTGGGGTGTTTCGCCTTGCCCGCTGGCGGCGCAACGCATGGCGGCGAGAAGCGCTGGCCTCGCTACAAGGCGCACACAGCGCCGACGGCTGGCTTGAGCTGATCAAACGTATTCTGCTGATGCATCAGCCGCGCGCTACCGTCAGCCAGACGCTTTCGCCCGAGCAATTCCTCCAGCAGGTGGACATCGATAACGACCTACGTCAGCAATTGAACGAAAAATATTGCCAGCCGGATAACCAGCTTGACGCCAGCCATACCGCGCGTCTGCGGGCTCAGCTAACAAAATGGCTGGAGAAACTGCCCTATGTCTGAGTTTCTGAGCCGTATCGACTTCGCCTGGCCGTGGGCAGGATTGCTGATTTTTCTGCCGCTGATGGGGCGCTATTTTTTGTCGCAAGAGCGCGAAGTCAAAGAGCAGGTGCGCGTTCCGTTTTTGCCGGAACTGATTGACGAGCTTAAGCTCAACAGCCAGCCGGTACGCACCAGTACGTTCTCGAATCTCATGTTCTGGCTGATATGGCTTTTACTGGTGGTGGCACTTGCCCGCCCGGAATACCTGACCCCGCCACAGCAAATACAAAAACCGATGCGTGACGTGGTGTTAATTCTCGATGTTTCCGGTTCGATGGCTAAAAACGACGTGCAGGGCGGGATCACCCGCCTGCAGGCTGTACAGGATTCCGTGCGCAAATTTGTTGCCGCGCGCAAAACCGACCGCATCGGGCTGGTGATTTTTGCCAGCCAGGCATGGCCATTTGCGCCGGTTAGCGAAGACAAACAGGCGCTGCAAACGCGGATTAACCAGCTGGCACCCGGCATGATTGGTCAGCAGACGGCGATTGGCGACGCGCTTGGCGTGGGCGTGAAACTGCTCGACAGCACCGCTAACAAAGACGCCAGCAAGCTGGCCATCCTGCTGACCGACGGCAACGATACAGCCTCGCAGCTGCCGCCACCGCTTGCGGCACAGCTGGCGGCTACCCATCACGTTCAGGTGCATACCATTGCCTTTGGCGATTTGAGCAGCACCGGAGACGACAAAGTCGACCTGCCGTTACTACAGAACATAGCGCAAATGACCGGCGGCAAATCCTGGACTGCGGCTAACACCGGTGCCGCGCTGGATAGCGTGTGGAAAGAGATCGACGCCATCACGCCGGTGCAGGTGAAATCAATCGGCTGGTCGTGGCATCTCCCGCTATTCCAGTGGCCGCTGCTTCTGGCGCTGGGCCTGCTGATTGTGCTCGCCATCGGGCGCTTTGTTCGGGAGAAAACAGCATGAGCGATTTTCATTTCACCCATCCCTGGTGGTTAGCCGCATTGCTCCCGTGCGTGTTGCTGTGGTTTGTGGCGAGCGGCCAGCGTAGCGCCTGGCATCAGATCATGGATAAACCCTTCGCCAGGGCGCTGATTATTGGTCGCAAAAAGCGCATCACTCGCGTATTACCCTGGCTGTGCGCGCTCGGCGTTATCGCCTTAGCGAGCCCGACCTGGCAACGAGAACTGCCCGCAGCGCTAACGCCGCAAAGCAATGTGATGGTCGTTCTGCAACAGGACCCGGCGATGTACGCACAAGACCTCACCCCCAGCCGTCATCAGCGGATGCAAAGTAAAATTATGCAACTGATGTCGCGATCCACCGGAACCCATTTTGGTCTGGTGGTTTACCATTCGGGCGTTTACCTCACCACGCCGCTGACCAGCGATCCGACCTTTTACTCGCTGTTCCTGCATGCGCAAAGCCCGAACCTGCTGCCAGAGGGCGAAGGCTCGGGGCTGAAACAGGCCGTTAATCTGGCGATGAAAAACATGCCAGAAACGCCCGATGCGCCGCGCAATATCCTGCTGATTGCCGATAGCGTTTCGCCGCAGGACGCGACCTGGCTAGCGCAGCGTAAGGCACCGATTCAAATTTGGGTGCCGGGCACCGCGCGCGGCGGGGAACTCCCCGAAAAATACGCCCAGCGCGGAATTGATACGCGCCTCAACGTTGAGCGCTTTAGCCAAATCCGCGACGGCGGCATCCCCGTCACGCTGGTGACCAGCGACGACAGCGATTTATCGGTGATCACCAGTCACATTCAGCAATCGGTGGCGGCGCAGAACAACGCTCGCGGCGATCTGCACTGGAAAAACAGCGGCTACCTGCTGGCGATCCCGATGCTTTTGCTGCTGCTTTTCGGGCGGCGGCAGCTCATTTGCTGGCTGGTCGTTCTGATGCCGCTGATCTACGCGCCGCAAAGTCAGGCTGCCTGGCAGGATGCGTGGATTAGCCCGGACGTTCAGGGGCAAATCGCCTTCAGGCAGGGTGATTATCAAAAAGCCGCGCAACGCTTCCAGGATCCGCTCTGGCAGGGCATTGCGTATTACCGTGCCGAAGACTATGTGGCCGCCGCGTCGGCGTTTCGCCAGGCCCCGCAAACCGCTGACGTCCTGCTGTGGCTTGGCAACAGCTACGCGCAGCAAAAGCAGTGGCAGCAGGCGATTAACAGCTATGACCGGGCGCTAAGCCTGCGTCCGGACTGGGACATGGCGCAAAAAAACCGGGCCGCTATCGCCAGCATCATTATGCAGCTACGTCAGAAAGAGCGCGACCGGCAGGCGGCACAGGGTAAAGAGCAGGACTACAAGCCAGACGAGATTAAGCACGATTTGAAGAAAGGCCAGGGGGTGAACCAGAAGGATCTCCAGCCGGTTGCCAGCAGCAGCCCGCAGGTTAATCAGTGGTTTGACAATCTGGAGGTTTCTCCATCCGGCCTGCTGGAAAATCTCTACCGCGCCAACACCGAGGAGACGCCATGAAAACCCTTGTGCTTATGCTCTTACTGGCGGTTTTGCCTGCGCGCGCGGCCATGGATATCACCCGAGAACTGGAGGCACCGGAACAGGTCACACCCGGTCAGCCGGTGCGCATTGCGGTGACCTTCTGGACCGATAGCTGGTTTAATCCGCCGCCGGAATGGCCTGATTTCGCCATCAAAAATGGCTCACTGATGACGACGCCGTTGCCCAATCAATTGTTGAGCCGCCAGAAAAATGGCATCAGCTGGAGCGGCGTGCGGCTGGAAAGAGAGGTGATAGCGTGGGATCGGGGTGAACTCCTGCTCCCGGCAACCGAAGTCACGCTCACTTCCGCCAGTCAGGCTCCGGTGACGGTGCAGTTACCTGAGCTGAAAAAAACGGTCGCTTGGCCACAAGGCGTTGAGCAACCGGACCGGTTTCTGCCCGCCAGCGACTTAACGATCGATCAGAACATTTCCCAGTTTCATGCCGGCAATGACGACACGCTCCGCGCGGGGGATGCGGTGGAACGCACCGTCACTGTGAAAGCTCGCGGCATAGCGCCCACTCAAATTCCGCAAATCCTGTATGCGATCCCAGGAACCGAGACGCAACGCCTGACGCCAGAAAATACGCTGTTGAAGTCAGGTCGCGGTGAAATCGAAGGCGCGCAGCGGGTAGAAAAACTGCGCTATCTGCCGTCGCAGGCCGGAGCCATCATATTGCCGCCCGTCAAATTACGCTGGTGGGACACCGCACATCAGCAGTGGCAGATTGCCGAATTACCCGGCGTAACCTTACAAGTGGCTCAGGCGCGTGCGGCGGGCAGCGAGTCGATGCTGCGCGGCACCACCGACGAAGACCACTGGCAAAACGCGCTGATCGTGGGGGCCATCGTCCTGTTTGCGGGAGTTTTGTGGTTTATACGTCGCCTGCTGTGGCGAAGCTTTCAGTATCTACATCATATCTGGCGTCATTTTTGGGCTCCGGTTCGCCTGCCCGCACTGACGCCTGAAAAAAGAGGTGAAAAATGAATAACAAACTCGTTATCGGTGCGCTGCTGTTCGGTGCAATCAACACCGCGCAGGCCGCCGATCCGCTTTCTGCCTGGAACGACACGGCTGCAAAAAGCGCCATCGAGCAGTGGGTGCAAAATGCGACTCAGCAGGATCGGACGACGTTTATCCCGCCCGAACATCGCTACGTGGTCTTTGATAACGACGGCACCCTGTGGCCTGAAGCGCCGCTGACCTTCCAGCTACAGTTTGCGGTAGATGAAGTCAAACGTCTGGTGCCGCAGCATCCGGAGTGGAAGAACGATCCCGTCCTCAGCGCGGTACTGAATGACGATCTTAAGACGGTAGCCGCGTCGGGCGAGAAAGGGCTGATGCAGCTATTGGCCGTCACTCACAGCGACATGACGACCGAGGCGTTCAGCAAAAGGGTGAGTCAATGGGTGGATAACCAACGTGATAAACGCTTTGGCTGCCGCTACGACAGCATGGGCTATCAGCCGATGCGACAGCTTCTGGACTACCTGCGCGAGAACGGTTTCAAAACCTGGATTGTTTCGGGCGGAGGCATCGACTTTATGCGGGTGTTAACCAACAAAATGTACGGCATTCCGCCGGAGCAGGTTGTCGGATCGTTCTCTCTGAGCGAATTTTCACTGACCGATAACGGCACCCAACTGCGCAAAACGATGAAAGGGGCGTTCAACGACGACGCGGCGGCCAAACCGGTCGCCATTCATCTGTTTATGGGGCAGCGCCCGGTGGCCGCTTTTGGTAACAGCGACGGCGATTTAGCCATGATGCAGTACACCGCGGCGAACCCGGACTATAAAACCTTTGGGCTGATCGTTCACCACACCGATGCCGAGCGCGAGTACGCCTACGATAGCCATCCGCCTGCCAGCGGAAAACTGGTTGACGGTTTATCGGTAGCGAAAGAAAAGGGCTGGACGGTCGTGGATATGAAGCAGGACTGGAAAACCGTTTTTGACCCTGAGAAATGCGCGCCGTGAATACGGGGTTAGGGTGCAAGTTGACTGACTAAGCATAACGAGAAAGTGGTGTGTATGAACAAGATACTGCTCATTCTTCTGACCTGTTTTATCGGCGCGCTAACCTTCACCGCGGTTGCGGCAGAACCCCGACAGCAGCCATCGGAACAGGAACGCGCGCGGACGGTGTACATTTTTCATCAGCCGATTGTCATGCTACAGGCTAAGTTTGGCCTGACCACGCCGGAAGAGCGCGTGTTACGCATCCGCAATACGCTACGCCATTTCACGGAAGCCGACCTGCGCGAGCCGTTAAAAATTGTCCCGGTCACCCGCTATAACCAGCATGGGCGGCTGATCGTCATGAACGGCAAACCGCTGATGCTGCTGGCGCAGGCCGATCTGGATGAAGGCGACGATCTCACCCTCGACCAGGCTGCGCAGCGCGTACTGATCCGGATGGAGGCCCAGCGTACGGCGCTGCGCGACCAGTATGATACCGGCTGGCTCGCCTTATCTGCGCTGAAAACGGCGGCAGGGTTAGTGGGGCTACTGCTTTTCTGGTACGGCGCGTATCGTTCATGGCGCGGAGTGCGGCGTTATTACCGCAGGCGCATTATCGAAAACCGCAGTTGGGTACCGCATCGCTGGCGTAGGTTTATCGGCGCGGTTGAAACGCGACTGTATGCTTTTTTGATGATTTTACTGAGTATTCTGGCGCTCTACGTCTGGCTGAGCTGGGTATTTAGCCTGTTTCCCTGGACGCGAGTGTGGGGCGAATCGCTGGGTGACTGGTCGGTGCGGGTGCTGCGGGAGATTGCGCTGTCGGTAGTGTCGGCGCTGCCGGGTTTGCTGATTGTCATGGTTATTGTCCTCATCACCGCTTTCATACTTAAGCTGCTCAAAGTGGTGCTGAATCAGGTGGAGGCAGGGCGGTTACAGCTTCCGGGTATTCATCCCGAGACCGTGGGAGCCACCCGCAAGCTGATATCCGTCGTGGTGTGGCTGTTTGCCCTGTCTGCGGCCTACCCATTCTTACCCGGTGCCAACTCGCTGGCGTTTAAGGGCATTAGCGTGTTCTTTGGCTTAATGCTCACGCTCGGTTCGGCAGGGGTGATGAATCACGCGATGAGTGGTCTGGTGCTGATTTATTCCCGTGCGCTGCGCAAGGGGGATGTGATTCGCGTGGCGGATAACGAAGGGCTGGTGAGCGAAATCGGCATGCTGGCGACAAAAATTATTACCCGTGAAAACTACGTCGTCACGGTGCCGAACGCCGTGGTGGTCAGTGGTAAAATCACTAACCTCAGTGCGCAAAACCCTGACGGGGGTATCAATCTCACGGTCGGCGTCACCATTGGTTACGACACCCCGTGGCGGCAGGTTCACGCCATGCTGGAGCTGGCCGCTAAACGGGCAAAAGGGGTCGATCTTTCACAGCCGCCGCTGGTGCGCCAGTTGGGCTTGATGGACTGGTATATCTCCTATGAACTCCAGGTCCGATTGTTGCCGGGTCAATCTTTGGCGATGGCCCGTAATGAACTCCATAGCCATATTCAGGACGTGTTCAATGAATTTAACGTCCAAATCATGTCGCCTAATTTTGTGATGCAGCCTAAAGGGTCGGTGATGGTAGCCAAAGAAAACTGGTACACGGCACCCGCTTCTCCACCGGTTCAAAGAGAGTGAGGATATTTATTTCCTCTTATTTACTGAAAAGAAAATACCTAAAACAAAATGGTTAACAGCAGGTGGCAAATGAAAAAATCGATATTGATTTGTCTCGGTCTATTTATATCGCAATCCACACACGCCAGTGGGCTCTATTTTTATGAAATTGGCACCGAAGATACCGCCCTGGCAGGTGCTGGGCAGGCGGCCCGTGCGCAGGATGCCTCGACTATCGTCACCAACCCGGCGGGCATGACTCGTCTGCCAGACCATATGTTTACCGGTGGTTTGCAGGCGATGGACGGTGATATTTCTTATAAAATGGATGAGGGATCGAGAGGCAAAAGCCCTGGCGATATCATGCGTATTTTCCCGAATGCCAGCGCTTTTTATTCGCAAAAAATAAATGACGATCTTTTTGCGGGGATCGGCTTATACGGCAATTATGGTCTGGGGACGGACTACGGTAATTGGGCGGGCGATCGCCTCATTAAGAAAAGCACCATGGCGGCGCTAACCGTCAGTCCTTCGCTGGCCTATAAACTGAATGACCGGTTATCGATAGGTGGTTCCGTTAACGTTAACTACGGTTTTCTGTCGCTCACGCGTAATGTCGATGGCGATGATGAAACGGAGAAAGATCACGACTGGGCGATGAGCTATCGGCTGGGTTTATTAATGGTGCTCACCGATCAAACGCGAGCGGGCATGACGTGGACCAGCAAAACTGAATATGACTTTGATATTGATGCCAAAGCCCGGTTCCCGAATTTACCGAACGTAGAATACGATTTGCCTATATCGGCCCAGGTCCGAGCCCCGCAGCAAATTATGCTGAGTCTGGTTCACGACATTAATCAACAGTGGTCAGTCATGGGCGATTTGGGCTGGCAGGACTGGAGCCAGTTTGGCAGTCCGCAAGTGTCGGTTTCAGGCCAGGATATTGATAAAGCTAATCGTCTGAAGGATTCCTGGCATACGGCGCTGGGGGTGCAATATCGACCAACGGAGCAGTGGCGATTAAATGCGGGGGTGGCATTTGATAGCACCATTTATGAATCGCAAAGTGACGTGGCGCTGACCTTACCGACCGGCGATGAATGGCGTTTTGCGACCGGGGCGCAATATCAGGTCACGCCGCAAAGCAATATTGGGTTTGCCGTGTCTTACCTGCATATGCAATCTTCCCGCGTTCAGTCTCCAGCGCTGCTTAAAGGTCGCTATGATAATCCTTACCTGTGGTTTGCGAGCGTAAATTATAGCTATCAATTTTGAATATCAGCCACGCGCGACAATGTATACCCTGCCATAATTAGTGGGGTATTATTGCTTACCTAAGCATTATTCCGATAAATTAATTTACACTACCCACAATGGCTTAAAAGTGTGATCTCGATCAATGTCCGTATTCACCTGCTGTTCAAAAATTATTGCACATAATAATCGTTCAGTTGTGGTGGTAGTGATTTATGGCAATTAAAGATTTTCTGGTACAGACTTCTCCAAATAGACGTCGATATGGTGTAGCACTTTTTGTCGGGATTATTTCCGGCCTGCTGTCTGCGTTTGTCAAATGGGGCGCGGAAGTGCCGCTACCACCGCGCACATTCTCCGGTGGACGCAATGAATTTAACCCGCCTTATTTGTTCCTGCGTGATTATTTGGGGATTGACCCGACCGCGACCGTTTATACCTTCTCTGAGCATATTATTAACCCAGTAATGATTACCCATATCATTTTCTCACTGGTATTTGCTATCGGATATTGTGTCGTTGCCGAAGTTTTCCCGAAAGTGAAACTCTGGCAGGGCGTATGGGCCGGTCTGGTCGCCACACTGTTTGTTCATGGCATCAGCTTCCCGCTGCTGGGATTGACGCCGCCGCTGACGCAGTTGCCCATTCATGAATATATCTCTGAAATTATCGGGCATGTCTTCTGGTTCTGGGCCATTGAATTAATCCGTCGCGACCTGCGAAACCGTATTACGCATGAACCGGATGCCGAAGTCTCGTTGGATGCGCCGTTTAGATAAATTGAACTAAAGACCCGCAATTATGCGGGTCTTTATAGTGAATGCCTCAGTTCGTCTGACTACTCCAGCCCCAACGTATACTGCGCAATCTTGAAGTAAATAATCAGCCCGGTGCCGTCAATCAGCGTGGCAATAAACGGTGCGGAGACTACCGCCGGATCGATGCCGCAGCGCTTGAGCACCATCGGAATAACGGAAGAGACAATCGCACTCCACAGGGTAATGCACACCAGCGTCAGGCTCACAATGACGGTGATTTCAACGCCAATCCCCATCATCCAGGCGCGGAAGCATCCGGCAAGGCCCATCGTGACGGCAATCATCAATGATGTGGTCATCTCCTTTTTCAGCACCCGTCCGACGTCTTTCAGCCCGACTTCGCCCAGCGCCATGGCGCGCACCAGCGTAGAAGTGATCTGCGTACCGCTGTTCCCGCCCGTACCAATCAGCAACGGAATAAAGAACGCCAGCGCGATGGCGGCTTCGAGCGCCTCTTCAAAATGCTGAAGCACGGTACTGGTATAGGCTTCTGCCACAAACAGCAGCAACAGCCACACGGCACGCTTTTTCCACAGGCTCACGGGGCTGGTTTCGAGATAAGGCTTTTCCAGCGGTAACGTCGCGCCCTGGCGCTGGGCGTCTTCGGTGACGTCGTCTTCCAGAAGGTGAGCGATTTCGCGTTCGGTCAGGCAGCCGACTAACTGACCGTTTGTCACCACTGGCACAATATCGGCCTCGCTGTGAGCCAGTCGTGCCGCGACGTCTGCGCGCTCATCGTCGGGAGAAACCTGTAAAAATGGCGAAGTCATTAGCGATTTTACAGGCTGTAACGTATCGGCTTCCTGTAATAACCGTCGCACGGAAAGCATTCCAGCCAGTCTGCCGTTATCGTCAATAAAAATATGCGCCGGAATATCGTCATTTTTTAATTTATCGAAAAACTGTTCGCGCGCGAGAGCAACGCATAATGCCGCATCGAGAACAATAAAATCGGTATTCATATACTGCGCGATAGCGCTGTCGTTGAATGCAGGATTGGCGTTGTGAATTGGATAAGACATAGTGAATTCCCTTTGAATAAAAATATCTCTCAGGGGCGAGCAAGACAGGGCATGTCGAAGAAGAGATCCCCACGTCCTGGGTTCAGCACTGTACACCGTATCCCCGCAGGGAAGTTATACTGACAAAGCCTTGATTCGACAGTGCCTGTTTTACCCTGTGCCAGTTCTCTCGAAATGACCAGAGCGATAACGTGTATTTGTACAGGAGCCTCGCCATAACGAGATCGTAGTAAAACGAGAGGCATAATACGCTCCTTTTTTAATTGTGCTTTCAATTCTCAATAATGTTTAGGAAACGTTTAGAACATTCATTTTTAACCGACGTTGAGGGTTTATTTAGATACCGTGCATTTAAATAGGAACATTAATGATTATTGAGGTGCAGCAATGGAATGGTTAAACAATTTACTGAACCATTTTGCACTTCATCCGGAGCAATTATTCGTATTGCTGTTTGTCATGGCGTTAAGTAAATCCACGGTGCTTATCTCATCGGTGCTGCCGCCAGCGTCGGTGATGCTAGTGGCGGGGATAACCGTCAGCCAGTCCAGCCTGCATCCTGGTCTGACGTGGTTGGCGGTGGCGCTTGGGGCGATGACAGGCTCGGTGGTGAATTATCATATCGGGCAGCTAATGGGGCACACCCGGATGGTCGCGCGGTTTACGGCGAAGCACGCTGACAAGATTTTGCGCATTCAGCATCAACTGCAAAAAAGTAGCGTGGTGGCGCTTTTCACCTCGCGCTTTATTGCGGTGCTGCGCTATATCGTGCCGCTGGCGGCGGGAACGTTGAGAATCAGTGCGGCAAAGGTGTATGCCGTCAGCCTGGCTTCGGCAGCCGCCTGGGCGGCGCTGTATGTCGGCGTGGCGACCGGCATCAGCGCCTTTTAACTACAGGCTCCCGGTACCGCCATCCACCAGCAGATCCGTGCCTACGGTATAGCTTGATTCATCGGATGCCAGATACAGCGCGGCTTTTGCCAGCTCCGTTGGCGTGCCCATACGACCCATCGGTACCAGGTTTGCAATATCAAACTGCATTGCTTTTTGCGCGGCTTCGCTCAACCCAAGTTTGTTCAATGCCGGGGTTTCTACCGGGCCAGGACTCAGACCATTAATGCGGATCCCGCGTGGCAGCAATTCAGCCGACAGCGTGCGCGCCAGCGATAACAATCCCGCTTTGCTGGCGGCGTAAACGCTGCTGGTGGGTAGCCCAATCCGTGCGCTGACGGAGCCGCATAAAATAACAGACGATGGATTATTCAGTAACGGCAGCAGGGCCTGGATCAAAAAGAACGGCCCTTTAAGATTGATGCCCATTAAGCGATCCCACGTCTCTTCGCGCCACTCTTCGATTAACCCATGCGTGACATCTCCGGCGTTGATAAAGACAGCGTCAAGACGCGGCCAGCGCGAGGCGAGAGTCTCTGCCAGCTGTTTTTGTGCCGAAATGTCGCCTGCGTCAGTGGGGATAACCCATGCGTTGTCACCCAAAATGCGTCGCGCCTCAGCAAGGGTTTCGGGGTTACGCCCGGTGACGGCAACGTGTGCCCCTTCGGCGATAAATTCCTGCGCGGTGGCCAGACCAATACCGCTGGTGCCGCCGGTAATCAGCGTATATTTACCTGCTAAACGTCCCATATCCACATCCTCAAAATGTCTCTGGAGAAAGCACTATAGAAACGTTAGTATCCAAAAGAAACCAGGTACCATTTGGATACTAAAGAGGCGAACGGTGTGCTATGGCGGAAATACTCGACGTGATGTGTGAAAAAAATTCTGTGACTGAATCCTGTCCGATGACGCAGTTCGTGAGCCTGATTTCCGGTAAATGGGCAATCCCGATTCTGTATCGTTTGATTGTGCTCAATACCCCGGTCCGTTTTGGCGATCTGCTGCGGGCGGCGGCACCAATCACCCAAAAAGAGCTGACGAAGC
Source organism: Enterobacter sp. (assembly GCA_022649305.1). Lineage (GTDB taxonomy): Bacteria > Pseudomonadota > Gammaproteobacteria > Enterobacterales > Enterobacteriaceae > Enterobacter. The sequence goes on from JALCNW010000022.1 coordinate 37,550, forward strand.
AGCTGCGGTTGTTTGAACAGCGAGGGCTGGTCACCCGCACTATTTACCCTCAAATCCCGCCGCGCGTGGAGTACCAGATAACAACGTTGGGGCTGACGCTGCAAGGCGCGCTTTCTCCGCTGGCCGCCTGGATGCAGGAGTTCGGCGACCAACTGGAAAGGTAATCATCAGTTTGAGAAATGCTTCCCGGAATTTCGTCATCAATCTGTCACACTGAAATCGACCATAACAGAACAAGACGAGAGGAATAAGGGATGAAAAAAGCACTACTCGCTATCGCAGTGGCCGGTTCGGTAATGATGACCTCTGGCGTGCAGGCGCAAACGACGCCGGAAGGCTACCAGTTGGAGCAGGTCCTGATCATGAGCCGACACAATCTGCGCGCACCGTTGGCGAATAACGGCAGCGTGCTGGAGCAATCCACGCCGAATAAATGGCCAGAATGGGAAGTGCCGGGCGGACAGCTGACCACTAAAGGCGGCGTGCTCGAAGTCTATATGGGTCACTACATGCGCGAATGGCTGGCCGAGCAAGGGATGGTGACCACCGGCGAATGTCCACCAGCGGACTCGGTTTATGCCTACGCCAACAGCCTGCAACGCACCGTGGCAACCGCGCAGTTCTTTATCACCGGTGCTTTCCCGGGCTGTGATATTCCGGTGCATCATCAGGAAAAAATGGGCACCATGGACCCGACATTTAATCCGGTGATTACCGATAACTCCCCAGCGTTTCGTGAAAAAGCCCTGAAAGCGATGGAAACGGAACGCCAGAAAATGCAGCTTGATGAGAGCTACAAACTGCTGGAACAGATGACGAATTATGCCGAGTCGCCTTCCTGCAAAGAGAAAAAAGTGTGCTCGCTGACCGAAGCCAAAGACACCTTCAGCGCCGACTATGAAAAAGAGCCGGGCGTGTCCGGGCCGCTAAAAGTGGGCAATTCACTGGTGGACGCGTTCACGCTGCAATATTACGAAGGGTTCCCGATGGATCAGGTGGCCTGGGGTGAAATCAAAACCGACCAGCAGTGGCGCGTGCTGTCGAAGCTGAAAAATGGCTATCAGGATTCGCTGTTTACCTCGACTGAAGTGGCGCAAAACGTGGCTAAGCCGCTGGTGAAATACATTGATAAAGCACTGGTGACGGATCAGGCGAAAGCGGCAAAAATCACGCTGCTGGCGGGTCACGATTCGAACATTGCTTCTCTGCTGACGGCGCTGGATTTCAAACCGTATCAACTGCATGACCAGCACGAACGCACGCCGATTGGTGGCAAAATTGTCTTCCAGCGCTGGCATGACAAGAGTGCGAACCGTGAGCTGATGAAAATTGAGTACGTCTATCAAAGCTCGAATCAGTTGCGTAATGCGGATGTATTATCGCTCAAATCCCCTGCGCAGCGCGTTACGCTCGAACTGAAAGGGTGCCCGATTGACACGAATGGCTTCTGTCCAATTGATAAATTCAATGCAGTCATGAACGACGCGGCGAAATAACGGGAAACCCCCGCTCAGTGCGGGGGAAACGTTTAGACGTTTTTACGTTCGATGGTTTGTTCGCCCCAGAACAGGGAGTCTTTGTCTGTTTTTTGGAAGGCTCGCTCCAGCACCTCGTCATTGCCTTCTTCCCAAATTTTCTCCGCCAGCTTTTCATCATATTTCGCGACTTCAAAGATAGCCTCGGCAATTTCCGGAGAGGTGTTGCGCAGACTTGCCCATTCTCCGACGTGATGAGCTTTAGATTCTTGTGTTGGCATGCTTGTCCTCCTGTGGTGTTAGCCGTTCAGTTTTTTAGCGAGACTGGCAACGTGCTCACCCTGGAAACGGGCGATAGCCAGCTCTTCCTCGCTTGGCTGACGTGATCCGTCGCCGCCTGCAATGGTGGTTGCGCCGTACGGTGTGCCGCCTCGAACGACAGAAACATCAAACAGTTCTTGTGCGCCGTAACCGATAGGCACAATCACCATCCCATGATGTGCAAGGGTAGTCCATGTCGAGGTGATCGTCTGTTCCTGGCCGCCGCCAGTGCCGGTTGAGCTGAACACGCTGGCGAGTTTGCCGTACAGCGCGCCCGATGCCCACAGCCCGCCGGTTTGATCGAGGAAGGTACGCATTTGCCCGGACATATTGCCAAAGCGGGTAGGGGTGCCGAAGATGATCGCGTCATAATCGGCCAGTTCTTGCGGCGTCGCCTGCGGGGCATTTTGTGTTTTGCCGCCCGCTTTCAGAAACGCTTCTGCATTCATGGTTTCCGGTACGCGTTTCACCACGACCTCCACGCCATCAACTTTATTAGCGCCTTCCGCTATCGCGTGAGCCATGGTTTCAATGTGTCCGTACATGGAATAATAGAGCACCAGAACTTTTGCCATTTTGCCTTACTCCTCGTTTGCTTTTTTTAGCAGCACATCGCTGCGTTCATTTAAAGATATGACGTCACGGCGAGACTGCAAATCTCAACGCCATTTCTTTGATTTATAACAATATATTTAGGAGATTTCCTTGTAGCAAAATGAAACATTTTTACCGGGGGTGATTTCTCGAAGTATAAGAGTGTCTTATGTATGCCAGGGGCGAAATCTCATACAAACGACTGATAACGTGTTGCAGAATATTACCGATTACTGATTGAGCGTCTTCCCTCCACTAAGCTTAGTTTCACGCGACGCAGATAAAGCAGCCGGTTCAGGCGTCGTCAGGTGAAAGAATCCTCTTTTACTGAATGCAGTATGATGTCTAATGTTTCAACGTCTGGAGGTTAGAGATGGCAAACCATCGTGGTGGTTCAGGTAATTTCGCTGAAGACCGTGACAGAGCATCAGAAGCAGGTCGTAAAGGTGGCCAGCAGAGCGGCGGTAACTTCAAGAACGATCCGCAGCGCGCATCTGAGGCTGGCAAAAAAGGGGGTAAAAACAGCCATGGGAGCAACAAGAGTTAGCGTGTTTTCTCCCCATTTCAGCGTTTGATAGCCTGAAATATCCCCCTGCCGCCGGGTCTCCCGGCGGTTTTTTTATGTTTGCCACATTGAACTGTTATCACGGGCATCGCACACTACGTCATTGACTCGTTAAGCTGGTGCCCCATGTCCTTCTCCCGTTACGCCATTTCCATCAAACCTCAAGAAGCGCTTCTGATCCTGATAACCATGTTCTGGGGCGGAACCTTTCTGGCCGTACAATATGCGGTGACGCTCAGCGATCCGTTCTTCTTTGTCGGCCTGCGTTTCGCCACGGCAGCGGTTGCGGTGGCGCTCATCTCACTGAAAACGTTGCGCGGGTTAACGCTAAAAGAGTTCAAAGCTGGCGTGGCGATTGGCGTGTCGATAGCCATGGGCTACAGCCTGCAAACCTGGGGGTTGCAGACCATCCCCAGCAGTAAATCGGCCTTTATTACCGCCATGTATGTCCCGCTGGTGCCGCTGCTCCAGTGGCTGTGTCTGGGCAGAATGCCGGGGCTGATGTCGTGCATCGGCATTGTGCTGGCTTTTATTGGCCTGATCCTGCTTGCGGGCCCGGGCGATAACCTGCTGGCGATGGGTCCGGGTGAAATCATTACGCTTATCGGCGCGGTGGCAATTGCGGCAGAAATCATTCTGATTAGCGCGTGGGCCGGAAAGGTGGATGTTAAGCGCGTGACGGTAGTGCAGCTGGCGACGGCGTCGCTGGTGGCCTTTATTGCCATGGTGCCTGCCGGAGAATCGGTGCCGCCGATGTCGCCAGGCCTGATTATCGTTGCGTTGGGTTTGGGCATTTTCAGCGCCATTATTCAGGTCACTATGAACTGGGCGCAGCGCAGCGTATCGCCAACCCGCGCTACGGTGATATACACCGGTGAACCGGTTTGGGCAGGCATTTTTGGCCGCCTCGCCGGGGAACGCCTGCCGCTGCTGGCGCTGCTCGGTGCGGCGTTTATCGTGCTGGGCGTGCTGGTGAGCGAGCTAAAGCTGAAAAGAAGAAAGCGCCGTGAGGCGCAGGATCTTACGCTGGAATAGTTTTCGGTTGAAAAAGGCGGTCAAAGGCCTTAGCGTCAGAAAGGATTCAGTCGTAAATACTGGAGTAAGAGATGTCAGCATTAAAAAAGCAACTGAGTTTTATTCCCTTTATGGCGAGCAGTGAGAAAATCCCTCCCGAGAGGGATTATCCCGCATTATCACACGTCCTGTTTGATGTTCACTTCAGGCTCGATAGCTCTTCGGCGACTTAACAACGCGTTCAGCAATATAGCGCCAAAGGTGGCTGTACCGATCCCGCCCAGCGTAAAGCCGCCAACGGTGAGTGCAAAATCCCCCGCGCCCAGTACCAGCGTGACGGCGACCATAATCAGGTTGCCGTTCTGGCTGAGATCGACATGATGCTGCACCCAGATCCGCGCCCCGGCGACGGCGATGAGGCCAAATACCACAATCGATGCGCCGCCAATAACCGGGGCAGGGATAGTGTGGATCAGCGCGCCGAACTTCGGTGAGAAGCCCAATAGCAGGGCAATAACCGCCGCAGCCACAAACACCAGCGTGGAGTACACCTTAGTCACCGCCATGACGCCGATGTTTTCAGCGTAGGTGGTGACGCCGCTGCCGCCGACCGAACCCGAGAGCATCGTTGCCAGCCCGTCGCCGACGAACGCGCGGCCCATGTACGGATCCATATTGCGTCCGGTCATCCCTGCGACCGCTTTCAGATGGCCTAAGTTTTCCGCTACCAGAATCACTGCCACTGGCGCGATTAACATCATCGCCTGGCCGTTAAAGGTTGGCGACGTGAACTGCGGCAGGCCAAACCAGGCGGCGTTTTGCAGTAGCGTAAAATCGACCGGTGTTCCTACGGCAAACACGGTGGTCACCAGCGCGTAGACCAGACAGGCGGCGATCAGCCCGACCAGAATCAACAGACGCTGGATCATGCCGCGGGTGAAGACTGCCACCAGACCAATACACAGCACGGTCATGACCGCCATCCAGCTGTCAAACTGGGATCCTGACACGCCTTTTACCGCAATGGGGGCGAGGTTGAGACCAATCGCCATCACCACCGCGCCCGTCACCACAGGCGGCATCAGGCGTTCGATCCAGCGGGTGCCCACCTTCATGACCACCAGACCAATCAACGTATAGATAAACCCGCAGGCGATAATTCCCCCGAGCGCCACGCTGATGTTGGGGTTAATGCCCTGGCCGCTAAAGCCCGTTGCGGCAATCACCACCCCGACAAACGCAGCGCTGGACCCAAGATAACTTGGCACACGTCCGCCGGTGATGAAGAAGAACAGCAGGGTACCGATGCCCGACATCAGAATCGACAGATTAGGATCCAACCCCATCAAAATGGGCATCAGCACCGTTGCGCCAAACATGGCAACCGCGTGCTGCACGCCCATCACGGCGGTTTGGGCCAACGGAAGCCGTTCATCCGGCGCGACCACGCCGTGTTCAGTAGAGGTCGATTTCAACTGCCAGTGGGGAAAACCGAACAAGGCCATGAGCAATCTCCTTAAGGAGGGTTAACAGGCGGGTCGCAAAAGCGCGTGGTAGCCGCGATCAAACCACACCAGCCCCTGCGGCGCTGGGTGGCGGGTGATGGATTCGATGGCGCAAAACAGAATGTCGTGCGTGCCAACGCTTACAACCTGACTGATGCGGCAGTCGAACGAGGCCAGCGCGTCCTCCAGGCGGGGACAGCCGGTTTCGCCGGTGTGCCAGCGTGCGGCAGCGAAGCGGTCGGCCATCGGTGTTTTGCCGCCAAACAGGTTAGAAAGCGGCTCCTGTCCGGCGCTGAGCGTGTTCACGCAAAGCGTGCCGTTTTCGCTAAACGCAGGCCAGACGGAGGCCCCACGGTTCAGACACACCAGCAGCGTGGGCGGAGAATCGGTCACGCTGCAAACCGCGCTGGCGGTAAAGCCAGCCTGCCCGGCGGGGCCGTCAGTGGTAATGATATTGACCGCTGCGCCCATGCAGGACATGGCGTCACGAAAGGTCTGTTTATCCGGTATGTTCATTTTCGCTCCTTATGCCAGCCCGCAGGCGTCTTCAAATGACAGTCGTGGCAGGCGTCCATACAGTTTGCTGACGTCGCCATAGCCAATGTTGATCAGCAGATTGCTTTTCAGCGTGGTGCCGGTGAAAAATGCCTCGTCGACTTTTTGCCGATCGAAGCCGGACATCGGGCCGGTATCCAGCCCCAGTGCGCGACAGGCGAAGATCAGATACGCCGCCTGCATTGAGCTATTGCGAAAGGCGGTTTCTTCGGCAAGCGCCGGGCTTGAGGTAAACCAGCTGCGCGCGTCGCCGTGCGGGAACAGCTCCGGAAGGCGCTCATAAAACTCACTATCCCACGCGATGATGGCGGTGACGGGCGCGGCCAGCGTTTTCGCCAGATTGCCGCTAGAAAGCGAAGGGCGCAGCTTCTCTTTACCTTCAGCCGTGCGAATAAACACGATCCGCGCGGGCGAACAGTTGGCGGAGGTCGGCCCCCATTTCATCAGCGCGTAAATCTCACGCAGCGTCTCGTCGCTGACCGGCGTATCTCGCCAGCCGTTATGGGTGCGGGCATCGGTAAACAACGTATTGATGGCCGTCGGGGTGATGGCTTCGCTCATGGTAACTCCTTAAAAGCCGGTTCAGGGCTATGCATCAGGCTGGCAAGCCCGTTGAGCAACAGCGTGTTAAAGGCCTCGGGTTCGGTGACGTTGCAGGCATGTCCACCCTGACGCATCACCGCTTTGTCGCTGCCGGGAAGAGCATCGTGTAACTCAGACGAGCAAACGGCGGGCACCAGCAGGTCGTCGGCGGAACAGATAATTTGCACCGGGCAACGAACGCGCGCCGCCAGAGCGCGAAAGTCCGCCTGCTTTAAGGCCAGCAGCCTGCGCTGCAAATTGTTTTTGCCCTGAAAATGCGCCAGCGACAGCGCCTCTTCGGCCTCCATGCGCGGCGCGCGCGCGGCCATCCAGTCTGCCGGGTATAAAAACAGCGGTTGCGCCTCGACCCACGCCTGCGCGCCACCCGCGTGCAGCAGACGTTCTCGAATCTGGAAACAGCGCCGGGTATGGGCGTTTAGCGTCAGCCAGCCGTTCACGCACACCAGGGCGCTCACGGCATCGGGGCGAACGATTGCCAATTGCAGCCCTACCAGCGCCCCCAGCGCGTGGCCCACCACTGCAAACTGCGTAATTCCTGCATGGCTCAGTGCCTGATACAACTCGTCGGCCATGTCCGACAGCGTGTATCCCTGAGGCAATTCATCAGGGTTATTTCCGGTGCCGCGCTGGTCATAGCACACCACCTGATATTCCTGCTCCAGTACGGCAAGCTGCGGCAGCCAGTAGCTGCCACTCCCGCCCAGACCGGCGATCAACACCACTACGGGCGCGTCGGAGAAGGGGGGCGGTGAAACGGATATTTTCATGGCGACCTCACTGAGCGACGTGCGCAACGGTAGCGATTTCAACCAGCGCCTCTGGCTTCACCAGCCCGCACTGAATGCAAAACCGCGCGGGCTTCTCGCCGGGGAAAAACTCCGCGTAGACTTCATTAATCGCGGCGTAGTTTTTCCAGTCGGTGATAAAGATGCTGTTGAAGGTCACGTCCTCCATCGTGCCACCCGCCGTTTCGATAACGCGCCTGATGGTCTCGAGCACGTGGCGGGTTTGCGCCTTTGGGTCGTTGGGGTAGACCACGTTGTTGAACTCATCGAACGGCAATGTGCCTGAAACGTACACCACGCCGTCGGCGAGGGTGCCCGGCACGAACGGGGCAATGGGCGTGCTGGTGCCAGCGGGAATAATCACGGATTTCGGCATGGTCTTGCTCCTCAGGCGATGCGGGATAACGAAGGTGGTGAGACGGCATCGCAAAAATCGGCGACGTTGCTGACCCAGCCAAAAAAGGTTTCGATATTGAACAGGGCGGCTTTCTGCGCAAACTCCGGCCCGGCCTGATGGGTCGCGTCTTCCAGCACCACGCCGAAATATTCAAGGAAAAAGCCGTCGCGCAGCGTCGATTCCACGCAGACGTTGGTGGCGATCCCGGTGAAGATCAGATGGCGAATGCCGCGACTGCGCAGCAGGCTGTCGAGCGGGGTGTTGAAAAAGCCGCTGTAGCGCGGTTTGGGTAGCACGATATCGCCCGGTTCCGGCACCAGCTCATCTACCAGCTGATAATCCCAGCCGCCTTTTGCCAGCAGCGTGCCCTGCAATTCTGGCCGTTTGCGCATGGTTTTCAGCGCATTCGACTTGTGAAAGTTCGGCGATCCGGGGCCACCCGCTTCGACGTATTGATCGTCCCAACCGTTCTGGAACCAGATAATCAGGATCCCCGCGGCGCGCGCGGCGGCAACGGCGGTTTGGATATTGTCAATCACCGGCCTGGTGGCGGAGACGTCAAAACCTGCCAGATCCAGATAACCGCCCTCGGTGGCGTAGGCGTTTTGCATATCGACTACGATCAACGCGCTCTGCTGCGGCGCAAAGGTAATGGCTTCGGGGCGTGCGGGTAAGGTCGTCATCATGCCACCTCCCGGGTGATGGCCGGAATGTGCGAACGGCACTGCATCAGCGGCTGAATGCGCTCACCGAAGGTTTCAACGCCGGTCAGGAAATCATCAAAGGTCAGCAGCACGCCTTCGGCACCCGGCACGCTGGCGACTTCGTCGAGCATCTTCGCCACGCTGGCATAAGATCCGACCAGCGTTCCCATATTGATGTTGACGGCAGAAGTCGGGTCCGCCATCTGGCGCACGTTGGTATCCGCGCCGGAGCGGGTATCCTTTTGGCTTTGTTCGGTCAGCCAGCTCAGGGCTTCTTCGTCTGCCCCGGCTTTGTAATGCTCCCATTTGGCGCGCGCGGCCTCGTCGGATTCATCGGCGATGACCATAAACAGCACGTAAGAGCCGACATCGCGGCCGGTTTTGTCGGCGGCGTCTTTCATGCGCGCGGCGGTGGGGGCGAAGGCGGCAGGCGTGTTCACGCCCTTGCCAAAGCAGAAGTTAAAGTCAGCGTGCTGGGCGGAAAACGCCATTCCCGCGTCGCTCTGTCCGGCACAGATCACTTTCATGGGGGTAGACGGTTGCGGGCTAACGCGGCAGTCGTTCATGGTGAAGTAATCGCCCTTGAAGTCGCTTTTGCCCGTGCCCCACAGATCGCGCAGGACCTGCACGTATTCGGTGAGATAGTCATAGCGGCGCGAGAAGTATTCATCGCCCGGCCAGATCCCCATCTGGTCATATTCCGGCTTTTGCCAGCCGGTGACGAGGTTGACGCCGAAACGACCGCCGGAGATGGAATCAATGGTGGACGCCATGCGCGCGACAATCGCCGGGGGCAGGGTGAGCGTGGCGGCGGTGGCGTAGATTTGGATCCGCGAGGTCACTGCCGCCAGCCCCGCCATCAGGGTGAACGACTCAAGGTTATGATCCCAGAATTCGGTTTTGCCGCCAAAGCCGCGCAGCTTGATCATCGAGAGCGCAAAGTCGAAGTGGTAGTGCTCTGCCTTCTGCACGATAGCCTTATTCAGCTCAAAGGTCGGCATGTACTGCGGAGCCGTCGTGGAGATCAACCAGCCGTTGTTGCCGATGGGGACGAATACGCCAATTTTCATCACAAACCTCTCTTCATCTCAATGTGGGTGAAAGTCAGACGTGGCGCTGCATCCTGCATTTCCTGTTCAGCCTCGTGAGAATGAATTTGCAAAGGTGATGCCAGTTTTGAAAATGTGAGTGTTATTAACGTGTTAACTATTAGTTGTTAAATTGAGTGCTACTAAAGTGGACTGAATGGTCAAAAGAGATGCACGCAAAGCAGGCAGCTATGCGCGATGGCGGTGCAGGGGGTAAAACAATAACGATCCCGGACGGTGCCGGGATCGCGGGATTAGCGTTTCACCGGCAAATCCCCGGTATCATTCAACGACCCGGGGAACGTCTCTAGCCACGTTTTCACTTTCAGCTTACTGATGTGCGAAATGCTCAACCCCTCGACACAACCCCATAGCTCGCGGGTATGTTGCGGGGTGATCACAATGCAATCCGGCATCACGCGGATCTTAACCGCATAGCCATAAGTAAACCCGGCGCGGGACAACCACTCACCGGACAGCGGCAGAAAGTTGCGCTCCATGCGCGTATACAGCTCGCAGCACGCCGAACCCGCCTCATCTCTTGGGTGAACGCGCCCGGAATGGGTCTGCTCCCCATGCAACGCGCGAACGCTCTTTTTGCGTACCTGCTCGCGAATAGCTTCACGATTCTCAATTATTGCATTTTCCGTTTGGGCAACAGCCCGGCCTGGCATAGAATTCTTCGCAGCCATATTCAACTCCGTTTAGTTGTTTGTGGTCAGCGGAATAAAGGTGCTGGTACACCTTTATTCCGCGTTCTCTTTTAATTACTTTTGCAACATCATATTCACCGCTCGCTCTGTTCGGCTTCACTGCGCCTATTATACTGAACTGGATGGATTTACAGGGGGGGAATGAAGGGAATGTTTGGTAAATGCGAGGCGGCTCGAAGAATAATGGGTGGGTTGCAGGGAAGGGTAATTTATGACTGCGTGATTTATTTCAAAGAAATTGTTGGGTAAGGACTGCTTTGAGCGAAAAGCGGACGCTCGCATCTGTCCCAACACACTGAGGGCTTCACGAACTTCTAGGTGTATTCGTCAACTGAGAAAAGTCAGATTAGCTACGTAAGTTTCAGCGTAAAAATGGGGCACTATAAAAGTGCCCAAACTGTAGAAAAATATATAATGCTATATATCTGAGCCAAACATAGAGCGCCGCCTTGTTATTTTATAATAAATGGGGTTTTCATCATCAACCTCAAAATCAGAGAAGAAGTGGTTATCTCTTAATGCTGTTAATAAACTTTGGTTAGTTGAATCAATTTCAATTTTAGGTTTACCTCGCCCCAAAATTTTACTGAACTCCGATAAACCAAGCAGATCAAGATATTCTTTGCAAGTCGCCTTACTCAAATCCTTACCCGGCAACAAAGCGATTAGCAGTGCTATTTTATCCTGCATATCCAGTCCCTCTGCGACAAACAGGTTTTTTAGTAACGGTTCAGAAACATCATTAGGGCTTGCTATCAATACTGATATATCCTGTATTGCTCGAATCAAGATGACCGACTGAGTAGAGGCCCCCCAAGTTTTATAAGATGCCGTCAAGATTAGAAGTTCATCTGTTTTAAAATTATTTTCTAAAATATAGTCATTAACGACCTGAGGGTAATTCTTACCATGAATAGCCAACGGTGTTTTAACAAACTCGAGTAGCTTAACTTTCAAGTCATCATCAACTTGCCAAGAAAGTATTGATATAGCCTCATCCAAAATAAAGTTATCAATCGTCATTAATTCAACGTATGACCTGATATTCTTATCAATATAATAGGGAAGTTGCTCCGAATAGTTATCTCGTATGAAATTAAGTGGGGCAATACTCATACGAATAATATTTTTATCCACTAATATTTTAAACTTATCACCCGCGATATTACTAGCATTAAAGGAGGTTTTATAAGTAAGATTTAGTGAACAAATTAATTTTTCATATTTATCATTTGATAAATCATTACAGATAACAATCGAATCAAATAATTTACCTTCAAGCTCATTATCAATGTTAATTTTTTTAAAATTCAACTCTACATCAGTTCTATTGATAAATTCGATAAGTGAGTTATCCAGCCCATCAACCTGTTCAAAATAAGAGACAATATTTTTCTCAGAGCAAACTGCTCTATCTTTATCCAACAAAGATGACCATAAGGATTCGCTCTCAACCTCACTCAGAGAGGTCACGAAAGTTTGCAAATAGTTTATATACTGGCCTTTTTGTTCATCAGATATCCCCTCATTATTAAGAACGGATAAAACAATGACTTCATCATCCGCGATTGAACCATCGCAACTAGATAAAACCATTTCCAGATAGTCACTAATATGGTTATTGACATAACTAGCCAAGGGAGAATCAGGCTGTGACATCACTAGTGTATAGTTCTTATGGCGAATATCATCTTCACTGTTAAGCGTGTAAACCTTACTCAGCATTAAGGACAGGTTGGCAAAATTAATATCATAAAGTGAATGCTGATAAACCGCATCAAAGAGTACTTTATTTGCGCTTTCAAAATTAATACTGACAAAAGAGACGTTAAGCAATTTAAAACCACTAATTAACTTGTCAACCTTCGGCTCAGATATTGCTAAATAATCCGCCGAATCCGAGAGGTAACCAGTCAGACAATCATCAATGTTAATGGCCTCAATGTCGTTACTGGCAGAATAATAAAATGTGCCTATAGAGTAACGTCTAACCCAATCGGCAGAAAATTCAGTCTCTGTCAGCGCATAAGAAAAGAACTCAGGCCACTGCGTATTTAATCGATTAATGAAGCTTGGCTGAGCCGTCTCAGTTTCAAAGTAGCCGCGAATAAACTCAACTCTTCTATCTTTTCTTAGTTGTTTGAATAAACGTTTTATTAAGTTTACTTGGGCTGGCGTTTGAAGCAGATAAGCTAATAGATCAAAATTAAGCGCCTCTTCCTGTTCAAAATCAACTTCTCGAAGGCGGGCAACGACCAGTTTGGGGTTCTTGAGTTGATAAGTGAACTCTTTGCCTTTTTGATCGGTAATACTGCGTAAAAACACCTTATCAATTCGACTCAGGCTATTTTCATAAAAATAGGTCATATAGTCGGCATAGGTTTCATCAATATAGCCATCGCGAATAAGGTATTTAAGCAAGTCAAAATATTCACTACTTTTTATTTCATTAAAATCTCTTTTTTCTCCAATTTCATTGGTATAGATGAGTTTAAATATTCCATCAATGTTTTCTCTTGTTATTATTTCTTTAAGTTTTTTATTCCTAGAATAAACCAAACTCTCTCTTGATCTTGATATAAGATCATTGATTTCTTCTATTTTCCCATTGGTTTTATTTTCAACACTTTTTTTTCTAGCCGCCCTTCTCTTTTCTATATCAGCTGTCTCAGTATGATTATAGTAAGAATTATTATATTTAGACAATTCCTTATCATATATTGCATCAACCTCCTGACTAGAATTGAGTATTTCATCATTGATTACCTCAATCTCTTTTTTTCTATCGCTAATATCTTTTTCTATTTCTTTTATTTCTTTTATAATAAGATTATCCTTTTCACTAAATATGGTAAAAACCATGCCTTGATTAAGTTGTAACTCACTAAAATCTCGTGGAAAAATATTTTTATAGGCAATAACGGCCAACATTTTATTACAATCGAGTTCCGTCGTATTTAATTTATTATAATAAATTTGAAATTCATTATAAATGTTCTTCAATATTCTCATATCATCAATATATAGCGACATCCCTTGTAGAAATCTTTCATTGAACAACTTGAGAATGCCACCATCATCAAAATGTGAGATAAACTGATCGTAAGAGTTAGAACTATCAACAACAGGAATAACTGGAATGATATAATCAAAGAATTTGGTTCTATCCTTCGAAATGAAGATGTCATCACGAAGTAAGTAAATAAAACGTAACGTCGATTTCTTGTGCCCTGCTATGCCCCGTTGAATATTAACCAGTCTATTCACCTCATGAAGACGTTCAAAGATGTTATTACTATTAAAACGGTCCATGTCTTCAAAAATAATGGCATCAGCATCGACGTTCTCGAAAAGGTACAATACTTCATTTAAATACCTATCAAAATAAGACTCTTTACTTTCTTCAAAAATCTCTATCTCATTACCCTGTAAATTTATTTTCTTAAGAACATTACGATTCTTTTGGGTTTTCATTAACTTGTAAATAAAAACACAAGATAGGATAGTACATATAAATCCACTAATTAAAAGCGTATCGTATTTAGTTGACAATGTAAGTAGTGTCTTTAAATCACCATCTGATAAAAGTGAAACATACTTCGCCCACTTATTAAATAGAGTGATATGTAGTACCGTGGCGATCAATAACACCGTGAAGATGGTATTTATCACAATGCTGTTTGTTTTTATTTTTTTCTTTACTTTAAAATGCGTCTGGGGAATATCATCAGCATTAACTTGGTGAATTAACTGGTTAAGAATTTTACCTTCTAACGCGGTTTCATTTATATCTTTACTTGGTTCATTAGCTTCAGTTTCCTCTATCGCTCTGAAATGAGCAAGTGAGATATGAACAAACTTTATATTCGAATGACTTTTCTTATAGGATTCGACAAGACTACTTTTTCCTGCGCCATATTGCCCTGATATCGCAACATTTTTTAGATCGTCATTGGCAAAAACAAAATCTATTGCATTTTTATATACACCCAGCTCAACATCGCTGAACGGCGTTAACTTTTGAAATTTATAGCTATCATCACTCATTGATATACCTTCCCAATCTTCACCGAGAGAGCTGTCTCTCGGAGTTAATCAAACAAAATCATATAGATAAAATTTCGCCTTATTATAGCAGACACAACGGCAAAGATTAGCTAAAGCCTCGTTGTTTTCTTTACCTATCCCTATGATTTTACGCTACAGTTAGCACTGGCTATACCTGAAAGCTTTGCTCGTAAAGAATACAATCGCAAGTCAGCAAAGCATGACTTCGCAATCTAGCGCCGCTAAAAACAGTGATGAATCGCTACGACTTAGGCAGCCATCTTATCGGTTGGCAGATAATCTCTAACTTCCGCTCCTGGCACGAAGTGGACTAGGTAACTGAGCTAAAGGTCCGCTGTGAGCGATCAGCAGACGTTTGCATTTTCGCTCATGCATCGATAAATGAAATATGGCTTACGGATTACATAAAAAGAGCCCGGTGTAATCGAACAATATAATCTGCAGTCGGATTGGATTGCTTATCGCCCATTCGCTCCTGAATTGCCTGAACAGCAATATCCCGACGCGCAGGTAGCCGTGTTTTTTCCGTTGCGGCGATCGCTGACTTCATTTCATCAAATGTGAGGTCAGTACAGTAGCAAGGTGCACCCGGTTGTTGACGCCATGACTCCTCAACTGTACCTGCATCGAAGGCGTCGAACCCCGTATCACTGACAAGACGCATAACCATTTTCTTGTGCGCTTCGATATTCCCTGCCACCGGAATTGAAATACGTCCTGCCGTACCCTCTGCTGTACCTTTTGTAGCGAGAGAATCTGAACCTATTGCATTCCAGGCTTTCACCAGTGGACGGTTCAGGAGATGCGCTACCCACGCGCTTTCGACCTGACCATCTGAGAACCCATCAATATTGCCGTCGCGATGTGGGTAATAGTTCGACGTATCAGCAACGATAACATGAATGGGTAATGTCCGGATCAGAGGCGCGATATCCGCAACTTTTGCCACAGGTATGGACAGGATGACAACCTGTGCATCCTGTATTGCACTGACTGCATCAGCTGCTTCAGCGCCCGTGTCAAGCACGTCGGGGGCTATCGTTTCAGGCCCACGTGAATTTGCAACCTTAACGGAGTGACCGGCAGAGGCGAGACTGCGAGCAAGCGTTTTACCGATATGGCCGGTTCCCAGAACAGCAATCCGGTACTTTTCATCATTAATCATAACATCCCCTTTTTGGCTCAGGCCGTTACTGCACGGTTACGTTTAACGATGGCATCATGAGTGAGTTGTTCGCCTGCAGACATAAACTCCTTGATCAACGCATCTCTGTTTAGTGGAGCGCGAGTTTTATCCGCTGCCTTAAGGGCTGCTTCAAGCTCTCCGGTTTTTAGCTCAGTACAGTAGGCTGGCGTGCCGGGCTGTTGCCGCCATGATTCGCTAAGCGTACCGGCATCAACTGCATCGAAACCGGTCTGACTGACCAGTTCAAGTGCAACAGATTTTGCTACCGTACTGTCACCGGCAACCGGAATAGCGATACGGGAGGGTGAACCGGCAACCAGCCCTTTATCTTTAAGCGTCTCGGCCAGAACAGCGTTCCAGGCTTTGACAAGAGGGCGTTTGACTATTTCACTGGCGTACACGCTTTCAGGCTTGCCTTCACGGATCTCTTCAATGTCCCCGTCGCGGAAGGGATAGTAGTTAGACGTATCAATGACGATCACGCTTTCCGGAACATCACGCAAGAGTTCAGCCAGTTCAGCATGCTTATCAAAGGGCGTAGAGAGGATGATGACATCCACATCTCGTACGGCTTCCTGACGCTCAACCGCCAGTGCCCCTGCTCTTCGCGCCAACTCTGCAATTGTTTCCGGTCCCCTTGAGTTAGCCAGTTTGACCTCATGGCCCTGCACAGAGAGCTTATGTGCCAGAGTCGCACCAATGTTTCCAGCGCCAATAATGCCTATTTTCATACCAGTACCTTTTGTCTGAGTGGAGGATGATCAGTTATCAGCGGGATGAGCAAAGTTATTGAGGGTATCTCGTAACTCCTCAAGCTTTGCATCCGATAACTGACAGGCTGATTTGATTTTTTCGGTTACGCGCCACAGCTCGCTTTGCAAAGCGAGCCCGTCATCCGTAAGGGTAATGAGAACTCGCCTTTCGTCAGCGCGATCCCGCATGCGAACTATGCGTCCGGCAGCCTCAAGCCGTTTGAGAAGGGGGGTAATGGTGCCGGTATCCATGCCGAGCTTATTCCCGATATCACCCACGGTGCGTGGGGTTCCGTTAAACAACTCCAGCATGACCAGATACTGGGGAAAGGTTAGCCCCAGCGGGTCCAGCAACGGCTTATGTAACCGGTTCATGCGGCTCGCCGCACCATAGAGGGCAAACGAAAGTTGTGTCCCTATTTCCTGTCGTGACTGCATGCTCATATGCCAATCCATTATCTAGTAGATGATTATATAGTGCACTAGATAAAACCATATGACAAACTTTTAATCAGTTAAAGAGTGATAAATGAGTATTTCGTGCGGTATGACAATGACAACAAAGCAGGCTGAGAAGTCTCCAGACTGACGGGGTCTATCGTTCTGGGCTATTCAAACAGGTCCGCTCCAGGCACGATGCCGACGTACAGAGAATGCCATTTGAGAAACAGAAGAGTCAGATGTTAACCTTCCTTTCTTACGGTGGAAAGTGCTGGTGGATCCAGTAAAACCAGATATCTCAAAAAATTAGGGCGAACTTAAAAAAGTCCCCCAACATTATCGCCATCAAGAATTGTAGTTGTGCTGTCTCTGAATCACTGCACCCCCAGAATCTCCCCTCTCACTGACACCCTTCATTTCGTTAGTTTCGATTGTTTCGTTTATTTCGACTAATCGTCATCACAGCTTTAGTAAACACCGAATCTTAAAACTCGAACTAACTATTAGAAGAAGGGAAGTTACCTTTTCACAAAACGGGTCGCCATCGTCGCGTGCTTTTTGCTGATTTAATGCATTATAAGTATCAGCGAGATAACGAAAGCCACAACGCCATGCAGGAACTGGCCGATCATAGTCAAGAACGTGGATTCTACTAAAGGTTCATTCACCCTGTCCTGTCGTGAGACGCCAGCGGTTTTGCTATGCTATCGCAAACCAATAAGGAGAGCGCAGATGACACAAGGCGCAGTGCAAACCCCCGGTAAACGCTCGCGAGCGGTTAGCGCCAAGAAACAGGCTATTCTGAGCGCGGCGCTGGAGACCTTTTCGCAGTACGGCATTCACGGCACCCGTCTTGAACAGGTGGCCGAACTGTCTGGCGTCTCGAAAACCAATCTGCTGTATTACTTCCCCTCAAAAGAGGCGCTCTACGTCGCGGTGCTGCAACAAATTCTGGATATCTGGCTGGCACCGCTGAAGGCGTTTCGGGAAGAGTTCACGCCGCTGGTGGCGATAAAAGAGTACATCCGGCTCAAGATGGAGGTGTCACGCGATTACCCGCAGGCGTCAAGGCTGTTCTGTATGGAGATGCTACAAGGCGCGCCGCTGCTGCAGGCCGACCTGAGCGGGGATTTAAAACAGCTGATTGATGAAAAGTCGGCGATTATTGCGGGATGGGTGGAGAGCGGCAAGCTGGCTGCGGTGGATCCGCATCATCTGATCTTTATGATTTGGGCGTCGACGCAGCACTATGCGGATTTCGCCAGCCAGGTCGAAGCGGTGACCGGAAAAACGCTCCAGGACGAGGCGTTTTTCCAGAGTGCGGTCGATAACGTGCAGCGCATGATTATCGAAGGGATCCGCCTGCGTTAGTTCGCGGGGGGAAGAGGGCAGCTTAAATCGCCTTCTTCACACTGCATCAGCGAGGCGAGGAAGGCCTCGCGCTCAACGGTTTTTTCCGTCATGCACTGGTTGATAATCATCGGCTGAATGCTGCCGCCTTCGGTGCCCGAGGCGGCAAATGTGCAATCGGCGTCGCGCAGTACAATCCACGCCTGCTGCGCTTTCTTAAGCAGGTCGCGCTGGGGCGCGGCGGCGCGCTTTATCACGTCCTGATAGGTCTGGTTTAGCTTTTTGTCCGCCGCCTGATACTGCTGGGCGGTACAGGTATTCAAATCCATCTGCGTATTGGCGTTTGCGCACTCTTCCGCCAGCGCGCTGGTGCTGAGCAGCAAGGCTGCACCAGCAATGACTAATCGTTTCATCATCTCACCCAATGAAAAAAGGCCCCGTTTCCGGAGCCTTATTATCACAGCATTAACCGATTGTCATCAGGCTGGCGTTGCCGCCCGCCGCCGCGGTGTTGACGCTGAGCGAGTGCTCAACGTACAGACGCTCCAGCAGCAGATTGGTCTCGCCGCGGGCAAAGCCCTGCACCGACACAATCGCACCGTCGCGCGCCGCTACCTGCTCGCACAGCTCGCGCAACTGGTCAGAATCGCCGTGGTAAATCACCGCGTCGAAGGCCTGCTCGACCAGCACGTCCGGCTTCGCGAAGTGAATGCGTGCGGCAACGTCCTGCGGCAGCTGTTTTGCCAGGTCGCGATGCAGGCCGTCTTCTGGCCATAATACTTCGCAGCCCGTTGCCATCGCGGCGGCCAACTGGACCAGCGCATCCTGTTCGTTATCCGCGACGCACAGCACGCGCTCGCGTGGCATCAGCGTCCAGGTGTTGCGTTCACCCGTGGGTCCCGGCAGTACACGCTGGGTTCCGGCCTGCGCCTGTTCACCAAACTGCTGGCACAACGCGTGCAGGTCAGGGCGTTTGTCTGCCCATTTCGCGAGCGCTTCCAGCGGTTGGGCGATCAACACTTTTAGCTGCGCATCGACCGGATGTTCTGCATCCTGACGTGCCAGCGTCACGGCCAGCGCATTCTCCGGACGGTTTGCCAACAGGCGGTAAAGATACAGCGGTCCACCGGCTTTCGGACCGGTGCCGGATAATCCTTCGCCGCCAAACGGCTGCACGCCGACCACGGCGCCGACCATGTTGCGGTTGACGTACAGGTTGCCCACCTTCGCGCTGCCCGTTACCTGAGCAATCGTCTCGTCGATGCGGGTATGCACGCCCAGCGTTAAGCCGTAGCCCGATGCGTTAATCTGATCGACCAGTGCGCCGAGGTTGTTGCGGCTGTAGCGCACCACGTGCAGCACCGGGCCAAAGACCTCTTTTTTCAGCTCGTCAAAGCTTGAAAGCTCGATAAGCGTCGGCGCGATAAAGGTGCCGCTGTTCCATTCGCGGGCATCTTCGCTGTTTGCACGCACGGCCTGGAACACCGGACGGCCCTTGGCGCGCATGGTCTGGATATGTTGTTCAATATTCGCTTTCGCTTCGGCGTCAATCACCGGACCGATATCGGTGGTCAGGCGACCGGGGTTGCCCATCCGGCATTCTGCCATCGCGCCGCGCAGCATTTTCAGCGTGTGCTCGGCGATGTCGTCCTGCAAGCACAGCACGCGCAGGGCAGAACAACGTTGACCGGCGCTGTCGAACGCCGAGGCCAGTACGTCCACCACCACCTGTTCGGTGAGGGCGGAGGAGTCGACGATCATCGCATTCATCCCGCCGGTTTCAGCGATCAGCGGCGTCGGACGGCCCTGCGGATCAAGACGCGTTGCAATGTTGCGTTGCAGCAGCGTCGCCACTTCGGTGGAGCCGGTAAACATCACGCCGCGCACGCGGCTGTCGGAGGTAAGCTGTGCGCCGACGGTTTCGCCACGGCCCGGCAGCAGTTGAACCACGCCCGCGGGCACACCGGCTTCGAGCAGGATGTTCACACCCTGCGCGGCAATCAGCGGCGTTTGTTCCGCAGGTTTTGCCAGCACGCTGTTACCGGCGGCCAGCGCCGCAGCGATTTGCCCGGTAAAGATCGCCAGCGGGAAGTTCCACGGGCTGATGCAAACGATCGGCCCCAGCGGACGGTGAGTTTCGTTATCAAAATCGTGGCGAACCTGGCCCGCGTAGTAATGCAGGAAGTCGACCGCCTCGCGCACTTCGGCAATCGCGTTACTGAAGGTTTTACCCGCCTCGCGCACCAGAATGCCAATCAGCTGCTGCATCTGGCCTTCCATCAGGATCGCCGCGCGCTCCAGAATGGCGGCACGTTCCTGCGGTGGTGTTGCAAACCAGATAGGCGCGTTGTTGACCGCGTTTTCCAGTGCCAGATCCACTTCGCTTTCACGGGCTTCGCGCATGAATCCGACGATATCCTTTGGCTCGGCGGGGTTGATCACCGGCTGCATTTCACCGGCATCAACCGGGTGTTCAAGAATCGGTTTTGCCTGCCATTTTTGCAGTGCGCTGTTGAGCAGGGCAGAAGAGAGCGACGCCAGACGATGTTCGTTCGCCAGATCCAGCCCGGCAGAGTTGACGCGGTCGTCACCGTACAGCCCGCGCGGCAGGGCGATTTTCGGATGCGGCAGGCCAATCTGGCCTTCCTGGGCGGCCATTTTCTCGACCGCCTGCACCGGATCGGCGACCAGTTCGTCCAGTGGGAGAGTGGTGTCGGCGATACGGTTGACGAACGAGGTGTTGGCCCCGTTTTCCAGCAGGCGACGCACCAGGTATGCCAGCAGCGTTTCGTGGGTGCCGACCGGGGCATAGATACGACACGGTCGGTTCAGCTTGCCGTCAGCGACTTTGCCAGTGACCTGCTCGTACAGCGGTTCCCCCATGCCGTGCAGGCACTGGAACTCGTACTGGCCCGGATAGTAGTTCTGTCCGGCCAGGCTGTAGATCGCCGCCAGCGTGTGGGCGTTGTGGGTGGCGAACTGCGGGTAAATCAGGTTCGGCACGCCGAGCAGTTTTTTCGCACAGGCCAGATAGGAAACGTCGGTGTAAACCTTGCGAGTGTAAACCGGATAGCCTTCCAGACCGTCCATCTGCGCGCGCTTGATTTCGCTGTCCCAGTATGCGCCCTTCACCAGACGGATCATCAGGCGACGACGGCTACGGGATGCCAAATCAATCAGGTAATCAATCACGTATGGGCAGCGCTTCATGTACGCCTGGATAACAAATCCGATGCCGTTCCAGCCTGCCAGTTCCGGCTCAAAGCACAGCTTTTCCAGCAGATCGAGGGAGATCTCCAGACGGTCGGCCTCTTCGGCGTCGATGTTGATGCCAATGTCGTACTGACGTGCCAGCAGGGTGAGTGACTTCAGGCGCGGGTACAGTTCGTCCATCACGCGGTCGTACTGCGCGCGGCTGTAACGCGGATGCAGGGCGGAAAGCTTAATCGAGATACCCGGCCCTTCATAAATACCGCGCCCGTTAGAGGCCTTGCCAATGGCGTGGATCGCCTGCTGGTAAGAGACCATATAGGCTTGCGCATCGGCGGCGGTGAGCGCAGCTTCGCCCAGCATGTCGTAAGAGTAGCGGAACCCTTTGTCTTCGAGCTTGCGGGCGTTGGCCAGC
>JALCNW010000023.1 GCA_022649305.1 Enterobacter sp.
AATTATCATGATGCAACATCAAGTCGCCGTACAGGCCCGCTTCAATCCGGAAACCTTAGAACGTGTGTTACGCGTTGTGCGCCACCGTGGTTTTCAAATTTGCGCCATGAATATGGAAACCGCCACCGATGCCCAAAACATAAATATCGAATTGACCGTTGCCAGCCCACGGTCGGTCGACTTACTGTTTAGTCAGTTAAGTAAGCTGGTTGATGTGGCGCACGTTGCCATCTGCCAGAGCAAAACGACATCACAACAAATCCGCGCTTAAGCGTGACAGGAATAAAAATGACGACGAAGAAAGCTGATTACATTTGGTTCAACGGTGAGATGGTTCGTTGGGAAGATGCGAAGATCCATGTGATGTCCCACGCCCTGCACTACGGTACTTCCGTCTTTGAAGGTATCCGTTGCTACGATTCTCATAAAGGACCCGTGGTGTTCCGTCATCGTGAACACATGCAGCGTCTGCGTGACTCAGCCAAAATCTACCGTTTTCCCGTCTCGCAGAGCGTTGATGAACTGATGGAAGCCTGCCGCGCCGTTATTCGTAAAAATAATCTGACGAGCGCCTATATTCGTCCGCTGGTCTTTGTCGGTGATGTTGGAATGGGCGTTAACCCGCCAGACGGGTACACCACTGACGTCATCATTGCCGCGTTCCCGTGGGGCGCCTATCTGGGTGCAGATGCGCTGGATCAGGGGATCGACGCAATGGTTTCTTCCTGGAATCGCGTGGCACCAAACACAATCCCTACCGCTGCAAAAGCAGGCGGAAACTACCTATCTTCTCTGTTGGTGGGTAGCGAAGCACGCCGCCACGGCTATCAGGAAGGTATCGCGCTGGACGTTAACGGCTACATCTCTGAAGGCGCAGGTGAAAACCTGTTTGAAGTGAAAGACGGCATCCTGTTCACTCCACCGTTCACGTCGTCTGCACTGCCGGGAATTACCCGCGACGCCATCATCAAGCTGGCGAAAGATATGGATATCGAAGTCCGTGAACAGGTTCTGTCCCGTGAATCGCTGTATCTGGCCGATGAAGTCTTTATGTCTGGCACCGCGGCAGAAATCACCCCGGTTCGCAGCGTTGACGGCATCCAGGTAGGCGAAGGTCGCTGTGGCCCGGTCACCAAACGTATTCAGCAAGCATTCTTTGGCCTCTTCACCGGTGAAACGGAAGATAAATGGGGCTGGTTGGATCAAGTGAATTCATAAGCATAATTTTGGGACGGCACGCACCGTCCCACCGATGAGATAGACGGGAGTTAATTAAGCATGCCTAAGTATCGTTCAGCCACCACCACCCACGGTCGTAACATGGCCGGAGCCCGCGCACTGTGGCGCGCAACCGGGATGACCGACGACGATTTCGGCAAGCCGATTATCGCCGTGGTTAACTCCTTTACCCAGTTCGTACCGGGCCACGTCCATTTGCGCGATCTGGGTAAGCTGGTCGCTGAGCAAATCGAAGCGTCAGGCGGCGTGGCAAAAGAGTTCAATACCATTGCCGTGGATGACGGCATCGCGATGGGTCACGGCGGTATGCTTTATTCACTGCCGTCGCGCGAGCTGATCGCCGATTCCGTGGAATACATGGTTAACGCCCACTGCGCCGATGCGATGGTCTGCATCTCCAACTGCGACAAAATCACCCCAGGGATGCTGATGGCATCCCTGCGTTTAAACATTCCGGTGATCTTTGTTTCTGGCGGTCCGATGGAAGCGGGTAAAACGAAGCTGTCGGATCAGATAATCAAGCTCGACCTGGTCGATGCGATGATTCAAGGTGCGGATCCGAAAGTCTCCGATGAGCAGAGCGACCAGGTGGAACGTTCCGCGTGTCCGACCTGCGGTTCCTGCTCAGGCATGTTCACCGCGAACTCCATGAACTGTCTGACCGAAGCACTGGGTCTTTCTCAGCCGGGCAATGGCTCACTGCTGGCGACCCACGCCGATCGTGAACAGTTGTTCCTCAATGCCGGGACGCGCATCGTTGAATTGACCAAACGTTATTACGAGCAAGACGATGCCAGCGCGCTGCCGCGCAACATTGCCAACAAAGCCGCATTCGAAAACGCCATGACGCTTGATATCGCCATGGGCGGTTCTACCAACACCGTTCTGCACCTGCTGGCCGCCGCGCAGGAAGCCGAAATCGATTTCACCATGAGCGATATCGATAAGCTTTCACGCAAGGTGCCACAGCTGTGCAAGGTTGCGCCGAGCACGCCAAAATATCATATGGAAGATGTTCACCGTGCCGGTGGCGTTCTTGGGATTCTGGGCGAACTCGATCGCGCCAGCCTGTTGAACCGTGAGGTGAAAAACATTCTTGGCCTGACGCTGCCGGAGTCGCTTGAGCAGTACGACGTGATGCTGACGAAAGACCAGGCCGTGAAAGACATGTTCCGCGCAGGCCCCGCAGGGATCCGTACCACCAAGGCTTTCTCGCAAAATTGTCGCTGGGATACGCTGGACGACGATCGCGCTAACGGTTGTATTCGTTCTCTGGAGAACGCCTATAGCCAGGAGGGCGGTCTGGCCGTTCTGTACGGTAACTTCGCGGAAAACGGCTGTATCGTGAAAACCGCAGGCGTGGATGACAGCATCTTGAAATTCACCGGCCCGGCAAAAGTGTACGAAAGCCAGGACGACGCGGTTGAAGCGATCCTGGGCGGTAAAGTCGTGGCGGGCGATGTGGTTGTGATTCGCTACGAAGGGCCGAAAGGCGGGCCGGGTATGCAGGAAATGCTTTACCCAACCACCTTCCTGAAGTCGATGGGTCTTGGCAAAGCCTGCGCGCTCATCACCGACGGTCGTTTCTCCGGTGGTACCTCCGGGCTTTCTATCGGCCACGTCTCTCCAGAAGCCGCGAGCGGCGGTAACATTGCCATTATCGAAGACGGCGATCTGATTGAAATCGATATTCCCAACCGTGGCATTCAGCTTCAGTTGAGCAGTCAAGACATTGCCGCACGTCGTGAAGCACAGGACGCTCGTGGAGATAAAGCGTGGACGCCGAAAGACCGTCAGCGCGAGGTTTCCTACGCCCTGCGTGCCTATGCAACGCTTGCCACCAGTGCGGACAAAGGTGCTGTGCGCGATAAATCTAAACTGGGGGGTTAATGATGGCCGAATCGCAACCTCTATCCGCCGCCCCTGACGGGGCGGAATACCTCAGAGCGGTGCTGCGTGCACCGGTCTATGAAGCGGTGCAGGTCACGCCGCTGCAAAAGATGGACAAGCTCTCGTCACGTCTTAATAACGTGATTCTGGTGAAGCGCGAAGACCGACAGCCTGTGCATAGCTTCAAGCTGCGCGGAGCTTACGCGATGATGGCTGGGCTGACCGAAGAGCAAAAGGCGCGTGGTGTGATTACGGCTTCCGCTGGCAACCATGCGCAGGGCGTTGCGTTTTCTGCCGCGCGTCTGGGCCTGAAAGCGCTCATCGTAATGCCGGTGGCCACTGCTGATATCAAAGTTGACGCGGTGCGTGGTTTTGGCGGCGAAGTGCTGTTACACGGCGCAAACTTTGATGAAGCCAAATCAAAAGCCATTGAGCTCTCTCAGCAGCAGGGCTTTACCTGGGTTCCTCCGTTCGATCACCCCATGGTGATTGCCGGACAGGGCACGCTGGCGCTGGAGCTATTACAGCAGGATGCACATCTCGATCGCGTATTTGTACCGGTGGGCGGTGGCGGTCTGGCGGCGGGCGTAGCGGTACTTATCAAACAGCTGATGCCGCAAATCAAAGTGATTGCCGTCGAAGCAGAAGATTCCGCCTGCCTGAAAGCAGCGCTGGATGCGGGTCATCCGGTGGATCTTGCGCGGGTTGGCCTGTTTGCCGAAGGCGTGGCGGTGAAACGCATTGGTGATGAGACCTTCCGCGTGTGTCAGGAATATCTCGACGACATCATCACCGTCGACAGCGATGCTATCTGCGCGGCCATGAAAGATCTGTTCGAGGACGTTCGTGCGGTGGCAGAACCGTCCGGGGCGCTGGCACTGGCGGGGATGAAAAAGTACATCGCGCAGCACAACATTCGCGGTGAACGTCTGGCGCACGTGCTGTCTGGCGCTAACGTTAACTTCCATGGTCTGCGTTACGTTTCCGAACGTTGCGAACTGGGCGAACAACGCGAAGCGCTACTGGCCGTCACGATCCCGGAAGAGAAAGGTAGTTTCCTTAAGTTCTGCCAGCTGCTTGGCGGGCGTTCGGTTACCGAGTTTAACTATCGATTTGCCGATGCCAAAGACGCCTGCATTTTTGTTGGCGTGCGCCTGAGCCGTGGTCTGGAGGAGCGTAAAGAGATCCTCAGCCTATTGCACGACGGTGGCTACAGCGTGGTGGATCTTTCCGACGACGAAATGGCGAAACTACACGTGCGTTATATGGTCGGTGGACGCCCATCTAAGCCATTACAGGAACGTCTGTTTAGCTTTGAGTTCCCGGAATCACCGGGCGCACTGCTGAAGTTCCTGCATACGCTGGGTACACACTGGAACATTTCTCTGTTCCATTATCGCAGCCACGGCACCGATTTTGGACGCGTGCTAGCGGGATTTGAGTTGGGCGAGCACGAGCCCGATTTCGAAACGCGGCTGAACGAGCTGGGCTACGACTGCCATGACGAAACCCATAATCCGGCATTCAGGTTCTTCCTGGCCGGTTAGTGGTTTGGCAAAATCTGCCAGAAAGCATCAATAAGCGGCTCATGCAGCCGCTTTTTTTGTGCGCAAACGCCAAGCTCAAACGGTGTTTTCTCATCACTGCGCTCTAAAATCATCACGCGATTGCGCACCGGCTCCGGACTATTTTCCAGTACCACTTCCGGCAGCAATGCCACGCCACAGCCTAAGGCGACCATGGATACCATAGCCTCGTGCCCGCCTACCGTTGCGTAAATCGACGGGTTGCTGATTTTCTGACGGCGGAACCAGAGTTCGATGCGGCGTCGCACCGGTCCTTGATCGGCCATGATAAAGGGCACCGTTGACCAATCGGGGGAATCCACTGAGACCTGATTACGCACTGGACAGGGAAGGGCCGGTGCAATCAACACCACTGCCAGATTTTCCAGCATTGAAAAAGCGACCGCGCCGGGCAATGTTTCCGGCTTACCCGCAATCGCTAAATCCGCTTCGCCCGTTACCACTTTTTCCATTGCATCTGCGGCATCACCGGTAGTGAGCTTGATTTCCACCGAGGGATGTTCAGCGCGGAAGCGGTCGAGAATGGGGGGGAGGTGGCTGTATGCCGCCGTAACGGAGCAAAAAATATGCAGCTCACCCGAGAGAGAAGGGCCTTGCTGATCGATGGTGTGGCGTAATCGCTGATACTGCAATAACGTTTGCTGAGCAAAGGTACGTAATTCGTCACCAGCTTCCGTCAGCGTGACGGTGCGATTATCGCGCACAAACAACGCCTGGCCGAGATCCTCTTCCAGACGCTGAATTTGGCGGGACAGTGTGGAAGGACTGACGTGCATCGCCCGCGCACTGCGGCCAAAGTGACGGCTTTCCGCCAGATGCAAAAACATTTTCAGATCGCGTAAATCCACAGACTGCACTCCGCATTTTTACGTTGCATAAATTGCAACGTTACGTTGTGAATATATCAATTTCCGCAATGTATTTCCTGTCATATAGTAAGTTCATTCTCGCATAAGCGAAGTACACCGAATAATAAGCACCACAACACAACATCACGAGGTTCCACCATGGCTAACTACTTCAATACACTGAATCTGCGTCAGCAGCTGGCGCAACTGGGCAAATGCCGCTTTATGGGTCGCGACGAATTTGCCGATGGCGCGAGCTACCTTCAGGGTAAAAAAGTGGTCATCGTCGGCTGTGGCGCGCAGGGTCTGAACCAGGGCCTGAACATGCGTGACTCCGGTCTGGATATCTCCTACGCCCTGCGTAAAGAAGCCATTGCTGAGAAGCGTGCTTCCTGGCGTAAAGCGACTGAAAACGGCTTCAAAGTAGGCACCTATGAAGAGCTGATCCCGCAGGCCGATCTGGTGGTTAACCTGACGCCAGACAAACAGCACTCCGACGTGGTGCGTGCTGTTCAGCCAATGATGAAAGACGGCGCTGCGCTGGGTTACTCTCACGGTTTCAACATTGTTGAAGTGGGTGAGCAGATTCGTAAAGACATCACCGTGGTGATGGTGGCACCGAAATGTCCGGGCACCGAAGTACGTGAAGAGTACAAACGCGGGTTTGGCGTGCCGACTCTGATCGCCGTTCACCCGGAAAACGATCCAAAAGGCGAAGGCATGGCAATCGCCAAAGCCTGGGCTGCGGCTACCGGTGGTCACCGTGCAGGTGTTCTGGAATCGTCCTTCGTGGCAGAAGTAAAATCTGACCTGATGGGTGAGCAGACCATCCTCTGCGGCATGCTGCAGGCTGGCTCTTTGCTGTGCTTCGACAAGCTGGTAGAAGAAGGTACCGACCCGGCTTACGCAGAAAAACTGATTCAGTTCGGCTGGGAAACCATCACCGAAGCGCTGAAGCAGGGCGGCATTACGCTGATGATGGATCGTCTGTCCAACCCGGCTAAACTGCGCGCTTATGCACTGTCAGAACAGCTGAAAGCGATCATGGCACCGCTGTTCCAGAAACACATGGACGATATCATCTCCGGTGAATTCTCTTCCGGCATGATGGCGGACTGGGCGAACGACGACAAAAATCTGCTGACCTGGCGTGAAGAGACCGGCAAAACTGCGTTCGAAACCGCTTCGCAGTTCGATGGTAAAATCAGCGAGCAAGAGTACTTCGACAAAGGCGTGCTGATGATCGCAATGGTAAAAGCGGGCGTTGAGCTGGCGTTCGAAACCATGGTTGATTCCGGTATCATCGAAGAGTCTGCTTACTACGAATCACTGCACGAGCTGCCGCTTATTGCGAACACCATCGCGCGTAAGCGTCTGTATGAAATGAACGTGGTTATCTCCGATACCGCTGAATACGGTAACTACCTGTTCTCTTACGCGTGTGTTCCGCTGCTGAAAGAATTCATGACCACGCTGCAAGCAGGCGATCTGGGTAAAGCCGTTGCCGAAGGCGCTGTAGATAACGCTCAGTTGCGT
The DNA here is from genome assembly GCA_022649305.1 of Enterobacter sp. Classification (GTDB taxonomy): domain Bacteria; phylum Pseudomonadota; class Gammaproteobacteria; order Enterobacterales; family Enterobacteriaceae; genus Enterobacter. The sequence goes on from JALCNW010000023.1 coordinate 7,100, forward strand.
GATGCAAACGAAGCGATTCGCAGCCATGCGATTGAAAGCGTGGGTCACAAACTGCGTGGCTATATGAAAGATATGAAGCGTATTGCCGTCGCAGGCTGATTCCTGCAATTCGGAATGCATAGAGGAATCGCTTTCCACTATCAAAAAAGCCCAGTGAGCGTAAGCTCACTGGGCTTTTTATTAATTCCTGTAAAGCACTTTAATGATGTGGTAACCGAACTGGGTGTGCAGTGGACCGGTTGGTTCCAGCACCGGGCAGGAGAACACCACTTTGTCGAACGCCGGCACCATCTGGCCCTGACGGAATTCACCCAGGTGACCGCCTTTTTTACCTGATGGACAGGTCGAGTGTTTCTTCGCTAACTTTTCAAAGTCTGCGCCATTTTTGATTTGTTCCAGAAGATCTAAAGCCAGTTTCTCTTCTTTAACAAGGATATGCAGTGCTGCCGCGGTTTTAGCCATGATCGTGCCTTGAGTGGTATGGATTAGGCTCGCTATACTATCACGCGTTTTACTCCTCTCCCGACTTTCATTGAGTGACCTTCTTATGCGTTTAAACCCCGGACAACAACAAGCCGTCGAATTCGTCACCGGACCTTGCCTGGTGCTGGCGGGTGCTGGATCCGGCAAAACCCGCGTGATCACCAATAAGATTGCTCACCTGATTCGCGGCTGCGGCTATCAGGCACGTCAAATCGCGGCGGTGACCTTTACCAACAAAGCGGCACGCGAAATGAAAGAACGTGTCGGGCAAACGATGGGCCGCAAAGAGGCGCGTGGCCTGATGATTTCGACCTTCCATACGCTGGGTCTGGATATCATCAAGCGCGAATACGCTGCGTTAGGGATGAAATCGAACTTTTCGTTGTTCGACGATACCGATCAGGTTGCTTTACTTAAAGAGCTGACCGAGGGGCGGATCGAAGATGACAAATTGATACTCCAGCAGTTGATCTCAACGATCTCAAACTGGAAAAACGATCTGATGACGCCTGCACAGGCGGCGGCGAGCGCAAAAGGCGAACGCGATCGGATCTTCGCGCATTGCTACAGCCTATACGATGACCATCTTAAAGCCTGTAATGTGCTCGACTTTGACGATCTGATCCTGTTGCCGACGCTGCTTTTACAGCGTAACGAAGAGGTACGCGAGCGCTGGCAAAATAAGATCCGCTATCTGCTGGTGGATGAATATCAAGATACCAACACCAGCCAATATGAACTGGTTAAACTGCTGGTGGGTCAGCGGGCGCGCTTTACCGTGGTGGGCGATGATGACCAGTCAATTTACTCCTGGCGTGGCGCACGTCCGCAAAACCTGGTCTTGCTGAGTCAAGATTTCCCGGCATTGCAGGTGGTTAAGCTGGAGCAGAACTACCGTTCCTCCGGACGTATTCTGAAGGCGGCGAATATTTTGATCGCCAATAACCCGCATGTCTTCGAAAAGCGCCTTTTCTCCGAGCTAAGTTACGGTACCGAACTGAAAGTGCTGAACGCAAACAGTGAGGAGCATGAAGCCGAGCGCGTTGCGGGTGAGTTGATTGCCCATCACTTCGTCAATAAAACGCAGTATAAGGATTATGCGATTTTGTATCGCGGCAACCACCAGTCGCGCGTCTTCGAAAAGATGCTGATGCAAAACCGCATTCCGTACAAAATTTCTGGCGGTACATCGTTCTTCTCGCGACCGGAAATAAAAGATCTCCTCGCTTATCTGCGTGTGCTGACTAACCCAGACGACGACAGTGCTTTTTTACGTATCGTGAATACGCCTAAGCGTGAGATTGGGCCAGCGACCCTGCAAAAGCTGGGCGAATGGGCGATGACTCGCAACAAAAGCATGTTTACCGCCAGCTTCGATATGGGACTTAGCCAGACGCTGGCCGGGCGTGGATATGAGTCGTTAACACGCTTCACGCAGTGGTTGGGTGACGTTCAGCGTCTTGCGGAGCGCGAGCCTATTTCAGCGGTGCGTGATTTAATTCACGGCATCAACTACGAATCCTGGCTTTACGAAACGTCCGCCAGCCCAAAAGCGGCTGAAATGCGGATGAAAAACGTCAACCAGCTTTTCACCTGGATGACGGAAATGCTGGAAGGGTCGGAAATTGATGAACCCATGACGCTGACTCAGGTGGTAACCCGGTTTACCTTACGCGACATGATGGAACGTGGCGAAAGTGAAGAAGAGGCTGACCAGGTTCAATTGATGACGCTTCATGCTTCTAAAGGGCTTGAATTTCCTTATGTTTATTTAGTCGGAATGGAAGAGGGTTTGTTGCCACACCAGAGTAGTATCGACGAAGATAACGTTGAGGAAGAGCGTCGTCTGGCCTACGTCGGCATTACGCGCGCGCAGAAAGAACTGACCTTCACGATGTGCAAAGAACGTCGTCAGTACGGTGAACTGGTGCGTCCTGAGCCGAGCCGTTTCCTGCTTGAGCTACCGCAGGACGATTTGATGTGGGAACAAGAACGAAAAGTGATTACGGCAGAAGAAAGGATGCACAAAGGGCAGGCTAACGTGGCAAATATCCGCGCGATGCTGGCAAAAGCCAAAGAGAAATAAACGTGACGTTATCTCACCACGAGTGACCAGTGGACATAGCTTTGCCACTGGCATTCCTGATCGATAAGTTCAGCCCCAAGTGGGTGATGGCTCAGCCAGTTTTCGGGCAATGTGAGCGCCAGATTTTCACCCTCAACTTCGAGCGTCATGGTCGGCAGCAAATCATCACGACGGCGGCTGGCGAATAAAATGGCCAGACGCAGAAGTCGACAAAGATGTTCGGCAACGCGCGGCGGTACGGCATTTTGTTGATGCAAAGAAGAAAGATCAACGTTGTTTGTCTGATTCAATAACAAGGTGGCCAGAAGCTTTTTCTGCGCTGGTGTAAACCCCGGAAGATCGAGATGACGAACCAGGTATGCGGCGTGACCAGGAGCCTGTTTAAAATCGATACTCAAACCCACTTCATGCAACGCACAGGCACTTATCAGCAAATCGCGACTTAATGGCTCGATATCCCAGTGGCCGCTGAGCTGATCGGCAAAGTGTGATGCCAGTTGTCCAACGCGTTGAGCCTGTTCGATATCCACCATAAATCGACGTTGTACGTTACGAATCGTACGGCTACGCACATCTTGTTCAACCGACAAATGCAGCATACCGTAGACCAGACCTTCGCGGAGCGCACCGCCAGCCAGCGTCATGCAGTGAATATTAAGTTCCGTAAATATAGCGATCAGGATCGCCAGTCCGCTTGGGAAGACCAAAGCACGTTCTAGCGTTAATCCTTCGATTTCAAGCTCTTCAAGACGGCCGCATTGAATGGCGCGTTGCTTGAGCTGCTGAAGTTTGGCCAGCGTAATCCGCTCGTCCATTCCTTGCGCCATCATGATTTCTTGTAGCGCCTGAACGGTACCCGAAGCCCCGACACACACTTTCCAGCCGTGATAGCGCAGTTCGTCCATCACGGGGCGCAGGACTTCGCGGGCGGCTTTTTCCGCTTCGTCAAAGTTCTCCTGGCCGAAATTGCGATCGGTAAAATAGCGCTCAAGCCAGGTCACACAGCCCATGGAAAGGCTAAACAACGACGTAGCCTGCGCGCCGGTACCGGTGACCAGCTCAGTACTGGCTCCACCGATGTCCACGACCAGACGACGATCGTCACCACCCGTCGTGTGGGCAACGCCCTGATAGATTAAACGCGCTTCTTCTTCGCCGCTAATCACCTGCACCGGACAGCCAAGAATCTCCTGCGCTTTCGCAATAAAATCAACGGCGTTAACCGCCAGACGTAGCGTGGCGGTCGCGACAACGCGAATTTGCGCGTGCGGGATATCTTGCAGACGTTCAGCAAAGAGACGCAGACATTGCCAGCCGCGTTCCATGGCTTCAGGGGAAAGGTGATTTTCCTGACTAAGGCCCGCCGCGAGACGGACCTTGCGCTTGATACGGGTCAGGGTTTGAATGCTCCCGGCCACCTCGCGTACCACCAGCATATGAAAACTATTCGAACCTAAATCAATAGCTGCATAGAGCGAGGAACCGGTCTTCATTCTTTTTAACCTGAACGGCGACGATTGCGAGGCGCGCCGGTACGACGCGGGCCATTGCCAGAACGGGCGCGAGTCAAACGCTTCGCTGGTGGCAATTCGCTCAACAACGCTTCCGGATTGTATTTACTCTGCGGAATCGAGTGACCGATGTATGTCTCAATGGCTGTAAGATTCAAAGCATACTCTTCACACGCCAGGCTGATTGAGTGACCGCTGGCACCTGCGCGACCGGTACGACCTATGCGGTGTACGTAATCTTCGCAATCGTCCGGGAGGTCATAGTTGAAGACGTGCGTCACGGCCGGAATGTGTAGGCCACGTGCAGCAACATCGGTAGCAACCAGAATATCCAAATCGCCACGGGTAAATTCTTCAAGGATACGCAGACGTTTTTTCTGCGCGACATCGCCCGTCAGCAAGCCAACGCGATGTCCATCCGCAGCCAGATGGCCCCAGATGTCTTCGCAGCGGTGCTTGGTGTTGGCGAAGATAATCGCGCGATCTGGCCACTCTTCTTCGATCAATGTCTGCAGAAGACGCATCTTCTCTTCGTTTGATGGGTAGAAAAGTTCTTCCTGAATGCGGTGACCCGTTTTCTGTTCCGGCTCGACTTCAACGTATTCGGCGTTATTCATTTGCTCGAACGCCAGTTCGCGAACGCGGTAGGAAAGGGTTGCGGAGAACAGCATGTTCAGACGCTGCGGCGTAGGCGGCATACGGCGGAACAACCAGCGAATATCTTTAATGAAGCCCAAATCGTACATACGATCGGCTTCGTCGAGTACCACAACCTGGATTGCGCCAAGGTTGATGTGGTTTTGTTTGGCGTAGTCGATAAGACGGCCTGTGGTGCCGATAAGAATATCAACACCGCTTTCCAGCACTTTCAGCTGCTTATCGTAGCCATCGCCACCATAGGCAAGACCCAACTTAAGGCCAGTAGTCTGTGCCAGAGGTTCAGCGTCAGCATGGATTTGTACCGCAAGTTCTCGCGTTGGGGCCATGATCAGCGCACGCGGTTGGTTAACTTTTCGGTCATCAATTGCTGGATGAGTCAGTAAATAATGAAACGTTGACGTCAAAAACGCCATCGTTTTGCCAGTACCGGTTTGCGCCTGCCCTGCAACATCGCGACCTGCCAGCGTAAGCGGCAGTGCGAGGGCTTGAATGGGCGTGCAGTGATGAAAACCTTTATTTTCAAGGGCTTCAATCACTTTTGCGTGCAGGGCGAAGTCGGAAAACTTCTGTTCTGTTAAATGTGTTTTGCTCATAGTGTGGTAGAATATCAGCTTACTATTGCTTTACGAAAGCGTATCCGGTGAAATAAAGTCAACCTTTAGTTGGTTAATGCTACATCAACACGTCGTTGATTAATCCTACACCAACACGCCAGGCTTATTCCTGTGGAGTTATATATGAGCGATAAAATTATTCACCTGACTGACGACAGTTTTGACACGGACGTACTTAAAGCTGACGGGCTGACACTCGTCGATTTCTGGGCTGAATGGTGTGGTCCTTGCAAAATGATCGCTCCGATTCTGGATGAAATCGCTGACGAATATCAGGGCAAACTGACCGTTGCCAAGCTGAACATCGACCAGAACCCGGGCACCGCGCCTAAGTACGGCATTCGCGGTATCCCAACCCTGCTGTTGTTTAAAAACGGCGAAGTCGCTGCAACCAAAGTGGGCGCCTTGTCCAAAGGTCAGCTGAAAGAGTTCCTAGACGCTAATCTGGCGTAAGGTTTCTCGGCTTGTGGCGTCTGGAATTCCGAAATGATGCGGATCTCTGGACGCCCGGCTTTAGTCGTGCTAAGTTACTTATGACTTCGATTTAAACATACCTTGTCGTTCTTGTTTTACCCGATGCTTCCCGTTGTTGACATAAAACATTGCGTGAAGATGCTAGATTCCGGGCTTGTCACTCAATCCGTCTTGTCGTTTCAGATCTGCGTTCTTTCCCTGTAACCAGACAGCGAACAGACATGAGTTGATGGCCGCAAACAGGCATGGATGACCCTTCCATACCATTCACAAATTAAGTTCGAGATTTACCCCGAGTTTAAGAACCCACACCATTATGAATCTTACCGAATTAAAGAATACGCCGGTTTCTGAGCTGATTACTCTCGGCGAAAACATGGGCCTTGAAAACCAAGCCCGTATGCGCAAGCAGGACATCATTTTTGCCATCCTGAAGCAGCACGCAAAGAGTGGCGAAGATATCTTTGGCGACGGTGTACTGGAGATATTGCAAGACGGATTTGGTTTCCTCCGTTCTGGAGACAGCTCCTACCTCGCCGGTCCTGATGACATCTACGTATCCCCTAGCCAAATCCGCCGTTTCAACCTTCGTACTGGTGACACCATTTCAGGTAAGATTCGTCCTCCTAAAGAGGGTGAACGCTACTTTGCGCTGTTGAAAGTTAACGAAGTTAACTACGACAAGCCTGAAAACTCGCGTAATAAGATCCTGTTTGAAAACTTAACGCCGCTGCACGCAAACTCTCGTCTGCGTATGGAGCGTGGTAACGGTTCAACCGAAGACCTGACGGCTCGCGTTCTGGATCTGGCTTCTCCAATTGGTCGTGGTCAGCGTGGACTGATCGTGGCACCGCCGAAAGCGGGTAAGACTATGCTGCTGCAGAATATCGCGCAGAGCATTGCTTACAACCATCCAGATTGCGTACTGATGGTTCTGCTGATCGACGAACGACCTGAAGAAGTGACAGAGATGCAGCGTCTGGTTAAAGGTGAAGTTATTGCTTCTACCTTTGATGAGCCAGCTTCTCGCCACGTTCAGGTCGCGGAAATGGTTATCGAGAAAGCGAAGCGTCTGGTTGAGCACAAGAAAGACGTTATCATTCTGCTCGACTCCATTACTCGTCTGGCGCGTGCGTACAACACCGTGGTTCCGGCTTCCGGTAAAGTACTGACTGGTGGTGTGGATGCGAACGCATTGCATCGTCCGAAGCGTTTCTTCGGCGCGGCGCGTAACGTGGAAGAGGGCGGAAGCCTGACCATTATCGCAACTGCTCTGGTCGATACCGGCTCTAAAATGGATGAAGTTATCTATGAAGAGTTTAAAGGTACCGGCAACATGGAACTGCATCTGGCACGTAAAATTGCAGAGAAGCGCGTCTTCCCGGCAATTGACTACAACCGTTCCGGTACGCGTAAAGAAGAGCTGCTCACCACCCAGGAAGAGCTGCAGAAAATGTGGATCCTGCGTAAGATCATTCACCCAATGGGCGAAATCGACGCAATGGAATTCCTCATTAACAAGCTGGCGATGACCAAAACAAACGACGATTTCTTCGACATGATGAAACGCTCGTAAACCAAATAAACCCAGCAAACGCCACGTTTTTACGTGGCGTTTTCTTTTTATGGGCTATAGGCTATAACCACAGACTCCCCTTTTTGACTGGTTAGTCCGAATATAGGATTATTCGTACAGTTAAAAAAATAATAGATTGAATAATAAACAAATGAGGGTGCAAGAGACTTGCTTTTGCCTTCTGAGGCTGCGCTTTCATGGTTATACTTCTGGAACTAACATTTGTTGAGAGCATCCATTGTGAACCTACTTGCTACGTTTACTGAGCTAACCAGTATTTTTCTTTTTACCACCTGCTTTTTGTTTTTTGCACGTAAGGTGGCAAAATATCTGGGGTTAGTGGATAAGCCCAACTTCCGTAAACGTCATCAGGGCCTGATCCCGCTGGTGGGTGGCATCTCCGTTTTTGCAGGTATCTGTTTTACTTTCGCCATCGCGGATTACTACATTCCCCACGCTAAACTGTATATATCCTGCGCCAGTGTCCTGGTCATCGTGGGAGCGCTTGACGATCGTTTTGACATCAGCGTCAAAATCCGAGCTTTTGTTCAGGCCGCTGTTGCTATCATTATGATGGTCGTTGCGAAGCTCCATTTAAGCAGTCTCGGCTATATATTTGGCTCATGGGAAATGCTGCTGGGGCCGTTTGGCTATTTTCTGACGCTTTTCGCCGTTTGGGTGGCAATCAATGCCTTCAATATGGTAGATGGTATCGATGGCCTGCTGGGTGGACTTTCAAGTGTCTCCTTTGCAGCAATCGGTATTATTTTGTGGTTTGACGGGCAATACAGTCTCGCGATGTGGTGCTTTGCGATGATTGCGGCGATCCTGCCTTATATCCTTCTTAACCTTGGCGTGCTGGGTCGTCGCTATAAAGTCTTTATGGGCGATGCAGGAAGTACGTTTATCGGGTTTACCATAATCTGGATTTTATTAGAAACGACGCAGGGGAAAACGCACCCTATAAGCCCGGTAACGGCGCTGTGGATTATCGCTATTCCACTAATGGATATGGTCGCCATTATGTACCGTCGACTGCGTAAAGGGATGAGTCCTTTTTCTGCAGACCGTCAGCATATTCATCATCTGATTATGCGTGCCGGCTTCACATCGCGTCAGGCATTCGTGCTGATTACGCTGGCGGCTGCTATTCTGGCCGCTATTGGTGTGGCAGCGGAGTATGCTCATTTTATTCCTGAGTGGGTAATGTTGGTATTATTCTTGCTAGCATTTTTCCTGTATGGCTACTGCATAAAGCGCGCATGGAAGGTTGCGCGTTTCATTAAACGTCTGAAGCGCAGGATGCGTCGTAATAGTGGCAATAATCCAACTTTAACTAAATAAACTGGGATTGTGATGACTCAACCGGTGGCAGGAGCGAAATCAGTGGTAACTGAGAATGAGCTGGATATTCGTGGTTTGTTTCGCGTGCTGTGGGCGGGCAAGCTGTGGATCGCAGGAATCGCGCTGGGATTCGCGCTGTTTGCGCTGGCGTATACCTTTTTTGCAAAACAAGAGTGGAGCGCAACGGCGATCACTGACAGGCCAACGGTGAATATGCTGGGAGGATTTTATTCCCAGCAGCAATTCCTGCGTAACCTCGACATCAAGGCCAATCTTGCCTCCGCCGATCAGCCTTCAGTGATGGATGAATCTTATAAAGAATTCATTATGCAACTGGCCTCATGGGATACGCGCCGTGACTTCTGGTCGCAGACGGATTATTACAAACAACGTATGGTGGGTAATAGCAAAGCTGACGCAGCGCTGCTTGATGACCTGATCAATAACATCCAGTTTATACCGGGTGATGTGCTGCGTAACGTCAATGACAGCGTCAAGCTGATTGCAGAGACGGCACCTGATGCGAATAACCTGTTGCGTCAATACGTCGCCTTTGCCAGCCAGCGCGCGGCCAGTCATCAGAATGACGAACTAAAAGGCGCATGGGCGGCACGTACCATTCAGATGAAGGCGCAGGTTAAACGCCAGGAAGAAGTGGCTAAAGCGATTTATTCTCGCCGCGTTCATAACATTGAGCAGGCGTTGCAGATCGCAGAGCAGCGCAATATCTCCCGCAGTGAAACGGATGTTCCAGCCGATGAGTTGCCAGACTCCGAGATGTTCCTGTTGGGGCGTCCTATGCTGCAGGCTCGCCTTGAAAACCTGAAGGCGGTTGGCCCTGATTTTGACCTCGATTACGATCAGAATCGCGCCATGCTCAATACGCTGAACGTAGGTCCGACTCTGGATCCACGTTTTCAGACCTATCGTTATTTGCGAACGCCTGAAGAACCCGTTAAACGCGATAGTCCGCGTCGCGCATTCCTGATGATTATGTGGGGGATCGTGGGCGTGCTGGTTGGCGCAGGCGTAGCGTTAACGCGTCGTCGTACAAATTAAGAACGCTATCAACGATGAGGGCTGCGGCCTTCATCGTTTAATCGAAGAGAATCGATGTGAAAGTACTTACCGTATTTGGCACAAGGCCGGAGGCCATCAAGATGGCGCCCCTGGTTCATGCGCTGGCAAATGACGCTTATTTTGAGGCGAAAGTTTGCGTTACCGCGCAGCATCGGGAGATGCTTGATCAAGTCTTAAATCTCTTTTCCATTGTCCCGGATTACGATCTTAATATTATGAAACCGGGACAAGGGTTAACGGAAATTACCTGCCGTATTTTGGAAGGGTTGAAACCTATTCTGGAATCTTTCAAACCTGACATTGTCCTGGTCCACGGTGATACCACCACGACGATTGCGACTAGCCTGGCAGCCTTTTATCAGCGCATTCCCGTGGGGCATGTCGAAGCGGGCTTACGTACCGGCGATTTGTCGTCCCCATGGCCTGAAGAGGCCAACCGTACCTTGACTGGCCATCTGGCGAAGTATCACTTCGCCCCTACCGAAAACTCACGTCAAAATCTGCTGCGCGAAAACATTAGCGATGACAACATTTTTGTCACGGGCAATACGGTCATTGATGCGCTGATTTTGGTGCGGGATCGCGTGATGGACAGCGACACTTTGCGTGCAGAGCTGGCTGAGCGTTATCCGTTCCTCGCTAACGGGAAAAAGATGATCCTGGTCACCGGTCATCGCCGCGAAAGCTTTGGTCGCGGGTTTGAACAAATCTGCCACGCGCTGGCGGAAGTCGCCGCGCAAAATAAAGATGTGCAGGTTGTTTATCCTGTACACCTCAATCCCAACGTTAGTGAGCCGGTCAACCGCATTTTGGGCCATGTTGAAAACGTCATGCTCATTGAGCCGCAGGATTACCTGCCATTCGTTTGGCTGATGAACCACGCCTGGCTGATTTTGACCGATTCTGGCGGTATTCAGGAAGAAGCACCTTCGCTGGGTAAGCCAGTGCTGGTGATGCGCGAAACCACCGAGCGCCCAGAAGCGATTAAAGCTGGCACGGTACGTCTGGTGGGCACCGACTCACAGCGTATCGTGGAAGAAGTCACGCGCTTGCTGCACGACGAAGAGGAATATCAAGCCATGAGCCGTGCCCATAATCCTTATGGCGACGGACAGGCCTGTAGCCGTATTTTGCATGCACTTAAACACAATCGGGTATCGCTATGAGTTTTACGACCATCTCCGTCATTGGCCTTGGCTATATTGGACTGCCGACCGCAGCTGCCTTTGCCTCACGTCAAAAGCAGGTTATCGGGGTGGATATCAACCAGCATGCGGTTGATACCATTAACCGTGGTGAAATTCACATCGTAGAACCCGACCTCGACAGCGTGGTAAAGACCGCCGTCGAAGGGGGATATCTGACCGCCAGCATTGCGCCAGTCGAGGCAGATGCCTACCTGATCGCCGTTCCCACACCGTTCAAAGGCGACCATGAGCCTGATATGGTTTATGTCGAAGCGGCTGCGAAATCCATCGCGCCGGTGCTGAAAAAAGGTGCGCTGGTGATTCTGGAGTCTACGTCTCCTGTCGGTGCGACCGAGCAAATGGCGCAGTGGCTGGCTGAGGCTCGTCCAGATCTCACCTTCCCGCAGCAGTCGGGGGAGCTGGCTGATATCAATATTGCGTACTGTCCTGAACGCGTTTTACCCGGGCAGGTCATGGTTGAACTGATTAAAAATGACCGCGTAATTGGCGGGATGACGCCAGTGTGCTCCGCGCGTGCCAGCGAGCTTTATCAAATTTTCCTCGAAGGCGAATGCGTGGTGACGAACTCTCGCACCGCAGAAATGTGCAAGCTCACTGAAAACAGCTTCCGCGATGTCAATATTGCTTTCGCGAATGAGTTATCGCTAATTTGCGCCGATCAGGGGATCAATGTCTGGGAGCTTATCCGTCTGGCGAATCGCCATCCGCGAGTGAATATCTTGCAACCCGGCCCGGGTGTAGGCGGCCACTGTATCGCCGTTGACCCGTGGTTTATCGTGGCGCAAAACCCGGATCAGGCAAGACTGATCCGAATCGCTCGTGAAGTGAATGATGGCAAGCCTCACTGGGTGATGAATCAGGTCAAAGCGACGGTAGCGGATTGCCTCGCCGGGAGCGGTAAGCGCGTAAGCGAGCTGAAAATCGCCTGCTTCGGCCTTGCTTTTAAGCCCAATATTGATGACCTGCGTGAAAGCCCGGCAATGGGTATCGCCGAGATGATTGCCGCCTGGCACACCGGCGAAACGCTGGTAGTTGAGCCCAACATTCATGTTCTGCCAAAGAAACTGGTCGGGCATTGCCAGCTGACAAGCTTAGATGATGCGCTAGCGACGGCAGACGTGTTGGTGTTGCTGGTGGATCACAAAGAATTTAAAGCGGTCAGCGGTGACGCTGTGCGTCAACAATACATTGTTGATACCAGGGGCGTCTGGCGTTGAGTCCATTACGTGGTTCTCTTGAACCGCTGGCCTGGGAAAGCCAGTTTTTTGGCATTTCCTCCGCGATTGTTCGCTTCAGTGACAACGCTCCAGAACTGACTTTGGCGGATTTCTTACCGTGGCAACGGCTTCAGGCCAAAATTCCGGCAGGGTGCGCCGATCTGCTGGACGCGCTCCAGCAGTCTGGCTTCCAGTTGGTTGAAGGCGAAGTTGATCTAACGATTGCCGTTGGGTTACATCGCGCAACGGAAGCCGACAGGGCGACAGCACAAGATATTCCTGCCCTGCGCCAGATGGCCGCGCTGGCCTTTGCCCAGAGTCGGTTCCGCTCGCCGTGGTACGCCATGGAAGATAGCGGTCGTTTTTACGCCCAGTGGGTAGAAAATGCAGTCAAAGGCACGTTCGATCATGAATGTTTGGTCTTTCGAGATCCTGATGGTGCGATTCAGGCCTTTGTTTCATTGCGGCAGCTCAATGACAGCGAGGCGCGCATTGGCCTGCTGGCCGGACGTGGCATGGGCGACAAACTCATGCAGGCCGCATTGAACTGGGCGCAACAGCGTCAGCTTTCAATTCTGCGGGTGGCGACCCAAATGGGTAATACCGCCGCGCTTAAACGTTATATTGCGAGTGGTGCCAATGTAGACGCCACCGCCTACTGGCTATACAGGTGACAAGATGATTCCATTTAACGCACCTCCCGTTGTGGGAACCGAACTCGATTACATGCAGTCTGCGATGGGCAGCGGCAAACTTTGTGGTGACGGCGGCTTTACCCGTCGATGCCAGCAGTGGATGGAGCAGCGTTTTCACAGCGCTAAAGTCCTTCTCACGCCATCCTGCACCGCGTCGCTGGAGATGGCAGCCTTGCTGCTGAATATCGGCCCTGGTGATGAAGTCATCATGCCGAGCTACACCTTTGTTTCAACGTCGAATGCGTTTGTTTTGCGTGGAGCCAAAATTATCTTTGTCGATATCCGCCCGGATACCATGAACATCGACGAAACCTTAATTGAAGCGGCGATCACCGACAAAACTCGCGCGATTGTGCCCGTTCATTACGCTGGCGTAGCGTGTGAAATGGACACCATTATGGCGATCGCCAAAAAGCATAATCTTTTTGTTGTGGAAGATGCCGCGCAAGGCGTGATGTCGACCTACAAAGGTCGTGCGCTGGGAACCATTGGTCATATCGGCTGCTTTAGTTTTCACGAAACCAAAAACTACACCGCGGGTGGTGAAGGCGGCGCAACGTTAATTAACGATCGTGCGCTGATTGAACGTGCGGAAATCATCCGTGAAAAAGGCACTAACCGCAGCCAGTTCTTCCGTGGACAGGTTGATAAATATACCTGGCGTGATATTGGCTCCAGCTATCTGATGGCTGACCTGCAGGCGGCCTATCTCTGGGCGCAACTGGAGGCGGCAGATCGTATTAATCAGCAGCGTCTGACGTTGTGGCAAACCTATTATGATGCGCTTGAGCCGCTGGCTAAAAGCGGGCGTATTGAGTTACCAACCATTCCGGTTGACTGCGTGCATAACGCGCATATGTTCTACCTTAAGCTGCGCGATAACGACGATCGTAATGCGTTGATTGCGTATCTGAAAGAAGCCGAAATTATGGCGGTATTCCATTATATTCCGCTGCACTCCAGCCCTGCCGGAGAGGCGTTTGGCGAATTTATTGGTGAAGACCGCTACACCACAAAAGAAAGTGAGCGTTTGCTTCGCCTGCCGCTGTTCTACAACCTCGCGCCAGTAAACCAGCGCACGGTGATTAACACGCTTCTGAGTTATTTCGGCTGATATGTCTCTTGCTAAAGCCTCCGTGTGGACCGCGGCGTCCACACTCGTCAAGATTGGCGTCGGATTACTGGTCGTTAAGCTGCTGGCAGTCTCATTTGGTCCTTCGGGCGTAGGTCAGGCGGGGAATTTTCGTCAACTGGTCACCGTGCTTGGCGTACTCGCAGGAGCCGGTATTTTCAACGGCGTAACCAAATACGTCGCGCAGCATCACGACGATGCAGAAAAGCTCCGTACGGTCGTGGGAACCTCTTCCGCTATGGTATTGGGCTTTTCAACGCTGCTGGCGGTGATTTTTCTGCTGGCAGCGGCACCGATAAGCCAGGGGCTTTTTGGCCACACCGATTACCAGGGGCTGGTGCGCCTGGTCGCACTGGTGCAGATGGGTATCGCCTGGGCCAACCTGCTTCTGGCGCTGATGAAAGGTTTCCGGGACGCTGCCGGAAATGCGCTGGCGCTGATTCTGGGCAGTATTATTGGCGTTATCGCCTATTACTTCTGTTATCGCCTGGGCGGTTACGAAGGTGCGCTGCTTGGCCTGGCGCTAGTCCCTGCGCTGGTTGTCATTCCGGCTGCGTTTATGCTGATGCGCAGAGGAACCATTCCGCTTCACTATTTAAAGCCACAGTGGGATAAAGTCCTGGCGGGGCAGTTAGGGAAATTTACCCTAATGGCACTCATTACTTCCGTCACGATACCCGTTGCCTATGTGATGATGCGAAACCTGTTAGCGGCCCATTACAGCTGGGATGAAGTGGGTATCTGGCAAGGTGTGAGCAGTATTTCGGATGCCTACCTCCAATTTATAACGGCTTCCTTTAGCGTCTATTTGCTGCCAACCTTATCTCGCCTGACGTCCAGGCAGGATATTACCCGCGAGATTGTCCGCTCCTTACGCTTTGTCCTTCCGGCTGTTGCTGCGGCGAGTTTTACCGTCTGGCTGCTACGTGATGTCGCCATCTGGCTTCTGTTTTCTGCCAGGTTTATCGCTATGCGCGACCTGTTTGCCTGGCAGCTGGTGGGGGATGTGCTGAAAGTGGGCGCTTACGTTTTCGGTTATCTGGTGATCGCTAAAGCGTCTTTGCGGCTGTATATTCTGGCGGAAATTAGCCAATTTGCCCTGCTGACGGGCTTTTCGCACTGGCTGATCCCGACGCACGGTGCGCTGGGCGCGGCTCAAGCCTATATGGCGACTTATATTGTTTACTTCGCTGCCTGTTGCGGCGTATTTTTACTTTGGCGTAGACGCGCATGACTGCACTGATACACGTGCTGGGATCGAATATCCCGCATCATAACCAAACCGTTTTGCGGTTCTTTAACGACGAACTGGCTGCTACTGGCGTCGACGCGCGCGAATTTATGGTGGCGGGCCAGGATAACGGGTTGAGCGCCGAATTTCCGGCGCTAACAATCACCTTCTTTGCGGATAAAGCGACGCTGGCAAAAGCGGTGATTGCCATGGCGAAATCCAGTCGCGAGCAGCACTTCTTCTTTCACGGACAATTTAATACCGGACTATGGCTGGCGCTGCTGAGTGGAGCTATCAAGCCCGCACAGTTTAACTGGCATATCTGGGGCGCAGATCTTTACGAAATCTCACGCGGCTGGAAATTCCGACTGTTTTATCCGCTGCGTCGTATGGCGCAAGCGCGCGTTGGCTGTGTGTTTGCCACGCGAGGCGATCTCAATCACTTTGCGAAACAGCATCCAAACGTACGGGGAGAGTTACTTTATTTTCCGACGCGCATGGATCCCGCGCTAAACACCCTGGCGAACGATCGCCAACGTGAAGGGAAGCTGACGATTCTGGTGGGTAATTCGGGCGATCGCAGCAACGAACATATCGCGGCGTTGAAAGCTGTCCATCAGCAGTTTGGCGACACGGTGAACGTTATTGTCCCGATGGGCTATCCTGCAAATAACGACGCTTACATTTCAGAAGTTCGTCAGAGTGGATTAGCGTTATTTAGCCCTGAAAATCTTCAGATTCTGAGTGAGAAACTCGCATTTGAAGCGTATCTGACGTTGCTTCGACAGTGCGATCTTGGCTATTTCATTTTCGCCCGCCAGCAGGGGATTGGGACGCTGTGCCTGCTTATTCAGGCCGGAATTCCGTGCGTGCTCAATCGTGAAAATCCGTTCTGGCAGGACATGGCGGAGCAGCAGATTCCCATATTGTTCACGTCAGACGATCTCAACGAAGGTGTGGTGCGGGAAGCTCAACGTCAGCTGGCATTGGTGGATAAAAATGCCATCGACTTTTTCAGCCCAAATTATCTCGCGCCGTGGCATCAGGCGCTGCGGATTGCTTCCGGAGAAAAAGCATGAGCCAATTGCAATTTAGCGGCCTGTTGGTGATTTGGCTTCTCAGCTCGCTGTTTATCGCGACATTGACCTGGTTTGAATTCCGCCGCGTTCGTTTTAACTTCAACGTTTTCTTCTCGTTGTTGTTTTTGCTCACCTTTTTCTTCGGCTTCCCACTGACCAGCATTTTAGTCTTCCGCTTTGACGTTGGTGTCGCGCCGCCAGAAATCCTCATGCAGGCCTTGTTGTCAGCAACCTGTTTCTACGCGGTCTACTACGTTACCTATAAAACGCGCTTGCGGCCGGTGAATCATGCTCCGCGACGGGCGTTGTTCACGATGAATCGGGTTGAGACGCACCTGACATGGGTGATGTTGATGATTATCGCGCTGGTCAGCGTCGGCATCTTCTTCATGCATAACGGCTTTCTGCTGTTTAAGCTCCAGTCGTATAGCCAGATTTTCTCGGCGGAAGTTTCAGGCGTTGCGCTCAAGCGTTTCTTTTACTTCTTCATCCCGGCAATGCTGGTGGTCTATTTCCTGCGACAGGACAGCAAGGCGTGGCTCTTTTTCCTGGTGAGCACCGTAGCATTTGGTTTGCTGACCTACATGATTGTTGGCGGTACGCGCGCCAATATCATTATCGCCTTCGCTATCTTCCTGTTTATTGGCATTATTCGCGGATGGATCTCGTTGTGGATGTTAGTCGCGGCGGGGGTGTTCGGTATTGTGGGGATGTTCTGGCTGGCCCTAAAACGCTATGGGCTTAACGTTGCGGGTGACGAAGCCTTTTACACCTTCTTGTACCTTACGCGCGATACCTTCTCACCGTGGGAAAACCTGGCCCTGCTGCTGCAAAACTACGATAAAATTGATTTTCAGGGGCTGGCGCCAATTGTGCGTGATTTCTACGTATTCATCCCCACCTGGCTGTGGCCGGACAGGCCTGGCGTTGTTCTGAATACGGCAAACTACTTTACGTGGGAAGTGCTCAACAACCACTCGGGGCTTGCGATTTCCCCGACGTTAATCGGTTCGCTGGTCGTCATGGGTGGGGTCTGGTTTATTCTGCCTGGTGCGGTAGCGGTTGGGCTTATCATCAAATGGTTTGACTGGCTATACGTGCGGGGCAACGAAGAGACGAATCGCTATAAGGCAGCCATTTTGCACAGTTTCTGTTTCGGTGCCATTTTCAATATGATCGTGCTGGCACGCGAAGGACTGGATTCGTTCGTTTCACGCGTTGTGTTCTTTATGGTGGTTTTCGGCATCTGCCTGTTACTGGCGAAGCTGTTGTACTGGCTATTTGAAGCCGCAGGGCTTATCCGCAAACGTGAACCTCGGCCCATCAGGACGCTTTCTCAAGTCTGAGTAAGGATAATCATGACTGACAATACCTCCGCGCCAGTCTATGCACTGCGCGGCCTCAAGCTTATCGGCTGGCGCGACATGCAGCATGCGCTGGACTACCTGTGCGCCGATGGCAAAATCAAATCCGGTACCTTGGTTGCTATCAACGCAGAAAAGATGCTGGCGATAGAAGATAACGCGGAAGTTAAAGGCCTGATCGAGGCGGCAGAGTTCAAATATGCCGACGGCATCAGTGTGGTGCGCTCGATACGTAAGAAATTCCCTCAGGCACGCGTTTCGCGCGTGGCAGGCGCGGATCTGTGGGAAGCGTTAATGGCGCGAGCCGGAGCAGAAAATACGCCAGTTTTTCTTATCGGTGGCAAGCCAGGCGTGCTCTCACAAACGGAGCAGAAACTGCGTGCGCAGTGGAATGTTAATATTGTGGGCAGTCAGGATGGGTATTTTAAGCCGGAAGACCGTCAGGCCCTTTTTGAACGCGTCCGCGATAGCGGGGCGAAGATTGTGACCGTCGCGATGGGATCGCCGCGCCAGGAGATCCTGATGCGTGACTGCCGGCAGGTTTGTCCTGATGCACTCTATATGGGGGTTGGCGGTACCTACGATGTCTTTACTGGCCACGTTAAGCGCGCACCTAAAGTGTGGCAAA
Source organism: Enterobacter sp. (assembly GCA_022649305.1). Classification (GTDB taxonomy): domain Bacteria; phylum Pseudomonadota; class Gammaproteobacteria; order Enterobacterales; family Enterobacteriaceae; genus Enterobacter. The sequence continues at coordinate 25,482 of JALCNW010000023.1, forward strand.
ATTTAGGGCTAGAGTGGCTCTATCGCCTCTTATCTCAGCCTACCCGCATCACACGACAGATTAAGCTCCTGCGTTACCTCGGCTGGCACTACACCGGGAAAATGTAATCAAAATGTAGCGCGATATGCTGTTCGCGCTGCAACTCCCCTGCAAAACCGCTGCCTTTATGTGCAATACGTTCATTTTTTTAATGCATCGTTTGCCATTTGGCACATTTTACGAAACCATTCCTCCCCGTATTTCAGTACCCCATAAAAATAACCGGCAAAAGCCGGGCAACAGCAAACACAACCGAGGATTTATGGCAGAGAAAAAACCGGAGCTACAGCGTGGGCTGGAAGCTCGACATATCGAATTGATAGCGCTAGGCGGCACGATTGGCGTAGGCCTGTTCATGGGCTCCGCCAGCACGCTCAAATGGGCTGGCCCGTCTGTACTGCTGGCCTATATCGTTGCCGGCCTGTTCGTCTTCTTCATCATGCGTTCGATGGGCGAAATGCTTTTCCTTGAGCCGGTTGCCGGTTCATTCGCTGTCTATGCACATCGTTATATGAGCCCGTTTTTTGGCTATCTCACGGCGTGGTCATACTGGTTTATGTGGATGGCTGTTGGGATATCGGAAATCACCGCAATAGGGGTCTACGTTCAGTTCTGGTTCCCGGACATGGTGCAATGGATACCCGCGTTGATTGCGGTGGGGCTAGTCGCTCTCGCTAATCTCGCGGCCGTGCGCCTGTACGGTGAAATTGAGTTCTGGTTTGCCATGATTAAAGTCACCACCATCATTGTGATGATAGTGGTGGGCCTGGGCGTGATTTTCTTTGGCTTTGGCAACGGCGGACAGGCGATTGGCTTTGGTAATCTAACCGACCATGGCGGCTTCTTTGCGGGCGGCTGGAAGGGCTTCCTGACGGCGCTCTGTATCGTTGTCGCGTCCTATCAGGGCGTTGAGCTTATCGGCATTACTGCCGGTGAAGCGAAAAACCCGCAGGTTACGCTGCGTAGCGCGGTGGGCAAAGTGCTGTGGCGCATCCTGATTTTCTATGTGGGCGCGATTTTCGTCATCGTGACTATTTTCCCGTGGAATCAGATTGGCACCACCGGCAGCCCGTTTGTGCTGACGTTCGCCAAAATCGGTATTACCGCAGCAGCAGGTATTATTAACTTCGTGGTACTGACGGCGGCGCTTTCCGGCTGTAACAGCGGGATGTATAGCTGCGGGCGCATGCTTTATGCACTGGCTAATAACCGTCAACTTCCGGCGGTGGTTGGGAAAGTCTCCCGCGTAGGCGTGCCGGTTGTGGGTGTGGCGATTTCCATTGCTATTCTGCTGATTGGATCGTGCCTGAACTATATTATCCCCAATCCGCAGCGTGTGTTTGTCTACGTGTATAGCGCAAGCGTACTGCCGGGTATGGTGCCGTGGTTTGTCATACTGATTAGCCAACTGCGCTTCCGACAGGCTCACAAAGAGGCGATTGCCAGCCATCCGTTCCGCTCGATTATGTTCCCTTGGGCAAACTACCTCACGATGGCGTTCCTGGTTTGCGTTTTAATCGGGATGTACTTTAACGAAGACACCCGCATGTCGCTGTTTGTCGGGATGATCTTTATGGCCGCCGTCAGTGTGGGATACAAACTCTTTGGTCTCAGCGGCCGGGCGGAAAGCCAGAAAGTGGAGTAATTAGCGACAAAGTGCGCAAAGCATAACCAAACGCGCATTTATTTTGAAAAAGCACTAGACAGCAGACCGAGACCTCCGTAATATCCAGCCCCGCAACGGCGCTAAGCGCCCGTAGCTCAGCTGGATAGAGCGCTGCCCTCCGGAGGCAGAGGTCTCAGGTTCGAATCCTGTCGGGCGCACCATTTACCCGGTGCTAGAGCTGCGGTGGTCTGTTAAGTAGACAGAACCGCGTGAAAGAATAAGTTGTGGTGGCTATAGCTCAGTTGGTAGAGCCCTGGATTGTGATTCCAGTTGTCGTGGGTTCGAGTCCCATTAGCCACCCCATTATTAAATAAGTTGTGATACGCGACGGTGGCGGAATTGGTAGACGCGCTAGCTTCAGGTGTTAGTGTCTTAACGGACGTGGGGGTTCAAGTCCCCCCCCTCGCACCACGACTTAAAGCATTAAACTAAAAAGTTAAAAAAGCAGTATATCGGCGAGTAGCGCAGCTTGGTAGCGCAACTGGTTTGGGACCAGTGGGTCGGAGGTTCGAATCCTCTCTCGCCGACCAATTTTGAACCCCGCTTCGGCGGGGTTTTTTGTTTTCTACCGTTTCAACTCCTCTGTCGCTATTTCCAGACATAAAACTCTCCCTTTGTCGTCATTTGATGACACTTAATATACTGATTTTCATTGGTTTTTTATTTTCATTCTATAGTTGTCTCTTTCAGGCGACACTCGAGCCTTTCATGATGCTTAATTCTGCGCACTGGAAGCGTCTTTACGGGAAAAAAACGTTTAATCTTAAAATGTTGCGTTATGTAAAAGTTCTACGTGTAACGTTGGCACGTTACATGCAATAATATCCGTGTAGATGCTCATTCCACCTCTTATGTTCGCCTTCGGGCCTCATAAACTCGGGAATGACGCAGAGCCAATTAAGGTGCTTATCGTCCACTGAAAGATGTCGCTTCGGCCTCATCAAACACCATGGGCATTACGTTGAGTGAAGCACCGCTATGTTGTCAAACAGACCTGTTTAACGCCTGCTTTTTTAAGCAGGCGTTTTTTTATGGTCAAAAAGGGGAGTGGCTGGCCCGGTAAGCAACGCGTCACCGGGCAGCAGGTCGTGCAGGTGATTACTGAGAAGGATTGTTCTGTAGCGTTAGCAGCAGCCCATCGCGACGCATCGCGGCGGCCTCTTCTGGCTTGTGCTGCTTATCCAGCGTATCGGCAAGCCATGCATAGTCAAACGCGTCAGGGCGCTGTTTCAGCGCGGCGCGGAAGGCGAGACTCGCTTCCTGCCATTCACCGTGTTTCATCAGCGACTGACCCAGCGTGCTCCAAAGCAGCGGACGATCGCCCACGTTTTTGATTTGCTGGCGGAGCATTTTTTCCATTTGCTCCGGGTTATTCGTTTTGAGGCGTGGAATCATCATTACCAGGCGGTCATCGTACTGACGCTTCAGTCCATCAAGAATAATCTCCTGCGCGGTGTCATGATCGTCACATTCGATAAGATGCTCTGCCATGGCAACCTGCAGTGGAACTTGCTGACGCGTTTTACGGCTTTGATTCTTCCACCAGGCTTTCAATCCATCGCTGCCCAGATCGGCACGCGCCTGGTCCATCAGGCCAATCCACGCCTGCCTTTGAAGCGCATCGCGATGCTCATCGTCGCCAACGTCTGCTTTCGCCATAGACGGGATGATATCGAGCAGCGATCCCCAGGCGCCGGTACGGATGTACGCCTGCTCTGCAAGACGCAGCACTTCCGGGTGGCGTGGGGTAATTTCTAACAGACGGTCAATCCCATGACGGGCGGCGTGATTTTCATTACGTGCCAGCTGCAGACGAACCCGGGTGATCTCAACCGGGATCTGATCGTTAGATGCCAGTTCCGAGGCGCGCTCAAGATGCTGATTGGCACGTGCTTCATCACCACGTTGCTGTGCGGCCTCTGCGGCCAGTAAATAGTTAACCACCGGCTGCTCGGCGTGATCGGCATTTTTCGACATCAGCTTTTCTACCTGCTGATAGTCACCTTCTGCCAGTTTCAGCAGCGCCTGTTCGGTTTGCTTGCGCGCGCGGCGGCGTTTACGTCCAACGAACCAGCTACGGGTATGCGCGCCCGTGCGGAAAATACGGCGCAGGATCCACTCCACGACAAACAGCACGACCAGCGCGAGGATCAAGATGATCACCAGGCCCGTGACGCTGGTTTCAATGTTGTAATTGTCAGTCTGGATTAAGACGTACCCCTGATGCCCTGCCAGCATGGGACCCAGTACGATCCCCGCGATCAACAATAAAAAGAGTAATAAGACTTTTAACATGATTACTCTCCTTGAGTGGCGCTTTCAGGCGCTGGCGCAGGGGCGGCTGCATCTGGTTCCGCCGCCACGCCAGGCTGCGCCAGCAGGTTACGGACGCGCGTTTGCATGAGCTTTTCCAGAATCGGCTGGCTTTCCAGCGTGTCAGGCACATCCATGGTGATGTTCTGCTGACTGAGCTTGTCGATGTCATCAAGGAATGCCGTTGTGGTGGCGTCACTCGTATCGTAGTAAGCGCGTACCCACGTCGAAACACTATCCAGTGCCTGCTTATACGTCTCTTCCTGATGGCGTGGAACGGCCTGCGCCGCGACCAGCAGTCGGGAGCGAATATTTTCGCGCAGATAGATATCTTGATTCGGCGCTAACAGCGGTACCGCAGTTTCATCGCGACGGCGAACGGTGATGAAACTGTCCATAAAGCTCTGCCAGCTTTTTTGCAGGTTGATGCGCCATTCATTCAGCGAACTGGATAGCTCGGTGCCGTCGGAGTCCATCGGGGAATCGTCGTCGTTATTATCGGCCAGACGCAGATTATCAATCTGGTTTGACAGCTGATTCACTTTGAGGATGATGCCGTCATAATCCACCTGAGAAACGGCTCCCAGGCTCGCAATATCTTGCGTGATGGCACGACGCGCGCTAATCAGGCTTGGGTCGTTCATATCTGCCAGGCTGGCATCTGCGCTTTTCAGCAGCGCAGCGGCAGTGGTCACATCCTGGTCGCTCCACAGCTTACGCCCGGCCATTTTCACCAGGAAATCGGCCTGTGACAGCAGCCAGGTTTTTGCGTCAGTGCCAGAAATAGTAGCGACTTTTTCTTGCACTTCGCCGAGCTGTTTCGTCAGCTCTTCCTGCCGGGTATTGGCCTCGGTAAGCTGGGTCGCCTGCTGCTTAATGACGCCCTCAAACTCGGTCTTTTGCGTCTCCTGCGCTTTTTGCAGGGCGCTAATTTGATTGATCAGCGCATCGCTGGTCACAGACTGATTGGTGGCTTGTTTCTTCACCAGTCCGTACAGGCCGACACCGGCTGCGAGTGCAATAGCGATCGCGATGGCGCTTAGCGCCAGGCTCGTTTTATTGCTGCCGTTTTTTTTCTCAATTGTTTTCTCAGTCGTTTCTGACTGTGGTTTACCTTCCACAGTCTCCCTGGTTTCTTCAACCACGGCGGAGGATTTTTCTTGTTCCGTCATTATGGCTTCCCATTATGAGATTATTGTAATGCGCGCAGCAGCGCATCGTTGTCGGCATTCTCAGCGATCAGAATATCTTGCCAGCCCAGCTCCCGGGCCAGATTCGCCAGACGCTCGCTGACGACCAGCAGTCGGCAGCGGAGTAACCAGTTGTCACGATACCATTCCGGGACAAGCGACCAGAGCTGATGCAGCATTTCGCCACTGGTGATGACCAGTGTGTTTACGCCACGCGCCTTCCAGCGCATCGCTTCTTGCGCACCGTCATAATATTTTGCACAGCGCTGATAACATTCGCAGAAGGTGACGTCGGCACCACGGGCGGTTAACGTTTCACCCAGCAGTTCACGACCGCCATTACCACGGAGTATGAGCGCTCGCTTGCCCGCAATAGTTTGTAATTCAGGTAATTGTAGCAAGACTTCGCTGATTTCCCGATCTAATGGATAGCGAACGTCAATTCCGCTGACGGTATGTAATGCCAGCGCGGTGGTGCGCCCAATGGCGAAATAACGTGGCGCTATCGGCCAGGTGTGGGCGTGTTGCTGTAAATGCGCGTGGGCAAATTCCACCGCATGTTGCGATAAGGCGAAGACTAAATCACCTTCCTGCAGGGTGCTAAGATGGTCGAAGAGTGTGGGTAACTCCCGACCAGGGGAGAACTCAATTAACGGAAAGCTCCATGCCACCTGCCCCAGTGTGCGCAGACGGCTCACTAATTGTTCTCCTGCGGGAGAAGGGCGGGTGACGAGGATACTCATGCCGGTGGTTCTCCATTGTAAACATCCGCCAGGATCTCACGTGCGCCGTTATCGAGTAACTCTTCAGCAAGCGATACACCTAGCGTTTCTGCATCTTGTGGTTGACCGCGACGTTCGCCGCGTACCATCTGTGAACCGTCCGGTGCGCCAACCAGCGCACGCAGCCAAAGCTCACCTTCAATCAATTCAGCATAGCTGCCAATAGGCACCTGACAGCCGCCCTCAAGACGCATGTTCATGGCACGTTCTGCTTTTACGCGGATGGCCGTTTCATCATGGTTGAGCGGTGCCAGCAGCGTGCGGGTACGCTCATCGTCCAGACGACATTCAATACCGACTGCACCCTGGCCTACGGCAGGCAAGGACAGTTCAGGCGGCATGGCGACACGAACGCGCGATTCAAGACCCAGGCGCTTCAGGCCAGCGACCGCCAGAATAATGGCATCGTAATCACCGTTATCGAGTTTACCAAGGCGTGTGCCGACGTTTCCGCGCAGGGATCGAATAACCAGATCCGGGCGGCGTTCGGCCAACTGGCACTGGCGGCGTAAACTTGACGTGCCAACGACGCTACCAACAGGTAACTCATCAAGAGAAGCAAAATGATTGGAAACAAATGCGTCGCGGGGATCCTCACGCTCGCAAATGGTCACCAAACCTAAGCCGTCAGGAAATTCAACCGGGACGTCCTTCATCGAATGAACGGCGATATCGGCGCGGTTTTCAAGCAGTGCCACTTCCAGCTCTTTGACAAACAGACCTTTACCGCCCACTTTCGCCAGCGGTGTATCCAGAATAACGTCACCGCGCGTGACCATCGGCACCAGTTCAACACATAGGTCCGAATGGCAGGCTTCGAGGCGCTGCTTAACATAGTGTGCCTGCCAGAGCGCGAGTGGGCTTTGGCGTGTGGCAATTCTCAAAACATTGTCTAACATGCTTGTTACCGTCATTATCGTCCACTGTCCATCCTAACATTGTTGTCTCTGGGATGTCAGTTTTACGGTCAATGATGCAGTGAGGGACAAGGCGATGCATCGGTCATTCGCTGCCGTATTAAGGAATTTACACCTGCAGAACGGTGCTACACTTTGTATGTAGTGCATCTTTCTTTACGGTCAACCGGCAAGGTGTTAGATTGATCACGTTTTAGACCATTTTTTCGTCTGTACCACTAAAATCATAAGGGCGAAAAAAGGTAACGGTTATCCTTTTGAAATACTGCGGGCCCGCAATCTTTTGATGTATTGAACGATTGCCACGTCCGGAAACATCAGGCGATATGTCTTGTACCTCTATATTGAGACTCTGAAACAGAGACTGGATGCCATAAATCAATTGCGTGTGGATCGCGCGCTTGCTGCCATGGGGCCTGCTTTCCAGCAGGTTTACAGTCTGCTGCCAACGTTATTGCATTATCACCATCCGCTGATGCCGGGTTACCTCGACGGTAACGTTCCCCAGGGCATCTGCCTTTTCACGCCTGATGAAACCCAACAGCACTATCTCAGCGAATTAGAACTCTACCGTGGCATGCCGCCACAGGAATCCCCAAAAGGCGAGCTGCCGATCACTGGCGTTTACTCAATGGGAAGTACCTCGTCGGTAGGGCAAAGCTGTTCTTCGGACCTCGATATCTGGGTCTGCCATCAATCCTGGCTCGACAACGATGAGCGCCAGCTATTGCAGCGCAAATGCAGCCTGCTTGAAAGCTGGGCCGCATCGCTTGGCGTAGAAGTCAGCTTCTTCCTGATTGATGAAAACCGATTCCGTCATAACGAAAGCGGCAGTCTGGGTGGCGAAGACTGTGGCTCAACCCAGCATATGCTGTTGCTGGACGAATTTTATCGCAGCGCCGTGCGTTTAGCGGGCAAGCGTATTCTGTGGAATATGGTGCCGTGCGAAGAAGAAGAACATTACGACGATTACGTGATGTCGCTCTATTCGCAGGGAGTGCTGACGCCGAATGAATGGATGGATCTGGGCGGCTTAAGCACGCTATCCGCTGAAGAGTACTTTGGTGCAAGCCTGTGGCAGCTCTATAAAAGCATCGACTCACCGTACAAAGCGGTGTTGAAAACGCTGCTGCTTGAAGCCTATTCGTGGGAATACCCTACGCCGCGTCTGTTGGCAAAAGACATCAAACAGCGTCTGCATGACGGAGAAATTGTCTCCTTCGGTCTTGATGCCTACTGCATGATGCTTGAACGCGTGACCGAATATCTGAAAGCCATTGATGACCCCACGCGTCTCGACCTGGTGCGTCGATGTTTCTACTTAAAAGTCTGTGAAAAACTCAGTCGCGAACGTGCATGCGTTGGCTGGCGTCGTGAAGTGGTCAGTCAATTGGTGAAAGAGTGGGGATGGGACGAAGAACGTTTGTCCATGCTCGACAACCGCGCAAACTGGAAAATCGATCAAGTTCGTGAAGCGCACAACGAACTGCTTGATGCGATGATGCAGAGTTACCGTAACCTGATCCGCTTTGCTCGTCGCAATAACCTCAGCGTTTCCGCCAGCCCGCAGGATATCGGTGTATTAACCCGTAAGCTGTACGCGGCATTTGAAGCGCTGCCGGGCAAAGTGACGCTGGTGAACCCGCAAATTTCGCCGGATCTCTCAGAACCCAATCTGACCTTTATTTATGTCCCGCCGGGTCGTGCGAACCGTACCGGCTGGTATTTGTACAACTGTGCGCCAAGCATGGATTCGATCGTCAGCCATCAGCCGCTGGAATATAACCGTTATCTTAACAAGCTGGTGGCCTGGGCCTGGTTTAACGGCCTGCTGACTTCTCGCACCCGTCTGTTTATCAAGGGCAATGAGGTTGTCGATTTAGCCAAGCTGCAGGAAATGGTTGCCGATGTGTCACACCACTTCCCGCTGCGCCTGCCTTCTCCAACACCAAAAGCGCTCTACAGCCCATGCGAAATCCGTCATCTGGCGATTATCGTCAACCTTGAATACGATCCGACGACTGCGTTCCGTAACCAGGTTGTCCATTTCGATTTCCGCAAGCTGGATGTCTTCAGCTTTGGCGAGCAGCAAAACTGCCTGATAGGCAGCGTTGATCTGCTGTACCGCAACTCGTGGAATGAAGTGCGCACGCTGCACTTCAACGGCGAGCAGGCGATGATTGAAGCGCTGAAAACGATTCTCGGCAAAATGCATCAGGATGCCGCGCCGCCGGACAGCGTTGAGGTCTTCTGCTACAGCCAGCATTTGCGCGGCCTGATCAGAACGCGCGTGCAGCAGCTGGTATCGGAATGCATCGAACTGCGTCTTTCCAGCACCCGTCATGAAACCGGCCGCTTTAAAGCGCTGCGCGTTTCCGGCCAAACGTGGGGTCTGTTCTTCGAACGTCTGAACGTATCCGTACAGAAACTGGAAAACGCGATTGAGTTCTATGGCGCGATTTCGCACAACAAGCTGCACAGCCTGTCGGTACAGGTCGAAACCAACCCGGTTAAACTGCCTCAGGTCATCGATGGCTTTGCCAGTGAAGGGATTATCCAGTTCTTCTTTGAAGAGGCGGATGATGAGTCTGGATTCAATATCTACATTCTGGATGAGACCAATCGCGCGGAGGTCTATCACCACTGCGAGGGCAGCAAAGAGGATTTAGTCCGCGATGTCAGTCGTTTCTATTCTTCTTCGCACGATCGTTTTACCTACGGTTCAAGCTTCATCAACTTCAATCTGCCGCAGTTCTATCAGATTGTAAAAGTCGATGGACGCGCGCAGGTCATTCCGTTCCGCAATCAGGCTATCACGCCAGTGGTGCCCGCCAATCAGGACGCCAATACGCCGCTGTTGCAGCAGTATTTTTCCTGAGGCTTTTAGCCGGGTGGCGCTTACGCTTACCCGGCCTACGGTCCGAGCTTACCTGAAACTGACTTTCTCGCCCGCCTGCGTGGTAGCAGCCTGCTCCAGTACATCCCAGAACAACTCACCGCTGCGATCGCAAACCCAGTCGTCACCTTTCAGATTGAAGTGGTAACCACCTTGTTTGGTTGCGAGCCAAACCTGGTGAAGCGGTTCCTGGCGGTTAATAATAATTTTGCTGCCATTCTCAAAGCTTAAGGTCAGTACGCCACCGTTGATTTCACAATCGATATCGCTGTCGCCATCCCAGTCGTCCAGGTGCGCTTCAATGGTCTGCCACAGGGTATCGGCGAGGCGATGGAATTCACTGTCATTCATGGTTATGTTCCTGTTTTTCGTGATGGCGGCAGTATAACGCTAAATAATTCCCGTTGCAGGAAAGCGGCAAACTCTTGCTTTTGTGCCTCCTCCTGCGATGATAGAAAACAGAAAGCATGAACTTACGGGCAACTTATCATGAAAAACGTTTTCCGAACGCTTGCCGTTCTCATCACTCTGTTTAGTCTGACCGGTTGTGGGCTGAAGGGACCGCTCTATTTCCCTCCTGCTGATAAAACCGCGCCGCCACCGACAAAACCGGTCAATAGTCAGATTGAGTCCTCTACGCCGGTCAGCAACGATCGCGGCGATAATGGTGGCCCAAGCCAGGTGAACTACTGATAATCACGTTCTGTACCCGCGCAGTGGAGTAGATGATGCAGTTCTCTAAAATGCATGGCCTTGGCAACGATTTTATGGTCGTCGACGCGGTAACGCAGAATGTCTTTTTTTCCCCGGAGCTGATTCGCCGTCTTGCGGATCGACATCTGGGCGTTGGCTTTGACCAGCTTCTGGTCGTCGAACCGCCTTACGATCCGGATCTCGATTTTCATTACCGCATTTTCAACGCTGACGGCAGCGAAGTGTCACAGTGCGGCAACGGCGCGCGCTGTTTCGCCCGCTTTGTACGGCTAAAAGGGTTGACCAACAAGCGTGACATTCGGGTCAGTACGGCGAATGGCCGCATGGTGTTAACCGTTACAGAAGACGAGCTGGTGCGGGTGAATATGGGCGAGCCTAATTTCGAGCCATCCGCCGTCCCGTTCCGCGCCATCAAAGCGGAAAAGACCTATATCATGCGGGCTTCCGAGCAGACAATATTGTGCGGCGTCGTCTCTATGGGCAATCCGCACTGTGTGATTCAGGTGGATGATGTTGATGTGGCCGCGGTAGAAACGGTGGGTCCGATGATGGAGAGCCACGATCGTTTTCCTGAGCGGGCCAACATCGGTTTCATGCAGGTGATGAAACGTGAACATATTCGCCTGCGCGTCTATGAGCGCGGCGCTGGCGAAACGCGAGCCTGTGGCAGCGGTGCCTGTGCTGCTGTGGCTGTCGGTATTTCTCAGGGGCTACTGGCAGAAGAGGTTCGTGTGGAATTACCGGGCGGTCGTCTTGATATCGCCTGGAAAGGTCCGGGACATCCGCTGTTTATGAGTGGCCCGGCGGCACATGTCTATGACGGGTTTATCCATCTATGAAGCAACCAGGGGAAGAACTGCAGGAACCTTTGACGGAACTGGATGATCGGGCTGTCGTTGATTATCTGCTGCACAATCCTGAGTTTTTTATCCGCAATGCACGCATCGTCGAACAGATGCGCGTGCCGCATCCAGTCCGTGAAACCGTATCACTGGTGGAATGGCACATGGCGCGATCGCGTAAGCACATCGACCAGCTTGAAGAGAATATGACGCTGCTTGCGGAACAGGCCAGCAGCAACGAAAGCCTGTTCTATCGTCTGCTTAATTTGCAGGCGAGGTTGGCCTCGGCGCACAGCCTGGAAGAGTTTCTCAGCCGCTTTCATCGTTGGGCGCGTGAGCTGGGTCTGGCTGGCGCGACAATTCGGCTGTTTCCCGACCGCTGGCGCATTGGTGCGCCGTCTGGATTCACCCATCTGGCGCTAAACCGTCAGGCCTTTGAACAGCTGCGTATTCAGCGTCTGGGGCATGAAAATCACTATCTCGGCCCGCTCAACGGTCCGGAGCTGCTGTTAGTTCTGCCCGAAGCCAAAGCGATAGGGTCGGTTGCGATGTCGTTGATGGGACGCGAAGGCGATCTGGGCGTGATGATATTTACCAGTCGTGACGCGCATCATTACGAGCAAGGCCAGGGTACGCATCTGCTGCAAGAGATTGCCCTAATGCTGCCAGAGCTGCTGGAGCGCTGGATTGAGCGCGTATGACCGATTCAGAGCTTGCGCCGTACGTCACCCGGTTTCTGCGCTATTTAGGCGTGGAGCGCCAACTCAGCCCGATAACGCTGCTTAACTATCAGCGTCAGCTTGATGCCATCATGCAGATTGCCGAAGAAACGGGCCTCAAAAGCTGGCCTCTCTGCGATGCAGCGACCGTTCGTTCATTTGTCGTGCGGAGTCGGCGCAAAGGATTAGGTCCCGCGAGTCTGGCGCTGCGGCTTTCTGCCTTGCGCAGTTTCTTTGACTGGCTGGTGAGCCAGGGCGAGTTAAAGGCCAATCCGGCAAAAGGTATTTCGACTCCTAAAGCCCCACGTCATTTACCCAAAAACATTGACGTTGATGATGTGAATCGCCTCCTGAATATCGATCTCAACGATCCGCTGGCGGTCCGCGATCGTGCCATGCTGGAAGTGATGTACGGCGCGGGTTTACGTCTTTCTGAGCTGGTTAATCTGGATCTTAAACATCTCGACCTGGATACGGGTGAAGTCTGGGTAATGGGCAAGGGCAGCAAAGAGCGCCGTTTGCCGATAGGCCGCAATGCGGTGAGCTGGATTGAACACTGGCTCGATTTACGCGGACTATTTGGTGCGGAAGAAAACGCGCTGTTTCTCTCTAAGCTCGGTAAACGTATCTCCGCGCGTAACGTGCAAAAGCGTTTCGCCGAGTGGGGCATCAAGCAGGGGCTGAATAGCCACGTCCATCCGCACAAGCTGCGTCACTCCTTTGCCACCCATATGCTCGAATCCAGCGGCGATCTGCGCGGTGTGCAAGAACTGCTGGGTCATGCCAATTTATCGACCACCCAAATCTATACCCATCTCGATTTCCAACACCTCGCCTCGGTGTATGACTCGGCGCATCCACGCGCCAAACGGGGGAAATAATGCGTTTTTACCGCCCTTTAGGTCAGATTTCTGCTCTTACCTTTGATCTTGATGACACGCTCTATGACAACCGACAGGTGATCTTGCGTACCGAGAAAGAATCGCTGTCGTTTGTGCAAAACTATCATCCATCGTTAAAAGCATTGCAAAACAAAGACTTTCAGCGCTTGCGTCAGGCACTGCGTGAAACCGAGCCGGAGATTTATCACGATGTCACCGAGTGGCGACGCCGTGCCGTTGAGCAGGCAATGCGCAATGCGGGCCTGAGTGCGCAAGACGCCGCGCGGGGCGCCGAAGCCTCGATGGCCAACTTTGCCAAATGGCGTAGCCGTATTGACGTGCCGCAAGAAACGCACGACACGCTGGCGAAGCTTGCCGAGAAATGGCCGCTGGTGGCGATCACCAACGGTAACGCGCAGCCGGAACTGTTCGGGCTTGGCGACTATTTCCAGTTTGTACTCCGCGCAGGTCCGCACGGGCGCTCCAAGCCGTTTAACGATATGTACTACCTTGCTGCAGAAAAACTCGATTTGCCGTTGGGCCACATCCTGCATGTGGGCGATGACCTGACCACCGACGTTGCCGGTGCGATCCGCTGTGGCATGCAGGCCTGTTGGATTAAGCCTGAAAATGCCGATCTCATGCAGACCTTCGATAGCCGCCTATTGCCGCACGTAGAAATTTCGCGGTTGGCATCCCTCACCACGCTGATATAATCACCAGCAGTATTGTATAAATTAACAGTATGTCCGGCTGGCAAACGCCGCCGGGCAGATGACTTCTGGCGGTGCCAATGGACGTTTCTTATCTGCTCGACAGCCTTAATGACAAACAACGTGAAGCGGTTGCCGCGACGCGTACCAATATGCTGGTGCTGGCTGGGGCGGGCAGTGGTAAGACGCGTGTGCTGGTACACCGTATCGCGTGGCTACAGAGCGTAGAAAACTGCTCGCCGTACTCGATTATGGCGGTCACGTTCACCAACAAAGCGGCAGCGGAGATGCGCCACCGTATCGCACAGCTGATGGGGTCAAACCAGGGCGGCATGTGGGTTGGTACTTTCCATGGTCTGGCGCACCGGCTGTTACGTGCGCACCATATGGATGCCAATCTCCCGCAAGATTTCCAAATCCTCGACAGCGAAGACCAGCTGCGTTTGCTGAAGCGTCTGATCAAAGCGATGAATCTGGACGAGAAGCAATGGCCGCCGCGTCAGGCGATGTGGTACATCAATGGCCAGAAAGACGAAGGGCTGCGACCGCACCATATCCAGAGCTTTGGCAACCCTGTTGAGCAAACCTGGCAGAAGGTCTATCAGGCCTATCAGGAAGCCTGCGATCGCGCCGGGCTGGTGGATTTCGCCGAGCTGCTGCTGCGCGCGCATGAGCTGTGGCTCAACAAACCGCATATTCTTCAGCATTACCGCGAACGCTTCACCAACATTCTGGTGGATGAATTCCAGGATACCAACAATATCCAGTACGCGTGGATCCGTATGCTGGCAGGTGATACCGGCAAGGTCATGATCGTCGGCGATGATGACCAGTCCATTTACGGTTGGCGCGGCGCGCAGGTAGAAAACATCCAGCGTTTCCTCAAGGACTTCCCCGGCGCAGAAACCATTCGTCTGGAGCAGAACTACCGTTCAACCAATAATATTCTGAGCGCGGCCAACGCTCTGATTGAGAATAACAACGGGCGTCTGGGCAAAAAACTGTGGACCGACGGCGTCGACGGCGAACCGATTTCTATCTACTGCGCGTTCAACGAATTGGATGAAGCGCGTTTCGTGGTAAACCGGATCAAAACCTGGCAAGACAACGGCGGTGCGTTGGAAAAATGCGCCATCCTCTATCGCAGCAACGCCCAGTCGCGTGTGCTGGAAGAGGCGCTGTTGCAGGTCAGTATGCCGTATCGCATTTATGGCGGCATGCGCTTCTTCGAACGTCAGGAAATCAAAGATGCGCTTTCGTATTTACGCCTGATCGCCAATCGTAATGACGATGCGGCGTTTGAGCGCGTGGTCAACACGCCTACGCGTGGAATCGGCGACCGTACGCTGGACGTTGTCCGTCAGGCCGCCCGTGAACGTCAACTGACGCTGTGGAAGGCCTGTCGTGAGTTGTTGCAGGAAAAGGCGTTAGCCGGGCGCGCGGCGAGTGCATTACAGCGCTTCCTCGAACTGATTGATGCATTGGCGCAGGAGACGGCCGATATGCCGCTGCATGTGCAAACCGACCGTGTCGTGAAGGATTCGGGCCTGCGCATGATGTACGAGCAGGAGAAAGGCGAAAAAGGCCAGACGCGTATTGAGAACTTAGAGGAACTGGTCACGGCAACGCGCCAGTTCAGCTACAACGAAGAAGATGAAGATTTGATGCCGCTGCAGGCGTTCTTGTCCCACGCTGCGCTTGAAGCGGGCGAAGGGCAGGCGGATACGTGGCAGGATGCGGTACAGCTGATGACGTTGCACTCGGCCAAAGGCCTTGAGTTCCCGCAGGTATTTATCGTGGGGATGGAAGAGGGCATGTTCCCGAGCCAGATGTCGCTGGATGAAGGCGGGCGGCTGGAAGAAGAACGTCGCCTGGCGTATGTGGGCGTGACGCGAGCAATGCAAAAGCTGACGTTGACCTACGCCGAAACCCGCCGTCTGTACGGCAAAGAGGTCTATCACCGTCCGTCGCGCTTTATTGGCGAATTGCCAGAAGCATGCGTAGAAGAAGTGCGCCTGCGAGCCAGTATCAGCCGTCCGGTGAACCATCAGCGAATGGGCACCCCGATTTCTGAGAACGACACCGGCTACAAGCTGGGTCAGCGTGTGCGCCATTCAAAATTTGGTGAAGGCACCATTGTGAATCTGGAAGGGAGTGGGGAGCACAGCCGCCTGCAGGTCGCGTTCCAGGGGCAGGGTATTAAATGGCTGGTGGCCGCTTATGCTCGTCTGGAAAATGTGTAACTTTCAGAAAAATATCATTATTTTGTCATAATCTGCTAGCCTTATTAACGGAAGGCGATTTATTGCTCTCCAGCGTTCCCCTGCGTGTTGACGCCAGTATTCATGCTGGCGTAACATGCGCGCACGATTACGCTAAGAGGACATTCGCCTTGGACACACCCAGTAAATACTGGCTCAATTCCCTGTCATCCAGGAACAACTCCTAAGGCTATCTCCTCCTGCTGATGGCCTTAGTGGTTGTCAGCGACAATAATTCCCGTCGCGCTGAGTCAGGCTGTTTAATGGTCTGAAACCCTTATTGTTTCTGTGTGCCCACCGAACTGTCCGATATTTTTTGCATTGGGAGTCCCGGTCATGTTGAGCGCATTTCAACTGGAAAATAACCGACTGATTCGGCTTGAAGCTGAAGAGTCACAGCCCCTCATTGACGCCGTATGGGTGGATCTGGTCGAGCCGGACGACGATGAACGCCTTCGCGTGCAATCTGAACTCGGACAAAGCCTGGCTACTCGTCCTGAACTGGAAGATATCGAAGCATCCGCGCGTTTTTTTGAAGATGAAGACGGTTTGCATATTCACTCCTTTTTCTTTTTTGAAGATGCGGAAGATCACGCCGGTAACTCCACCGTCGCCTTTACCATTCGTGATGGTCGTCTGTTCACCTTACGTGAGCGCGAATTGCCCGCTTTTCGTCTCTACCGTATGCGCGCCCGTAGTCAGGCGATGGTGGACGGCAATGCCTACGAGCTGCTGCTCGATCTCTTCGAAACCAAAATCGAACAGCTGGCGGATGAAATCGAAAACATCTATAGCGATCTGGAAAAGCTGAGCCGTGTCATCATGGAAGGCCATCAGGGCGATGAATACGACGAAGCGCTCTCCACGCTGGCGGAGCAGGAAGATATCGGCTGGAAGGTGCGTTTGTGTCTGATGGATACCCAGCGCGCGTTAAACTTCCTGGTGCGTAAGGCACGTTTACCGGGTGGTCAGCTGGAGCAGGCGCGTGAGATCCTGCGCGATATCGAATCTCTTCTGCCGCACAACGAATCCCTGTTCCAGAAGGTTAACTTCTTGATGCAGGCGGCGATGGGCTTTATCAACATCGAGCAGAACCGCATCATCAAGATCTTCTCAGTGGTCTCCGTGGTGTTCCTGCCGCCAACGCTTGTGGCATCAAGCTATGGGATGAACTTTGAGTTTATGCCAGAACTGACGTGGAGCTTTGGCTATCCGGGGGCGATTATCTTTATGCTGTTGGCCGGGCTGGCACCGTATCTGTACTTCAAGCGCCGTAACTGGCTGTGAGTAACAGGCCCTCTCCGGGCGGAGAGGGCAAAGACCTACAGTCCTTTCTTCACGCGACGCTGGGTATAAATGGCATCCGCGACAAATATTGCCAGCGCGACCCAGATAAACGCGAACGTTACCATCTTATCGGCACCTGGCACTTCACCATAGAACGTCACCGCCAGCAGGAACATCAGCGTTGGGCCGATGTACTGGAAGAAGCCCAGTGTGGAAAGGCGCAAGCGCGTTGCCGCGCCGGTAAAGCACAGCAACGGGATCGTGGTAACGACACCCGCAGCGATCAGCATCAGGTTCAGCGACATGGGGTTGCTACCCATATGGCTGGTGCTGCTGTCGGCAATGCCAAACAGATAGATTGCTGCCAACGGGAGCAACCACAGGGTCTCGAACAGCATTCCGGTCTGCGCTTCTACGGCAATTTTCTTACGCACCAGACCGTAGAACGCGAAGCTAAATGCCAGTCCCAGCGCAATGACAGGAAGGGAACCAAAGGTCCAGAGTTGCACCAGTACCCCGCAAAGCGCCAGAAGTACGGCCACCCATTGCATACGGCGGAAGCGTTCGCCGAGGAACAGCATTCCCAAAACAATATTTACCAGCGGGTTAATAAAATAACCGAGGCTGGCTTCAAGCATGTGGTTGTTATTCACGGCCCAAATGAACAGCAGCCAGTTTCCCCCGATCAGTACCGCAGACAGGGCAAGCAGGAAGACCTTTTTCGGTGTTTTCAGCAGCGTCTTCACGCCTGACCACTGGCGGCTCACGCTCATCAGCGCGACCATAAAGAAGAATGACCAGATGACGCGGTGGGTGAGAATTTCATCAGCCGGAACGTAGTAAATCAGCTTGAAGTAGGCGGGTGCAATGCCCCAAATAAAATAAGCGGCAAGGGCGAGTAAAACGCCCTGCCGCGTCTGTTTAGCATCCATCTGGATAATCCGTTACAAAAAAGTGAGCTAATTTTACCCGATTTTAGCGTCTCAACCCACCATATAAGTGGCGGTTGCGCTGGCGATGTAAACCTGTTCCTCGTTATGTAATTCGACGCGAGCGACGGCGACCTTGTTGCCCGCGCGTAGCAGGCTGCTGGTGGCGGTAAAGCGGTTGCCCCGGCCAGGACGTAGATAGTCAACGCGCAAATCAATGGTGCCCATACGGGACAGGCGCTGACGTAACTCATCTTCATTAATGGTGTCGTGGCGCGTCAAAGTGCTGCCCACGCAGACCAGCCCGGCCGCAACGTCCAGCGCTGAGGCAATCACGCCGCCATGGAGGATACTTTGCGCCCAGTTGCCCACCATCATCGGTTGATTGTTAAAGCTCATCTGAGCGAACCCCTTTTCGTAACGCTCCAGCTCCAGTCCCAGCGCCCGGTTAAACGGCATATGGTAAACAAAGATCTCTCCGACCAGTTTTAAAGCTTCTTCCGCGGTAAGCGTAGCTGACATGAAAAATTGCATCCTTGTTGTTAAATAATTGTTGATTTTATGCTTCAAGCAAAAGGATTACCACTTTCAGAAACGAGGAGGAGACGTGAATCAAGAAATAGGTAGAATACGTTCCACATAACTATTCACATTATTCTTATTTCGCAGGAGAGCACCACCGATGCGGACGTATCTGGGTTGGTTACTGGCGGCGGTTGCGCTGCCCTTCACGGCATTTGCGCAGGAAGCGACAGTCAAAGAAGTACATGATAAGCCCGCCGTTCACGGCAGTATTATCGCTAACATGCTTTTGGAGCATGATAATCCGTTCACGCTTTATCCGTATGACACGAACTATGTGATTTACACCCAAACCAACGACCTGAACAAAGAGGCGATAAGTTCTTACAACTGGTCTGATAACGCGCGCAAGGATGAAGTAAAGTTCCAGCTCAGCCTGGCCTTCCCGCTGTGGCGCGGTATTTTGGGACCCAACTCGGTTTTGGGCGCGTCTTACACGCAGAAATCCTGGTGGCAACTGTCCAACAAGGAAGAATCGTCCCCGTTCCGTGAAACTAACTACGAACCTCAGCTGTTCCTGGGTTTCGCGACCGATTATGAGTTTGCTGGCTGGACCCTGCGCGACGTTGAAATGGGCTACAACCATGACTCGAACGGCCGCTCCGATCCGACATCCCGCAGCTGGAACCGACTTTACACCCGTCTGATGGCGCAAAACGGCAACTGGATGGCTGAAGTGAAACCGTGGTACGTCATTGGTGACACCGACGATAATCCGGATATCACCAAATACATGGGTTATTACCAGCTGAAAGTGGGTTATCAGTTGGGTGACGCGGTGTTGAGCGTGAAAGGGCAGTATAACTGGAACACTGGCTACGGCGGCGCGGAAATGGGCTTAAGCTATCCTGTCACTAAGCATGTCCGCCTCTATACTCAAGTGTATAGCGGTTACGGTGAGTCGCTTATCGACTATAACTTCAACCAGACGCGCGTCGGCGTGGGCGTGATGTTGAACGATATTTTCTAAGTCCGTCTCGGGCGCTGCAACAGCGCCCGATTGTTTTGAACGATGACTTACCGGGTATGAGCTCTCGCTTGCTTAATAGCATCATCATCAAAAATATTTTGCTCATAATTGTCGGTTTTATTTTTGACTCTGTATATTTTCCAACCATTCCCTTCGTGTTTGAGATACACCATCAGTTGTAAATATTTTCCCTCTTCAATACCAATACTGACGGGTACAGAGACGCTATCAGCTTGCGGGGATGCTTTGCCAACCTTTAACGCAGCGACCCATTCAGGGGCGTAATCCTGGCAGTATGTGAAATAGTCAGAGTCCAGAATGCCCTGTTCATAAATTTGGTGAAGATCGGCAATTCGCGCTGCTGTATCGGCGGCGATGTATTTTCCGATCAACGGTGAGTTATCAGCCATTGGAGAGTGCTCAGCATTTACGGGGTCAAAATCCGCAAAGGCCCGAAGATATTGCTGATAAAAAGCCTGAATGACACTTTCTGGAGATTCGCTTTTTGGCTCGCTGCAGGCGGGCAACATCAAGGTAATCAAGGCGAGTAACAATCCTTTGAGCATTATCTTTTCCTTAGGTTTAACTGCTAAATAGACGCTCATTGTGCAAAAAGTAGTTATGCAATTAATGCTATAATAAAATCAAATAAATCATTGCGTTACATGTGATTTATAAATGCCGTTATGATCTAAAAAGGCAGGGGTATAGTTGACGATGTAATTTGCTCTAACAGGATCGCAAATTTATACCGCCGAAGAGAACTGAGTCGAATTTCTTCTTGTTAGCGTTTATCATGCTCAACCTTCGGGCTGATTTTTTGTTCGTTCAATGTTTTATTTCAGGCAAATGGGGTTAACGTGGCGCAGGCGGAAGTAATGAATCAGGAATCGCTGGCTAAGCAGGTTTTGCAGGAAACCTTCGGCTATCAGCAATTCCGTCCTGGCCAGGAAACCATCATTGAAACCGTGCTGGAAGGCCGCGATTGTCTGGTGGTGATGCCGACGGGCGGTGGGAAATCACTGTGCTATCAGGTTCCCGCGCTGGTGCTGAACGGCTTGACGGTGGTGGTATCCCCCCTCATCTCACTGATGAAGGATCAGGTGGACCAGCTACTGGCGAATGGCGTAGCCGCTGCCTGTATCAACTCGACTCAAACCCGCGAACAGCAGCAAGACGTCATGGCAGGATGCCGTAACGGACAGATCCGCCTGCTGTATATCGCGCCGGAACGTCTGATGCTGGACAACTTCCTTGAGCATTTAGCGCACTGGAATCCGGTACTGCTGGCAGTGGATGAAGCGCACTGCATCTCTCAGTGGGGACACGACTTCCGCCCTGAATATGCCGCGCTCGGCCAGCTTCGTCAGCGTTTCCCGGCCCTGCCATTTATGGCGCTCACGGCGACAGCAGACGACACCACGCGTCAGGACATCGTCCGCCTGTTAGGACTTACCGATCCGTTTATCCAGGTCAGCAGCTTCGATCGCCCTAACATTCGCTATATGCTGATGGAAAAATTCAAGCCGCTGGACCAGCTTCTGCGCTACGTGCAGGAACAGCGCGGCAAGTCCGGCATCATCTACTGCAACAGCCGAGCGAAGGTGGAAGACACCGCCGCACGCCTGCAAAATCGCGGCTTTAGCGCGGCGGCCTATCATGCCGGGTTAGAAAACCATATCCGCGCCGACGTGCAGGAAAAATTCCAGCGTGACGATCTGCAAATCGTCGTCGCTACCGTGGCGTTCGGGATGGGCATCAATAAACCCAACGTGCGCTTTGTGGTGCACTTCGACATCCCGCGTAATATCGAGTCCTATTATCAGGAAACCGGTCGTGCCGGGCGCGATGGCCTGCCTGCCGAAGCAATGCTGTTTTACGATCCGGCGGATATGGCGTGGCTACGTCGCTGTCTCGAAGAGAAGCCGCAAGGGCCGCTCCTGGATATCGAACGTCACAAGCTCAACGCGATGGGCGCATTTGCCGAAGCGCAAACCTGCCGCCGCCTGGTGCTGCTTAACTATTTTGGTGAAGGGCGTCAGGAGTCGTGCGGCAACTGCGATATCTGTCTCGACCCGCCAAAGCAATACGATGGCCTGATGGATGCGCGTAAGGCGCTTTCCACTATCGGGCGCACCAACCAGCGCTTTGGGATGGGCTACGTGGTGGAAGTGCTGCGCGGCGCAAATAACCAGCGTATCCGCGAGATGGGCCACGATAAGCTGCCGGTTTATGGCATTGGCAAAGAACAAAGCCATGAACACTGGGTCAGCATTATTCGCCAGCTCATCCACCTCGGATTTGCCACACAAAACATTGCACAGCACTCTGCGCTCCAGCTTACCGAAGCCGCACGTCCGGTACTGCGCGGTGATATCGAACTGAAACTTGCTGTGCCACGCGTGATCGCGCTTAAGCCGCGTGTGATGCAGAAATCCTACGGCGGTAACTATGACCGTAAGCTGTTTGCCAAACTGCGTAAGCTGCGAAAAGCCATTGCCGATGAAGAGAATATCCCGCCTTATGTGGTCTTTAACGACGCGACGCTGATTGAAATGGCCGAGCAGATGCCACTGAGTGCTGGTGAAATGCTCAGCGTCAACGGCGTCGGTACGCGTAAGCTGGAGCGTTTTGGTAAGGAGTTTATGGCGCTCATCCGTTCGCATGCTGACGGTGATGATGAGGAGTAGTCAGGCCGGCTTAAAAGTGCCAGGATGATGACTCACTGAACTCTTTCCCCGCGAGTAAATTATGGTAATGCTATTTCTCACCGTGGCGTTGGTGCATATCGTTGCGCTGATGAGCCCTGGCCCAGACTTCTTCTTCGTCTCGCAGACGGCTGTCAGCCGCTCCCGCAAAGAGGCGATGATGGGTGTGCTCGGGATTACTATGGGCGTAATGGTCTGGGCTGCGGTTGCACTGCTTGGCCTGAACCTGATCCTCGCAAAAATGGCCTGGCTGCATAACATCATCATGGTCGGCGGTGGTTTGTACCTGTGCTGGATGGGCTACCAGATGCTGCGCGGGGCGTTGAAGAAAGAACAAAAAGCGCCGGAAGAACCAAAGGTTGAACTCGCGACGGGCGGGCGCAGCTTTTTGAAAGGTTTGCTCACCAATCTCGCCAACCCAAAAGCGATTATTTACTTTGGTTCCGTCTTTTCGTTATTCGTGGGCGATGACGTCGGCGCGGGTGCGCGCTGGGGTATTTTCCTGCTGATCGTCGTTGAAACCTTTGCGTGGTTTACCGTGGTGGCAAGTCTGTTTGCTATGCCTGCGATGCGTCGCGGTTATCAGCGTATGGCAAAGTGGATCGACGGCTTTGCCGGCGCACTGTTCGCCGGCTTCGGTATTCACCTCATCATCTCTCGCTAAGCATGACGCGCTGACGCAAGCAGCGCGCCCACCAGCATAAACAGCGAACCAAAGATCTTATTCAGGGCCTTCATTTGCTTAGGCCCTTTGATCCAGCCCGTAATCCGCTGCGCCAGCGTCGCGTAACCAATCATCACAATAATATCGACAATAATCGTCGTCGCGCCGAGCACGATGTACTGCATCACCTGCGGCTGATGAGGGACGATAAACTGCGGAAACAGGGCGGCAAGAAAGACGATACTTTTCGGGTTGGTCAGGTTCACGAACACCGCGCGCTTAAAGAGACGCCCGCGCGTTTGCGTCTGAGCGAGGGTGTTCAAATCAATCGACCCCGCCGCGCGCCACTGCTGGATCCCCAGCCAAATCAGATAGGCCGCACCGGCCCACTTCAGCACTTCAAATGCCATTACCGAACGCGAGAACAACGTCCCCAGACCAATGCCAACCAGCACGATATGAATGCCCAGCCCGGTCTGCAAACCGGCGATGGACGCCACTGCCCCACGATAGCCGTGGTTGATGGAGGTGGTCATGGTATTGATCGCGCCCGAGCCTGGTGAAAGGCTCAGGATGATGGATGTCAGCAGGTAAGCGAACCACCACTCGAAGGTCATTTGAAACTCCCGAATCGTCTATTTTTATGCCACAATACGCTATTGTTGAGTCATTTTGTGATGCTTCACAAAAAAACGATATTCCGTGGCTTACAGGGGCAGAAACCCAATGTTTCAGCAGAAAAAGGACTGGGAAACACGCGAGAACGCATTTGCTGCTTTCTCCATGGGGCCGCTGACCGATTTCTGGCGTCAGCGCGAAGAAGCCGAGATCGCAGGCGTGGACAATGTTCCGGTACGCTTTGTGCGTTTTCGGGATAAAAAAAACGATCGGGTGATCGTGGTTTGTCCGGGTCGCATTGAGAGTTACGTCAAGTACGCTGAACTGGCGTACGACCTGTTCCATCTTGGTTTTGACGTGTTGATCATCGATCATCGTGGGCAGGGGCGTTCCGGGCGATTATTGTCGGATTCGCATCGCGGTCATGTGGACAACTTCAGCGATTACGTCGACGATCTCGCCGCGTTCTGGCAGCAGGAAGTGCAGCCGGGCCCGTGGCGTAAACGCTATATCCTCGCGCACTCGATGGGCGGCGCGATTGCGACGCTGTTTTTACAACGTCATCCGCATCAGTGTGATGCGATTGCATTGACCGCACCGATGTTTGGCATCGTCATGCGATTTCCCGACTGGATGGTGCGCCATATTCTCGACTGGGCTGAGGGCCATCAGCGCATTCGTGAAGGCTACGCCATGGGAACGGGACGCTGGCGGGCATTGCCGTTTGCCCTCAACGTGTTGACCCACAGCCGGCAGCGTTATCGCCGCAACCTGCGCTTTTACGCCGATGAACCGCGCTTACGCGTCGGTGGCCCAACTTACCATTGGGTGCGCGAAGGCATACTCGCGGGCGAATCCGCGCTGGCAGGGGTTAGCGATGATGCTACGCCGACATTATTGATTCAGGCGGAAGAGGAGCGTGTGGTGGACAACCGCATGCATGAACGCTTCTGCGAACTGCGCGCCGCCGCCGGACACCCTTGTGAAGGGAATAAACCGCTGGTCATAAACGGTGCGTACCATGAGATCCTTTTTGAAAAGGACGCCATGCGCTCAGTCGCGCTCAACGCCATTGTTGAATTTTTCGACAGGCATAACTGATTTTCTATTGAGGTTAAATTCCCCTATGTACCAGGTTGTTGCATCTGACTTAGATGGCACGTTGCTTTCCCCCGACCACACCCTGTCGCCTTACGCGAAAGAGACCTTAAAACTCCTGACTGCCCGCGGTGTGAACTTTGTTTTCGCGACGGGCCGCCACCACGTGGACGTGGGGCAGATTCGCGATAACCTGGAAATCAAAGCCTACATGATCACCTCCAACGGTGCGCGCGTGCACGATACCGATGGCAATTTGATCTTCACTCATAACCTGGACCGCGACATCGCCGCCGATCTGTTCGGCGTGGTGCATAGCAACCCGGATATCGTCACTAACGTGTATCGCAACGATGACTGGTTTATGAACCGCCATCGCCCGGATGAAATGCGTTTCTTCAAAGAAGCGGTATTCAACTACACGCTGTATGAACCAGGCCTGCTGGAGCCGGAAGGGATCAGCAAAGTGTTCTTCACCTGCGAAAAGCACGAAGATCTGCTGCCGCTGGAGCAGGCGATTAATGCGCGCTGGGGCGATCGGGTGAACGTCAGCTTCTCCACTCTGACCTGTCTGGAAGTGATGGCGGGCGGCGTATCCAAAGGCCACGCGCTGGAAGCGGTTGCGAAGCGTATGGGCTTTGAACTGAAAGACTGTATCGCGTTTGGCGATGGTATGAACGATGCCGAGATGCTCTCCATGGCGGGCAAAGGCTGCATCATGGAAAACGCGCACCAGCGTTTGAAAGATTTGCACCCTGAGCTAGAAGTGATTGGCACTAACGGCGATAACGCCGTGCCGAACTATCTGCGTAAGTTGTTCCTTGAATAATTCTCACAACGTCACGACTGGTTGATTGTTGGCCAGTTGTCAACTGAATAGTCCGCTACAATGCCTGTCCTTCTTTCTGAGAGACAAGCATTGTGGCGCTACTCATTATCACCACTATTCTGTGGGCCTTCTCATTCAGCCTGATCGGTGAATACCTTGCCGGGCACGTCGATAGTTATTTCTCCGTACTGATGCGGGTAGGGCTTGCGGCGCTGGTCTTCTTGCCGTTCCTGCGCACGCGTGGGCAAACGCTCAAAACCATTCTGCTGTACATGCTGGTGGGCGCGTTGCAACTCGGTATCATGTATCTGTTCAGCTTCCGGGCGTATATCTACCTGTCGGTATCGGAATTCCTGCTGTTCACGGTGTTGACGCCACTCTATATCACGCTGATTTACGACCTGCTGAGCAAGCGCCGCTTGCGCTGGGGCTATCTGCTGAGTGCGCTTCTGGCGGTGGCGGGTGCGGCGATCATTCGCTACGACAAAGTGAGCGATCACTTCTGGACCGGTCTGATGTTTGTCCAGCTTGCCAACATAAGTTTTGCCATCGGTATGGTCGGCTACAAGCGCCTGATGGAAACGCGTCCGATGCCGCAGCATAACGCTTTTGCCTGGTTCTATATGGGCGCGGCTATTGTCGCGGTGGCGGCGTGGTTTATGCTCGGCAATCCGCAAAAGCTGCCAACCACCACGGTACAGTGGAGCGTGCTGATTTGGTTAGGTGTGGTCGCGTCTGGACTGGGTTACTTTATGTGGAACAACGGCGCTACGCAGGTAGACGCCGGGACGCTGGGCATTATGAATAACGTTCATGTGCCCGCTGGCCTGCTGGTTAACCTTGCTATCTGGCAGCAGCAACCGCACTGGCCGAGCTTTATTATTGGGGGAACGGTGATCCTGGCTTCGCTGTGGGTGCATCGCCGTTGGGTCGCTCCGCGCTCCGAACAAACGGCAAATGATCGCAAGCGTGGTTCCGCGCTGAGCGAATAAACGCCTCCGTAATCGGCTGACGCTGCTCGCCATCGCGCACGGCAGCGTACAGCCGGCTCCATAATCCCTCGCCCAGGGTTTTAGTCACCACCAGACCCTGGCGCTCAAAACTCTCGACCACCCAATGCGGCAACGCGGCGATACCCATTCTCGCGGCCACCATCTGGATCAGCAGCAGCGTGTTATCCACGCTTTTCAAATTGGGGCTAATGCCCGCCGGTTGCAGGAAGTGACGCCAGATATCCAGGCGACTGCGCTGCACCGGATAAATCAGCAGCGTTTCGGTCGCCAAGTCTTCCGGCGTAACGCGCGTTTTGGCCGCTAGTGGGTGATCCGGAGCCAGCACCAGGCGCACTTCGTAATCAAACATCGGCGAATAATGCAGGCCGCTGCGAGGCAGAATATCGGAGGTCAACACCAGGTCCAGCTCGCCTTGCTGAAGCGACGGCTGCGGATCAAAGGTCACGCCCGATTTAAAATCCATCTCCACCTGCGGCCAGCTTTGGCGAAAATTCTCCAGTGCGGGCGTCAGCCACTGAATACAGCTGTGACACTCAATCGCGATGCGCAGCTTAGTCTGCTGTGGCTCATTGCAGGCCTGTAGTGCGGTGGCGATTTGCGGCAGCACCTGATTTGCCAGTTGAAGCAGCACTTCACCCTGCGGCGTAAAGCGCAGCGGCTGGCTCTTACGCACGAACAGACGAAAGCCAAGGCGTTGTTCCAGATCGCTGAACTGGTGAGAAAGGGCGGATTGGGTCTGATGCAGCGTGGCCGCAGCCGCCGCGAGAGAACCGCAGTTCCGCAACGCTTGTAGCGTTTTCAGGTGTTTTATCTCGATCATGAAAGTCCTTCACTTCGCCATGAACATTTTGCGCTTGAGGAATATACAGTAACTGTCAATTATGGATGTGTAAACATCTGGACGTCTAAATACCAAAAATTCACAGGGGACACACCATGACAATTCGCAATCACACTCTCGGTTTCCCTCGCGTTGGCTTACGCCGCGAGCTGAAAAAAGCACAAGAAAGCTACTGGGCGGGCAATTCCACCCGTGAAGATCTGCTGGCCGTTGGCCGTGAGCTGCGTGCTCGCCACTGGGATCAGCAGAAGCAGGCGGGTATCGATCTGCTGCCAGTGGGCGATTTCGCCTGGTACGACCATGTTCTGACCACGAGCCTGCTGCTTGGCAACGTGCCGGCTCGTCATCAGAACAGCGATGGATCGGTCGATATCGATACCCTGTTCCGTCTGGGCCGTGGTCGCGCGCCAACCGGCGAGCCAGCGGCCGCAGCGGAAATGACCAAATGGTTTAACACCAACTATCACTACATGGTGCCGGAGTTTGTAAAAGGCCAGCAGTTCAAGCTGACCTGGACGCAGATTCTGGATGAAGTGGACGAAGCGCTGGCGCTGGGTCATAACATCAAACCTGTGCTGCTGGGGCCGGTAACGTATCTGTGGCTGGGTAAAGTGAAGGGTGAACCGTTCGACCGTCTGAGCTTGCTCAACGATATCCTCCCCGTATATCAGCAGGTGCTGGCTGAGCTGGCAAAACGCGGTATTGAATGGGTACAAATCGACGAACCTGCGCTGGTGCTTGAGCTGCCGCAGGAATGGCTGGATGCCTTCAAACCGGCTTATGAAGCACTGCAAGGCCAGGTTAAGCTGTTGCTGACCACCTATTTTGAAGGCGTCACGCCGAATCTTGATACCATCACCACGTTGCCGGTGCAGGGTCTGCACGTTGACCTGGTTCACGGCAAAGATGATGTCGCCGAGCTGAACGAGCGCCTGCCGTCCGACTGGTTGCTCTCTGCGGGCCTGGTCAACGGTCGTAACGTCTGGCGTGCCGATCTCACCGAGAAATACGCACAGATTAAAGCTATCGTCGGCAAACGTGAATTATGGGTCGCCTCTTCTTGCTCCCTGTTGCACAGCCCGATCGATTTGAGCGTGGAAACCCGTCTGGATGCGGAAGTGAAAAGCTGGTTTGCCTTTGCTTTGCAAAAATGTGAAGAACTGGCCCTGCTGTGTGATGCCCTGAACAGTGGTGATACGGAAAAGTTGATTGAGTGGAGCGCCCCGATTCAGGCGCGTCGTCATTCGACTCGCGTACACAATGCGGCGGTGGAAAAACGTCTGGCGGGCATTACTGCGAAAGACAGCCAGCGTGAAAATGCTTATGAAGTGCGTGCCGAAGCGCAGCGCGCTCGCTTTAATCTGCCAGCATGGCCGACGACCACGATCGGTTCTTTCCCGCAGACCACTGAAATTCGCGGCCTGCGTCTGGACTTCAAAAAGGGCAACCTTGATGCCAACAACTATCGCACCGGCATCGCCGAGCACATCAAGCAGGCGATTGTTGAGCAGGAGCGCTTAGGTCTGGACGTGCTGGTCCACGGTGAAGCCGAACGTAATGACATGGTGGAATATTTTGGTGAGCACTTAGACGGTTTCGTCTTTACCCAGAACGGCTGGGTACAGAGCTACGGTTCCCGCTGCGTGAAACAACCGGTAGTGATTGGCG
>JALCNW010000024.1 GCA_022649305.1 Enterobacter sp.
GTCCCCTTGATCACCAAAGCGGATGGCACCAAATTCGGTAAAACCGAAGGCGGCGCGGTATGGCTTGATCCTAAAAAGACCAGCCCGTACAAATTCTACCAGTTCTGGATTAACACCGCGGATGCCGACGTCTATCGCTTCCTGAAATTCTTCACCTTCATGGACATTGAAGAAATCAACGCTCTGGAAGAAGAAGACAAAAACAGCGGTAAAGCACCACGTGCGCAGTATGTGCTGGCCGATATGGTCACTAAACTGGTACACGGTGAAGAGGGTCTGGCTGCGGCGAAACGCATTACGGCCAGTCTGTTTAACGGTACGCTGAGCGATTTGAGTGCAGCGGACTTTGAACAGTTAGCCCAGGATGGCGTTCCGATGGTTGAGATGGAAAAGGGTGCTGACCTGATGCAAGCGCTGGTAGATTCCGAGCTGCAACCGTCTCGCGGTCAGGCACGTAAGACTATCGCGTCTAATGCCATCACCATCAATGGTGAAAAACAGTCCGATCCGGAGTACACCTTCGTTGATGGCGATCGCCTGTATGACCGATACACGCTGCTGCGTCGCGGTAAAAAGAATTACTGCCTTATCTGCTGGAAGTAATCAAAACAAAAGTGTGCAGGGGCGTGGGAAACCACGCCCTTTTTTTTGCAGGGATGTGCTTAGCTCAGGTTTTCGGCCTTAAGCGATGCCGCAACCGCAGGGCGAGCGGCGACGCGTTCCATATAGGACTCTATATGGTTCAACCCTTCCATATTCAGCTTAACCGCGCGCGCCCAGCGCAGCACGGTAAACAGATAGGCATCCGCAATAGTGAAACGCTGACCGCAAATCCATTGGTCATCTTTCAGCGACTCGTTAATGTACTGCAGCTTTTTCTCAAGCAGTGCACGAACGGTCGGCTTGTACTCTTCAGGCGTATCCGGACGGAACAGTGGCGTAAAGCCTTTGTGCAGTTCAGTGGCAATGTAGTTGAGCCATTCCAGCGTCTTGTAACGCGATATGCTGCCAGTAGGTGCCAGCAGCTGGCGATCGGGTACAGAGTCAGCAAGGTACTGCATGATTGCCACGCCTTCCGTAAGCAACGTCGCGTCGTCTAATACCAGGGCCGGAACCTGTCCTTTCGGGTTGATAGCGAAAAAGTCTTCGCCGTTCTCCAGACGTTTTTTCATCAAATCTACGCTATCCAGCGTAAAATCTTTGCCGCTTTCACGCAGCGTGATATGACAAGCCAGAGAGCAGGCGCCCGGTTTGTAGAACAGTTTCATCGGTAACTCCTTTTTGCTGAGGTTCTGATTATGTTAGTGCGGCGCAGGATAAAAAAAAAGCCACTAACGCACAGTTAGCGGCTTCTCTTCAGTCGTTTCCCGATAACAATTATGCAGTGGCGGTATCTGTCGCCTTAACATCGTTGTCGTCGTCCTGAGTCATACGATTCAGTTTCGGTGCAGTCAGCAGCATCAGGACAGCGATAACCGCGGTAGCAATACCGATTTGCATGAATACGCGACCGTACACTTCCAGCGAGACCAATGGATCGGTCACGTTTTCTGGAACAGCCATCAGGTTTGCAATCTTACCCGCGATAAGTGCAGCACCCGCAGTCGTCAGGAACCAGCTACCCATGATAAAGCCCATCAGGCGCTGTGGAACCAGCTGTGCAACCATCGCCAGACCCAGACCGGAGATCATCAGCTCGCCGATAGACTGCAGCGCGTAGCTCAGAATCAGCCAGTTAACGGAGACGATACCGGCGTCAGTTGCAAATTTAGCACCCAGCGGCAGGACGAGGAATGCGCCTGAGCACAGCACCATACCGATAGCAAATTTGTGTGGCATTGGCAGACGGTCGCCCATCTTGTTGTAGATAGCGGCCAGAATTGGGCTACCAATCATGATCCAGAACGGGTTCAGCGCCTGATACTGCTCCGGTTCAAACGCGAGACCCAGGATAGAGTGCTCAACGTTACGAATGGCGAAGAAGTTCAGAGACGTTGGCATCTGGCTGTACAGCACGAAGAAGACAATCGCCTGCAACATCAGAATGAAGGCCACAATCATCTTGCGACGCGCTGCGCCATGCATAGCAAACGCTTCTTTAGCGAAGATGCAGATGATGCCCAGTGCAACCAGGCCCAGAACGGCACGAGCAACGCCCTGGTTGTGCAGCAGCCAGGTAGCCGCCGCCGCAAGAATCACGACGCCAACGATAGTTGCCAGCAGCTTACCGATGTGAACAGGCTCGAAGTCAGGTTTGGAACCGTAATCTTTAACCCACTTCTTACAGAAAGCAAAGTTGACTACGGTAATCAGCATACCTACGACGGAGAGCGAGAACGCGACGCTCCAGCCGAATTTCGCGGCCAACCATGGGGTGGCCAGCATAGAGAAGAATGAACCGATATTCACCGACATGTAGTACATGGTGAAAGCACCGTCCAGACGCGGGTCATCTTTGTTGTAGCAGGTAGACAGCAGAGACGACGGGTTTGCTTTGAACAGCCCATTACCTACAGCGATGGTTGCCATACCCATGTAAACAACGCCAGC
This sequence comes from Enterobacter sp., assembly GCA_022649305.1. GTDB lineage: Bacteria > Pseudomonadota > Gammaproteobacteria > Enterobacterales > Enterobacteriaceae > Enterobacter. The sequence continues at coordinate 2,551 of JALCNW010000024.1, forward strand.
ATCATGACCCGACCACGCGACCAGTGCATAACCAATCGCCAGAACGATAGCACCAAGCATGATAACGCGTTTGGTACCCAGAACTTTATCACCCAGCCAGCCGCCAACAGCGACCAGACCGTAGACCAGTGCACTAAAAGAGGAGAACAGCGTAATGGAATCCGCTTCGGACATACCCAGTTGTTTAACCAGGTAAACAGCCATAATCCCTTGCAGGCCGTAATAACCAAAGCGTTCCCATAACTCGATTGAGAAGATGAGATAGAACGCTTTAGGTTGTTTGAAAGCATTCATACTGATGCTTTCATCTGTTGGTTTTTGGTTTGCAGTAGACACTTATACCTCTTTTTTTACATCCCATATTAACGGGGGTGTTCATAGCGCAATGGCCGGAGCCCATACGCCTTATAGTTATATTGGGAGGGGAAACGGCGGGTAATGTTCACTATCCTGGGCCTTCTGGCAATACGTTTGTAATAATCTGTTACATATATCCATGCTGGTATAATGCTCGGAACATTTAAATGTTATTTAGCGTTAAATCTCACAACAGGTGAAATGATGGTTTTTTTCACTGCTAAGTGTCCGTGCAATACCCTGCTTGGCGATATGTTCTGCTACATGCTCTTTGTGGTAGTGATATAGCCTATAATCCTAAAATAGAGTGGTTTAATGTGTCGCCGCCGTTCGATAAATGCTTGTGCGTGCAAGGTGTTGGAAGGGTTTTGACAACAATATTTCAACATCGCGTTATCAGAGTGATCTCTATCACAAATGTATAGAAATTTTCGCTGACGAAAAAACTATTAACCTGTTCAGTCGATGGGTTACCGAATAATCACCCCTTAGGAAGCGGGTTGTGGCGGATAAATAATGGACAAAAGAAGGTGTTACAGATACACCTTCAAAAAGCACGGGAAAGGAGGCGGTGGGCAGGGAAACTAGAGGTCGGTTTTATCTTTGAACTCGCATAAGTCTTCAATGATGCACGAACCGCAGCGCGGTTTTCGCGCAATACAGGTATATCTTCCATGCAGGATCAGCCAGTGGTGGCAGTCGACTTTAAACTCAGCAGGAACGACTTTTAGCAGTCGCTCTTCAACCTGTTCAACGTTTTTACCCGGTGCAAAGTGTGTCCGGTTAGATACGCGAAAAATATGCGTATCCACGGCGATTGTCGGCCATCCAAAGGCAGTATTCAGCACTACGTTCGCCGTTTTACGCCCCACGCCGGGTAGGGCTTCCAGTGCGGCTCTGTCTTCCGGCACTTCACCGTTATGCAACTCTAACAGCATACGGCAGGTTTTGATGACGTTCTCAGCTTTGCTGTTAAACAAACCGATAGTTTTGATATAGGACTTAACGCCATCGACGCCTAATTCCAGCATCGACTGCGGCGTGTTGGCTATCGGATAGAGTTTGGCCGTCGCTTTGTTTACGCTGACGTCGGTGGCTTGAGCCGAAAGCAGCACCGCAATAAGCAGTTCAAATGGAGAGTTAAAATTCAGCTCCGTCGTTGGGTGAGGGTTGTTATCACGTAGCCGGGTCAAAATTTCGAGGCGTTTTTCTTTGTTCATGAGGCTTTCTCTGGCATCCCATCCTGCACGCTACGCTCGGCAGCGCGGCGCTTGCGTTTCTCATCAATGAGGTATTTTACCGCCAGCATCATGCCAAGGCCAATAAATGCGCCAGGGGGCAGCATGGCTAACAAAAACGGCGTATCGGTATGGAAAACCTCGATGCGTAACACTTTTGCCCAGCCGCCGAGTAGGGCATCTGCGCCATCAAACAGCGTACCATTACCGAGAATTTCACGTAGAGAACCCAGTACGAACATGGCGCAGGTCGCTCCCATACCGATAGCAAAGCCGTCCAGCGCGGAGATCAGTGGGTCGTTTTTCACCGCAAAAGCTTCGGCGCGGCCCACGACAATACAGTTGGTCACGATCAGTGGGATAAAGATCCCGAGCGACTGATACAGACCAAAGGCGTAGGCGTTGATCAGCATCTGCACGATGCTCACCACCGAGGCGATAATCATGACGTAAATAGGGATGCGGATTTCCGACGGCGTCCAGCGGCGCAGCGCGGAAATAGACAAGTTTGTCAGGGTCAGAACCAGCGTGGTGGCAAGACCAAGACCCAGTGCGTTGGTGGCGGTTGATGTCACCGCCAGCAGCGGACACATCCCCAGCAACTGCACCAGCGCGGAGTTGTTCTTCCACAGCCCCTGAACGATAACGTCTTTAACCTGGCTCATCATTACTCCTCACAGGCCGGAAGTGTGTCGAGTTGTGCCGGCAGCGTTTCAGCATACAATCCGGCACGTTTTACGGCATTGACCACCGCGCGTGGGGTGATTGTCGCACCGGTAAACTGGTCGAACTCCCCGCCATCTTTTTTGACCGCAAAGGCCGCGTCGTCTTCGCCGTGAATGACTTTTCCAGCAAAGTGTAAAATCCAGTCGCTCAGGCGAACTTCTATTTTATCGCCAAGACCCGGCGTTTCGCGATGCTCAGTGACGCGCGTACCCAGCACTGTTCCGGAAAAATCAGTGCCAACCAGCAGTTGAATTGCGCCGGAGTAGCCGTCTGGCGCGGTGGCTTCCATTACTGCGCCAACGGCGGTATTGCCCTTACGCGCGATAAAAATACGATGATCGCCTTTGCCCAACTGTGGCGCCTGAACGACAAAACAGCTTTCTTGCAAATTATTATCGTAAAGGTCCGATGGGATAACCTGATCAAAAAGCGCCTTTTGCTGCTTAGCCGCTTGCTCATCAATGGTTGATTTGGTCAGTTCATTTACCAGCGCAGTCAGTCCTGTCAGGACTGCGGCGAAAATCGCCAGCGTTACGCCGTGTTTTTGCATTGTTTTCAACATGGCGAGTCCTTAGCGGTGACCGTACGCGCGAGGACGCGTGTAGTAATCAATGAGCGGCACGGTGATATTAGCAAGCAGGACGGCAAAGGCTACGCCGTCCGGATAGCCACCAAAGCTACGAATTAGCCACACCAGCAGACCCGCTAGCGCGCCAAAAATCAGACGCCCACGGTTGGTTGTGGAGGCCGTTACCGGGTCGGTCAGAATAAAGAACGCGCCCAGCATGGTGGCACCAGAGAGTAAATGCATCTGCGGGCTTGCCAGAGGTTCTGTGGAGAATGCCCAGCCCAGCGTAGCGCAGATAGCCAGCGTCAACAGGAAACTTACCGGGATATGCCAGCGTATCGCTTTTTGCCACAGCAAGAACACGCCGCCCAGGAGGTAGGCAAGGTTGACCCACTGCCAGCCAGCACCTGCCAGCATGCCGCTGTATATCGGATACTGCATGATCTGCTCAAGGCTATGACCAGCGTGAAGCGATGTTTTGAAGGTATCAAGCGGAGTCGCCTGACTGATGCCATCAATCCCCATTCGCAACGTCGCCATATCTGCGCCTGTGGCGGTATGCCCGGTGAAGATCACCTGTAAGGCATCCATAAAGCCAGGCACGGTTGTCGCAATGTCGTGCGGCGGCAGCCAACTGGTCATCTGGACCGGGAAGGAGATAAGCAAAACCACATAGCCGATCATGGCTGGGTTAAACGGGTTATGCCCCAGGCCACCGTAAAGCTGTTTAGCAATGATCACGGCGAAAACGGTACCCAGGACCACCATCCACCACGGGGCAAAGGGTGGAATGCTTATTGCCAGCAGCAGGCCGGTGAGTAGCGCAGAATTATCAGCCAGAATACGGGGAACGGGCATTTTGCGTAGCTTAAGCACCAGTGCTTCGGCACTCAGAGCGCTCACGCAACCAAGGATGATTTGAAAAAGTGTCCCCCAGCCAAAAAACCAGAACTGGACGGCGATACCGGGTAACGCCGCGAGGCAGACCAGCATCATGATGCGCGATGTCTGACGCTGGTTATGGGTATAAGGGGAACTTGCGATTCTGAAAACCATTTAATCCTCGTTTACGGCTTGCTGTGCGGCTTTCTTTGCCTGTACACGCGCAATCGCCGCAGCGACTGCGGCTTTGCGTGGGTCATCATTTGCTGCGGGTTCGGCTTCCTGTTGCGCGGCTTTACGCGCTTTTGCACGGGCAATGGCGGCTTCTACGGCGGCTTTGCGCGGATCAACGGTTGCTACAGCCGGTTTTTCTTCCTGCTGTGCTGCTTTTCGTGCTTTAGCGCGAGCGATTGCGGCTTCAACCGCGGCTTTGCGTGGATCAACGACCGCCTCGGGCTGTTCGCTTTGTGCTTTTTCTGCCTGGCGAGCGCGGGCCTGTGCTTTACGGGCTTCTCGTGCGGCAATCACGTCACTGTTATCAGGTTTCGCGCCTGCGGGAATAATCACCGCCTCGGTGGCTGATGACTTTTTCTCGCGAACGCGCGCCAGAGCCGCCTTGATTGCATCCTGATCTTTCTCATCGGGTTGAACCGCAGCCTGCTTATGACGTTCCTGACGCGCGGCTTTCTCACGCTCAAGGCGCGCCTGACGAGCTTCAAAACGCGCTTTTGCCTCGGCAGCGCGTTTATCTTCCAGCGAAATGGCGTAGATCTCGGCTTTTTCCTGACGGAAATATTGCACAAGAGGAATGCTGCTTGGACAAACCCAGGCGCAGGCTCCGCATTCAATACAGTCGGCAAGATTATGAGCTTGTGCTTTGTCGTGCTGTTGGCCTTTACTGAACCAATATAATTGCTGAGGCAGCAGATCCGCCGGGCAGGCATCCGCGCAAGCACTGCAACGAATACACCCTTTTTCTTCCTGCTCCTCACCCATTTCACTGACAGAAGGGGCGAGTAGACAGTTAGTGATTTTAACGACCGGGACATCAAGCCACGGCAACGTGAAGCCCATCAACGGGCCACCCATAATGACCATTTGTTCGCTGGTCGGGCAGAATCCGGCCTGATCCAGCAGATGACGCACCGGAGTACCCAGTCGCGCCCAGACGTTGCCCGGCTGAGAAACGGATTCACCGGTTAAGGTCACGACACGTTCGGTCAGCGGTTCACCATCGACCACCGCGCGTTTCACCGCATAGGCGGTGCCCACGTTTTGCATCAGCACGCCGATATCCGAAGAGCGTCCACCGTGTGGTACCTGCTTCCCGGTTAAAATTTGGGTAAGCTGTTTCGCGCCGCCAGAAGGGTATTTAGTCGGTATGACGCGCAGGGTAATATCATGACTCCCCGCCAGCACCGCACGCAGCATTGAAATAGCCTGCGGTTTATTATCCTCAATGCCGATCAATACTTCGCGTGGTTGCAGAATATGCGCGAGGATACGAATCCCTTCAACAATCTGCGCAGCGCAATCCTGCATCAGACGGTCGTCGGCGGTGATATAGGGCTCACACTCTGCGGCGTTAATAATCAACGTCTGGATTTTATTGCCGCCACCCTGCAGTTTTGCCCCTGTCGGGAAGCCTGCACCGCCAAGACCTGCGACGCCAAACTGATGAATGCGCTCGATGAGCGTCTCGCGGCTATGCGCGCGATATTCGTTCCAGCCATCGCGTTCGATCCAGCGGTCTTCGCCATCCGGTTCGATAATGACGCTGAGTTCAGCCAGCGCGGAAGGGTGAGCTACCGTGTGAGGGGCTATCGCCACCACCTTACCGGATGTGGGTGCGTGGACGGGCAGCATACGCCCGCGCCCGAAGGTCAACGGTTGGCCGCGCAGGACAGAATCACCTTCTTTCACGCACAGTTCGCCTTCAGCGCCAATATGCTGTTTCAGCGGCATAATAAAACGCGTTGCCAGCGGAATTTGACGCAGCGGAGTGCCGCTTGACTGGGTTTTCATTTCAGGCGGATGGATTCCGCCATCAAATTCCCAAATCTTCTCTTTTCTGAACGCAGAAAATAACTTAAGCATGGTGTTCCACAGGAATTATGCGTACTGGAATGGTGTGAAGATCCCACTTCCAGCTATCAATAGTCGCTTCGACCGGACGCAGCTCAATACACTGGGTCGGGCAGGGGTCAACGCAGAGGTTGCAGCCCGTACACAAATCCGCCATCACGGTGTGCATGGCGCGGGTCGCGCCCAGGATCGCATCAACCGGGCACGCCTGAATACATTTGGTGCAGCCAATACAGTTGGCTTCGTCAATAACGGCCAGCAGACGCGCTGGCTCTTGTACGTTTTCATCGCCATCAACCGGCTGTGGATCGACATTCAGCAACGTGGCAATTTTCAGCATCACGGCTTCGCCACCCGGCGCGCAGCGGTTAATTTTTTCACCCTGTGAACCGACTGCTTCAGCATAAGGGCGGCAGCCAGGATAACCGCACTGACCACACTGGCTTTGCGGAAGAAGGTCATCGATTTTTTCGACGACAGGGTCACCCTCAACCGCAAAACGGCGTGAGGCGTATCCCAGAATGATGCCAAAAAAGAGCCCCAACACGCTGATGGAGGCAATGGCAATCCAGATTGCATTCATTACAGCTTCACCAGACCGCTAAAGCCCATAAACGCCAAAGACATGAGACCCGCTGTCACCAGCGCAATCGCATTGCCACGGAAAGGTGCAGGAATATCGGCAGCGACCATACGTTCGCGAATAGAGGCGAAAAGGACCATCACCAGCGAGAAGCCTACCGCGGCGGAAAAGCCGTATAGCGCGGATTGCAGGAAATTATGCCCGAGGTTGATGTTGAGCAATGCTACGCCCAATACGGCACAGTTAGTTGTAATCAGTGGCAGGAAGATACCCAGCAGGCGATAGAGCGCAGGGCTGGTTTTTCGTACCACCATCTCCGTAAACTGCACCACAAAGGCGATAACCAGGATAAAGGCCAGCGTGCGCAGATAGATCAAGCCCAGCGGGATCAGAATCCAGGTGTCAATCCACCAGGCGCAAATAGACGCCAGCGTCATCACAAAGGTGGTTGCCAGGCCCATTCCCATGGCCGTTTCCAGTTTTTTGGACACACCCATAAACGGGCATAGCCCAAGGAACTTCACCAGCACGAAGTTGTTAACCAGCACAGTTCCGACAAAGAGCAGTAAGTAGTCAGTCATTATCAAGCCTGAAATAAAAAAGCCGCCTATTATCGGTTAAACAGCACCAGGCGACAACAGGATAACTGTAAGGTTATTACGGATTCACAAAGGTCTTCTTCACGCGCGCCGAGCGGCGGAAGTAGGGTGCGAAGAGTGCCGCTGCCAGCAGAGGGAAAAGCAGTTGGCGTACGGCGAGTCCGTCGGACACAGGCGTAAACGCAAACGCCTTGATGGCCAACAGCACAGAAATAAGCAACCAGACAATATAATGTTTCGGCACAGACCGGCGACGCTTAAAGAAAGCAATACTCAGCCACAGCGTGTAGTACCACATCGCAATTGCAAAACCGAATGAGATAAACCACAAGGCAATATTAAGCGTGCTCTGCGATGTCAGATTCTTTAAGGCGTAAGGCGTTACCAGAGCGGTGGTATAAAGCAGCAGCGCGAGAGATGCGCTTAACAATGCAACCAGTAACCAGGCCAGCGGGGCGAGTAACCAGCCTCCGATTTTTTCTCCAGGCAATGTGGTCATATTATTTCCCCTAAGTCTGCGCGAAAAGTCATCCAGCCAATTTGCCGGGGCGTGAGTATATAACATTTCGCGCGGATGGCTATCGTCTTATAGCACGTAGCGCCAAACTGACTTAGGAACCTCGCCCACGTTGAACAGGCGTCCACCAGAGACCAGTTCAGCGCGGCGATGATCGGCAGCACGATACATATTAATGATGTCCTGATTATCGGTCAGCGTGTAGTTCAAATGGTCGAACAGTTTTTCCAGGCTCTCGAGAGAACTGATTTTGCGAAATTTTAATAAATAGTCCTGAACAGTCATTTTAATAAGCTTCCATATAAAAGTACGTCATATCAGTAGGGTAATTCGGTCGAATAATAAACGGATAAATTAAGACGTAAACTGGCCACACGGACGGTGCGGCAAAATTAGGAGTTTTCTTTGTTGAAAATCAGGCGTCGGATGACGCCCGAAAAAGAAGGTTAACCCTGATTAACACCACTGGCAATAAGCAACTGACAGTATGTGTCACTCTTTTTGAAGGCCGGATTACTTTGCCTGCGATGCCGTCACAGGCTCGGGCGGCTGGTAGTTATCTATGTGGCTTGCCACGCCAAGCAAGACAACAGAAACACCCAACACAACCCATCCTGCTAATTCAATGATTCGATTAATAATTGACGTCATGATCTTATTTTTGATTTTTCCATAAATACATGCCGAGAATTTTACAATGTGGCCTACGTCACGGCAAGTCTTTAGGAATCGGTTTCTATCCATGGATTCAGTAGGTTATATAAATGTAACCGAGATGTATGGAGAGTCATGCTATTTTGCTTTGAAAAGGACGTTATTACGCTATTGTGACTGTATTGCAGATAGTGTGAAATAAATGCATCCCCAGAGAAGAGGCAGCAACATGAGTGACAAGATCCGCGTCGGATTAATTGGTTATGGTTACGCCAGTAAAACGTTTCATGCACCGCTAATTGCGGGTACGCCGGGAATGGAACTGGCAGCAGTATCGAGCAGCGATGCGTCGAAAGTTCATGCGGACTGGCCTGCCGTTCCCGTTGTTTCGGAGCCGAAACACCTGTTTGACGATCCCAATATCGATCTCATCGTCATTCCCACACCCAATGACACCCATTTCCCGCTGGCGAAAGCGGCGCTTGAAGCCGGTAAGCATGTTGTGGTTGATAAGCCCTTTACGGTGACGTTGTCACAGGCGCGGGAACTGGATGCGCTGGCTAAAAGCCTGGGTCGGCTGCTGTCCGTCTTTCACAACCGTCGCTGGGACAGCGACTTCCTGACGGTTAAGGCGTTGATTGCAGAGGGAACGTTGGGAGAAGTGGCTTATTTTGAATCGCATTTTGACCGTTTCCGTCCTCAGGTGCGTAACCGCTGGCGCGAGCAGGCGGGCCCGGGTAGCGGAGTCTGGTACGATCTGGCACCGCATCTGCTGGATCAAGCGGTGAACCTGTTTGGTCTGCCCGTGAGCATGACGGTGGATTTGGCGCAGTTACGACCAGGGGCACAGGCAACGGATTATTTCCACGCCATTTTGAGCTATCCGCAGCGTCGTATTGTTCTGCACGGCACTATGCTGGCAGCCGCTGAATCAGCGCGCTACATCGTTCATGGTACCCGTGGAAGTTACGTTAAATTTGGTTTGGATCCACAGGAAGACAGGCTGAAAAACGGCGAGCGACTGCCACAGGAAGACTGGGGTTACGACATGCGTGATGGCGTGTTAACGCGTGTCGAGGGTGAAGAGCAGGTACAAGAAACCTGGCTGACAATTCCGGGTAATTATCCCGCCTATTACGCAGGGGTGCGCGATGCGCTGAATGGTACGGGAGAGAATCCGGTTCCTGCAAGCCAGGCGATTCAGATTATGGAACTGATTGAGCTGGGTATTGAATCAGCCAAACATCGCTCGACGCTCTGTCTGGCGTAAAACAGAAGGGCCGGCATTGTGTGCCGGCCCTTTTTTCTGTTAACCCGCCACTTTTTCGCGCAGCGCCTGTTTCTCGGCTGGGGTTAAGAAGGCAATTTCCAGACCGTTGACCTGAGCCTGACGAATCTGTTCACGGCTCAAACCTGCTTGTGGTGCAGCCACGTTGTACTCGTGAATGATGTCCACACCCTGAACGGCTGGGTCGTCGGTATTCAGTGTGGCCAAAACGCCATGTTCGAGGAACGTCTTCAGCGGATGCTGTGCCAGAGAGGCGACTGTGCTGGTCTGGATATTGGACGTCAGGCAAGATTCGATCCCGATGCGCTGCTCGGCAAGGAAATCCATCAGCGCAGGATCTTCAATCGCCTTCACGCCGTGACCGATACGCTCGGCACCCAGTTCACGAATGGCCTGCCAGATACTTTCTGGACCTGCCGCTTCACCCGCATGCACGGTAATGTGCCAGCCTGCGTCGCGCGCCCGGTTGAAGTGGGAAAGGAACAAGCTCCCCGGGAAGCCCAACTCATCACCAGCCAAATCGACGGCGGTGATGTGGTCGCGATGCGCCAGTAAAGCGTCCAGCTCCTGCAAACAGGCCGATTCGCCAAACGTCCGGCTCATAATACCAATCAGACGTGCCTGGACATTAAACGCTTTACACCCTTCGCGTACGCCTTCGATTACCGCTTCAACCACACCTGACACGGGCAGGTTGTGGGTCATTGCCATGTAGCCTGGTGAAAAACGCAGTTCAACATAGTGCAGGCCGTTACGGGCCGCATCTTCGATATTCTCAAATGCGACGCGACGACAGGCATCCACAGATGCCAGCACTTTCACGCCCCAGTCCAGCTTGCTCAGAAAACTGACCAAATCCGGCTCGTTTGCGGTGACCTGAACATGGGGGATAAGCGACTCAATTGTTTGAGCGGGAAGGGCCAAATTAAACTGGCGGCCAAGATCGAGAATGGTTTGGGCACGAATGTTGCCATCAAGGTGACGGTGGATATCGGTTAATGGTAGGCGTGTATCAATCATGGTCGCACTCTTTTCTAGTTAAAGTGCGGCCTATTATAAAAACATTTGCAGGCAAAAAGCTATTTGCGCAACGGAATATTCCATTGCGCAAATCAATTACAGTAGAGCGTTGATCCCAGCAATCAGACGTTGTACGCCTTGTTCAAGCTTGCTACGTGGGCATCCGGCATTGAGACGCACATAGCCACGACCTTCAACGCCGTAGGTATATCCGGGCATGATGGCGACTTTTTGCTGTTCGATCAGCCCCTTTTGCAATGCTTTATCGTCAATGTTTAGAGGACTGAGATCGATCCAGGCCAGGTATGTTGCTTCCGGCGGCTGCCAGTTAAGTTTCGGAAAAGTGCGGTTCAGTTCTTCAGCAATATAGTGAAGATTACTTTCCAGATAAGCGCGCAGAGCATCAAGCCACGGCTCGCCTTGCTGATAAGCGGCAATATGCGCCGTCAGCGCCAGAACGGAAGGGGAAGAGAGCCCGTCACGGCCTTTCAACGCGCTCAGATAAGCAGCGCGGCTTTCATCATCGCCAATCAGGCCATAGGCTCCGGTCAGGGCTGGAATATTAAAGCTCTTTGAGCCGGAAGTGAGCAGCGCCCATTTGCCGCAGGCGACTTCATTCCATGGAGTATGCTGATGGCTGCCCCATACCATATCCATATGGATCTCATCGCTGATGACGGCGACGTTGTGGCGCTCACACAGTTCGGCCATGGTTTGCAGCTCATGGCGTGTCCAGACTTTCCCCGTCGGATTTTGGGGGCTGCACAGGAGCAACATTTTATTCTCTGGCTTCGCGAGCTCAGCTTCTAACGCTTCCATATTGCACTGCCAGCCCGTCGCGCTTTTCTCCATGGATACGCGAACCACCTTGCGCTGATTGCCCTCTATCGCATTGTAAAACGCGTCGTAAGCGGGAGTATGAACCACCACGCCATCGCCGGGACGAGACCAGATCCGAATGAGTTCAGAAACCATGTAAATCACGGAAGGGCCGTACACAAGGGATTTCGTGTCAATTCGGCTGGTAAAGCGCTGTTGGAACCAGTGCGCCACGGCGGCGAGGAATTCGTCGTTTTTCCAGCGGCTATAACCGAATACGCCGTGGTTGATCCGCTGGTGCAGCGCGTCAGTAATACAGGGTGCGGTGGCAAAATCCATGTCGGAGATGGTGAAGGGCAGCAGATCGTCAGCACCGAAGCGATCGGCGACGTAATCCCACTGAGTACACCAGGTGCCGTGGCGATCCACGACGGTTGAAAAATCGAACATTATTCTCGTCCTTAAAGTAAAAGCCCCCTTCCTGAGAAGAGGGCGAGACGTCAGGCTTCGACCGTTCTCATCAGTGTCGATAGCTCATCTTTGACCGACTGAACCTGCGGCCCAATGACCACCTGCAGGTTATGCTGATTCAACTGTACCACGCCAATGGCGCGATTGGCCTTCAGCGCATTCGTATCCACCTTAGACATATCATCAACCGACAGGCGTAAGCGGGTGATGCAGTTGTCCAGCGAGGTAATATTATCCGCGCCACCCAGTGCCGCCAGAATCGCAGGGGTGTTGTAGCCGGACTTACCCACGGTACCAACAACCGCTTGCGTCGCGTTGCTGGTGGTTTCCACATCACGGCCCGGCGTTTTCAGGTTAAAGCGGGTGATAGCGAAGCGGAAGATACCGTAGTACACCGCGAACCAGATAGCCGCCACAACCGGCACCAGATACCACTTGGTCGACAGTCCGTGCAGAATCCCGAACACCACGAAGTCAATCACGTTACCGTCGGTGTTACCAATGGTGACGCCCAGTACAGCCATCACGGTAAAGCCCAGACCCGTCAGCACGGCGTGAATGAGATACAGCACTGGAGCCACAAACAGGAACAGGAATTCGATCGGTTCGGTCGTACCGCCAACCACACAGGCGATCACTCCGGAGATCAACAGGCCTTTAATTTTGTGACGGTTTTCAGGACGCGCGCAGTGATACATCGCCAGCGCAGCACCTGGCAGGCCGCCGAGGAAGGCCGGCATCTTACCCTGTGACAGGAAGCGCGTGGCGCTTTCAGAGAAACCGTGCGTCGTCGGACAGCTCAGCTGTGCCTGGAAAATAGTCAACGCACCACTGACGTCGTGACCGCAGACATCCATCGTGCCGCCCGCTTCTGTAAAGCGAATCAGCGCCACCAGAATGTGCTGTAAACCGAACGGCAACAGTAGACGTTCGCCGGTCCCGAAAATCATCGGACCGAAATCACCTGCGCTATTAATGATGCGACCAATACCGGTGATTCCCATGGCAAAGACAGGCCAAATCAGCGGAATAATCAGACCGAACAGACCCATAACGAAAAGAGTAGCAATGGGTACAAAGCGGGTGCCACCGAAGAAGGCCAGCGCATCCGGCAGACGGATGTTGTGGAAGCGCTCGTGCAGCATCCAGATAATCACGCCTGCGATTACCGCGCCGAGGATCCCGGTATCGATGGACTGGATGCCCAGCACGCTTTGAATATTGTTGGCTTTCAGCACGGCCGCGTCGGTTGTTGGCAGAATGCCTTTCGCAGTGAGCCAGAAGTTAACGGCCAGGTTCATCACCGCGTAACCGACAAAACCGGCAAATGCGGCGACGCCTTTGTTTTCGCGCGCCAGGCCTAGCGGAATCGCGATACAGAACATCACTGGCAGGAAGCTAAAGGCGAAAGATCCGACTTTGCTCATCCAGACAAAGATCGCCTGCAGGACAGGGTGGCCCAGGAAAGGAATTAACGTCACCACATCGTGACTGCTTAGTGAACTGCCGATCCCCAACATGATCCCGCAAAATGAGAGTAAAGCCACGGGCAACATAAAGGTTTTCCCCAACTGCTGGAAAAACTCCCACAGCGATATTTTTTGTGCTGCTTTCGCCGTCATAAAACGATTCCTTGATAGTTAACATGATTGACCAGCTTCAATGCTGCGAAAGATAAAACGTTTTACCAAATTTTAGTGCGCGCCAAATCACATTCTCATGCTTTAATTAGCAGTATAAAGATAACGTATTGATAAAACGTTTTACCGGAATGAATATCAGGGAGCTGCGCGCCTTAATGTCTGTCGCTAAGAAAACCACCATCAATGACGTCGCGCTTGCGGCCGGGGTCTCCGTTAGCACCGTTTCGCTGGTTCTCAGTGGGAAAGGGCGCATTTCCCCTGCCACGGGGCAGCGGGTTAACGAGGCCGTTGAGCAACTGGGATTTGTCCGAAACCGACAGGCGGCGTCGTTGCGCGGTGGGCAAAGTGGCGTTATCGGCTTGATTGTGCGCGATCTCACCTCGCCGTTTTACGCTGAATTAACCGCTGGCCTGACGGAAGCCCTGGAATCGCAGGGGCGGATGGTCTTTTTGCTCCATGGTGGCCGCGAACCGGCCCAGCTGCTTTCGCGTCTGGACATGTTACTCACGCAGGGGGTCGACGGTGTGATCATTGCGGGTGCCTCTGGGGCAGGTAGCGAACTGTGCGATCGCGCCGCCCAAAAAGGCGTGCCGTTGGTGTTCGCCTCCCGTGCGAGCTATCTCGATGAAGCCGATACGCTTCGCCCCGATAATATGCAGGCGGCACAAATGCTGACCGAACATCTCATTCGCCGGGGTCATCAGCGCATCGCCTGGCTGGGCGGTAAAAGTTCTTCCCTTACTCGCGCCGAACGTGTCGGCGGATACTGTTCAACGTTAATCAAATACGGTTTACCGTTTCACAGCGAGTGGGTGGTGGAGTGTGATTCTAGCCAGAAGAAAGCCGCCGAAGCGATGGGTGCGCTGCTGCGCAACAGCCCAACCATCAGCGCGGTGATTTGCTATAACGATATCATTGCGATGGGGGCGTGGTTCGGTTTGCTCCGTGCCGGGCGACAAAGCGGAGAAGGTGGGGTGGAGACGTTCTTCGATCATCAGGTTGCGCTGGGAGCGTTTGCGGACGTCGGGGAAAATGCGCTAGATGATTTACCGATCGTCTGGGCCACGACGCCGGCCCGCGAAATGGGGTACACGCTGGCGGACAGAATTATGCAGCGTATTGAGAAAGCCGACGTACAGGCAGGGCATCAAATCGTATCCGCAAGACTGGTCACGGTTAAATAGCAACACCATCGAGAATAAAAAGCCCCTCAATGTGAGGGGCTGGATACATTACTGCTGCGGAACGGCTGGCACCGCTGGCGCGGCAGGTTCAGCCGGTGCTGGCATGCCCAGCGTCGGCATACCAAACATGCCAACAAACTCGTCCAGCGGCATTTTCTGACCGTTAAGCGTCACCTGGCCGTTAGCGTACTGAAGGCTTGTGCCGACAACGTTGTCTTCAAGCGTAGTGATGCGGAACATCTGGCCCATCGCCGCCATGCCTTTCACCTGCTGGCTGGCCAGCTTCGCGGCATCGGCTTCGTTATAGCCTTCCAGCTTCGCTATCTGGGTCATAAATTCTGTCGCCATATCCACTGGAATCGTCAGCTTGCTGTCGATCGATTTCACGCTGCGATCCACTTCCTGTGCCAGAGTTTGCGCTTCGCCAGTCGCCGTCGCAGGATCTTTCAGGAACAGCGACAGGTTAAAGTTGGTTTCGCCTTTGCTGTTTTTCCAGCTCAGTGGCGCGACGGTAATGACCGGCTCACCTTTCAGCAGCAGCGGCAGGTTACTTAACAACGCGTCCAATGCTTTTTGCTGGTACAGCACAGGATTTGTAGTCATCAGCTCTTTATCCGCAAGCAGCGCCTGGCTTTGCGCGCGATATTGCTGGCTAAACTGATGCCACGCCTGGCCGTCAATATTGCCGATTTTCAAGGTCAACTTGCCGGAACCCAGATCCTGGCTCTGCACTTTCAGGCTTTTTAAGGTGTAATCCAGCTGGCTATTAACGCTTTTGCCATCTTTAGAGATCTCGGATTTTCCGTCCAGGTCCATGCCTTCGAGCACGGCCATCTCTTTACCTTCAACGGCAATCGCCAGCTTATCGAGCGTGAGTTTCTGATCGCCGATGCGCTCGTCGAAACTTGTCAGTCGGCTATTGCCGTCAGCTTTCAGATTGTTGAAGGTCAATTGCACCTTCTGATCGTATTCGTTAACCGCATTTACCAGACCGCTTTCTGCGCTGCCGGTCAAAGAGATAACTTTGCCGTCGCGATCGGCGTCAACTTTGAAATTACCGCCGCTGAAGGCGACTTTTTCATCGCCTTTTTCGTAGTTCAGTGCTTTCAGGGCGATATCGGAACTTGTGTCACCGGCATAGCTGATACGCGTATCAATAACGAACGGGGATTCGTTTTTCGCCAGATCGAAAAGCGGTTTTGTCGCGTCGTTATTCACTAGCGTCGATTTTACCGATGCCATAGAAGGTATCAGGTTGAAATGCTTGAGCTGCGCCAGCGGGAACGGACCATGATCGACGACTTCGTCCAGCACTACGCTTTGACCGGCCTTCAGCCAGGTGTTTTCCGTTCCAGCAACCGGTTTAACCACCAGTTGCATATGGCTCTTGAACACGCCACGTTGATAGTTCTGGTAACTCAACTCCAGCCCGGCTTCTGGCGCGGTACGTTTAATTTCGCTGTTAGCCTGCGCGACCATTTCTGCAAGGCGGTTTTCAATCTGCTTGCCAGTGAACCAGGATGCGCCTGTCCACACCAGGCCTAACGCAACAACAACCCCAACCGCTACGACCGATTTTTTCATCGTGATTATCCCTAAAATGAAACCAGGCGGAAAAACCGCCTGGTGGTATAAAGTCTTTAACTAGCTTAGCAAGAGTTGTTAAACAATTCAGTAAGTGGTTAAAGCTTATTGAAAACGCGCGCAACACGGCCAACGCCGCTCATGCTCACCGGGGATTCATTCGCCGCGACGAAGGCGGATTCACCGGGTTTTAACACCAGACGCTGTTCACCTTTGCTCAATACCGCTTCGCCTTCTACGCAGAAAAGGATAGCCGCGCTGTCCTGACTCACGGCGGTTTCGGCACTGCTTAAATCGTGCAGGGAAAATGCGAAATCGTCGACCGGAATAGGGAAGTCGAGCTCAGCACCGTTTTTCAGCGGCTGCGTCAGCAGTTCTGCGGCCGGTTTAGCCACAAATTTTACGTTTGCGACCAGTTCAGGGATATCAATGTATTTCGGCGTCAGGCCCGCGCGAAGCACGTTATCCGAGTTTGCCATCACTTCCAGGGCCACACCTTGCAGATAGGCATGCGGGGTTTCAGCGAACAGGAACATCGCCTCGCCTGGGTTCAGCTTGATAACGTTCAGCAACAGCGGAGAGAACAGACCGCTATCATCAGGATAGAACTGGGCAATCAGGCGAATAGTATCCCACGGTTCGCCCTGTTGGCTAGCGAGCGCGGCTTTCAGTACCGCCAGCGCGTGCGACTTCTCGTCATCCTGCATGTTGAGCAGGCAGGCGAACAGCTGGCTCAGGCCTGCCGCATCCGGATTTTCGAGGAAGTGGGCGATCGCCTTGTGCGCACCCGCGACCGGCTGTAGTAACGACACAATCTCGGAGAACTCGCGGAACGCGTTCATCGCCAGGAAGGGGGTGAGCGCAAAAACCAGCTCCGGCTTGTGGTTAGGATCTTTGTAGTTACGTTCGGCGGCATCCAGCGGAATGCCCGCCGCATTCTCTTTGGCGAAGCCCCGTTCAGAGGCTTTCTTGTTAGGATGCACCTGAATAGAGAGCGGCTGATCGGCGCACAATACTTTAAACAAGAAAGGCAGTTCACCAAAACGATCGGCAACCTTTTTGCCCAGTAACGCAGTTTTGTCCGCGTCAATCACGTCGCGTAAAGTGCGTACCTGACCGGTTGAATCTTCAATTTTTGAGCTGCTCTTTGGGTGCGCGCCCATCCACAGTTCTGCCATTGGCAGATTATCTGGATTAGCGATCCCGTAGAGATCCGTTAACGCAGTTTGACTTCCCCAGGCATAGTTCTGCACTGAGTTGATGAGTTTTTGCATTATCAAGCCCTGTTTCAAATGTGGAATTATCTGCGCGTATTAAAGCAATAAACCGCCCGGAAGTAACCTGCGCATATAAAAAGTCGTACTAGTCTCAGTTTTTGTTAAAAAATTGTGTAGGATAAGCCAACTCGCTTTTAAGCAGGGCAAACGGAATATCTGCCCTTAAATAATCAGACCTACGCAGTAAGTGAGAGAACAATGTCGAACAAACCCTTCTTTTATCAGGATCCTTTCCCGTTAGGTCAGGATCACACCGAATACTATCTGTTAACCCGCGACCATGTTTCTGTCTCAGAGTTTGAGGGGCAGGAGATCTTAAAAGTCGACCCACAGGCGTTGACGCTACTGGCACAACACGCCTTCCACGATGCCTCGTTTATGCTGCGCCCGGCGCATCAGCAGCAGGTGGCGGATATCCTGAGCGATCCAGAAGCCAGCGAAAACGACAAATACGTCGCGTTGCAGTTTCTGCGTAACTCCGATATCGCTGCGAAAGGCATTCTGCCAACCTGCCAGGATACCGGCACCGCGATTATCACCGGTAAAAAAGGCCAGCGCGTCTGGACCGGCGGTGGTGACGAAGCGGCTCTGGCGCACGGTGTGTACAACACCTTCATCGAAGATAACCTGCGCTATTCGCAAAACGCCCCGCTGGATATGTATAAAGAGGTGAATACCGGTACTAACCTGCCTGCGCAGATTGACCTCTACAGCGTGGATGGCGATGAGTATAAATTCCTCTGTATCGCGAAAGGTGGCGGTTCAGCCAACAAAACCTATCTCTATCAGGAAACCAAGGCGCTCATCACCCCGGCAAAATTGAAGAACTACCTGGTTGAGAAAATGCGCACCCTGGGAACGGCCGCGTGCCCGCCGTACCACATTGCCTTTGTCATCGGTGGGACCTCTGCGGAAAGCACGTTGAAGACGGTAAAACTGGCGTCGACCAAATACTATGACGCTTTGCCAACCGAAGGTAACGAGCACGGTCAGGCGTTCCGCGACATTCAGCTTGAGCAGGAGCTGCTGGTTGAAGCGCAGAACCTCGGTCTTGGCGCACAGTTTGGCGGCAAATACTTCGCCCATGATATCCGCGTGATTCGTCTGCCGCGCCACGGCGCTTCCTGCCCGGTGGGGATGGGCGTGTCATGCTCTGCGGATCGCAATATCAAAGCGAAGATTAACCGTGAAGGCATCTGGATCGAAAAGCTGGAAAATAACCCAGGCAAATACATCCCTGAGGAACTTCGTCAGGCAGGCGAGGGCGAAGCGGTTAATGTCGATCTGAACCGTCCGATGAGCGAAATCCTGGCGCAGCTTTCTCAGTATCCGGTTTCAACGCGTCTGTCGCTCAACGGTACGATCATTGTCGGACGCGATATTGCCCATGCTAAATTGCAGGAACGTCTGGACAACGGCGAAGGGTTGCCGCAGTACATCAAAGATCACCCTATTTACTACGCCGGTCCGGCCAAAACGCCAGAAGGCTATGCCTCAGGTTCATTAGGCCCCACTACCGCAGGGCGCATGGATTCCTATGTCGATCAGCTACAGGCCAACGGCGGTAGCATGATCATGCTGGCAAAAGGTAACCGCAGCCAACAGGTGACGGACGCTTGCCATAAGCATGGCGGATTCTATCTTGGCAGCATTGGTGGCCCGGCGGCGGTGTTGGCACAGGGCAGTATCAAGAGCCTGGAGTGTGTGGAATATCCTGAACTGGGTATGGAAGCCATCTGGAAAATCGAAGTGGAAGACTTCCCGGCGTTTATCCTGGTGGATGACAAGGGCAACGACTTCTTCAAACAGATCCAGTCTTCCCAGTGTTCGGCGTGTGTGAAGTAGTATAAAAAACCGGGCAAGGCGCTGCTTTGCCCGGCACATCAAAGAGCGCACAAAGCGCCATACCGTTTTCTTGAAGCAATCAATACTTATTCCTAAAGCATGTGAGCAATCCCATCTTTTTATCAAGGAGAAAGTAATGACAACGCATCGCAGTGAGAAAGACTCGATGGGCGCTATTGACGTCCCGGCCGATAAGCTATGGGGCGCGCAAACCCAGCGTTCGCTGGAACATTTCCGCATTTCGACCGAGAAAATGCCCGTCTCGCTGATCCACGCGCTGGCGCTGACCAAACGCGCGGCGGCAAAAGTGAATCAGGATTTAGGACTGCTGGGAGCGGAAAAGGCGACGGCAATTATCCATGCCGCCGATGAGGTGTTGGCTGGCAAACACCCTGATGAATTCCCCCTCGCCATCTGGCAAACCGGCTCCGGCACGCAAAGCAACATGAACATGAACGAAGTGTTGGCAAACCGCGCGAGTGAACTGCTGGGCGGCGTTCGCGGCATGGAACGCAAGGTTCATCCTAACGACGACGTCAACAAAAGCCAAAGTTCCAATGACGTGTTTCCGACCGCAATGCATGTGGCGGCGATCGTTGCCCTGCGTGAGCAACTGATCCCTCAGCTCGACGTCCTAAAGCTTACCCTTCATCAAAAATCACAGGCCTTCGGCGATATCGTCAAGATTGGCCGCACCCATCTTCAGGATGCCACTCCGCTGACCCTTGGTCAGGAGATTTCCGGTTGGGTAGCCATGCTTGAGCACAACCTCAGACATATCGAGAATTGCCAGCCGCATTTGTCTGAACTGGCGCTGGGTGGTACAGCGGTGGGGACGGGGCTAAACACCCATCCTGAATACGCCGTACGCGTGGCAAAAGAGCTGGCGGAAATCACCGGGCAACCTTTCGTCACCGCGCCTAATAAATTTGAAGCGCTGGGCACCTGCGATGCGCTGGTCCATGCGCATGGCGCGCTAAAAGGACTGGCGGCGTCGCTGATGAAAATTGCTAACGATGTACGCTGGCTGGCATCTGGACCACGCTGTGGTATCGGGGAACTCAGTATTCCGGAAAACGAGCCGGGGAGTTCAATTATGCCGGGGAAAGTGAATCCGACCCAGTGTGAAGCCATGACAATGCTTTGCTGTCAGGTGATGGGCAACGACGTGGCGGTTAACTTGGGCGGGGCTTCCGGCAACTTTGAGCTGAACGTCTATCGGCCAATGGTTATCCATAACGTTCTGCAATCGGTGCGTTTGCTGGCCGACGGGATGGAAAGCTTCAATGAGCACTGTGCGCTCGGCATTGAGCCGAATCGCGATCGTATTAGCCAGCTTCTCAACGAATCGCTAATGCTGGTTACCGCGCTTAATACACATATCGGCTATGACAAAGCGGCGGAAATTGCGAAAAAAGCGCATAAAGAGGGGCTGACGCTGAAAGCCTCTGCATTGGCGTTGGGCTACCTGACGGAAGCCGAATTTGACAGTTGGGTCCGCCCGGAAGAGATGGTCGGTAGCCACACATAATTACTCTGCAATATACAGGTGCAGTCGTGGAATGATTAACCGTAACGGCTGCGCCTGCGGTTTATAACGATGCTGAATGTTGTCAGCATAGTAATTCAATAACTCGCCAATATCCGGCACCATCGCACCCTGGTCGACATCATACAAGGCGATAAGCGGCGTGGGGCAGGCGTATTGCACCTGCTTTTGCTGTCCTGAATACCAGACGCGAGCGATGGGCTGAACCTTCACCGGACGCTTAATTTTAAGCCGCGTATCCGCAGGCAATGCCGCGATATTT
This sequence comes from Enterobacter sp., assembly GCA_022649305.1. Lineage (GTDB taxonomy): Bacteria > Pseudomonadota > Gammaproteobacteria > Enterobacterales > Enterobacteriaceae > Enterobacter. The sequence goes on from JALCNW010000024.1 coordinate 23,702, forward strand.
TCATACTCCTGCTCCAGTCGTTCTATCCACTGTTCACGCGACCAGGGCGTGACGGTGCGCGGCGCTCGCAAGCTTTTTTCAAGCATCTGGAGGATATCGTTGCGGGTGAAATTCTTGATAATGTGCTTGTTCGCCCAGCCAAAGCGCAGCGTCGCGGGCTGGTGCAGCACCGTCAATGAGCGATAGGCGTTAAGGGTGATGAGCCCCGGTAACTGACGATGGACCCAGTCAAAGCGAGCGGTCGGCGCGAGGCCGGACTCTTCGGTCACGATCTTCTCAAACGCGCTTTTTAGCGCATTAATATGTGCGATCTGACTCTGAATCTGTTCCACAGAGGACGAGTCGCACTGCAGGCAAATAACGCCGGGCAACCGCACGGCAGCTTTACTGCTGCGTTTCTCCGACTGCTGCTGAATAAAGAGATGGCGGTAATGCTGGAGCGTCAAATCCAGCGCTTCTTTTCCGATATGCTGCTTCACCTCGATGGTATCCAGCGCATCGTGCTCTTTCCCTTTTGCGACATCCGGCAGTGTGAATACGCGAGCCGCGAGCAGGCGGCACGTTTTGAGACGCTCGGTCAGGGTTGCCAGATCTTGTTCAATCTGACGGAAAGTCGAGTTCAGCCGCTCAATGAGATCGTAAGTCGCCATAAAAATGCTCAGTAGTTACAACATACTTACTGTATAGCACATTCTGCCGGGTCAGACTATCGTGCGGCTTAGGTCAAGCAGGGTAATGGAATTCTTATTAATCAAAGTTTATGCATATTGATTTTGTATATTTATTAACGCTTGCGGCCACTCCATTGATCCAGGACACATTAAAAGTATGATGAATTATTAGAATCGTCACACGCTAGTGCCTGATACCCCCCATGATTAGAGGTCATTATTTTGTCCAGAGTTGGCCGCACCGTTTGTGCGATGCTGGCCTGCGCGTCGTTATATGCGCATGCCGCACCCGATGAGATTTCCACCGCATGGCCTGTCAATGTGGGGCCGCTGAACCCGCACCTCTACACGCCGAACCAGATGTTCGCCCAAAGCATGGTGTATGAACCACTGGTGAAATATCAGGTGGATGGATCGGTAAAACCGTGGCTGGCCACAAGCTGGACAAGTTCGAAGGACGGAAAAATTTGGACCTTTACCCTTCGTGACGGTGTCACTTTTTCAAATGGTGAGGCGTTTGATGCACAGGCGGCGGCTGAGAATTTCCGCGCTGTACTGGATAATCGCCAGCGCCATGCCTGGCTGGAATTGACCAATCAGATAACGGACGTCAAAGCGTTAAGCAAAAACGAACTGCAAATCACGCTTAAAAGCGCCTATTACCCCTTCCTGCAGGAACTTGCGCTGCCGCGTCCTTTCCGCTTTATTGCCCCGTCGCAGTTTAAAAATCACGAGACGATGAACGGGATAAAAGCGCCGATTGGCACCGGGCCGTGGGTATTGAAAGCGTCCAGACTCAATCAGTACGACGTGCTGGTTCGCAACGATCGTTACTGGGGAACCAAACCAACGATTCGCCAGATAACCGTCAAGGTTATACCGGATCCCACCACCCGCGCGGTAGTCTTCGAAACCGGTGACGTTGACCTGCTTTACGGTAACGAAGGACTGGTGCCGCTGGATACCTTCGCGCGGTTTAGCCAAAATCCTGCCTACCGCACCCAGTTGTCGCAGCCTATCGAAACGGTGATGCTGGCGCTGAATTCCGCCAAAGCGCCTACCGATGAGCTGGCGGTGCGCGAAGCGCTGAACCATGCGGTCAATAAAAAGTCGCTGATTGAGAATGCGCTATACGGCACGCAGCAGGTGGCGGATACGTTGTTCGCGTCTTCTGTACCATATGCCAACATTGGCCTCAGGCCGCGGCAGTACGATCCCCAGCAGGCAAAATCGCTGCTGGAAAAAGCAGGCTGGTTACTGTCGGCTGGCAACGTGATCCGAGAAAAAAAGGGGCAGCCGCTTCGCATTGAACTTGCCTATATCGGCACCGATGCACTGAGTAAATCCATGGCAGAAATTATCCAGGCCGATATGCGTCAGGTGGGCGTTGACGTTGCGCTGGTGGGGGAAGAGGAGAGCAGTATCTATGCTCGCCAGCGTGATGGTCGTTTTGGCATGATATTTAACCGCACCTGGGGCGCTCCGTACGATCCGCATGCGTTTATGAGTTCAATGCGCGTTCCTTCACACGCCGATTACCAGGCCCAGCAGGGGCTGACGGATAAGCCCGTTATTGATAAAGAGATTGGTGAGGTGTTGTCCACCACCGATGAGGTACAACGCCAGTCGCTGTATCGCGACATTCTGACGCGGCTGCACAACGACGCGGTGTATCTGCCTATCAGCTACGTTTCAATGATGGTCGTCGCGAAACCTGAACTGGGTAAAATACCGTTTGCGCCCATCGCGTCAGACATTCCGTTTGAACAGATCCAGCCGGTGAAACCCTGATGCTTCGTTACATTCTCCGGCGTATTGCGCTTCTGATCCCGATGGTTTTCGCCGCCTCGGTGATTATCTTTCTGATGTTGCGTCTGGGGACCGGCGACCCGGCACTGGACTATTTGCGACTGTCGAATTTGCCCCCAACTCGGGATATGGTGGCTTCAACACGTATTATGCTGGGGTTGGATCAGCCGCTTGTCGTCCAGTACGGCAGCTGGCTGTGGAAAGCGTTACACCTTGATTTCGGCGTCTCGTTTGCGACGCAGCGTCCGGTTCTGGATGACGTTATGCACTTTCTCCCTGCCACGTTATTGCTGGCGGGGGCGGCGCTGGTGCTGATCCTGCTGACTTCCGTGCCGCTGGGGATCTGGGCGGCTCGTCATCGCGACCGTCTTCCTGATTTTATCGTGCGTCTGATTTCATTTCTGGGCGTGTCGATGCCCAACTTTTGGCTCGCTTTTTTACTGGTGATGTTTTTCTCGGTTTATCTCCAGTGGCTACCCGCGATGGGCTACGGCGACTGGCAGCATCTCATTCTGCCCGCTGTCTCGATTGCCTTTATGTCACTGGCGATTAACGCCCGTTTGCTGCGCGCCAGCATGTTGGATATTGCTGGACAGCGGCACGTGACCTGGGCCCGGCTAAGAGGGTTAACCGAGAAGCACACTGAGCGTCATCATATTTTGCGTAATGCTTCGCTGCCGATGATCACCGCCGTGGGAATGCATATCGGGGAGCTCATCGGCGGGACGATGATTATTGAAAATATCTTTGCCTGGCCAGGCGTTGGGCGCTATGCCGTCTCGGCGATATTTAATCGAGACTATCCGGTCATTCAATGTTTTACGCTGATTATGGTGGTGGTATTCGCGCTCTGTAATCTGACGGTTGATGTGCTTAACGCCGCGCTCGACCCGCGCGTTCGCCGCCATGAAGGAGCGCATTCGTGAATTTTTTCCGTTCCTCCTGCTGGCCGGTCCGCTTTGCTCTTGTGATTATCCTTCTGCTGGCGGTGATAGCCCTGACCAGCCAGTGGTGGCTGCCTTACGATCCACAAGCCATCAATTTGCCAGCACGTTTGTTATCACCAGATGCGCAGCACTGGTTAGGCACCGATCATCTGGGGCGCGATATTTTTTCTCGGCTGCTGGCGGCCACCCGTGTATCGCTGGGATCGGTTATGGCCTGTCTGTTGTTGGTGTTGATATTAGGGATGACCGTTGGCGGCGCAGCGGGGTTGCTTGGTGGCCGTGTTGACCAACTCACCATGCGCGTGGCGGATATGTTTATGACCTTTCCAACCTCCATTCTCTCGTTTTTCCTCGTCGGTGCGTTAGGGACGGGGTTGACCAATGTCATCATCGCGATTGCGCTGTCACACTGGGCCTGGTATGCGCGAATGGTGCGAAGCCTGGTGATTGCCCTGCGCCAGCGCGAGTTTGTGCTCGCCTCGCGGCTTTCCGGGGCGGGACATATTCGTGTTTTTCTCGACCATTTAACCGGGGCTGCGATTCCCTCGCTAATCGTGCTGGCCACGCTGGATATTGGTCATATGATGCTGCACGTCGCGGGCATGTCATTCCTGGGACTGGGCGTGACTGCGCCGACCGCCGAATGGGGAGTGATGATTAACGATGCGCGCCAGTATATCTGGACCCAGCCGTTACAAATGCTGTGGCCAGGGCTGGCGCTGTTTATCAGCGTGATGGCCTTTAACCTGGTGGGTGACGCCCTGCGCGATCATCTCGATCCTCATCTGGTCCCGGAGCATGCTCACTGATGCCACAACAGATTGAACTGCAAAATATTGTCATCCAGGCCGAACGCACGCTGGTCAACGGTGTGTCGCTTACCCTCAAACGCGGACACGTATTGGCGCTGGTGGGCGGTAGCGGCAGTGGTAAATCGCTAACCTGCGCCGCAGCGCTTGGAGTGTTGCCCGCTGGCGTACGGTTGACGACAGGCCAACTGCTGGCGGATGGCAAACCGGTTTCGCCCAACTCGCTGCGCGGAATCAGCGTGGCGACCATTATGCAAAATCCGCGAAGCGCCTTTAATCCGCTGCATACCATGGCAACGCATGCGCGCGAAACCTGCCTGGCGTTAAACAAACCGGCAGACGATGCCACACTTATCGCCGCCCTGGATGCCGTTGGGCTGGAGAATGCGTCGCGAGTCCTCAAGCTTTATCCGTTTGAAATGAGCGGCGGCATGCTCCAGCGGATGATGATTGCGCTGGCATTGCTGTGTGAGGCTCCATTTATCATCGCTGATGAACCCACCACCGATCTTGATGTGGTCGCTCAGGCCCGAATACTCGATCTGCTGGACAGCATTATGCGCACCCGTTCGCCGGGAATGCTGCTGGTCACTCATGATATGGGCGTCGTCGCCCGTCTGGCGGATGAGGTGGCGGTTATGGACTGCGGCGTCATCGTCGAGCAGGGTGAGGTTGAAGCGCTGTTTCGCGCCCCCGAACATGACGTGACGCGCCGCCTGGTATCGGCACATCTTGCGCTGTACGGTATGGAGATAGCGTCATGACATTGCTCAGTGTCTCTGCCATTTCTCATCACTATTCCTCGTCTCAGCGGGTGCTGAACAACGTATCCCTGAACCTCAAACAAGGCGAAACCGTGGCATTGCTCGGACGTAGCGGCTGCGGAAAAAGCACGCTGGCGCGCCTGTTGGTTGGGCTGGAATCGCCCACAGAAGGCAATGTGCTCTGGCAAGGTGAAACGCTTTCAAGTCTTAATCGTAAGCAGCGAAAAGCATTTCGTCGCGATATCCAGATGGTATTTCAGGATTCCATCAGCGCGGTGAACCCGCGTAAAACGGTAGGTGACATCCTGCGTGAACCAATGCGCCATCTGCTGTCGTTGAGCAAAAAAGAACAACTGGCCCGCGCCAGCGCGCTACTCCAGTCGGTCGATCTGGATGACAGTCTTCTTCACAAGCGACCGCCGCAGCTTAGCGGTGGCCAGCTCCAGCGCGTATGTCTGGCGAGGGCGATGGCCGTTGAGCCTAAGCTGCTAATTCTTGACGAGGCCGTTTCAAATCTGGATTTGGTCCTCCAGGCCGGCGTTATCCGCCTGCTTAAAAAGCTCCAGCAACAGTTCGGTACGGCGTGTCTGTTTATCACTCACGATTTGCGCCTGGTCGAGCGTTTTTGCCACCGGGTAATGGTGATGGAAGCGGGGCAGATTGTTGAAACACAGGCAGTTGGCAATACATTGACGTTTTCATCTGATGCGGGGCGCGTACTACAAAACGCCGTCCTTCCTGCTTTTCCCGTACGCCGCCGCGAGACGGTATAAGGAACACGCGATATGCAACGAGTGACCATTACTCTTGATGACGATTTACTCGAAACGCTGGATAGCCTGAGCCAGCGTCGAGGTTACAACAACCGCTCAGAAGCCATACGCGATATTCTTCGCAGCGCGCTGGCGCAGGAGGCAACTCAGCAGCATGGTACCCAGGGATTCGCGGTGCTTTCCTACGTTTATGAGCACGAGAAGCGAGATTTAGCCCGCCGCCTTGTCTCCACTCAACATCATCACCATGATTTGTCGGTAGCAACGCTGCACGTGCATATTAATCACGATGATTGTCTGGAGATTGCCGTACTGAAAGGCGATATGGGCGATGTTCAGCATTTCGCTGATGACGTCATCGCCCAGCGTGGCGTTCGTCACGGACATTTGCAGTGTCTGCCCGGTGACGATTCAACGTTGTCAGACTAAGGTGGGCAGGGTGACATGATGGTACACCGGCCAGCTAAAGCAAAACTTTGCTCCACCCAGATCGCTTGCCTCGCAACTGACCTGTCCGCCCATCGCCTGGGCAATAGAGCGCACAATTGCCAGGCCCAGCCCGCATCCGCCCGTGGCGCGGTCGCGGCTTGGGTCGAGACGCACAAAGGGTTCGAATACCTTTTCGCGCTCGTCCAAAGCGATACCCGGACCATCATCTTCTACGGATAAACTGGCTTGGCTGCCGTTGTGCTGCAATCGGATACGCAGTGTATGGTTGCTGTAGCGCAGCGCATTATTGACGAGATTATCCAGCACCCGCTCCATCAGACGCATGTCCAGCGCCCCGTAATCCCCAGGGTCGTCAACCCGCAGCAGCGTACGTTGCGGGTTAACGCTCTGGACGTCGTCGATATAGCCTTTGAACCAGGCAGGCAGATTCGGCGTGGTGAGATTCAGTTCATTTTGCGGGCGATCCAAACGTGCATACGTCAACAACTCTTCAATTAACGCTTCTAGCTGTTCAATATCACGGTTCAGCGCCAGGGATTCCGTCTCGGTGAGATTGTCGCTCATTTCCAGACGATAGCGCAGACGCACCAGCGGCGTGCGGAGTTCATGCGCAATACCGTCGATCAGCCGTTTTTTACTGACAATCAACGCGTTGATGTTATCGGCCATCTGGTTAAACGCTACGCCTAAGCGCTCAAAGCTGGAGGTGCTGTCAAAATGGATCCGCTCTGTGAGGTGTCCATCGCCAAAGCGCTGTGCCGCGGCCTCAAGCCGCAGCATGTCCTGCCAGTGGGGTCGCATCCAGATAAACACGGGAAAGGCCAGAGAGATGGCGATAAACGCCAGCAGCGCTAAATCCAGTAGCCGCATCTGATGTAAAAAATACAGATATGGGACCGGCCCGACCGCCAGTACATAGTGGCTGCGCGGAATGCGTTGAATAAAGGTGTACTGATCGTCCAGCGCCACAATGTCACCATCGCGCAGGCGCTGAGTGGTGGGTGTATCCAGTTTGTAATTCTTCAGTGGCTCAATACGCATATTAAACGAGAGGTTTAGATCCAGCTCTTTCAGCGTGCGCGCCCAGTCATGCGGCGGGATTTCACGTAGCTCGCTGCGCATCAAATAGAGCGAGCTTTTCATCAGGTCATCCAGCGATTGTCTGCCCGCGCGCTCGGCGGTGAATTTATACACCAGCCCGACCAGCATGGTCATCACCAGAAAGCAGACAAACAGCAGAAGGTAAAACTGCACGAACAGCTTTTTCATGTCGGTATCCGGGTGACGGGTTGATCAGGTTTCCCAGGCGTGCGGGGCGAACAAATAGCCTTTATTACGCACGGTTTTGATGCGGTAGGGTTCGGTGGCATTATCGAGCAGTTTTTTACGCAGACGCGAAATAGCAACGTCGACGCTGCGATCCATACCATCGTAGCTTACGCCACGCAGGTTTTTCAGCAGCGCATCGCGATCCATGATTTGTCCGGCATGCGTAGCCAGTTCCCACAGCAAATCGAAATCGGCGGTAGAGAGTGCGATATCGATGCCCGAGAGCAGAACCTGACGATTGACCGGGTCGATCGACAGGGTGCCAAAGCGCATCGCTTTGTAGGGCGTCAATGCTGCGGAGGAGGTTTGGCTATCGGCAGCCACGCGCTGGCGCAGGTGAAGGCGCAGTCGGGCCAGCAATACGGCAGGCGGAGTGGTTTTCAGGATGTAATCGTTCGCACCCATCTCCAGCGACAAAATGTGGTTCATGTCGCTATCGAGTGACGTCAGCAAGACAATAGGACCGTCCCATTTGGCGCGGAGGTCGCGACATAGCGTCATACCATCTTTGCCGGGGAGCATGATATCTAAAAGCACCAGGTCCGGTTTCTCACGCAGCACCACTTCTTCACCTCGGTCGCCGCGTGGTTCAACGATAACATCCATATCGTGCTTACCCAGATAGGCGGCAATAAGCTGGCCGACTTCAGGTTCATCCTCAACGTAAACGATCTTATTCATACCACGTCTGTTTTCGCGAAAAATGCCAACATACACCGCACAACCTTAACCTGCCATTAATCTTTCTCAAATAAACCCTGTTCCGTTATTCAGGCTTCCGGCTCGTATTGTTCTTTGAGTGTTAAGGTAAAAGTGAGGGCGCGTCTGTTTTAGTTCAGAGATCGACCGCCGTCGACGCCAAACGAGCGGCCTGTGACGTAGCAGCTGGTTAACAGATAGTCGATAAGATCGATCACTTCTTTCTCGCCGGGAGCAATCTTCATCAGCGATTTATTCAGCGCCTTTTGACGGTACTCGGCATCATCGTGTTCATTAAACAGAATGAGCGAGGGCGCAATGGCGTTCACTTTCACTTCTGGAGCCAGCTTACGGGCGAACGAGCGGGTCATATTATCCAGTGCGGCTTTGCTGGCCGCGTAGGCGATGTGTTTGTCGCTCCCGCGCTCTACAACGTAGTCGGTGAAATGAATAATGTCGCTCGCAGCGTGCCCGTGCCCTTGCAGCAATCCTTGCAATGCGTGATTGAGCAGATAGGGGGCGTGAACGTGGATCTGCAACATACAGGAAAGCGTTTCGCTGAGCGGCGTACTGGGGTTTTCTGCTAGCCAGGCGCTGGCATTATGTACAATGGCGCGCAGGCCACTGGTTGTGGATTTTACGGTTTCCGCGAAGGCGAGAATGCCCTCATCCGATGAGAAATCAGCCTGAATACAGACCGCTCCCGCCTGGCGTAATCCCTCAATGGAAGGATACTCGTTGCGGTAGCTCACGATCACGGGCTGGCGAAGATTAAGAAAGTGGTGGGCAAGGGCGAGGCCGATGCGTCGGCCTCCACCGGTAATTAGAATCGGGCGTTGCTGCGCGTTTCCCATCGTGTTTTCCTTTTCCGTTCAACACTGGGAAAGACGACGCTTATCCCATTAACATCCACGTTGCCGGTACGGCAGCGACCAATAACAGACCAATCAACGCCATTTCACGGCGCAGCAGGGTATTTTCAAGCTGATGCGTACGGCGTGCATACATAAACACCAGCAGTCCCGGGGCATACAGCACGACGGAGAGTAACAGATGCATAGGCCCGGAGGCATACAATAACCATAGACCGTAAATGCATGCACCCGTACCGACCATGTAGTGCACGGGACGGGTGGCTATTTTTACCAGATAAGCTCCCACCAGGAAATAGGGTACCAGAATCATCTCAGAGGCGATGGTCAGCAGGGTGTTATAGTCCGACCCTGTGAGCCAGATCAGCACCAGGCAAACCTGTACGCTAATGTTGGTTAACCAGAGTGATGCTGAAGGCGCGCTATTTTTATTCTGTCGAGCGAACAGACGCGGGAATGCCTGATGCGTTGCGGCCAGAAACGGCACTTCTGCCGCCATAATGGTCCAGCTCAGATAAGCGCCACAGACGGAAACGATTAGCCCCGCAGCAATGACCACATCGCCCCATGAGCCCATCATTTTAACCATTAGCCCCGCCATCGAAGGGTTACGCATACCGGCTAGTTCAGGGCGGGCGACCACGCCGATGGAAAGCAGAGTGACCAACAGATAGACGCTCAGCGCGGCAACGACGGCCAACAGCGTGGCCCGACCCACGTCACGTTTGTTACGTGCTCGGGCAGAGACCACGACTGCGCCTTCAACCCCAATAAAGACCCACAGGGTGATGAGCATCGTGTTTTTCACCTGCTCCCAGACCGGCACACCCAGCGCCACACCGGTGAAGTCGAGGCTAAATACGTCGAGTCGAAACGCGATAAACGCGAGGATGATAAACAGCCCGAGCGGTATGAGTTTGGCCATCGTGGCAACGAGATTAATGCTGGCCGCTGTTTGAACGCCGCGTAACACCAGCCAATGGACGAGCCACAGCAGGACAGACGCCCCGACAATAGATTGCCAGGTATTACCGTCGCCAAAGAAGCGCAGTTCCGGCGTATCGGTAAAGAAGCTCAACGCGGAGAAGACAATCACAAGATAAGAAACGTTGGCGATTACTGCGCAAAGCCAGTAGCCCCAGGCGGAGCAAAAACCAATCAGTTCGCCAAAACCTTCGCGGGCATAAGTGAATATTCCGCCATCCAGGTCCGGTCGGATGCGCGTGAGTAGCAGCATGGCAAATGCCAGTAATAAGATCCCAACACCGGTGATCCCCCAACCGATGAGCAGAGCCGCTGGGCTCGCGACTTCCGCCATATTCTGCGGCAAACTGAATACGCCTGCACCCAGCATGGAGCTTAAAACGAGCGCAGTTAAAGCACTCAGGCCAAGTTTCTTTTCCATTGGCTTCCTGTTATGAAAGGTCCAAATCCAGAATAATTATTTCGCACAAGCGCATAAAAATGGTGGATCACACTAAGGCGCGGGATTTTACGGAGAGTCGCGAAGGCATGCAATGACGTGGGGCAGAAATTCATAAAAAAGTAACAAAAAAGGCGGCATTTAGCCGCCTGTGTTAAATCGTGTTGGTTACTTATACAAGTCAGCGCTGATCGTCACGTTGTTACCCCGTTCCTGCCACTGGCGGGTGATGTGGTAATACTTCGCACCTTTCTTCTGCGCGCGCTTCGCCACCTGGTAGGAGACTTCGGTCATATTGCCGTAGTTACCGGTGAACTTGATGCTGTCGAAAGGAACCATCTGCGCAGCGGTGGTTTTGTTCAGCTCTTCGATTTTTCCGCCATCCGGCAGGGTGACCGTATAACGACCCCCTTTAGTGGTTTGCGTTTCAAAGAAACGACCGACGTCGGAGCTTGGCGTTGCCGTGGTCGCGACGCCTGGAATTTCGACCTGCTTCGCGGCTTCTCCGCCTGCTGCCAGTGCTGCACGTCCAGCTTCTGAATTAGCCGGAATAGCATCCGGGCTTTGCAGAACACGTTTTTTCGCATCGGCTTTGTACAGGAATGCGGTGATACGCTGGTTGCCGCCCTGGTTGGCATCAATCTGGCGAACGATATAGAAAGAGGACGCGCCTTTTCCTTTCGCTGCTTTAGTGATGGCATCGTTCACTTCAGGCTGGCTGCGATAGAAACCCTGTACGGTGACGGTATCAAAAGGTTCAAGCGCGATGGCCTGATCCTTAGGTAATTCGGTGATGCCGTTAATCACGCGGTTTTTAGGTGCATCGGCTTTCGCTGCATCGTCTTTGTAGAGATCGGCTATGACGCGCAGGTTGCCACCGCTGCCATAATCGGAAGTATCCACGACGTAAAAAGAGGCAGCGCCTTCTTTGTCAGCACGGCGGGAAGCAGCCTGAACCGCATCGCCAATGGCATTAAAACGACCGGTAATAGTGACGCGGTCGTAAGGTTTTAACGCTGCCGCTTGCTCCGGCGTTAACTCTGTCGCTGCATAAGCGGACAGGGCGGTCGCAGAAAGAAGTGCGGACGCCAGGAGAGTGTTCTTAAGCTTCATAAAAATAATCCTTCGCCTTGCGCAAACCAGGTACTGGTATTGTTGTTTATTTGAGATCGTGGCCGATTATGGCATTTAAAACCCGTCGCTGTCTGCGCCATTTTTCGCAGCCAGTGCTAACAGCAGGATCAAATTCGATAACATTTAGTGATATGTCGAATAAACAGGCATTTGAACAGTAAAACTGATTAAGCATATGACTTTTACAAGTTAATTTAATGTTAATGGCTTGATCCAATATGGCGCTATATCATGTTTTTACCGCTTCGCTTGCGCTATTTATCGGCCCTGACGATAAAATTAAGGTAAATATCTCTGTCAGAGACGGCAATCGCTTATTTTTCACAGATAAAGTCATAAATAGTGTTTTCAGGCGGTAGATCACAGGCGCTATTTTCAGTAGGTTATAGAAAGTTTGTTACTGTTTTATTTTCCGTGGTTATTCATCCGGCGTGTCAGCAGATGACGTAAGCTGAGCTAACCGCGGTTATTTATCGACAAACCATCATCACACACCGATGGAAGGGAAAACTATGCGTATTGGGGTACCAAAAGAACGGTTTGCCAATGAAACCCGCGTAGCCGCAACACCGAAAACGGTCGAGCAGCTGCTTAAACTGGGATTCACCGTCGCCATTGAAAGTGGCGCGGGCAAACTGGCGAGCTTCGATGACGAAGCGTTTATTCAGGTTGGCGCTGAAATCGTCGACGGTTCAGAAATCTGGCAATCGCCCGTTATTCTGAAGGTTAACGCACCGGAAGAGCATGAAATTGCATTGTTGAATCCGGGTACTACGCTTGTGAGCTTCGTCTGGCCTGCGCAAAATCCAGAACTGATGGAAAAACTGGCGGCGCGTGGCGTGACCGTCATGGCGATGGACTCTGTCCCTCGTATTTCTCGCGCCCAGTCGCTGGACGCACTGAGTTCGATGGCAAACATTGCCGGTTATCGCGCCATCGTTGAGGCCGCCCACGAGTTTGGTCGCTTCTTTACCGGGCAAATTACTGCCGCGGGTAAAGTGCCTCCTGCGAAAGTCATGGTGATTGGTGCAGGCGTCGCGGGCCTTGCAGCGATCGGCGCGGCGAACAGCCTGGGTGCAATTGTTCGTGCATTCGATACTCGCCCGGAAGTGAAAGAACAGGTGCAGAGTATGGGCGCCGAGTTCCTTGAGCTGGACTTCAAAGAAGAAGCGGGCAGCGGCGATGGTTACGCTAAGGTGATGTCCGAAGCCTTCATCAAAGCGGAAATGGAACTCTTTGCAGCACAAGCAAAAGATGTGGACATCATCGTCACCACTGCGCTGATTCCGGGTAAACCAGCACCTAAGCTGATCAGTCGTGAAATGGTCGATTCCATGAAAGCCGGTAGCGTGATTGTCGATTTGGCAGCGCAAAACGGCGGCAACTGCGAATACACTGTGCCAAATGAAATTTTCACTACCCCCAACGGTGTGAAGATTATCGGGTATACCGATCTGCCGGGCCGTCTGCCAACTCAGTCTTCTCAGTTGTACGGAACTAACCTCGTTAACCTGCTGAAGCTGCTCTGCAAAGAGAAAGACGGCAACGTCACGGTTGATTTTGATGATGTCGTGGTGCGCGGCGTAACGGTGATTCGTGATGGCGAAATCACCTGGCCCGCGCCGCCGATTCAGGTTTCTGCTCAGCCTCAGGCGGCAGCAAAAGCCGCGCCAGCGCCGAAAGAGCCCGCAAAACCGGTTTCTCCGTGGCGCAAATATGCCTTCATGGCGCTGGCAATTATCCTGTTCGGCTGGCTGGCAGACGTCGCGCCGAAAGATTTCCTAGGTCATTTCACCGTCTTTGCGCTCTCTTGCGTCGTGGGTTACTACGTGGTGTGGAACGTTTCTCACGCACTGCACACTCCGCTGATGTCGGTGACTAACGCCATTTCAGGGATCATTGTGGTGGGCGCATTGCTGCAGATTGGTCACGGCGGCTGGGTGAGCTTCCTGAGCTTTATCGCGGTGTTGATCGCCAGTATCAATATTTTCGGTGGTTTCACCGTGACTCAGCGCATGCTGAAAATGTTTCGTAAAGGCTAAGGGGTAGCATATGTCTGGAGGATTAGTTACAGCTGCATACATAGTTGCTGCGATCCTGTTTATTTGCAGTCTGGCGGGGCTTTCTAAACACGAGACTTCACAACGTGGTAACCACTTCGGTATCGCCGGTATGGCGATCGCCCTGATTGCGACCATCTTCGGGCCAGACACGGGTAACGTGGCGTGGATCCTGGTGGCCATGATTATCGGTGGTGCCATCGGTATTCGTCTGGCGAAACGCGTTGAGATGACCGAGATGCCAGAGCTGGTCGCGATTCTGCACAGCTTTGTCGGTCTGGCAGCGGTGCTGGTGGGCTTTAACAGCTACCTGTATCACGAACCGGGCATGGAGCCGATTCTGGTTAACATCCATCTCACCGAAGTGTTCCTTGGCATCTTCATTGGTGCGGTGACGTTCACCGGTTCGATCGTGGCGTTCGGCAAGCTTCGCGGCAAGATTTCATCCAAACCACTGATGCTGCCAAACCGTCATAAAATGAACCTCGCGGCGCTGGTGGTTTCATTCCTGCTGCTGGTGACCTTTGTCCGTACCGAAAGCGTCGGCTTGCAGGTTCTGGCATTGCTGGTGATGACGATTATCGCGCTGGCGTTTGGCTGGCATCTTGTGGCGTCTATCGGCGGCGCGGACATGCCTGTTGTGGTCTCCATGCTGAACTCCTACTCGGGCTGGGCAGCGGCGGCGGCAGGCTTTATGCTGAGCAACGACCTACTGATCGTGACCGGTGCGCTGGTGGGCTCTTCAGGTGCGATCCTGTCTTACATCATGTGTAAGGCGATGAACCGTTCGTTCTTTAGCGTGATTGCAGGTGGATTTGGTACTGACGGCGCAACCTCTACCGGTGAAGATGACGTCGGTGAGCACCGCGAAATTACTGCTGAAGACACCGCTGATATGCTGAAGAATTCGCATACGGTGATCATCACTCCAGGCTACGGTATGGCGGTGGCGCAGGCTCAGTATCCGGTAGCAGAAATTACCGATAAGCTGCGTGCGCGCGGCATCAAGGTGCGTTTTGGTATTCACCCGGTAGCAGGGCGTCTGCCTGGCCACATGAACGTACTGCTGGCAGAAGCAAAAGTGCCTTATGACATCGTGTTGGAAATGGATGAAATCAACGATGATTTCTCTGATACCGATACCGTGTTAGTCATTGGTGCGAACGATACCGTGAACCCGGCTGCGCAGGATGATCCTAACAGCCCAATCGCTGGGATGCCGGTTCTGGAAGTGTGGAAGGCGCAAAACGTTATCGTCTTCAAACGCTCCATGAACACAGGCTATGCTGGGGTGCAGAACCCGCTGTTCTACAAAGAGAACACCCACATGCTGTTTGGCGATGCCAAAGCCAGCGTGGATGCAATTCTGAAAGCGCTGTAAGTTTGATGCAAACAAAAAGCCGCCAGTCATTGGACTGACCCCATAAAGTTGGACAGTTCATGTTAAGCGGCTTTCAGAGCCTGGGTTCGGTATTCCACCGGACTCAGGCCTTGTAATTTCAGGCTTATCCGTTCGTTGTTGTAGTACTGGATATAGTCTTCTATCGCTGTCATCAGTTCTGCGAGACTACTGAACTGATTCAGATAAAAACACTCCGATTTCAGCGTACCGAAGAAGTTCTCCATCACTGCATTGTCCAGACAGTTACCTTTACGTGACATACTTTGCGTCACGCCCTGTGCCTTTAGCCTTGCCTGATACCCTGTCATCCGGTATTGCCATCCCTGATCTGAGTGCAACAGCGGGGTATCTTCCGGACTGAGCTTTGAGAACGCATCGCGCAGCATGCTGTTTACCATCTCCATCACCGGCCTTTCCGACAGGCTGTAGGAGATAATCTCCCTGTTAAACAGATCGAGAACCGGTGACAGATAGAGCTTTTTACCCTGTATCGAGAACTCAGTAACATCCGTAACCCACTTTTCATTGGCTTTTAATGCATTAAAGTCCCTGCTCAGGATATTAGGGGCTGCCTTGCCTGTTTCTCCCTTCCATGAGCGATATTTTTTTATCCTTATCAGAGAACGGAGCGTCAGCTCTGCCATCAGCCGCTGTACTGTTTTATGGTTCACCAGCAGTCCCTGCTTTCTCAGGGTGAGCGTGATCCTGCGGTAGCCATAGCGCCCTTTGTGATAGTGGTATATCTCACTGATTTTGTTTTTCAGCTCAGCATGGCTGTCCACCCGCTTCAGTGCATTCATATTGTGATACCACGTACTGCGGGACATCCCCGCTGCACGCAGAAGGTCACTGAGAGCATACTCACGCCTTAGCTCACCGATTATTCCGGCTTTCTGCCGTTTTTCTCGTGTTGAACCAAGGCCTTCAGCTTTTTTAGGTAAGCATTCTCTGCTCGCAGATAACGGAGTTCTGCCCGCAGTTCTTCGGGCGATAACTTTTCCAGCGCCACATCGGTAAGTGGGGATGTTTTTGGTGATTTTGACATTACCTTGCTCCGGCCGCGTTTTATGCTCAGAAGTCCTTTCTGGCCTGAGGCTTTGTAGACATTAACCCAATGCCGGACAACACTTTCATTTGAGATATTAAACCGTGCTGCGGCTTCGCGCATCGTAAGTTCTTCACAGAGTGTCGCCCGGACGACAGTTTCCCGAAACTCAGGAGAATGGCGGTCATTTTTCCAGGTGATACCATCAATACCGTGTAATTGCCAGGCTCTGACCCAACGTCGAACAGACGTGCCCTCAATTCCAAAAAAATCGGCTGTACTTTTTGCTCCACCTTTACCAGAGAGATAGTAATTAACGACTGCCAGTCGGGTTTCGAGAGAATACTTTGGCTTTGCCATAAAAAACTGCACCTTACTCAGTTGGGTGTCCAACTTTTGGGGTGCAGTCCATCATTTGGCGGCTTTTTTTATGCCTAAACTCAAGCGTTAATCGTCTTCGGCATCGTCCAGTTCAACCGGTGTTTGATACTGATCCGGTTTAATGACCAGCAGATCGCAGCGCAGATGATCGATAACCTGCTCGGCGGTATTGCCCAGAAACGCCGCTGAAATGCCCGTACGACCCACCGTACCAAGCACCACAATACCGGCTTGCAGGTGCTCTGCTAAGTCAGGAATAACCTCTTCAGGCAGCCCTTTCTCAACGTGAGTCATTTTCTCATCAATGCTGAATTTCTGGCGTAAGGCTTTCATTGCCAGCAGATGCTGACCGCGAATCGCGTCGTTATAAACGCTAGGGTCAAATTCAGGCAGTTCGATGGCGATGTTGATTGGCGTAACCGGGTAAGCTCCCACCAGATGGACTTCGGTATGGTTTACCTGCTCAGCCAGATGGATAGTCTCTTTCACCAGCTTTTCGTTTAAAGCGTTGTGGTAATCCTCTTCGCTGGCAAGGTTGACCGCCACGACCGCTCTGCCACCTTCCGGCCAGGGCTGATCTTTTACCATCCACACCGGACATGGGCATTTACGTAGCAGATGCCAGTCAGTCGGCGTGAAAATAACGGATTCCAGCTTGTCGTGCTGATGGGTCATTTTTAGCAGCAGATCATGACCGCTAGCGATCACTTCCTGAATGATGGCTTCGAAGGGGCGGTTGTGCCACACCACTTTGATATCAATAGGAATGCCTGCATCAAGGTAATATTTTGCCTGCTCTCGGATCCAGGCCGTTCGCTGGCCGATCACTCCCTGACGCATAGCCGTGCGCTCATCAGGCGACAGAAGGGTGGTCATTTCGTATGAGAAGTCATAGATCGGCAGAAATGCTTTAATCTTGCCACCAATCCGTTGATGTAAATAGACAGCTCGCCGTAACGCCGGTTGATCGTCCTGATTAGGATCGATGGCCACCAGCATGTTTTGATATTTTGCCATACAGGTCTCCTTACTACTGTAACCACAGTCTGTAATTAAAAGAGTAACCTATATATCTTGAATGAAACAGGGGAGAAGGTTTTGCCAGATCAATAAATCATGAAAATTTATAGTTAACTTGATTATTATATTGATTTTAAACAAATTTATTTGCTTTAAAAGACCCTTGGGGGTGTGATGGGGGTAAACCGGTAAGTATTTTGCTGTTTATCATGTCTACCTGATCACTATTCATATCGCCGATCCACTTGGCATAAACCTCATATACCATCCTGGAATCTTCATGGCCCATCTGACTGGCAATAAAGGAAGGGTTTGCACCAGCAGAAAGTGACCAACATGCATACGTATGCCTTGACTGGTAAGGATGGCGACTTCTAATACCTGCGCGCCGTAAACCATGTTTCCATCCATAGGATATCGAGTTTTTGGAAAAGTAACCTGTCTTTTTTTTCGAATTAGATGTCGGGACGAATACCGGACTGATGATTTGTTTTTCAGTTTTTCCATGCTCTCGGTGATGAAACTCGATTGAATGGGCGGGAAGGGCGCCAGTTATTTCGAACTGCTTCATTAATGCATCGTGAGCGGGTCTGAGCAACGCTATTTTTCTGATCCCTGCATCAGTTTTAGGCGGAACGAATAAGCCTTTACTAGTAAGGTTTCGCGAAACACTGATTACCCCATTCTTCAGGTCGACATCCTCCCAAGCAAGCGCACATAGTTCGCCATGCCGCATTCCTGTATGAGTGGCAATTGTCCAGATGAGCGCATGATGTAGAGAAAGGTGTGTAATAAAGGATTGATACTCATCAAAGCTAAGTGGGTCAGGTGATCGCTTTGAAACCTTAAGCATCTGTATGCCATCGTATGGAGCATGGGAGATGAATTGGCTACGGTTAGCCATTTTTAACATTTCCGTCAGGACGTTCATGAGCGTATTTACCCTTGATGGCGTTCGACCCTGTTTCTTATAATTTGGCATGCCGGGATTAACGACTTCACCGAACAGAAGTTCCCGCCGGTAGTTGAGCAGGTCGGCGTTCTGAATATCGGCTAAAAGTGTGCTGTTGCCCACAACCCTCCTGAGAGTGTTGACCGTCGAGCGAATTGTGAGCATTGAAGCCGCTGAAACCTCGAGTGCCTTGTAATCGCAGAACAAGTCGCACAATTCAGCGAAGCTGTTAATGCGCTTCGTCGTGCCGAACTTGCTGAGCGCTTTTGATTCAGGGAATCGCTGGGCATAGTCGAATGCGCCCATTTGGATTTCGCTGACAATCAATGCTCTCAAGTTGCCAGCTTTTTTTATATTGCTATTACTGACCAACCACCCACGCAGAACTTCGCGGCATCGTATGCCGCGGTAGGTGAAAGTGATGCGTATTTTGCCGTTGTGTAATTCAACACCGGTTGGAAATTTCATCAGAGTTCCTGCACTAACTGATTAATCTTGGGGTAGTTGTACCAGAGCAATCCTTTGGCATTATCAGTCTGACCCAGCGCTGTTAAATGCTTGAAATGCACGCCTTCCACCCAAAGCTTCAGACGGTAATTTTTGATCTGACCTTCGGTAAGCCCTGTTCTTTCAGTTAATCTGGTCTCAACCACCCACTCTTCGTTAAATATTACCTGTGCCATCATTTACCTCAGGTAACCGGCATCAGTATAAAGATGCCGGTTAAGAACAATTGATATTCCGATATCAGGAGGCCTGACCGGGTAATGAACGGAGCCGACGCATGCCAGTCATTGCTGTAGCTACATAGCTCGCCTTACGATTCACCACTTCTACCCAAACTTTCACACCTTCAACTCTCACGGTGTAGGTCTCTTTCATCTTGCTTCGCCCGTAATCGCCGTAACGTTGCTGGTGGGCTGTGAGCGCGATGTCACATGCCTGGCGAGCCAAAGGGGATTGCCTACTACCTCGATTGATCAGTCGCATATTGTCTCCTTTAGGGAGGGTTTCCCCTCCCGATCTCCCTAAGCCACGTATTCCGGTTTCATATCCGCCAGAGTGATTCTGAACTGATCGTGTAGCTCTTCGCTCAGATGACGTTTAGCCGATGCCAGCACTCGCTCAACTTCCCCGAATCGCTCCGCCGCGCCCGGTTCATCTGGTGAAGGCAGTGTGTTGATTGCTGCTTCGACCTTGTTACGTGCATCCACCAGGTAGTAGCGCTTCACGGCTTTGTTTTTAAGTTCGGTGAAAAGAGCCGAACCTAGCGTGACTTTGATGCTTTCGATGTCTGCGCGAAGTGCCTTTGCGCAGTCCACATCCTGAGCCGTCTCGATTCGGTCGCGGAAGTCATCGGCCAGGGCGTCAACATTGACGGCTGATTCTTTCGCAGTTTGTGTAGTTGTTACGGTGTCACCAGATATTTCCGTGAGGCTGACACGCTGCGGCGCCGGGTTAATTTCCTTCTCTGCAGGTTGATCAACCTCATCCTGGCTGTAGACGCCGAGAATGACTTCAGGGCAGTAAAGGCGAGCCCAGTACTTCACTGCAAGGTATGCGATCTGTTGCTTGGGCGCCGTTTTCCACAGCGGAGAATTTCGGGTCGAAACATCAGCCAGATAAATTGGTTCGCTCCAAGTGATATCCTTTTCACCGCGCAGGACTGCACCGACCTCAATGTACAGACCCAACTCATCGCGGTTTTCTTTCTTACCGGCGATCTTTTCCCAGTCGCCGCCATATTCATAATGAAAGCGACCCACAATGGCGTTGGAGCTGGATATAACCGCATTAACCAACTGCGCTTCGTAGCCCAGCACGCCGTTTACAAGGTGTGTTTTCTGTGCAACTGCGTACGGATTCATGCCCCATTGCATAGCCTGCATAACGATTGCCATACAGTCGGCAGGTTTACCGACCAGGTGTTTTGGAACGGTAACGGCGGACTGCGCCATCAGCTCAGCGAATGAGGTCAGTTGACCCAAAGCCTGTACGTTAAACACAGCATTGCTGGCAGAAATGGTGTTGGGTGCCTGCTCAGTCGTAATGATGTTGGTGTTTTGCATAGTCAGTTCCTCCATTAAGCCAGACGCAGCGCTTCAAGACGGCGCAGGTCAAAGTCGTTCAATTCGTCGGTGTAATCGTTGGTGATTGGCGCTGGCCATTCGCCAGTGTCGAAGCCAGTCGCGATAGCGCGCATCGATTTGCGATACTCAAGCATGCCCAGTTCCAGCAATTCTGCTGATGCTTCGATGATAGCGATCCAGTGGTAGTTCTCGTCTTTATTGACGAAAATCCAGAAGAACTGATCCAGGCCAGCGGTTTCGCAGTACATGGCCGCGCTCAGGTGGTAATCACGGTCGATTATTTCGCGGTGAAGTTTGGCGCGAAGTCCTTCCTGCTTAACGTTCCACATGCTGATGGTTTTGAGGTCAGTACCAATACGCACGCCGTCTATGTCGATCTCGAGGTCAGGGCGGACACGCACTTCCAGGCCGGTTTCATCGTCAAAGCCAAAGTAGCTGACCTCAACTGCACGGCTCGGGTGCTGGAGCAGCATGCCTGCGGTCGGGTGGGCGAGCAGAGCCGACTGAATGGCCAGCGCGGTCGCCAGCTGCTGGCGCGTCACCAGAATCTTGTCGTTCGGGTTGTCGCGCCATGCATCCAGCAGTTCGTCGGCAAACACGGCATCCGGATTCACGGATTTCACGGACTGCATCAGGTCAGCTTTGGTTCCGGACACTTTCAGCGGTGCCGGCTTGTGTGCTTCCTGTGCGACCATGTCAGGATTGACGATCGCCAGCTGCTCGAGCAAGGCATCGCGGTTGCCGCTGGTTTTCACCTGCGATGGCAGGGTGGCGTTATATTCTTTGATGCAGGCTTTCATCGCCGTGGCGGTTTGTTTCTGATCTACTTCGATACGCTGATATTCAGCTGGCAGCGCCATGTAACTTTGAGCCGTTTCTTCAAGCGAACCGCCAAGCGACACCTGCGGTGGCATGGTGCTGTTGTGCGCTTCCAGCAGGGCTTTAATTTCGTCAGCGCTCAGCAGTGCCGGCAGACTGGCGTTATACGTGTCGATGAACTCGCGAAGTGTTGCAGTCGTGGTAAAGGCACTCTCCGGAATCAACGGTTCAACACTGAATTCTTCATCCACATTTTCAGGCTGAAGAGCCAGTGCGTGCACAAGGTTGCCCATATCCAGTACTTTGGAAGGTGCTCGCGGGATGGTTTTGGCTACGTGACGCGCGTTGAAATACATCAGACTCACTCGCGCATCTTTAACCTGCGTCGAGCTGATGCCATTCGCCGCGTGATAGACGTCATTTGGCAGCCCTTCATAGCGGCCCGGTTCGAAGTAAGCCGGATATTCTGGTTCGGCCTGTTTCACTTCTGGCACGTTTTGTACCGGTTCCGGCGCGTTCTGGTTTACAAAATCGCTGTTTTGGCTGGCTGAATCATCTTTTTGGTTAACATCCGCCTTATTCTGGTTTGCTAGGCTTGGCGCCGCGGCGGCAAGCACATCAGCCGGCGCTACGATATTTGCTTGCGGATCAGCTGCAACAGCGCCTTCGACTGGTGGTACCGCATCATTAATTTCGACTTTCTCTGGCTGAGCCTTTTCCATCTGCTCATTGCTGAAGTTCTCCTCTTTAACAGATGACCGGTCATCTTTTACTGTTGGTTTTTCATTCATCAGACCATCGATGGCGAACACACCGCTGCCGAGGTTTTCGACCTGTGGTTGGCTGGTGGCGGTATTTGCCCACTTCGGCAATATGTGCTCGATAGATGCCTGTTCATCGACACATGATAATTCTGTAGTGTCAGCGCCCGGATCTTTGGTGTCTGCTGATGGGGATGGTATCGGTAAGAGTTTCACCGCTGCATTGAATTCAGCCGTCATCGTCTGGTTAACGAACTCAAGATGAGCTGCTGGTGTGTGATGGATGTTTTCTGGCGCGATGCGAATCAGGTTAAAAATTGCCGCGCGGTTTACCGCCAGAACGCCCGGTTGATTGCGCAGGATGGCGCTCCATGACTTCCACGGTTCTTCTTTTTTCGCCACAACTTCTTTGGCTCGACGATGGATGCTGCCGGGTATCTCCAGATGGTTGAAGTCCATCGGTAGCAGGGCGCAGGCAATTTCCAGATCCAGAGTGTCCAGTGTGTGGTGCGCACCTTCGCCGCGGTCGGTGTCATAACCATCATCGGCATTCGTACCGGAATCGGTGCGCTGAACATTGCTGATGCGGTTGCCGACTGCCCATTCGCGTACAAGAATGCCGCGATCAATATAGTCTGTGTTGAACCAGGTTCTGAAGAACTGGATTACCAGCGACAACTCGACACGTTTTCCATCTACAGGAAAGATTGTTTTAAGGGCGGTAATTACTTTCCAGAAGTCGAGCTCGTGGGCAGCTTTGAATAGCTCTACATTCTCAGCGGCCAGGAGTATGTTTTGCACGTAGCTGTTATCAACATCCATTTCGAGTTGTTGAATGGCTTTCTTCTGTTCAGCATCGATGTGGTAGGCGTATTCGTCAGCAATAAACTGCGCGAGGATCCGCTGACGTAGTGGAAGCGTGGCGACAGTGATTAGCTCAGGCGTTTTCGAGCCATTGGTGTCAGTATTAGTGCCCGCAGCCTGCTCTGAAGAGTTCTGATCAGAACCTTCCTGATGTAGCTTCACTTTCCACGTGCGCTGGTCTTCATCCAGTTCGTAGCGCTTGCACCAGGTGTAATCCACTGTGCTTTCTTCCGGCAGGTCGTCATAGACCGGGAAATCAGTGCGGATCGGTTTTTGGTAATCCTTACCCCGTCCAGTTTCAATACCAGCATCTTCAAGCTCAACATCGAGCTGCAGATTGGCGCGAGCTTCGGATTTCGCAGTGAACCAAACCACTGCGTCGTCTTTGCCTGATTTCTGCGTAGCTTTAACTACATAGAAAAATTCCATGTGAGATCCTCTTTTTTGGATGTAAGATCCCCGGGCCAGAGATAGCGCCCATTGGGTGAACTTTGGTTTTGTTTAGTTTTCCGGTGTAACTTTGGTCGGTGTCACCGGACGTACAGGCCGCCTTACGCGGCTTTTACGTTATCCTTCGTGAGCCATTTGGTCGTACGAAGCGCAACGTTCAGAGCAGTACTGTTTTTCTTTGCGCGCCAGCTGCGAGCCGTTGCGATAGAGAAGGGTACTTGTAACTACTTCCTCCGGTTCAACCGGCTTGCCGCAGTACCCGCATTTCGTTGAGTTACACATCTGGATTCCCCTTTTGCGCCAGCAGATAGCAAATGCGGCGGATAGTGGCTTCAAACCAGTTCAGGCGTACTGCCTGCTGCTGTACCGGTTGGCGTGCGTAATCAATCATATTGATCTCCTGTTAATGCCTGTCTTTTCACCACTTCAGGCTCGGTGGTATGCTGTCAGCTCTCACACAGCCAGCAAGGACTTAACAATGAATGGAAAAGTAGTTCCGTGCCCGATTTGTCAAAATGAAGCTATTGTTTCGAAGCATCAGACCCTTTCCCCAACTCTCAAGACCTCAGTACCCTGTTATATCTACACGTGTGAAAAAGACGGATGGTTCAAGCTTTCAGAGTCTGTACACTCGCTTTTAATTGATAATCCAGCACCAACGGTCATTAAGCGTTTAACCAAAATCGTTACTGATAATTACTTCCCGGCAAGTTTGATCCCTGCGGAAGCAGTGACTCCACTGAGACTTATCGAAACTCTCGAATAAAGTCTTTGAGACTTTCACTTCGATATCCCAGGCGGCTCATTTTTGCAGCGACTTTGCCGCGAGGAATTCCGCCTGCCTTGTTAAATCTTTGCATAGCTAGACATGAGTGCTTGTATTCAGGGCTCTTCAAACCCTTGCCTCCGTCCTGACGCGAGCTTGGAAGCTCCAGGGGTTTTTGTGATGTGATGTCGTTGCGTGCCCAGCATGCAGCAAATCCGTACATTCCTGTTTTCTTCGTATTTCCTTTCATCTCAGCCTCGTTTGCCTTGTCGCCGGCCAGCGGAACGTTAAAACCTGATGCGCGATAGTCTCTCCACCTCATCCGACTATTCGTATGCCGTCGGCGGCTACTTCGTGGGCATCCTGCCTTGGTGGTTCGTAGTGCGTCTTGGTGTTTTAGATTAAACACAATGTTTAAAGGAGTGTCAACTAAATGAGTATTAACTAATAAACAAAATGTTTATATGGCGATTGCGAGGACCGGTAAGTGTGATTTACAGACAAAAAATCCCGACGCTAAGGTCAGGATCTGACTGGAGGAGTTGGTGGATGAGGTAACAAAAACCCGGCGCCAAGGCCGGGTCACATGTGAATTAATTGATATCCATTATGAATAGCTTATTTATGGCACCTTTTCTGGCAACAGCTTTAGCGGTAACTGTAACGCTGGCTGAAGGGTCGTTGGGTGCATGCATAAATGCCTGTAGTGCAATGATATATGGATTGTCTTTTTTCATAACTGCAGGGTCACTGACTTCAGCGATAACTCTTCTTGCTTGTTCGTCACCCACAAAAATAATTTTTGCTGTTTTTTTAACACCATCAAATTCGGTAATCAAAACCTGATACTCTCTGAGGGCAATAACTTCGTCATCCTCAAGTCTGTCAATTATCTCTTTATCTGCTTCGTTTATTACAAGAGGCGGCAGTCCTGCTCCTGATTTTATGCTAATTGTCGAGCAGGTGTTCCCAATAGGACTAACAGCTTGGCGAACAGATGGACGCAACTCAGTCGCCATCTTGTCGATCACGTTAAGCAATCCTTGAATGGTATCTTTGTCTTTGTTTCCCAAAGCTTCAATAGCCTTGTCCAAGGAGTCTTTTAAGTGTTTCATTTCCTCTTTTTTCTGTGCATTACGAGAAAAAATGTACTGAATTAGCAAAGGAAGTATAGCGGCCGCCAACCCAGAGAACAATTGTTGTTGTGATACGAAACTTGTAACAGCATCTATCGAAAAACAATTACAACGGGGGTCTCTGGCATACACCTTAACCTCTTGAAGATCGGTTCTTTTGTAATATTTTTGAGTTACTGCAAAATTACCGGCTGTAGATAATATCTTCGCAAAACCCTGAAAAGATTCACCTAGAATGTTCAATTCAACTTCGTGATTTTCAGCATCTTTGCCGTCAAATCGGAGGGTAATGGTATTGTCTCGAATATGATCCATTTGTTAATCCTGTACAATAATTCGCTATGCATTCCAATGCTATAAAAATGCTGATGCCCATTACCCGCTGAATAGAATACGTTACTGATCCTGAGGACGAAGCCGACCTTTCATGTACTTCTCATAAAGTTCGTCCAACTCTTTCAGGCGAAGCGCAAAGATGCGCAGCATGTTTTGTTGCTCTTCTGTCGGCAACTGCCGATAAAGCTCCAGTAGGCGCTGTTCGTCCGGTTTAAGACCGTCTTTCTCTCCAACATCTTGACCAAGAAGCCACTCAAGGCTAACCCCAAGTGCATCCGCTAGCTTGATAGCTGAGCTTTTTCCAATTGTCCCACGAACGAACCAGTTATTGACTGACTGAGCACTAACGCCACAAATGCGAGCCATATCTGACTTGGTCAAATTCTTAAGCTCTAGAACCTCATTGAGCCTCTGAACTTGTGGGTGGTTAATCTGATGAGTTTTTTCTTTCATGGCCAAATTCTAAACCAAAAGTTTATAAGCTCAATATTCAAAATGTTGACATGAAGATAAACATTTTGTTTAATCAAGTCGTTTCCACTGGAGCTAATTATGAAAGCTATTGATAAAGCCATTAACAAAGCAGGAACCGCCACCCGATTAGCCGAATTGCTAACCGTCAGCGCCATGACAGTTAGCCATTGGCGAAATCGATATCAAGGCGTAGTACCAGCAGATCGTGTATCGCAGATTGAAAATGCTGGGGATCTCCCAGTGCATCACCAGCGCCGCCTGCAGCATCACATTAACCGTATGTGGCTGGAAAAGATGTCGGTACCGTCAATCATCATTGCAGGTCGTTCACTGGCCAGTGCTATGGGAGAATATGCGTGAGAGAAATCATCGTTGATAATTTTGCTGGTGGTGGTGGGGCAAGTACGGGTATTGAACTGGCTATAGGTCGTAGCGTAGATATTGCTATCAACCACGACGAGAATGCAGTGGCAATGCACACCACTAATCATCCGAATACGCTGCACTATTGCGAATCTGTCTTTGATGTCGATCCCGTAGCTGCGACCGCAGGGCGCCCGGTGGGTCTGGTATGGTTCTCCCCGGATTGTCGCCACTTCTCGAAGGCCAAAGGCTCTAAGCCAGTGGAGAAAGAAATTCGTGGTCTTGCATGGATTGTCATCCGCTGGGCGCTGGCGGTGCGACCTCGCGTGATGATGCTGGAGAACGTGGAGGAGTTCAAAACATGGGGGCCGCTTATCGTATCGACTGATGGCGGGCAGCGACCGGACCCGGAGCGTGCTGGTGAAACCTTCGAGGCGTTCTGCGGCATGCTGACTGGTGGTATCCCCGTTGGGCATCCGGCGCTGGCGGAGTGTTGCGAGTTTCTGGGTATTGCCACTGACGGTGATCTGGCGCGGCAACTGACAGTCGGCTTGGGTTATGCCGTCGATCACCGGGAACTGCGAGCATGCGACTTTGGCGCGCCGACCATCCGGAAGCGGTTCTTCATGGTGATGCGCTGCGACGGCGTGTCGGTGACCTGGCCGGAGCCGACCCACGGCGACCCGAAGTCACCAGCGGTTCAGGCTGGCAGGCTGGCGCCGTGGCGCACCGCGGCGGAATGTATTGACTGGAACATTGCAGCGCCATCAATCTTCGACCGCAAAAAGCCGCTGGCGGAAAATACGTTGAAACGCATCGCGAGAGGCATTCAGCGCTTTGTCCTGGATAATCCGACGCCGTTTATCGTGAAATGCAACCACACCACCACAAAGGGAAAATACGACTGCTTCCGTGGGCAATCACTGGCTGAGCCGCTCCAGACCATTACCAAAACCCACGGTTACGCGATCGCCGTGCCGCATCTGACGAAGTTCCGCACTGGGGCCACCGGGCAGTTAGTAACCGAACCGGTACCAACTGTCACCGCCGGAACGTCGAAACGCCCTGGTGGTAATGGGCATGCTCTGGGTCTGGTTGAAGCTGCGCTGACGCCGTATATTGTCCGCCAGTTCGGTTCCAGCGTCGGACACCGTGCAGACGAGCCGAGCGCCACCATCACAGCAGGCGGTGGTGGTAAATCGCAACTGGTCACGCCGACGCTGATTCAGATGGGGTATGGCGAACGAGCGGGGCAGGAGCCTCGAGTATTGCAACTGAATAACCCGCTGGGCACTGTCACCGCTGGAGGGAATAAATTCGCAACCGTCAGCGCGTTTCTGGCGAAGCACTATGGCGGTAATTACAAGGGGGCTGGCCTCGGTATGGATGAGCCAATGCACTCTGTAACGACTGTTGACCATCACGCTGCGATTACATCACATCTGGTGATGCTTCGCGGGACCTGCCGGGACGGACGAGTAGTTGATGCGCCGGCGCCGGGTTTAACCGCTGGGGGCCTTCATGTTGGTGAAGTCAAAACGACACTCGCGATGAAAGGCTACGACGAGGCACGCGCACAGATGGCGCTCGAGTTCCTGCAGGAGTATTGCGGATCCGATAGTACAGGTCTGGTAACAATCGATGGAGTAATTTATAAGATAGTCGATATCGGAATGCGCATGCTCCAACCGCTTGAGCTATATCGGGCGCAGGGATTCCCTGAGTGGTACATCATCGACCGTGACTACCGTGGTGTGAAATATGCTAAGGATAAGCAGGTGGCCCGATGCGGGAACGCCGTACCGCCTCCGTTTGCTGAGGCCTTGGTTAAAGCAAACCTGCCAGAGTTATGCGTAAGCGATCAAGCGGCATGATAATCCATTTAATGCCGCTTTGTTTGCGGCATATTTTACTCGAAAAATGGTCTGCTATGAGCGAAAAGCGGACGCCTGCATAGCGTAAACAGACATCCGATAATTTAAAGTGAACAGATTACTTAACCCGCTTCCCCGATTCGTCAATGACCTTCTCGCCATCCTCTTTGGTAAACGCTCCTTTCTGACCTTCCGGTAGAATATCCAGCACTATTTCTGAAGGGCGGCAAAGACGAGTGCCAAGCGGTGTAACGACTATCGGCCGATTAATCAAGATCGGATCTTGAAGCATGAAATCAATCAACTGCTCATCACTAAATTTCTCTTCATCCAGACCCAGGCGTTCATAAGGTTCAACATTCTTACGCAGCAATGTGCGTACAGTAATTCCCATATCTGCAATAAGTTTAATAAGCTCATCACGGGTCGGGGGCGTATCGAGATAATAAATTATCGTCGGTTCGTTGCCGCTGTTACGGATCATCTCCAGCGTGTTGCGAGAGGTGCCACAGGCCGGGTTGTGATAGATGGTAATGTTGCTCATATCAGTATCTCATTACAAAGTGACAGAGAGCCGCCACGCCAGCGCGGCCAGAGTGACAAACAACACAGGCATAGTC
>JALCNW010000025.1 GCA_022649305.1 Enterobacter sp.
CAACAGGTGCGCACAGGAGTGACGAATAATCTCAAGACCGTCTTCATCTTTTGCGGTGATGATGGACAGTTTTGCATCGTTTTCGATCACATCGGAGGCATCAACCAGTTCACCATTTACACGGCCAGCGATGGTGGCTTTTGCCAGGCCTGGACCAATGTCCAGCGCAACATCCATCGGGCTAACGGCGTGGTCGTAATGGCGTTGACTGCCATCAGGAAGAGTAATTACAGGCATTTTATATCCTTATTTGCAGTGATGCCCCACACATAAGAGCATATACAAAGAAAATAATTGTTCTTTAACAGTAGATTACGAAACCATCTGACCAACAATCGTCAAATTGGCTCGCCATCGTCCACAGAATCGAAATCAGACAAAATCCAATTTACGATCGGCTCGATGATGGTAACACTAATAAAAGGGTGAATGCATCCCCGGCAGCCAGATTGAGTCTCTACAACTTTTGTATGAGTTAACGGAGTTTCACGTTCCGACGCTCGCAATCGCACTTTGCTGAGCTATCCTTGAACAGGTCCTTACACGTCACAGGGGCAATATATGAACGTATCCAGTAGAACTGTCGTTGTATTGAATTTACTTTCTGCCGCCGGCCTGGTGATGATTCTGGCCGATAAATTCCATTGGTTCTAAACACAATGGGTTACACCGCATAACCGCATTTGGTAGACTCTGACTATCAACTGACGAGGGAAAGGGTTATGCCGTCAAAACGCTTTGCTAAAAAACACTGGAAGATGGTGGTGTTGTTAATTTCCATCTGCGGCGCGATGCTGCTATTACGTTGGGCTGCAATGATCTGGGGCTAGGTCGCAATTAGCCATCACAAACCGCCGATATACGATATAGCGCTCATGCGTTAAATTTGAATACATTTACACTGATTTAAAAAAGAAAAACCGGAACGACAGTATCCGGTTTTTTTATTGGCAATTATAAGCACAATAATTAACGTTGACCAACGTGATCAGGACCATTCACCCGCAACCAGTTTATGCACATCAAATGCATCATTCATTGATTGTCCGGTAGATTGAGAGCCTGGTGCGATGTTAGAGCCGGCTTCAACATCAGAGGCATGAGTGATGCCGATGGCATCGGGGGTATTACTGGCAGGTGGCGTCACTGAATCAGCAGCAAAAACACCAAATGACAGTGCTGAAAGCACCATTGCTGCTGCAGCAGTTTTAATTTTTTTCATAATTATTCTTCTCTATCTTAATTAATGCAGAACGACTTAAGGCAATTATCTGCCTGTGCGTTAAGTGTAGATCTGGATCACACTTCTGCATAGTCAATTTATTTATCAATTTGTGTCAAATAAACTGATTATTTAAATGAATGCGCAATTATGAAGAAAGTATGGAGACGGTTGTTGAATATATATTTTAAAACGCCGTTCAATATTAAATAGCACGAGTTGCTAAGATTTTAAAAATGGGTCGGTAATTCCCGACCCGCTTTTATTACATCTTATAACCTAAGGAAATCGTGGTTCTGCGGTCGGTATTTTCCGGGGCAGATGCTGGTGGTGACGAGTTCCAGGTCACGTTGTAAGCGACTTTCAGACCAAAGTGTTCGTTGATCGCGACGTTCAGCGCAGTCTCAGAGTTCAGCGTTGTATCATCAGCACCAAATACGGAAACGCCTTGGGTGAATTTTGCAGTATCGGTAAATTGCCAAGCGTAGGTGCCCGAAGCATAACCCAACGGTTGCGTTTTTGTATCGCCATCAGTGTATTCATCGTAACGAACACCTGGACCAAATTCGAAACGGAAGCTATGCACTGGCCCATTCAGGAACTGGCGACCATAACCCGTAGTGAATACGTCACGCTGGCGATAGCCATTGTAGCGGTCAGTTAACCAGCTTGCCTGACCGAAAAGGTAATCATAATCGGTCATGTTGTAACGGCTACGTCCGCCCACTGCATACTTCTCAGAAGAACGCTCGTCGTTAGATGACGTATTGCTCGCATTACCCCACAGTGACCAGGCCGTAGTGTTGCCGTACCAGGTCATGGTGGTATCTGCGGTCAAAGAGGAGCTTTTGGTATTACCAGATTGCGCCAGGTAACCCGCGTTAAGATTACCTTCAAACGGTTTTTGTGCAGTGGAGGGGTCATCCATGACAGTAAAAACGGTGTCATCAGCGGCTGCATACATCGAGGCAAACACGCCTCCCGCCAGCATCATTGCGGCGGGTACTGTCTTCAAGAGCTTCATTTATAAAGGAGTCCGTACAACAAAAAAAGAGACCATCACGGTCTCGGAAACTTTCTTGAGGATCAATGACAAGGCATCCTTAGAAAGGTAACAAATTATAAAAAGGCTCATATAACATAGCAATGATTTCTTATTTCATTTTTTGAATAAGAACGATCTTAAACCGTCTTTTATTACATATTAAAAAAACACGACTTATGTAAATATTCACATGAAAAATCATACTGTTATTTACTTTCCCTTCCGGTAGATTGGTGCCAGGCTTAAGGCAATCCATGCTAAAAGGAGGTAATGATGGTTTCTATTTACACACTTACGCTCTCCCCTTCCCTGGACAGCGCCACTCAAACCGCACAGATTTACCCCGAGGGCAAACTCCGTTGCACCTCGCCAGTTTTCGAACCCGGCGGCGGCGGTATCAACGTCGCTCGCGCAATTACGTTTCTTGGTGGTAAAGCTACAGCGATCTTTCCTGCCGGTGGTGCGACGGGTGAGCACCTTGTTTCACTGCTGACAGACGAACGTATTGCCGTGGATACCGTTATCGCGAAGGACTGGACCCGGCAAAACTTGCATGTCCACGTCGATTCCAGCGGTGAGCAATATCGTTTTGTTATGCCGGGTGCCGCGCTGAATGATGATGAATTCCGCCAACTTGAAGAAAAAGTTATGGCCATTGAAAGCGGTTCGATACTGGTCATTAGCGGCAGTCTCCCACCGGGAGTGAAAACGGAGAAATTAACCGGGCTGATTCGTGCCGCACAGCAAAAAGGGCTGAGATGTATTGTTGATAGCTCAGGCGAGGCGCTGGTTGCCGCCCTCGAGTCGGGCAATCTGGAGCTTATCAAACCGAACCAAAAAGAGCTCAGCGCATTGGTGAACCGCGAATTAAGCCAGCCGGATGATGTGCGCTCAGCCGCGCAGGAACTGGTACGCAGCGGAAAAGTCCGCCGCGTAGTCGTTTCTCTGGGGCCGCAAGGTGCATTAGCAGTCGATGAGACAGGCTCGGTTCAGGTTGTTCCACCACCGATGAAAAGTCAAAGTACGGTAGGTGCTGGTGACAGCATGGTCGGAGCCATGACGTTAAAGCTGGCCGAAGGCGCAACGCTTCTGGAAATGACACGTTACGGCGTCGCCGCCGGTAGCGCTGCCACCATTAATAAAGGTACGCGGTTGTGCTCTCATGCCGACACGCAGAAAATCATCGCTTATCTCTCCCAGCCGTGACCGTCATTTCCCCCTCAGCGTGAGGGGGAAATGCTCATTAAGTCGCCAAACTGGCGCAATAGACTATGCTAAGAAAACTTTCATGATAACAACGAGGTGAATTATGAGCAGTGGTGACATCACCCGCTATGTGGTAATCGTCAAATTTCATGAAGACTCGCTCACCGAACTTAACGAGGTGACGAACCATCTCACTCGCGGCGGCTTTTTACTCACGCTGACTGACGAAGAAGGCAACGTACACGATCTTGGCACCAATACCTTTGGGTTGATTAGTGCCCTGAGTCCAGATGATGTCAAAACGCTTGCCAGCGGGCTGGTAGAGAGTGCGACAGGTAAAAATGCGGATATTCACGTGAGTACCTGGGAAGAGTGGCAAAAAAGAGAACAATAAGTGCCCTGTAGGGATCCAATCGGCTCAGGCGTGCGTTAGCTCGTATTATTGAACGACGGTTATGCGTTAACTTCATGATCTGGCAGACAACATGGGAGAGTCATCATGTGGCAGGCTATCAGTCATCTTTTACGTGAGCAACTGGGCGAAGGCGAAATTGAACTTCGTAACGAACTGCCAGGCGGAGAGATCCACGCCGCATGGCATGTACGCTACGCGGGTCGTGACTTCTTCGTAAAATGTGATGAGCGGGAGCTGCTTCCCATCTTCACTGCCGAAGCCGATCAGCTGGAATTACTGTCGCGCAGCAAGACGGTCTCGGTACCGCAAGTTTGGGCGCTGGGCAGCGATCGTGACTACAGTTTTCTGGTGATGGATTATCTCCCTGCCCGTCCACTGGACGCCCATAACGCCTTCATCCTGGGCCAACAAATTGCACGCCTCCACCAGTGGAGCGATCAGCCGCAATTTGGTCTCGACTTTGATAACGACCTCTCTACGACGCCGCAGCCTAATGCCTGGCAGCGCCGCTGGTCGACCTTCTTTGCCGAGCAACGCATCGGATGGCAGTTAGAACTGGCGGCTGAAAAAGGTCTGGAATTTGGCAATATAGATGCGATTGTTGAGCATGTTCAGCAGCGTCTGTCTTCGCATCAGCCGCAACCCTCCCTGCTGCATGGAGACCTGTGGTCGGGCAACTGCGCTTTAGGGCCGAACGGTCCCTATATTTTTGATCCTGCCTGCTACTGGGGAGACCGGGAATGCGATCTTGCCATGTTGCCGCTCCATCCCGAACAACCGCCGCAGATCTATGATGGCTATCAGTCGGTTTCGCCGCTGCCATCTGGTTTTCTGGAGCGACAGCCTGTCTACCAATTGTATACGCTGTTTAACCGGGCGATTCTCTTTGGAGGGGAACATCTGGTCAACGCGCAACGCGCGCTGGAAAGGGTTTTAGCGGCATAACTGTCGATACGGGTGACCCCACGTCACCCGTTTTAATCTTAGATAAAACCCAGTAACGAGAAGAAGAAGTAACCGCCTACGATAATCATGACCGGCAGGACATACAGCGGGAATATTTGCAGGAAAATGGTGTGATGCGGCACCACAATCCGCGATTCGATCTGTTCGCGCGACAAGCCCTCTGGGCCCTTCGCTTTCTCAAGAATCAGCTGATCTTCTACCCCTTCGCGCAGGAAGCGGGTCTGGCGACTCATGCGTGCCCCGGATGCTTGTAGCGCCAGAGCAATAAAAATAAATGCGTAGATAACCCAAAAAACGATGTTCAGTTTTTGATGAAAATCGGGCGTGGGCGAGTTAAACCAGAATACATTAAGAAATGGCGTATTAAAGCGCATCATCTCAATCATAACATGAGCGAAATCAAGCATAACCGCATTAATCCCTGCCTGTTTTTCACTGTGATCGTACATAAATTTAAGTACAGAAATCAGAGTAGAAATCACAGCCGGAATAAAAATCACCCAACCGGCAATGCGTTTTAGCACTGCTACGCGTCCAGCTTGTTGATACGTCATCAGTTCCCCTTCATAAAGACGCTTTCTTTGTGCCTAAGTCTACCTGCTGGTCATCATTTTCGCCCGATCTTTAAAGGTGATATGCTAAATTGCTCCTCATACTGAGTCATAACTTCTACTGTATCTCAACGAAAGGAGACGTCGACATGTCGACCCCGCGCCAAATTGTTGCTGCTATTTTCGATATGGATGGATTACTGATCGATTCCGAGCCCCTCTGGGATCGTGCTGAACTGGATGTCATGGCAAGCCTTGGCGTAGACATTAGCCGTCGTGACGAACTTCCCGATACGCTGGGGCTACGGATTGATATGGTGGTTGAGCTTTGGTTCGCCCACCAACCGTGGGACGGCCCGAGCCGGCAGGAAGTCACCGACCGCATTATCAGCCGGGCAATTGCTCTCGTAGAAGAGAACCGTCCGCTAATGCCTGGCGCACGTGAAGCCATTGCCCTTTGTAAGGCTCAGGGCCTGAAAGTAGGCCTGGCGTCAGCTTCTCCGCTGCAAATGCTGGAAAAGGTGCTGGCGATGTTTGAGCTGCAAGATAGTTTCGACGCGCTGGCCTCAGCCGAAAAACTGCCCTACAGCAAGCCGCATCCGCAGGTCTATATGGATTGTGCCGCCAAATTGGGCGTGGATACGCTGGCCTGCGTCGCGCTGGAAGATTCCGTCAACGGGATGATTGCGTCCAAGGCTGCGCGGATGCGATCCATCGTCGTGCCAGAGGAAGAAGGTCAGAAAGATCCGCGCTTTGCCCTCGCGAACGTTAAGCTGGTTACGCTTGAAGATTTGACCGTCGAGCACCTTTTCGGCGCTTAACATCGGGATCGGGCAACGCCACGTTGCCCGAAAACATGACCGCCATAATATTTTTAAAACATCATTTCATTTCCATTTGTATTTCCCGCTCACGCCTTCTATCCTTACCTTCAGAATGACAATAACCCTACACTCTGAGGTATATATGATACTGGACGCCTTTAGTCTCTCGGGAAAAGTGGCCATCGTAACGGGTTGCGATACCGGTTTAGGCCAGGGGATGACGCTGGGTCTGGCCCAGGCGGGATGTGACATCGTTGGCGTGAATCGTAAGATCCCTGAAGAAACCGCCACGCGCATTAAAGCGTTGGGTAGACGTTTCATGGCGATTCAGGCCGATCTCAGCAGGCAAGACGCCATTGATGATATCGTGGCAAAAACGGTGGCAGAGATGGGTCGCGTCGATATTCTGGTCAATAACGCGGGAACCATTCGACGGGAAGATGCCCTGTCGTTCAGTGAAAAAAACTGGGATGACGTTATCAATCTCAACCTGAAATCTGTCTTTTTCCTCTCTCAGGCCGTAGCGCGCCAGTTCATCGCACAAGGTGCAGGCGGCAAGATTATTAATATTGCCTCCATGCTCTCATTCCAGGGGGGGATTCGCGTGCCCTCTTATACTGCGTCCAAAAGCGGCGTACTCGGAATAACGCGCCTGCTGGCAAACGAGTGGGCAACGCACGGGATTAACGTCAACGCGATAGCGCCTGGCTATATGGCGACCAATAATACGCAGCAATTGCGAGATGACGAGCAGCGCAGTAAAGAGATATTGGATCGCATTCCAGCCGCGCGCTGGGGAACGCCGGAAGACCTCCAGGGCCCGGTTGTTTTTCTGGCTTCGTCGGCTTCTGATTACGTGAATGGTTATACATTAGCCGTCGATGGCGGCTGGCTGGCGAGATAACGCCACTTTGTGACAAAGAGTTACACCGTAACCTCTTCCGCCTACTGTATAAAAAACCTATACTGTATGAATTGACAGTTTCGTGGGTTTTATCATGACGGCGGAAGGCCACCTCCTTTTTTCTATTGCCTGCGCAGTGTTTGCCAAAAACGCTGAGCTTACCCCTGTTCTGGCACAGGGCGACTGGTGGCATATTGTTCCTTCTGCGGTTCTGACCTGCTTACTTCCGGATATCGATCACCCTAAGTCGTTTCTCGGACAGCGTCTGAAATGGATAGCAAAGCCCATCGCCCGAGCCTTTGGTCATCGCGGATTCACTCACAGCCTGCTGGCGGTGTTTGCGCTGCTCACCCTCTTCTACTTGAAAGTACCGGAAAGCTGGATTGTTCCTGCCGATGCGATACAAGGAATGGTGCTTGGCTACCTGAGCCACATCCTGGCGGATATGCTTACGCCTGCTGGCGTCCCGCTGCTCTGGCCCTGCCGTTGGCGTTTTCGCTTTCCGATCCTGGCTCCGCAAAAAGGCAACCAGCTAGAGCGCGTATTGTGTATGGCGCTTTTTGCTTACGCCGTCTGGATGCCGCAAACGTTGCCCGAAAATGGTGCAGTCCGCTGGTCATCACAGATGATCAATTCGCTGCAAATGCAGTTCGATCGTTTTATTAATCACCAGATTGAACATTAAACCTACAAAACAATCACATTCGTCATAATCAATTCCATTTGGATATAAGCGCGACATCACACTTCTGCTAACCTTGCGCCAACATGATCGGAATATACCGATCGGATAATAAATCGGGAGAACGGGGATGAACTTTCCACTAATCGCGAACATCGTGGTGTTCGTTGTCTTGCTATTGCTGCTGGCGCAGACGCGTCACAAGCAGTGGAGTCTGGCAAAAAAAGTACTGGTTGGCCTGGTGATGGGCGTCGTCTTTGGTCTGGCATTACAGACTATTTACGGTTCTGATAATCCCGTCCTGAAAGATTCCATTCAGTGGTTCAACGTGGTCGGTAACGGCTATGTACAATTGCTGCAAATGATCGTCATGCCGCTGGTCTTTGCCTCTATTTTGAGTGCTGTTGCCCGTCTGCATAATGCGTCGCAGCTCGGTAAAATCAGCTTCCTGACCATTGGAACCCTGCTGTTCACCACGCTGATTTCTGCGCTGGTCGGTGTGCTGGTCACTAACCTGTTTGGCCTGACCGCTGAAGGGCTGGTCCAGGGCACCGCTGAAACCGCGCGTCTGACGGCGATTGAGACCAACTATGCAAGCAAAGTCGCCGATCTGAGCGTACCGCAGCTGCTGCTCTCCTTCGTACCGAAGAACCCGTTTGCCGACCTGACCGGTGCAAACCCTACGTCTATTATTAGCGTGGTCATTTTTGCTGCATTCCTGGGTGTCGCCGCGCTGAAACTGCTGAAGGATGATGCGCCTAAAGGCCAGCGTGTCCTGACCGCTATCGACACGCTGCAAAGCTGGGTAATGAAGCTGGTTCGTCTGGTCATGCAATTGACGCCTTACGGTGTACTGGCGCTGATGACTAAAGTGGTGGCCGGTTCTAACCTGCAAGACATCATTAAGCTGGGCAGCTTCGTCATTGCGTCTTATCTGGGTCTGGGCATTATGTTCGTGGTTCACGGCATTCTGTTGGGTGTGAATGGCGTTAGCCCACTGAAATACTTCCGTAAGGTCTGGCCGGTACTGACGTTCGCGTTCACCAGCCGCTCCAGTGCCGCATCGATCCCTCTGAATGTCGAAGCGCAAACGCGTCGTCTGGGTGTACCAGAATCTATCGCCAGCTTCTCTGCTTCTTTTGGCGCCACGATTGGTCAGAACGGTTGTGCAGGTCTTTATCCGGCGATGCTGGCCGTGATGGTCGCCCCGACCGTTGGGATTAACCCACTGGATCCGGTATGGATTGCTACCCTGGTCGGCATTGTTACCGTTAGCTCCGCAGGTGTTGCGGGTGTCGGCGGCGGTGCAACCTTTGCCGCACTGATCGTCTTGCCTGCGATGGGTCTGCCGGTGACTCTGGTTGCGCTGCTGATCTCCGTTGAGCCGCTCATCGACATGGGTCGTACCGCGCTTAACGTCAGTGGTTCTATGACTGCCGGTACGCTGACCAGCCAGTGGCTGAAGCAGACCGACAAAACGATTCTCGACAGCGACGAAAACGCCGAGCTGGCGCATCGTTAATTGCTGCAAAAACAAAAAAACCGCTTTCGAGCGGTTTTTTTATGTCTGCTATTCCTGAATATCGTCATCCTGACGGATTTGCATCGCCCAACGCTGCGCCGCTTCCGCGACGGTAAATGTAGGTGAGCGCTCAAAATTTTCGCCCCGCAGGACGAACGCTACATATTTCCCGCGCAGCTGCCAGACGTCGCGAAAGCCATCCACTTTCAGGGCGTGAGCGGGCGGCGCAGGTTCGACGCGAGGCACGTAGCTAATAACAGGACGGTTTTGTTGACGATACGATTTCATAAGCGACTGGTTCACTAAAGCAAATTCTGGAAACAGGAAATTCCTATCATAGCCGATCCCGGCCCCGCGCGTCGCGCTTCGCATCGACCTCACCGCGCCTTTCGCGCACCGTCGTTGTGAAAACTCTCACTTTGCCCGCCATCAAACCACATTGTTCTATAGTTAGTAGGCTTTTACGCAACAACGACCGATTTCAGCAATGAAAACAGGAGACGAGTGCAATGTCGAAAAAAGATAAGACCCATCAACCCCATCAATCACCTATTCATGGCACCGAGGAATCTCAACCCGGCATGGACTCGCTCGCCCCGGAGGATGGTTCCCATCGCCCCGCGCCAGAACCTACCGCGCCTGGTGAGCAACCGACGGCACCGGGAAGTCTAAAATCACCGGACACCGGCAATGACAAACTCAAGTCATTAGAGAATCACCGCAAAGGCAGCGAAGGTTTTGCCCTCACCACCAACCAGGGCGTGCGCATTGCCGACGACCAAAATTCGCTTCGTGCGGGTAATCGTGGCCCGACGCTGCTCGAAGATTTTATCCTGCGGGAAAAAATCACCCATTTTGACCACGAGCGCATACCGGAACGTATCGTTCATGCTCGCGGCTCCGCTGCCCACGGTTATTTCCAGCCTTATAAGAGCCTGAGCGACGTCACGAAAGCGGATTTCCTCTCCGACCCGGATAAGATAACGCCGGTCTTCGTGCGTTTTTCTACCGTCCAGGGGGGAGCAGGATCGGCGGATACGGTGCGTGATATTCGCGGTTTCGCGACAAAGTTTTATACCGATGAAGGGATCTTCGACCTCGTAGGCAACAACACGCCGGTTTTCTTCATTCAGGATGCGCATAAGTTCCCGGATTTTGTCCACGCCGTTAAACCGGAACCGCACTGGGCCATTCCGCAGGGCCAAAGCGCACATGACACCTTCTGGGACTATGTTTCGCTACAGCCTGAAACGCTGCATAACGTGATGTGGGCCATGTCCGATCGCGGGATCCCGCGCAGCTATCGCACGATGGAAGGATTTGGCATCCATACCTTCCGCCTGATCAATGCCGAAGGCAAAACCACGTTTGTCCGTTTCCACTGGAAACCCGTTGCCGGGAAAGCCTCGCTGGTATGGGATGAGGCGCAAAAGCTGACCGGCCGCGATCCTGACTTCCACCGTCGCGAACTGTGGGAATCCATCGAGGCGGGTGATTACCCGGAATATGAACTCGGATTCCAGTTAATTCCTGAAGAGGACGAATTCAAATTCGATTTCGACCTGCTTGACCCAACCAAACTCATCCCTGAAGAGCTGGTTCCAGTGCAACTGGTGGGCAAAATGGTGCTCAACCGCAACCCGGATAACTTCTTTGCTGAAAACGAACAGGTGGCGTTCCATCCCGGACATATTGTGCCGGGGCTTGATTTCACTAACGATCCGCTGTTACAGGGACGCCTGTTCTCCTATACCGACACGCAAATTAGCCGTCTCGGCGGGCCAAACTTCCACGAAATCCCGATCAATCGCCCGACCTGCCCTTACCATAATTTCCAGCGCGACGGCATGCATCGTCAGGATATCGACACCAACCCAGCGAACTACGAGCCTAACTCTATCAACGATAACTGGCCGCGCGAAACGCCGCCAGGACCCAAACGCGGCGGTTTTGAGTCCTATCAGGAGCGGGTTGAAGGCACAAAAATTCGCGAGCGCAGCCCGTCGTTTGGCGAATATTATGCCCACCCTCGCCTGTTCTGGCAAAGCCAGACGCCGGTTGAGCAGCAGCACATTATTGGCGCGTTTAGCTTTGAGCTAGGCAAAGTGGTACGGACCTATATCCGTGAACGCGTTGTTGATCAGCTGGTGCATATCGATATCAAACTCGCGCAAAGCGTGGCGGATAATCTGGGGATTGCCCTGACGGACGAGCAACGTCATACCGCACCGCCGAAAGAGGTCAACGGCCTTAAAAAAGATCCTTCGCTCAGCCTCTATGCCGTACCGGGCGGATCGATTAAAGGTCGCGTGGTAGCCGTGTTGCTCAACGACACCACCAAATCCAGCGACCTGTTAGCTATCCTTCAGGCGCTTAAAGCCAAAGGCGTCCATGCAAAACTGCTGTATTCACGCATGGGTGAAGTGAAAGCTGACGATGGAACCGTTGTACCGATTGCGGGGACTTTTGCCGGTGCGCCGTCGCTCACCGTAGATGCGGTGCTGGTCCCTTGCGGAGATATAAAGAGCCTGCTCGGGAACGGCGATGCTGCCTATTACCTGCTCGAAGCCTATAAGCACCTGAAACCTATCGCGCTAGCGGGCGATGCACGCCAGTTTAAAACGCTGCTGAAGGTGGCCGATCAAGGCGAGGAAGGTATCATAGAGGGCGATAGCGCAGACGGGTCGTTTATGGACGAACTGTTCGATCTGCTTGCTGCACACCGCGTATGGTCGCGCAGCAGTAAGATCGCTGCAATCCCGGCCTAAAAATAACCCGGGAGGCGATTTCGCCTCCCGGGTTATTCACTTTCACAAATCTCTGAAGGTCCCCAAACGATACCCTCGCTCGGCAATCGCGTACTTTAGCGATGCTGACGTCAGCACGTCCAGTTCTGCCAGACGCGGCCAGCAATAGGCGCTTTTACGCACCGTATTGTCGACAAACGCCGGATGGGCCATCACTTCAAACGATCTTTCACCGCGCGCCGTAGAGGCATCCAGCACCTGCAAAAACAGCGCTTCACCGATCTCGTCACCGTAAAAATCACTGCTGTAGCCGTCAGTGGTAGGCGCGTCGCTAAGCGTCAGTTCATGCAACGCCAGCGCCTGGCGGTCAACGCGCATCGCCACCCCTTTGCGGGCCGCAAACGCGGCGACCAAAGGGAAAATCGCCGGGATCATATGTACATGGTGATGGCTGTCGATATGCGTAGGCTCGCGTCCAAAGAGATCGACAAAACGGTTAAACTGACAATCCAGCTCGCGCGCAATCTCCTCAAGCGGCAGAGCACCACGCT
The DNA here is from genome assembly GCA_022649305.1 of Enterobacter sp. Taxonomy (GTDB): domain Bacteria; phylum Pseudomonadota; class Gammaproteobacteria; order Enterobacterales; family Enterobacteriaceae; genus Enterobacter. Next base: position 12,636 of record JALCNW010000025.1, read on the forward strand.
CAGCCATCTCCCAAATCCATTTACCTAACAGGCCATCACGCGCCAGTCCTGGCATTAACGTGAGCGGCATGCCCAGCGTTAACACAAAGTGCATGCCAACACCCAACTCCGGCAGTGTGCGACTCAGCGCCGCGGCATGTTCAATCGCTTCGCCATTCACCAGCGCGGTGGTTGATGTCACCACCCCGTGGCGACAGGCTTCGACAATGCCGTAGTTTTGCCCTTTTGACAGGCCAAAATCGTCGGCATTTACGATCAGCAGATTTTCCATCTCGTTCCCTCTTAGCGATGTTCGCGTTTGAGCTTCTCGGTTGTCGCCGCAAAGTTAGGCAGCCATTTCTCATGCGCCAGAATCATCTCTCGCGCCAGCAATTCTGCATCGCGGTCGGAATGGACCAGTGGGCTCAGATTAAGCGCCAGCAGGACATCATTCAACTCACCGCTCAGCGCCGCGTGGCTTGCCGCGACTTCAAAACCTTTAATAGTGTGAATAAGGCCCATCACTTTTTCATCAAAATGCGTGATGCGAGGATGCGGCTTCACCCCATCGCGGCCCAGGATACAGGTCATCTCCACCGCCCAGTCCGCCGGGATGTTATCAATATGACCGTAGTGCGGCACGTTCACATAATGTTCGGCCTGTTTGTCGTTGTAAATGGCGTTGATCACTTCACAGGCAGCATCCGAGTAGTACGCCCCGCCGCGCTGCTCAAGCTCTTTCGGTTTGACGTTCAGGTCAGGGTTTTTATACAAATCGAACAGCTGCTTTTCCACCTTTTGCACAACTTGCGCGCGCGCGCCGCCCTTGTAGTATTCGCCCATTTCGATAGCCAACATCTCTTTCTGCTTGAAGTAGTAAAGCAGGTAAGAACACGGCAGCAAATTGAGCGAACGAATCAGGCCTTCGCTGAACGGCAGGTCAAAGATATTTTTCACCGAGCCTGCGGTGAGTCGGCCAGAGGCCACACCATCCAGCAGCTCGGCAAAGCGCGATTCGCCATTAACCAGGACGTCTTTGATAAAGACCATGTGATTCAGGCCAAACAGATCGATAGCGAGATCGTCGCTGTCGGACAGTGCGAGTACGTCGCTGATAAACATCTTCATGCCAATCGGGATATTACAAACGCCGATAAAGCGTTTAAAGCCCGTGTGGCGATACACGGCTTCCGTGACCATCCCGGCCGGGTTGGTAAAGTTGATGACCCAGGCGTTCGGGCAAATTTCTTCGACATCTTTGATAATGTCAAAAATCACCGGAATGGTACGCAAACCTTTAAACAGGCCGCCTGCGCCGTTGGTTTCCTGGCCCAGATAGCCGTGGCTCAGCGGGATACGCTCATCCAGCTCACGGGCTTTTAGCTGCCCGACGCGCAGCTGGGTTGTCACAAAGTCAGCATCTTTAAGTGCCTGACGGCGATCCAGCGTTTTGTAGACGGTTAGCGGAACGCCCGCTTTTTTAACCATTCGCTGGCAGAGATCGAAAATAATATCGAGTTTCTCTTGGCCCTCTTCAACGTCTACCAGCCATAATTCGCTGACCGGCAGTTCGTGATAACGTTTAAGAAACCCTTCCAGAAGTTCCGGGGTATAACTGCTGCCACCACCAATGGTCACGACTTTTAATTTCTGTTGCATAGTATCTCCCTTAGCGTATCAGGTTAACCGCCTGCAAAGTATAGCGTTCCGTTCCCGCTATTTTGGGCAAGCGCTTATGTCAATATTCATAGGCGGATAACACCGCCTGAATTTAATTTATTACGGTCAGATTTTTTCGATAACTGTTCGGAGTGAATGAGGTAAACCTTTTAAAGGTTTTAATAAACAGGCTCGGACTGCTGTAACCCGACTCGTAGGCGATATCGGTTATCGAATAATTTGTAATTTCCAGCTGTTTTTTAGCAAAATTAATGCGTATGCCATTAATAATTTGCACCGGGGTTTTCTGATAATACCGCTGGGTGGCGCGCGTGAGATATTCCTGTGATTTACCCGACAGCGCGATCATATTTTCCAGGGCATTATCGCCAAACTGTATTTTTTCATGCATCAATTCAACGGTGCCACGAAGCCATTGCGGAATATCGTCGATAACCTGCTGTTCATCACGATGATGGCGCAGGCGGTTCATCACATAGAACGTCACCGTTTCAATAAACTCGTCAAATTCGCTGTCACGAAAGTTAAGTGAGGCGATAACCGTTTCAATCCACGTGAGGAATTCAGTCTTGATGCGATAAACCTGCGAGGCCACAAAGCAGAACGGCACCAGCGGCAGGTAATGTTTTTCGAAGAAACGTCGGCTTACGCCCACGTTGAGAATGCGCGTAGCGCCAAATTCGTAAAAACTCTGGTGGTAGGAACCCATCGGGAGGAACACAAAGTCACCGCGCTCCAGTAAGACCCGTTTGCCGTTGATCTCCTGGTAGTAGCGTCCGGTCAACACAATCGTGAATTCGTAGTAGTCATGCTGATGCAAGCCACTCGCGCTTTCCGTCTTGTTGTAGATAACCACATGAAAATTCTTGCCGTTAAACAACTGCTGCTCAAGTGCGGTTTTGATTTCCATCGTGTTGACCTCCTGTAACCTGACCTAGTGCATCTTCTCGTGAAGCTCAATCAACTCTGCTACCAGCTCGCGTGCCAGCATGGAGGTCATCAGATGATCCTGCGCATGCACCAGTACCAGACTAACCTTCATCTTACCCTCACCCTGATCGCTTTCGATAAGTTTTGTCTGCACCAGGTGAGCCTCATTCAGCGCCGTGCGGGATTGCGCCATCATGGTTTTTGCCGCCTCAAAATCGCCCTGCTTCGCCTGTTTGAGCGCAGCATATGCCAGACTGCGTGCCTGTCCGGAATTAATAATGAGCCCCATCACCACTTCTTCTAGATCGTTCTCGGCGGCCTCTTCTGCCACGATGGTATCCAAATCAAACATCTTGTCTCTCCTTTTGAGTGGCGCGGGTTTCCCCGCGCCGAGCAATCTTAGAATTTCAGGGCGAGCGCGATCTCTTCTTCGCTCTCTTCTTCATCAATGACGGTTTGCGCTTTGTTGGCGAGAGCCACAAATGGCATGTAGAGCAGTGTTGCAACACCCAGGTTGAATATCGCCAGCAAGAATGCCGCGACGCTACCGTTGGTGTTAAAGAACGCCCCCAGGCCTGCCGGCATGGTCCACGGCGCGATGTTGGTCACCGGCGGAATGATACCCAGATAGTAGGCCGTCAGGGTTATCCCAGCCAGCAGCGGTTGAATCACAATGAAAGGAATAAACAGCACCGGGTTCATGATGATTGGCAAACCAAACAAGATTGGCTCATTAATCTGGAAGATGCCTGACGGCAGCGCCAGCTTAGCCACCTGACGATGGTCTGCGCGACGAGAGGTAATAAAGATGGCAATAATCAGACCCAGCGTCGCCCCGGTACCGCCCAGGAAGATGTAAGAGTCGAGCATCGGTTTTGCCCACACGTGGAAGGTTTTACCCGCCGCCAGCGCCGCGTCAACGGAGCCGTACTGCTGATACAGCTGGACGTTTTCCAGCGCCCATGGGGTCATAATACCGCTGTCCAGGGCCGCCAGGGCCAGAGAGCCATGTACGCCGAAGAACCACAGCAGCGAGGTGAAAATGACGTATGCCCAACCAACCACGCCGCCCATCGACGCCAGCGGCGTAGAAATGGAATCCATGATGATCTGGTGGAAGTTCGTGCCCCAATTCGACAGTGCCCAGGCAATCGTCCCCATAATAGAGAGAATAATAAAGCCAGGAATCAGTGCAGAAAACGAACGTGAGACCGATTCTGGAACGCTATCCGGTAAACGAATAACCCAGTTACGGCGAACAATAAAGGTGAACATCTCAGCAACCACCAACCCGATAACAATACCGGATATAATGTTTGCCCCACCTAACCAGTTTGCCCCTACGGCATAAGCTTCACCCACGCTATAAGGTGTGACGGTCATAAACGCCGCCACCGATAATAATCCGGCGGCCAGTGGATCCACTTTCCGCTCTTCAGCCAGCGCCATTCCGATAAAGAAAGGTGCCATCAGCGACATAATACCCAACGTACCGTTGTATACGTTGCCGCCGATGGCTTTAAAGCCATTGAGGGTTTCAATGGTAGAAGCATCTAAACGAATTCCTAATGAATAGAAAAAGGAACCATCCCCAAAGCTCAGAAAAACGTTGTTGATTAAAACGAACATCGCCCCAGCCAACGTTAACGGCATAACCTTAATAAAACCGTTTTTGATGGCATTAACATGCGGCTGCTTTCCTATTTTAACAGCAAAAGGAAGGAGTACCTTTTCAAGTGAATTGATGACTCTACTCATAGGAAATTACCCTTAAATGCCGCAATAAAATATTGCGGCGTAAGTGTGTGAAATAACTCTTTGACGGGAAAAATAAAATAATTAATTAGCGGCAGCTTTTTTAATTGATGCGACTGCAGCTTTAAGCACACCTAAACCATCGATTTTGCCGTACAGCGCAGAGTCGATCACTTCAACCGGTTTGTTCGGTAATAAACGTTGAATTTCTGGCAGCATATAAGCAATTTGCGGCCCGAGTAATACGACGTCTGCATTGGGGCCTTTTTCGCCCGCCAGTGTTTCAGGAAACGCTTCGATCACTACAGGAACTTCATACTTCTCGGCTTGAGCACGCATTTTTGAGACGAGTAACGACGTTGACATGCCAGCAGAGCAAAACAGATAGATATGTTTCTTTTCCATAGCAACTTCCCTCTTGTATGACCACCCACTATCACCAGCTTGACGCCTGCGGGTGCTACATTTGTTTGTCATTGCAATCGAGTATACGGCATGGGGCGGGGAGGTGATAATTCGCCGTTAATCGAAATAGTCTCTCCTTGACCTGTCGTTTTGACTGCCTTCACATTTTATGTAAATAATTCGCGCAAATAAATAAGATTCGTCAATACATAAAAAAACCGGCCACAAGGCCGGTTCGTTTACTCATCAGGCAAAAGGATTATTGTGCTTTCGGTGCCTGCGGATCGGTATCGTACTCAGCACAGCTCTGATAGCCAGAGTTAACGACGTGTCCCGTATCGTCGAGCGCCACGAAGTAAGTCTCTGCTTTACCATCACGTTGACCCAGGATGTAGGTCTGGCAGGTACCGCGTGCGTGAATCATGGTGACTTCTGAAGAAGGTTTACCCGCGACCTGTGCAACCTGCGCACGGCTCATGCCTTTCTTCACGTCTTTAACTACCGGCTGCGAAAATTGATCTTTAGTCCGATCGTAAGCTGTACAACCCGCCAGCATAGTTAATACCGCCGCTGCACTTAGTAATCCCGCTACTTTCTTGTTCATATTCCGTCCTCTTGTTTTTCAGCGTGTTATCTAAGCATGGGACAAAATGTTCTTTTCATCAACTTTGAGCGCGAAGCGGCAGGATTTTCGGAAAATTCTAATAAAACAACGTTAAGGCGCTCCATCAACCTAATTTGCCCCACTCGAAACGGTGATCCTTGTCGTTTTACGCCCAAAAGGGTAGCTTTAACCCATCACTCATTCTTCTCGTTTTTGCATATGGAGGGCGTAATGGCTCTGCAACAAGAGATTATTCAAACCCTGGGCGTCAAGCCTGCGATTGATGAAAACAATGAAATCCGCCGCAGCATCGATTTTTTAAAAGACTACCTTAAAACTTATCCTTTTCTGAAGTCGCTGGTATTAGGCATCAGCGGCGGCCAGGACTCTACGCTGACGGGTAAACTGTGTCAGCAGGCTATTACTGAGCTGCGCCAGGAAACGGGCGACGATTCGCTACAGTTTATTGCCGTGCGTCTTCCTTTTGGTGTACAGGCTGACGAACAGGATTGCCAGGACGCCATTGCGTTTATCCAACCCGATCGCGTTCTCACCGTTAACATTAAAGGTGCCGTGCTCGCCAGTGAGCAGGCCCTGCGTGAAGCGGGCATTGAGCTGAGTGATTTTGTCCGTGGTAATGAAAAAGCCCGCGAACGCATGAAAGCCCAATACAGCATTGCGGGTATGACTAAAGGTGTCGTGGTCGGCACTGACCACGCGGCTGAAGCGGTTACGGGCTTCTTCACCAAATACGGCGACGGTGGTACGGACATCAACCCTATCTATCGCCTGAACAAACGTCAGGGGAAAAAGCTGCTGGCTGCACTCGGTTGCCCGGAACATCTTTATCAAAAAGCGCCAACCGCGGATTTAGAAGACGATCGCCCTTCTCTGCCGGACGAAGCAGCCCTCGGTGTAACCTACGACAACATTGATGATTACCTCGAAGGCAAAAAGCTTGATGACAGTATCGCCCGCACTATTGAAGGCTGGTATCTGAAAACTGAACACAAGCGTCGCCCACCGATCACCATCTTTGATGATTTCTGGAAACGATAAGAGTGTCTAAAAGGGCGAAGCCCCCCGCTTCGCCTCTTTTTTAACCACCCCACACCTGCTACACTGTATACCTAAACAGTATCTGGAGTTTTTTGTGAGCAGGCGTCAATCTGCCCCGCGTCTGGAATTTGAAGCGGCGGCCATCTACGAATATCCCGAACATTTGCGTCCCTGGCTTGAAGCACTGCCAAAGCAGCCCGGTGTCTATTTCTTTCATGGTGAAAGCGACGCGATGCCGCTCTATATCGGCAAAAGCGTGAACATTCGCAGTCGCGTTTTATCTCATCTGCGCACGCCCGACGAAGCGGCGATGCTGCGCCAGTCGCGCCGTATTACCTGGATGCAAACCGCGGGTGAGCTGGGCGCATTGCTGCTGGAAGCGCGGTTGATAAAAGAACAACAGCCGCTGTTTAATAAACGCTTACGCCGTAATCGTCAGCTGTGCTCACTGCAAATATCTGACGGCAAACCGCAGGTCGTTTATGCCCGCGAGGTGGATTTCTCACAGGCTTCGGGTCTGCACGGGCTTTTTGCAAACCGCCGGGCGGCACTGCAAACGTTGCAGACTCTCGCCGATGAACAGCGCCTTTGCTACGGTCTTTTGGGGCTGGAGTCGCTGACGCATGGGCGCGGCTGCTTCCGCTCAGCGCTCAAGCGTTGCGCCGGTGCCTGCTGCGGCAAGGAGAGCGTGGAGGATCACCAGAAACGTCTGGTAGAGGGGCTTGCGGCCATCAGCGTCACCTGCTGGCCGTGGGACGGCGCCATCGCGCTAAAAGAGTCCAGCAGCGAACTGACGCACTATCACATTATTCACAACTGGCTGTGGCTGGGTGCCGTCGAAACGATAAGTGACGCGTCCGAACTGATGCGAACACCCGCCGGTTTCGATCATGACGGTTACAAAATCCTCTGCAAACCGCTCCTCACCGGCAAGTATGAAATCATCGTGCTTAGTGCCCGGGAAGCCAGGTAATTTCGCTGAACAGCAGCGTGCCTTCGGATTCCAGTAAGCGTAACGTGTGAATCCCATCCTGCCAGCTGGCACCCTGGTCGGCTGTCAGCAGCTTTTCCCCTAATTGCCAGGCTCCGCTCAGCACAAACGCCACCCCGCCGCGCGAGGCGAACGTGGTAAAGGTGCGATCGGCAACACGCACTTTCGCCCGACAGTGCTCTCGTCTGGTCAAGATATTGAAGTCCATCGACATCCGCCCATCGGTCAATTTAGCCTTCACAGGATGATCGCCCGCAAAGCTAAAAGGCTGATGCCGCTTTAGCGTGTGGCAGAACGTTTGTCCTGCGTCCAGCGTCACTTCGCCACCTTCAATAAGGGTGATAACCCGATCGACCCCAGGAAAAAGAGAAAATTCGCCGTTGCTGGCGATAGAAGCAATACTGGCACGCCAGTGAAAATCACGCGTTGCAGAGGGAAAACAACAAATTTCTCGCGTCTCGCCTGCGCCATTGCGCCAAAGATTCACCGGCATTTTGCGGATATCAAAAAAGTCCATCACCACTCCTGAAAGGCACAGCTCGCGCCAGGGCGGCATGATAAATAATGCCGCTGTCTTGATTGTTATCGTTGGGTAACCACAGACGTATTATCGGCAGCAAGCGAGGGGGCCTTAGCATGACGTTGAAAAAAACACTAACGCCATGACTCCCTTCAGAATTTACTTAACCGACCACAGGAGCATACCGTGCTGGTAGCGGGTGACAAGAGGGCTTGAAAGAAAAAACCGCCGGACCTGTCCACAGCGATTGCGCTTTCGTGAACAGGCTTCCGGCGGTCTTGATAGAGTGTGCTGGTTACTCAGCAGCAGGAGCCATTTTACCTTCCGGCGCTGGACGTTCTGTCAGACGCTTCTCAAAATTGGCATTAAACTGTTTTTTCTGTTCCGGCGTCAGAATGTTGTAGATTTTATTCTGCGATTCCATACGGGCCAGCATGCCCGCTTTGTGCTGCTCGGCCATTTTGTCGATCTGCGCTTCAGCTTTGGCTTTATCGAAGCTGTCGCTGGCGATCAGGTCGTGCATGGCGCGGCGTTCTTCCAGCGGCGGACGCTTCATCTGGTCACGCTGGCTTTTCATGATGTCACGAACCTGCTGCTTCTGAGCATCCGTCAGGTTCAGGTCTTTAAACATCATGTCATGATGCGGACCCGGCTTGCCTTTATGATGCATCATCATTTTGCCTTCGGTCGGCGCGGCGGTGGTCGTGGCGGTATCCGCTGCAAACGCCATGCTGGTAGCGCCCAAAGCCAGGGTAGAAGCAACAAACAGTGCAGTTAATTTACGCATAATATTTTGTCCTTACTTTTCAGTTATTCTTCGGCGCTATGCCGTGTTGACGAGATTAACTTTACGGGGTTTATCGTCAATTAGTCAGAGCAACGGTAAAACAATGAAAGTGTAAAAAACAATTTATCGCCAAATATGGAGAAATTAAGGATAAAGCGTGGAGAGTTGAAACTAAAATAGACAAGACGATGATTTTATAGAGATTATGAAGAAGTATAAACTGACGCGGATTAATAATAAAGCAATTAACCAGGAATAATCCGTAAAGAATTGGCGATCGCCATCATGGTTAAGAAAATAATATTGTCTCCTCCCTCTCTAAAAGAGAGAGAGGAGCCCTGTCAGGTTAATTTTTCAAGCATTAACCCTGCGCGCAGGCCAAAGGCGACCGACGGATTGGGGAACAACACATACTCGGTCGTTTTCTGTACCACGTACCGCTCGTCGCCATCTTCGGCCAGCAGGACGCCCTGCCTGAACGGCGTGAAGTTAAGCGTATGGGCGGCCATATGCAGCTTAAACGCCTCGCTACGGCGAGTGATTTGCTGCACCACGCGATAGCGCTCTACCGGCTGATGATGAGGCTCAGGTGCCACGCCTGAGAGTAGCGCGCGCAAGGCGAGATGCGTGGGCGAAAAGCGTGACAAATCGTTTTGCCCGAACGGGAGTGCTTTACCCAGCTCCAGCGTACAAGCAAGCGCCGCAAAATGTTCGCAGGTAAAATGAGTAAACGTCCCGCCTGGCGACTGATGAAAGACCAGCGCCTCAAGCCCCGCATCGCCCAGCCACGTCAGGAACGACTCATCCCACGGCTGGTTGCGCTGCGGCATGACGCCAAAGCGAACATGGTATGAAGCGCGAATGGCGGTATGCAGATCAAGATGCCATCGGTCCGGGCCTGCTTTGGCATAAAAAGCCCCGACCTCCTGTTCCAGTTCCTGTACGCGCGCGGTCTCTTCACTCTGAGGAAACTGAGAGACACGCCCGCCAAACATCCGGTTGATATCGCTTTGCATATAGCGCTTGTTTTGCGAAAGCGCCGGAGGATTACCCAGAATCACCAGCACCCGGCAGCGCAAGGTGATACTTCCCTCAAACAGCGCATGTAACAGCAAATCGACAATCTCAACCGGTGCGGTTTCATTCCCGTGGATACCAGAGGAAAGTACCAGCGAACGATCGCTCTTTTCAAACGGCGTCAGCTCCAGGATGCCCCGCCCTAACCAGCGCCAGTGAAACGTTGCGCCTTCGCCCTCTTGCTGCGCGGGGCGTTCATCTGCCAGCGTCAGTGCCAGTAAATTCTCCATACTTTCTCCCTAGCGCTGGAACGGGTAAACCGATCCCAGTTGCAGAATCGTGGTTAAATCATCCAGCGCCTCGCGACCTTCCCGCAGCAGTTGGGGATCAACCAGGTCGGCCTGCGTCAGGCGATCGCGGTAGTAGCGATCAACCCAATCGTTGAGCGTAGAAAACAGGGCATCGTTCATCATGACGGCAGGATTGACCGCCCGCATTTCGTCCTGCGTTAGCACCACACGCAGACGTAAACAGGCCGGGCCGCCGCCGTTGGCCATGCTTTCGCGCAGATCAAACACGCGAAGCTCGGCGATCGGGTTATCGCCATTGACCAGTTCAGTGAGATAGCGCCACACGCCCTCGTGGTTGCGGGACTCTTGCGGTAGCACCAGCAGCATGCTGCCGTCATCACGGCTGAGCAGTTGACTGTTAAAGAGGTAGGTTTCCACCGCATCCTGCACGCTGACCGCGTCGGTGGGTACCTGAACAGGCATGAAGCCTGGAACACGTTCCTGCAAAGTTGCGAGCAGCTTATCCTGATGCGCAAACGCCTGTTGATGGCAAAACAGCACCTGACGATTGGATACCGCAATCACATCATTATGGAACACGCCCTGATCGATAACCTGCGGGTTTTGCTGAGCAAAGATAATCTGCCCCGGATTAACCTGGTTAAGACGCGCAACGGCCTGACTGGCTGCCAGCGTCTGGCGCGCCGGGTAGCGCACCGGTGCGCCGTGTCCGCTTTCATCACGACCATAGATAAAAAGCTGCGTAGCCGGTTCGCCGTAATCGCCACCCAGACGGTTATGGTTGGCGGCACCTTCATCGCCAAACATGGCAACCTGCGGCAGCGCATCATGCACGCTGAAATGGGCCTCGTTGTTGAAAATGGCACGCAATACACGTTCAGTGGTCACGGCTTCTGTTGCGCGATGGAATTTATTGTTTAGGTTTGCCACCGTCAGATGCACTTTGCCATCCAGCGTGTCTGCCGACGGTGCTACCGTCGCGGCATTCGCCACCCACATTGAAGAAGCAGAGCTGGCGGCAGAGAGGAGATGTGGCACCTGGGTTCCAGCTTTTTCGACGACCTGCTCATCGCTACCGCTAAACCCCAACTGGCGCAGCACCGCCACGTTCGGGCGCTCCTGCGGTGGAATGACCGCCTGCGGAAATCCCGCATCGGCCAGCGCCTTCATTTTCTGAAGCCCCTGCTTAGCCGCCAGCCTGGGATTCGAGACCTGAAAACGGTGCTTCGTCGAGGCCTCGTTGCCAAACGACAGTCCGGCGTAATGGTGGGTTAACCCCACCAGCCCGTCAAAGTTGACTTCACGCGCTTTCATGACGATTCCCCTGAGTGAAATCCAGCCCCGGATTGAGCGTTTCAGGCATCGTGAGTGAGGATGTCTCAAGGCTCGCCATCGGCCATGCGCAGTAATCTGCCGCATACCACGCGCTGGCCCGATGATTCCCCGACGCGCCCACACCGCCAAAAGGTGCCGTGCTTGCCGCGCCGGTCAGCGGTTTGTTCCAGTTGACGATACCGGCCCTGGCTTCGAGGAGCAGTTGTTCAAATTTCTCGCGGTTGGGTGAAATTAACCCGCTCGACAGGCCGAAGCGCGTGTTATTCGCCATCGCGATCGCACCGTCGAAATCATCATAACGCCAGACACACAGCAGTGGCCCAAAGGTCTCTTCGTCCGGAACGTGATTCGCATTGCTCATATCAATAATACCCGGCGTCAGGAGCGACGTACCGGGCTGAATCAGTCGCGGCTCCAGCAGGCTTTTGGCCCCGCGCGCGACATGTTCCTGCCAGGCATTGATCACGTTGTTCGCCGCCTGTTCAGAAATTAGCCCACCCATGAACGGCTGCGGATTGGCATCCCACTCGGCCGGGACCAGGCGCGAGCTGACTTCCACCAGTCGAGCTAAAAACGCATCGCCCTGCGCGCCGCGCTTTACCAGTAAACGACGCGCGCAGGTGCAGCGCTGCCCGGCGGTCACAAAGGCCGATTGAATAGTCAAATGGACCGATGCGTCAATATCGTCTGGATCTTCAACGATCAGCGGGTTGTTGCCGCCCATCTCCAGCGCGAGGATTTTTTCCGGCTGCCCTGCCAACTGGCGATGCAGTTGATAACCCGTGCCCGCACTGCCGGTAAACAGCAGGCCATCGAGATCGGTCAACGCGCTCAGCGCCTGACCCGTTTCTCGCCCGCCCTGCACCAGGTTAAGGACGCCCGCTGGTAATCCCGCCTGTTCCCACAGTTTGACCACCGCCTCACCGCTCCACGGCGTAAGTTCACTTGGCTTGAAAACAACGGTATTCCCCGCCAGCAGCGCGGGCACGATGTGTCCGTTTGGCAAATGACCCGGGAAGTTATACGGGCCGAATACTGCCACTACGCCGTGAGGGCGATGACGTAAGGTCGCGGCACCATCGGCCATATCAGTGTGCTGTTCGCCGGTACGGGTGTGATACGCCTTCACCGAAATGCCGACTTTGTTAATCATCGCGGTGATTTCGGTTGTAGCCTCCCAGCGTGGTTTTCCGGTTTCCCGGGCAATGATCGTCGTCAATTCGGTTTTGTTGGTTTCCAGCAGGGCAGCGAATTTCTCAACGATTGCCTGACGCGCGGAAAACGGCAGTTTTGCCCAGGCCGGAAACGCCTGTCTTGCCGCTTTGCTGGCCTGCTCAACCTGGGCCGCGCTCGCGTCAAACCCTTGCCATAACGTCTCTTTTCCGACCGGATTGTGTTTAACGCGTCGCTCACCTTCGCCAGTTACCCAGTCGCCATTAATCCATAAACTCATGCTGTTTTCTCCTCGGGGCAAAGTCGCACCAGGCGAACCGTATCGCCTGCGCTGCATTTCAGGGCATCCAGTTGGGCTGCGGTCAGCACCAGACGTTCGCCATTCGGGTTTGCGTTAATGAGCATCGCGCGGAAATGATTGTACTCTTCATTAGCAACCAGACAGGCAGGCCATTCACCCGGTGCAGGCTGCCCTTCAACGACCGTCACCAGCCGACTTTTGCGGATCGCCCGCACGCGGTCTACGTCACACTCAAGCGTCGGGCCACCGTCAAAAATATCGACGTAGTTACGATAGCGGAACCCTTCTTTCTCCAGCACTGCGCGCGCCGGGGCCGTTTGCGGATGCACTTCTCCGATCACCGCCTGCGCCTCTGGACTCAGAAAATGGGTATAGATAGGGTGTTTAGGCATCAGCTCAGCGATAAAAGACTTTTGCCCGGTACCGCACAGGTAGTCTGCGCGGCTGAACTCCATCGAGAAGAAACGCTCACCGAGGCTTTCCCAGAACGGGGAATACCCCGTCTCGTCGATCACCCCTCGCATCTCTGCCACCACTTTCTCGTTAAAGCGATCGCGGAAGGCGGCCATAAACATAAAGCGCGATTTGGAGAGCAGATAGCCGTTGCCCTCTTTGCGCCAGTCGGGATCGAGAAACAACGTGCAGAGCTCGCTGCTGCCGGTATGATCGTTACTCAGGATAAGGGTTGGCAGCGCGTTATAAACGTTCAGCTCTTTCGAGGCGTGAACCAGCGTGCCGACGCGATAATTGTACCAGGGGTCGTTCAGGCCCACCGCCACTTCGATGGCGCAGATCCCCACCACGGTTCCCGTTTCACACTCTTCCAGAACAAAGACGTATCCTTGTTCGCTTTTCGGCAACGTCCCTTGCCAGGTTTGCAGGGCGCGCTCAATACGCGCCGACAGCGTTTTTTCATCGGCCGGAAGCGAGGTCAGCCCACCTCCGGTTTTACCTGCAAGCTGCATGAGCCCGGCGATATCGCCACGCTCAACGGGACGGATGACCATCATGATGACACCCCGGACTTCACGTTTTCACAGGCCAGCGCAAAGCGGTCCAGGCCGGTAGAGACCTCTTCAGCGCTCACGATCAGCGCCGGAGCGAATCGCACCACGTTGGTACCCGCAATCAGTACCATCACGCCTGCTTTTGCAGCTTCCTGTGAGATAAGTTTAGCTTTTCCGGCAAATTCAGCGGTGAGTTCACAGCCAATTAATAGCCCCAGGCCACGAATTTCCTTGAACATACCGGTTTTAGCGTTGATGGCATTCAGACGTTCAACGAACCAGTCGTGGCGCTGCTTCACGCCGTTCAGAACCTCCGGCGTGTTAATAATATCCAGCACTTGCCCCGCCACCGCCGAGGCCAACGGATTGCCGCCGTAAGTGGTGCCATGCGTCCCCACGGTCATCACGCTGGCGCATTTATCCGTGGTCAAGATGGCCCCCACAGGGAAACCGCCGCCCAGCGCTTTCGCGGTAGACAATACGTCTGGCGTCACGCCGTAATACATGTAGGCATACAGCTCACCAGTGCGGCCCACGCCGGTTTGAACTTCGTCAAAAATCAGCAGCGCATTATGGCGATCGCACAGTTCGCGCAGCCCCTGCAGGAAGGTTTTATCCGCAGGAACCACGCCGCCCTCACCCTGCATCGGTTCAACGATAACCGCGCAGGTGGTGTCATCAATCAGCTCGCTGGCAGATTGCAGATCGTTGTAAACCGCGTGACGAATATCCGGCGGCAATGGCGCGAAATCTTGAGAATACGCCGGCTGGCCGCCCGCGCTCACGGTAAACAGGGTGCGTCCGTGGAAGGCATTTTTGAACGCCACAATACCGCTTTTCTGGGGGCCAAAATGGTCGTGAGCATACTTACGCGCCAGCTTTAGCGCGGCTTCGTTGGCTTCTGCACCAGAGTTACAGAAGAACACCTTCTCGGCGAAAGTCGCGTCGATGAGCTTTTTAGCCAGACGTAAAACCGGCTCATTCGTGAAGCCATTACCGGTATGCCAGAACTTCGCGGCCTGGTCGTTCAACGCCTGACGTAACGCGGGATGCGCGTGACCCAGCGCATTCACCGCAATACCTCCTGCAAAATCGATATACTCTTTGCCCTGCTGATCCCACAGGCGCGAGCCTTCACCACGTACCGGAATAAAAGCCGCCGGAGCGTAAACCGGCATCATCCAATCATCAAAATTTTCACGCGTCATTGACAGAGACATAGCGACCTCATCCGGTAAATAAATAGTTATTAAAATGTTAAATAATTGAGTGTTTGCACTGTGAATGTAGATTGCAGAGTTCGTGCCAGCCAGCGATAAAAATGCATAAACGGGTTGAGGTGACGGAATATCAACAGCTTAGGATATGGAGTTATTCACTGTTACTGCATATTAAGTGAATATTTTCACGGTAAGCGGCAGTTTGCCGCAGGAAAAATAGAAATATTATGCACAAGCCAAATATAATTCTGGATTTGTGATCGCTCGCGAAATTTACCCTCCATTCACGCCCCTTTTAAGGGCATTGCGCTCGAGAATGGTGCAAATATTGCACCGTTAACCTTATCTGTTGCAGTTATTGGTCATCCCAGATAACAGATGACGCAAATTCTGCTACCATCCATGCACTATTTACCTGGAATTGGCAGCGACTATGAAATTTGTCTCTTTTAATATCAACGGCCTGCGCGCCCGCCCTCATCAACTTGAAGCCATCGTTGAGCAACATCAGCCAGATGTTATCGGTCTTCAGGAGACAAAAGTTCACGACGATATGTTCCCACTCGAAGACGTGGCGAAGCTGGGCTATAACGTCTTTTATCATGGGCAGAAAGGTCACTACGGCGTCGCGCTGCTGACCAAAGAAACCCCCATTTCCGTACGCCGTGGCTTCCCGGGTGACGACGGCGAAGCACAGCGTCGCATTATCATGGCGGAACTCCCGTCGCCACTGGGTAATATCACCGTGATTAACGGCTACTTCCCGCAGGGCGAAAGCCGCGACCACCCAACGAAATTCCCCGCTAAGGCGAAGTTTTACCAGGATTTGCAGGACTACCTGACCACCGAGCTGAAAAAAGAGAACCCGGTGCTGATCATGGGTGATGTGAACATCAGCCCAACCGATCTGGATATCGGCATTGGTGAGGACAGCCGCAAACGCTGGCTGCGTACCGGCAAATGCTCCTTCCTGCCGGAAGAGCGCGAGTGGATGCAGCGCCTCCAGGATTGGGGTCTTGTGGATACCTTCCGCGCCGCCCATCCTGACACTCAGGATCGCTTCTCGTGGTTTGATTACCGCTCAAAAGGCTTCGACGATAACCGCGGCCTGCGTATCGATTTGCTGCTGGCAAGCGCGCCGCTGGCGGAACGCTGCATTGAAACCGGTATTGACTACGATATCCGCAGCATGGAAAAACCGTCTGACCACGCGCCGGTTTGGGCAAAATTCAAACTGTAAGCCTCCGTGAAATATCAAAAAATCCTTTTCCTGTGCGCCCTGTTGGGCGCATTTGCTTTTCTCATCGCGCTCATGCCGTCCGGGCTGTTTTCCCTTGATTCAGTCAAAACGCATCGGCTGGCGCTGATGGCCTACGTTGAACATTCTCCCGCGCAAAGCGCTGCGCTTTATTTCGGGGTCTACGTGGCGGTTTCAGCGTTATCTATTCCGGGGGCGGCTATTCTGACGCTGCTTGGTGGCACGCTATTTGGTCTGTGGCAAGGAACGTTACTGGTCTCGTTTGCCTCAACGCTAGGGGCGACGCTGGCCATGCTAACCAGCCGATATTTGCTGCGCGACTGGGTGCAACGGCGTTTTACCGTTCAGATGAAAACCGTCAACGACGGCGTAAATCGTGACGGGGCATTTTATCTTTTCGCCTTACGCCTGATGCCGCTGTTCCCCTTCTTTTTAGTCAACTTGCTGTCCGGATTAACGTCCCTGAGCCTTCGCCGTTACTGGTGGGTGAGCCAGGTGGCGATGCTGCCCGCCACGGTGATTTTCCTCAATGCCGGACGCGAGATGGGTAAACTCAACTCGCTGCGCGATATTCTGTCGCCGGGGATGCTTATCGCCTTTACACTGCTAGGGATATTGCCGCTGACCGCCCGCTGGCTGTTATCTCGCTACTTTCACACCTCGCATTAACAGGGAGGCATTATGCGCCGCGCGCGTTTTTGCATATTTCTGACCGGGCTGCTGCTGACCGCGCCCGCACTGGCTGCCAGTGACTGGCAAACGATTAAAAACGAAGCTAAAGGTCAGATCGTCTGGTTTAACGCCTGGGGTGGCGACCCGGCAGTCAATCGCTATCTCGACGGGGTGAGCCGCGAGGTGAAAAGCCATTACGATATTACCCTCAACGTCGTGCATCTGGCGGATGCGGCTGACGCGGTAAAAAGGATCCAGACCGAAGCCGCCGCAGGGCGTAGCACTAAAGGTTCTGTTGATTTGCTGTGGGTGAATGGCGAAAACTTTCGCACCCTGAAAGAGGCCAATCTACTGCAAACCGGCTGGGCGCACATGCTGCCGAACTGGCGCTATGTCGATATCCGCAAACCCGTGAGCGAAGATTTTGCCCTCCCGACCGACGGGGCAGAATCACCCTGGGGCGGCGCGCAGCTTACCTTTATCGGGCGCAAGGTGAGTATGCCTGTGCCATTCTCCGATCCCGCGACCTTGCTCGACTACGCGCAACACCATCCTGGCAAAATCACCTATCCGCGCCCGCCTGATTTTACCGGCACGGCGTTTCTGGAACAGCTCCTGCTCACGCTAACCGCAAACCCGGAGCAACTTAAAACCCCACCGGACAGCAAAACCTTTGCCAGCGTCACCGCGCCGCTGTGGAGTTACCTCGACACGCTTCATCCACTGCTGTGGCGCAACGGGAAAGATTTCCCGCCCTCGCCCGCGCGAATGGACGCCTTGCTCGCCGCCGACAGCCTGAATATGTCACTGACCTTTAATCCGGCACATGCGCAACAAAAAGTCGCCAGCGGTGAACTTCCTGTCGACAGCTATAGCTTTGGCTTTGCCAACGGGACAATCGGTAATGTCCATTTCGTTGCCATTCCGGCTAACAGTAGCGCCAGCGCAGGGGCAAAGGTCGTCGCGAATTTCCTGTTATCGCCGCAGGCCCAAATCAGTAAGGCAGACCCGAAAATCTGGGGCGACCCCAGCGTGCTGGACCCGGATAAACTCCCGGCAGACGACGCTGCCCGTCTTCGCCGGTTTATCCCTGAGGGCCTGCCAAATATGTTGCCAGAACCGCACGCGGCCTGGGTCAATGCGCTGGAGCAAGAATGGCTGCGTCGCTACGGCACCCACTAAGCTGGCTGGTGGGAATGGCGATGGCCGCCATTTATCTGCCGCTCATTCCCGCGGGAATCATGCTGATCGTCCCGGCGTTTTCAGCGGCGGGTTGGCTATCCCTCTTAAACGATCCCCAGCTTACGCAGGCGCTGATCGCCACGCTGGTATCGACGGTTATCGCAACCGTCGGGTCGCTTGCTATTGCCCTGTGCGTTGTTGCGGCACTCTGGCCCGGCGAACGCTGGCGTCAATTGAGCGCTCGCCTGCCGTGGCTGCTGGCCATCCCTCACGTGGCGTTCGCCACCAGCGTGCTGTTAACGTTTGCAGAAGGCGGCGCTTTTTATCGTCTGTGTAGCGCGTATTCCCCCCTGCTCGATCGCTACGGTATCGGGCTTGGGCTGACGCTCGCCGTGAAAGAGAGCGCTTTTGTGCTGTGGGCCATCTATGCCGTATTACCGGAAAGCGGGTTGGCGCAAAAGATGGTAGTCCTGAGAACGCTGGGCTATTCGCGCCTCCAGGGAATGTGCTGGCTGGTGTTACCCGCTATCGCCCCGGTACTCGGGGCAGTGATGCTCGCCGTTGTAGCCTGGTCATTGTCGGTGGTAGACGTTGCGATCATTCTGGGGCCGGGGAATCCGCCTACGCTCGCCGTGTTAGCCTGGCAGTGGCTGAGCCAGGGCGATGCGGAACAGCAACTGAAAGGAACGCTGTTGTGCCTGATGTTATTGCTGCTATTGGCACTGTTTGCCGGGATCGGGTTTGGCCTGTGGAAAATCTGGCGGCAAACCCTTCCCTCGGTTTCAGGCATTCGGCACCCCACAAGGCCGCCCGTCGTTGGGGTCGCATTAGGCTGGTTATTGCCGTTCGCGGGGCTGATGTGCGCAGCAATCTTGCTGGTGCTGGCACAAACGCGGAAGTTCGATTTCACTTCGTTTAACGCCAGCCTGTCCCTGGGGCTGCTCTCAAGCCTGATTGCCCTGATGATTATCCTTATCTGGCTGGAATGGGGTCCGGCGCGCGGTGCGCGGTGGGTATGGCTGCCGCTGGCGCTCCCGGCTCTGCCGCTGGTTGCGGGACAATATACTCTGGCGCTACATCTGGGTTTTGACGGTAGCTATCTCGCCGTGCTGTGGGGACATTTACTGTGGGTGCTGCCCTGGATGCTGCTGGTCCTCCAGCCGGCCTGGCGTCGGCTCGATCCGCGTCTGATACTCACGGCGAAAACCCTTGGTCTGCGTCAAAGCAAAATATTCTGGTTAATCAAATGCCCGCTGCTGTTGCGTCCGATCCTGATGGCCTTTGCCACGGGATTTTCAGTCAGTATGGCGCAATACCTGCCCACACAGTGGTTGGGTGCCGGGCGATACCCGACGCTCACCACTGAAGCCGTGGCACTCAGCAGCGGTGGCAGCCCGGCTATACTGGCGAATACCGCGCTGGAATTGCTCGCGCTGACAGCGGCGCTATTTGGCCTCGCAGCCGTATTATCCCGACTGGCAGGTCATTTCCGAAAAGGATTACGTTAATGTTAAGCGTCCGCCATCTTTCCCTGTCTCCTCTTTTACGAGAGGTGAATTTCAGCGTACCGCCAGGAGAAATCATCACCTTGATGGGGCCGTCCGGCAGCGGGAAATCGACGTTATTTGCGTGGATGGTTGGGGCGCTTTCGACTGATTTTCGCGCTCATGGTGAACTGTGGCTTAACGATCGTCGCTGTGATGCGTTACCCGTAGAGCAACGCGGTATTGGCATTTTGTTTCAGGATGCGCTGCTATTCGATCACTTCAGCGTCGGGCAAAACCTGCTGCTAGCCCTTCCCGCGCATATCAAGGGCAAGGAACGTCGTGGGCAAGTTGAAGCCGCGCTTAGCTCAGCGGGGTTAACCGGTTTCTTCGCCAGCGATCCGGCCACGCTTTCCGGCGGTGAACGCGCACGCATCAGCCTGCTGCGTGCGCTGCTGGCGCAACCTCAGGCGTTGCTGTTAGACGAGCCGTTCAATCGCCTGGATAAACCGCTGCGGGCACGTTTTCGGGACTGGGTGTTCACGCAAGTTCGCGAACGACACATTCCCGTGGTGCTGGTCACACACGATGAAGATGACATTCCAGCCAACGGACGTGTGATTCACCTGTCCGACTGGCATTAATTCATGTGCCAACGCAAAGAATTCTGCTTAGGGGAAGACGAAAATAGCGCACCTTTTTCTTAACGTCAGATTTTTCGATGAAACGTGTTTCTCACCTGACTGCGCTGGCCCTTGCGATGGGTCTCGCCTCCTTCACCTCTTTTGCAGCCGATATGCCGCAATCCCTTACGCTTGAACAGCTGCAACAACAGCACGGCGCGGCGATCGACACGCGCGCCAGCGCGTTCTATAACGGCTGGCCACAAACGCTGAGCGGCACCTCCGGGCATGAACCCGCCGCACTCAATCTGTCCGCCAGTTGGCTGCGTGAGATGAGCGATGCACAGCTTTCCGCCTGGGCAAATCAGCACAACCTTACCCCGACATCCACCATCGCGCTGTACGGCAACGATGCTGAAAACCAGGCGGTAAAAGCACGACTGACCAACGCTGGCTATCAGCACGTATCTGCGTTGGGCGATGCACTGCAACATGCCGATCGCCTGCAACGCCTGCCCCATTTTGAACAGCTGGTCTACCCACAGTGGATCCATCAGCTTTCGCAGGGTAAACCGGTTGTTGCCGCCCCAGCGGGCGAGTATAAGCTCATTGAAGCCGCCTGGGGCGCGCCGAAATTCTACCTGTTGAACCATATTCCGGGTGCCGGATATATCGACACCAATGAGGTTGAAAGCGAACCGCTTTGGAACAAAGTCTCTGACGATAAGCTCAAAGCGATGCTGGCAAAACACGGTATTCGTCACGATACCACCGTGATCCTGTACGGTCGCGATGTCTACGCCGCCGCGCGTGTGGCACAAATAATGCTCTACGCGGGCGTGAAGGACGTGCGCATCCTGGACGGTGGCTGGAAAGCGTGGTCCGCTGCCGGTTTACCGGTCGAGCGTGGCATGCCCGCCGAGGTGAAACCGGCGAACGATTTTGGTGCTCCCCTTCCTGGCCAACCGCAGCTGATGGTCGATATGGAACAGGCACGCGGCATGCTTCATCGTAAAGATGCCTCTCTGGTCAGCATTCGTTCATGGCCGGAGTTTATCGGTGAAACCAGCGGCTATAGCTATATCAAACCCAAAGGCGAAATCGCTGGGGCTCGCTGGGGGCACGCGGGCAGCGACGCCACCCATATGGAAGATTTCCATAATCCGGACGGCACCATGCGCAGCGCTGAGGATATCGCGGCGATGTGGAAGCAATGGAATATTCTGCCCGATCAGCACGTCGCCTTTTACTGCGGCACCGGCTGGCGCGCGTCAGAAACCTTTATGTACGCTCGCGCCATGGGCTGGCAAAATATCGCCGTTTACGACGGTGGCTGGTACGAATGGAGCAGCCATCCGCAAAATCCGATCACCACCGGTCCGATTGTGCCCATCAAAACGCTTTAATGTTTAAGCGCCTTTAAGGTTTGATATCCGCTCCAGATGCGCGTTGTGGTGGTAAGCCAACACAACGCGCCAAAGATCCAGGCGAAAACCGCAAAGTACGAGGGGAACAGACAGGATAAAACAAACAGCAGGATCGTCTCAGTCCCTTCCGTGATGCCACCCAGATAGTAAAACGACTTGTGCGCATAGCCCGGATTATCGATATCGTGTTTTGCCCCAAGCGCAGCAAACGCCAGGAAACTGCTCCCCGTACCGATAAACGCAAACAGCAACCACGCGGCCGCCAGCGCGTTTTCCACCGGAGCAGCGAGAGCAAAGCCAAACGGCACCAGCGCATAGAACAGAAAATCGAGAGAAATATCCAGGAACCCACCCGCGTCGGACAACCCTCGTCGGCGTGCTAACGCCCCGTCCAGCCCGTCGAAGAGGCGATTAATCACGATTGCCACCAGCGCCGCCGAATACCAGCCCAGCGCCAAAAAAGGCAGCGCCAGCACGCCAACGGCAAATCCTGCCAGGGTTAATCCATCAGGCGTGATCGAGGGTTTATCGAGCGCGCAGGCCAGACGATTGAGTGCCGGTTTGATGCGCGGATGCAGATGACGGTCAAGCATGTGGTTTTCCTTTCAACGCGTCGCAAAGCCCCTGTGCGGGGATATCCAGCGCAGCATTAAAGCGGGCAGATAAGTTCTGAAAGGCAATCAGCGCCGTCATTTCGGTAATCGTCTCATCGCAGTAATACTGTTTTAGGTCGGTTTTAACGGCCTCACTCACCTGCGGCGGCGTCGCCGTGGTGGCTTCGGCGTAAGCCAGTGCGGCGCGTTCTTCTGCGCTAAACAACGTGGATTCCTGCCACTGGCTGACGGCCTGCACTTTGTCCAGCGCACCGCAGCGCTCGGCCAGGCGCAGGCTGTTGGCGTCAATACAAAACGCGCAGTGGCACAGTTGGGACACGCGCGTCATCAGGAGCGAACGCAGCACCGGGGTGAGTCGCGCTTGTCGACGTTCAAGAAAACCGACAAATAGCGCCACCAGCCAGAAAAGACGCGGCATGCGCCCCCACCAACGTGTTGGATTAAGCACCGCACCAAAATGTTTTTTCTGCATCGCGGCGATGGGTTTGACACTGACGGGAAGGGATTCGACGGGCTGTACCCAGGCGGATGTTTCTTTCACCTGATTCTCCTGATGGCTGGACTCTTTGAAAGCGCACGATAATATGTCGTTTTTCGCTATCAATTATTGACGACCATGCTGAAAACTATCGATGTTGTTGCCGCTATTATTGAGCAGGACGGCAAAATTCTGCTGGCGCAGCGGCCAAAACATGCCGATCAGCCAGGAATGTGGGAGTTTGCCGGTGGCAAAGTGGAGGCCGGAGAAACGCAGCCCGAAGCGCTGGTACGCGAACTGCGCGAAGAGTTAGGCATTGAGGCGCAGCCTGAGCGTTATATTGCCAGCCACCAGCGGGAAGTGTCGCAACGCCTGATCAATTTGCATGCCTGGTATGTGCCCGCCTTTAGCGGCACGCTTACCGCGCTGCATCACAGTGAACTGGTATGGTGTACGCCGCAAGAGGCCTTTGCCTACCCTTTGGCCCCTGCGGATGTTCCTCTGCTTGAAGCTTTTATTCTTTTACGCGCCGCCAGACCAGCGGGTTAGTGCTGATGGTGCGCTCGTCGCGCTGACACTGCAATAACACGCCATCGGCTTTCACCACCGCCCCTTCTGAATAATTTTGATCCTGATAAATACAGCATTGATTGCACGGCTGCGCGCGTTGGCCGCTGGAGCTGAACACCTCTGGGGGAATATTCACATCCACATCCGGGCGGATCCGGTCCGCCTGAGCGCCAGTGGACAAAAGTGCAAACAGCGCGGCGATAAGATAACGATGCATAGACGACTCTTCCTGTTATGTCCTGATAATGACTATAACGGTAAACCGGGGCTAAACCTTTAATTTCTCCTGTCATCGTTTTTAGTTATGACTCGCCACCGATAATGAATTTCCCTTTCAGCGTGAATTTCTACTTGCCTCACAAAGCGGTACGGGTGGTATAGTCGAAAAAGACTGCAAATCGCTTACACAACACACATAAAATATTATAAGAGGTTCTTATATCTATGGATCAGGCACGCTCTCTGGAATCATTTCTGTCCCACGTTCAACAACGCGACCCGCATCAGAGCGAGTTTGCGCAGGCCGTCCGCGAAGTCATGACCACGCTGTGGCCATTTCTTGAAGAAAACCCGCGTTATCGTCAAATGTCCTTGCTGGAACGTCTGGTTGAACCCGAGCGTGTCATTCAGTTCCGTGTCGTCTGGGTTGACGATCGTAATCAGGTGCAGGTAAACCGCGCGTGGCGCGTACAGTTTAGCTCTGCCATCGGCCCCTTTAAGGGCGGCATGCGTTTCCATCCTTCCGTAAACTTATCGATCCTGAAATTCCTCGGCTTTGAGCAGACGTTTAAAAACGCACTGACCACGCTGCCCATGGGCGGCGGCAAAGGCGGGAGTGATTTTGACCCGAAAGGCAAAAGCGAAGGTGAAGTGATGCGCTTCTGTCAGGCGCTGATGACGGAACTGTATCGCCATCTCGGGCCTGACACCGACGTGCCTGCGGGCGATATCGGCGTGGGCGGCCGTGAAGTCGGCTTTATGGCGGGGATGATGAAGAAACTCTCCAACAACAGCGCCTGCGTGTTCACTGGCAAAGGTCTCTCTTTCGGCGGCAGCTTGATTCGCCCGGAAGCGACCGGCTATGGTCTGGTGTACTTCATCGCGGCGATGCTCAAACGTCATGGCCTGGGCTTTGAAGGCATGCGCGTGGCGGTTTCCGGCTCCGGCAACGTGGCGCAATACGCGATTGAAAAAGCGATGGAGCTTGGCGCGCGCGTCGTCACAGCGTCCGACTCCAGCGGTACGGTGGTGGATGAAGCCGGTTTCACGACCGAAAAACTGGCGCGTCTGTGCGAAATCAAAGCCAGCCGAGACGGTCGCGTGGCGGATTATGCTCGCGAGTTTGGCCTGAGCTATCTGGAAGGCAAGCAGCCGTGGTCCGTACCGGTGGATATCGCTCTGCCTTGCGCGACGCAAAACGAGCTGGATGTGGAAGCCGCACAGGTGCTCATTGCCAACGGGGTTAAGGCCGTCGCCGAAGGCGCGAATATGCCTACGACTATCGAAGCCACCGATCTGTTCCTTGAGGCTGGCGTACTGTTTGCACCGGGTAAAGCAGCGAACGCTGGCGGCGTGGCAACATCCGGGCTGGAGATGGCGCAAAACGCCGCGCGTCTGGGCTGGAAAGCCGAGAAGGTGGATGCGCGTCTGCATCACATCATGCTGGATATTCACCATTCATGCGTTGAGTATGGCGGAGAAGCGAAGCAAACCAACTACGTGCGTGGGGCGAACATCGCCGGGTTTGTGAAAGTAGCCGATGCGATGATCGGGCAAGGTGTGATTTAAGGTTACCATCGTGCGGTCGGCTCCCGCCCTCTCCCACAGGAAGAGGGCGAAATCGGGCGTGTCAGGCCGCACTTTTCTTCTTTTTAAACGGTTTTTTCTTGTCGCCACCGCCCGGTGCCACCATCCCTCGGAACTGCTTCACCGGCGTGCTGCGCGCCTGGTTAATCAGGTCGAACAGCGTCCCGACCAGCGGGTGCATAAAGTCCTGATAGCGGCACTGTTTCTCACTGATTTGCGTCAAAACCGACTCCCAGTGCGCCGTCATGTCCGGTCGTGTCGCCATCTCCGGCAGGGAGTGAATCAATGCCCTTCCAGGATCCGTTGAGTGAATGTAGCGGCCTTTTTTAATCAAGAACCCACGCTTGAACAGCAGTTCGATAATCCCCGCGCGCGTTGCTTCTGTGCCCAGTCCGTCGGTCGCACGGAGGATCTTTTTCAGATCTTTATCCTGCACAAAACGGGCGATCCCGGTCATGGCAGATAGCAGCGTCGCATCGGTAAAGTGGCGCGGCGGCTGAGTTTGTCGCTCAACCACTTCCCCTTTTTCGCACAGCAGCGCATCATCTTTCGCGACCACCGGCAGCGGCGTGCCGTCGTTCTCTTCGTCGCGTTCCTTGTTACCGAGCAGCGTGCGCCAACCGGCTTCCGCGAGGAATCGCGCTTTGGCGACAAACTTGGCTTTGGCAATTTCCAGCTCAATAACGCATTTGCGGAACATGGCATCGGGGCAGAACTGCATCAGATACTGGCGAGCGACCAGGTTGTACACCTTCGATTCGTTCTCTGTCAGATTGACCGAACTACTGCGCGCCGTGGGGATAATCGCGTGGTGGGCATCGACCTTTTTATCGTCCCAGCAGCGGTTGCGAATATCCGGATTGACTACCGGCTGCGGCAAGAGATCGGAGGTATGTACCGCGATGGCATTGAGCACCGCGTGGCGGCCAGCAAAATGCTCTTCCGGCAGATAGCGGCTGTCGGAACGCGGATAGGTAATGAGCTTGTGGGTTTCGTAGAGTTTCTGGCAAATATCAAGCACGTTCTGGGCGCTCATGCCATAGCGTTTACCCGCCTCAATCTGCAACGCGGAGAGCGAAAACGGCAGAGGCGCAGGTTCTGATTCCCGTTTATCGTTATAGCTGGTGACGATAGCAGGCTGTCCGCCAATGCGGTTGACCACATGGTCAGCCAGCGGGCGATGCAGCAGACGCCCTTCCTCGTCCTGATAAGGCTCGCAGGCTTCACTCGGCTGCCAGACGACGACAAATCGCTCGTCTTTCGGCGTCACGATATGTGCCTTCACCTCAAAGAAATCCTTGGCAACGAAGTTTTCAATGTCTTCATCGCGACGCACCACCATCCCCAGCACCGGGGTTTGCACACGCCCGACGGACAATACGCCCTGGTATCCGGCGTTGCGCCCCAGAATGGTATAGGCGCGGGTCATGTTGATGCCGTAAAGCCAGTCGGCGCGAGCACGGGCCAGCGCGGAGACGCACAGTGGAATAAAGTCATTATTAGAGCGCAGACGGGAAATCGCCCGCTCGACTGCCTGCGGGTTGAGGTCGTTTATCAAACAACGCTGGACCTGCTTGCGCTTTTCCGCCGCCAGCTCCAGATAATCGAGAACCTCATCAACCAGCAGTTGCCCTTCGCGGTCCGGGTCACCGGCGTGAACAATCTCTTGCGCCTCGTGCAGAAAACGTTTGATGACGTTGAGCTGTTTGGTGACCGAAGGTCGCGGCTGTAAACGCCACTTTTCCGGCACAATAGGCAAGTCGTTAAGGTTCCAGCGCGCGTAGCGGCTGTCGTAGACGTCCGGCTGCGCCTGTTCGAGCAGGTGGCCGATACACCAGGTGACGACCTGCCCGTTTCCGCACTCGATATAGCCGTCACCTTTGCGATGCGGCTTGGGTAGCACATCGGCAATGGCTCGGGCCAGACTCGGTTTTTCCGCAATATACAACCGCATCGAATTAACGAATCTCAACCATAGGACGACCGCCGCGCGCGGTGACAAGCTCACCAATCGCCGTCAGCGTGATGCCGTATTCCGCCGCGGTGGCTTTCACCTCTGCTTCGGCTTCTGGCATAACGGCCAGCAGCAGGCCGCCGGAGGTTTGCGGATCGCACAGGAGATCGCGCCATTCGGCCGGCATGTCGCCCATCAGGTGACCATAGCTGGCAAAGTTACGCTGCGTGCCGCCGGGAACCGCACCCTGAGCAATGTACTCCTCAACGCCCGGCAGTTTTGGAATGTCCTGATACCAGACCTGCGCCTGTACGCCTGCGCCCTGGCACACTTCACTCAGATGGCCCAGCAGACCAAAACCGGTGACGTCAGTCATCGCCTTCACGCCGTCGATATTGGCGAACGCGGCACCCGCGAGGTTCATCTGACACATCACTTCCGTCGCCAGGCCCACATGTTCTGGCTTGAGCAGCGATTTTTTCTCGGCGGTCGTTAACACGCCGATACCCAGCGGCTTGGTCAGGAACAGCTTACAGCCGGGCTGCGCGGTACTGTTACGCTTGATGCGCTCGGTCGGCACCACGCCGGTAACGGCGAGACCAAAGATAGGCTCAGGTGCGTCAATGGAGTGGCCGCCCGCCAGGGCGATGCCCGCCTGCTGGCAAGCGAAGCGACCGCCTTCAATCACCTCACGGGCAATTTCTGGCGCCAGGGTATTGATAGGCCAGCCCAGGATCGCGATCGCCATGATCGGTTTGCCGCCCATCGCGAAAATGTCACTGATGGCGTTGGTCGCCGCAATGCGCCCGAAATCAAACGGATTGTCGACTATCGGCATAAAGAAATCGGTGGTGCTGATAATGCTGGTGCCGTTACCTAAATCGTACACCGCCGCATCGTCACGCGTTTCGTTGCCGACAAGCAGGTTCGGGTCGACAAACTTCGCCTGTTCGCTGTGCAGGATGGTTTCCAGCACCTTAGGGGAAATTTTACAACCGCAACCTGCTCCGTGACTGTATTGCGTTAAACGAATGGTTTGCTCGCTCATGGACATCTCCTTTTATTGCTATCGCGCTATGGTAGCGCTCATTCCTTAAAGAGGTAAGTATGACAGTCTGAATTCTGCCGCGTTTGCGCAGAATCCAGACAGTGTAGTGTGATTATCAGAAATGGGTGACAAACGGCGCGGTATCCGGCACGGAAACCGTTGTCGATGCTTTCAGCTGAGGGGTGCCAAGATACAGGAAGCCGACGATTTTATCGTGCTGGCCGCAGGATAGTCCTTCACGGACCACCGGGCTTTCGGTCAGCGGGCCGGTGCGCCAGACACCGTTAAAACCTTGCGCCGCCGCGGCCATTTGCATCGCCATGACCGCGCAGCCTGCCGACATCTCTTGCTCCCATACCGGCACTTTATGTTCTGGCTGGCATTTTGCCACCACCGCGATGATCATCGGCGCGCGAAACGGCGCATTGCGTGCTTTATCTATCGCCTTCTCGTCCTGGGTGGCCGCGATGGCCCCTTTCTCAAGCAAAGTACTGAAGCGATCGCGCCCGGCACCGTCAATAATAAAGAAATGCCACGGTTGCAATGTGCCATGGTCCGGGGCTCGCATTCCGGCACGCAGAATGTTTTCCAGCTGTTCGCCAGCGGGCGCAGGCTCGGCCAGGCGAGAAGCGCTACGACGGTTAACAAGCAATTCAAGTGCGTCCATTGGTTAACTCCTGTCTTCAAATTTACTCACAAAATTAACACGGCGGCAGATTTTGTTACAGCGCAGTGGCCGATTCCTGCTGACAAGTGGCGGTTGGGTCATTACGATAACCCCACATTGCCGTCCAGTCGCGACGGAGACCGTACTTTTCTGGTTAGGGAGAATACATGCGAACCCTTTGGCGAATTATTGCCGGTTTCTTTAAATGGACGTGGCGAGTGCTCAACTTCGTCCGCGACCTGGTGATGAATCTGTTTTTCATCCTGCTGGTTCTGGTTTGCGCGGGCATCTGGATGCACATCAGCAGCAGTAACCAGGCGCAACATTCTGAGCGCGGCGCGTTGCTGCTGGATATTGCAGGCGTAATCGTTGATAAGCCATCCACCAGCAATCGTCTGGGCGTGATTGGCCGTCAGCTGTTTGGCGCCACTTCCGATCGCCTCCAGGAAAACTCCCTGTTCGATATTGTCGAGGCGATTCGTCAGGCCAAAGACGATCGCAACATTACCGGGATCGTGCTCGATCTGAAAAACTTTGCCGGCGCAGATCAGCCTTCAATGCAGTACATCGGTAAAGCGCTGCGCGAATTTCGTGACAGCGGCAAACCGGTCATTGCGGTTGGCGATAGCTACAGCCAGGGACAATATTATCTGGCAAGCTTTGCCAACAAAATTTGGCTCTCCCCGCAGGGTACGGTCGATCTACACGGTTTTGCGACCAACGGCCTGTATTACAAATCGCTTCTCGATAAGCTGAAAGTCACCACCCACGTCTTCCGCGTCGGTACGTATAAATCGGCTGTAGAGCCGTTTATCCGCGATGATATGTCGCCTGCTGCCCGTGAAGCGGATAGCCGCTGGATTGGCGAGCTGTGGCAAAACTATCTCAGCACCGTGGCGGCAAATCGTCAGATTACCCCTGAGCAGGTTTTCCCTGGCGCGCAGGCTTTGCTTGCCGGGCTGCAAAAGACAGACGGTGACACCGCGAAATACGCGCTCGACAACAAGCTGGTGGATGTTCTTGGTTCCAGCGCGGAGATCGAAAAAGCGCTGACTAAGCAGTTTGGCTGGAGCAAAGAGGATAAGAATTACAGCGCGATTAGCCTCTATGATTACACGCCGAAAAAACCAAGCGATGTCGGCGATAGCATTGCCGTGGTCTTTGCCAACGGCGCGATCATGGACGGTGAAGAAACCCCTGGCAACGTCGGCGGGGATACCACTGCGTCCCAGATTCGCGATGCACGTCTCGACCCGAAAGTGAAAGCGATTGTCCTTCGCGTCAATAGTCCTGGCGGCAGCGTGAGTGCGTCTGAGGTGATCCGCGCCGAGCTGGCTGCGGCACGCGCGGCGGGTAAACCGGTGGTCGTGTCGATGGGCGGTATGGCGGCATCCGGTGGGTATTGGATTTCCACTCCAGCCAACTACATCGTCGCAAACCCAAGCACGTTGACGGGCTCTATCGGCATCTTCGGGGTGATCAATACGGTTGAAAACAGCCTGGATTACCTGGGTGTGCATACCGATGGCGTGGCAACGTCGCCACTGGCCGATGTGTCTATCACCAAATCTCTGCCGCCAGAAGTGTCGCAGATGATGCAGCTCACCATTGAGAACGGCTACAAGCGCTTTATCACGCTGGTGGCAGAATCGCGTAAGTCAACGCCGGAGCAGATTGACAAAATTGCTCAGGGCCACGTCTGGACCGGTCAGGATGCGAAAAACAACGGTCTGGTCGATAGCCTCGGTGATTTCGATGACGCCGTGGCGAAAGCCGCCGAGATTGCGAAGCTGAAGCAGTGGCATATCGAATATTACCAGGATGAACCGACGTTCTTCGACATGCTGATGAATGGTATGTCCGGTTCCGTCCGCGCCGCCCTGCCGCAGGCGATACAGGCGTATCTGCCTGCGCCTGTTGCCACCGCGGCGAGCGTGATAAAAACGGAAAGCGACAAACTGGCCGTCTTCAACGATCCGCAAAATCGTTACGCATTTTGCCTGACCTGCGGCTCCGTACGCTGAACATGTCCCCTCTTCTTGTGAAGAGGGGATTTTTCTTTGAAGCACAAGAACAGATAATCATGCAGAAGAAATCAATCTACGTGGCCTATACCGGCGGTACTATCGGTATGCAGCGCTCCGAAAATGGCTATGTTCCGGTATCCGGTCACCTACAGCGCCAGCTTGCGCTGATGCCAGAATTCCATCGCCCTGAAATGCCTGACTTCACCATCCACGAGTACGATCCGCTCATGGACTCGTCCGATATGACGCCAGAAGACTGGCAGCACATTGCAGACGATATAAAAGCCCATTACGACGATTACGATGGTTTTGTCATTTTGCACGGCACGGACACTATGGCGTTTACCGCTTCCGCGCTCTCCTTCATGCTGGAGAATCTGGGTAAGCCGGTCATCGTCACCGGGTCGCAAATCCCACTGGCTGAACTGCGTTCAGACGGGCAAATAAATTTGCTTAACTCCTTGTACATCGCCGCAAATTACCCGATTAACGAAGTCACACTGTTCTTCAATAATCGCCTGTATCGCGGCAACCGTACGACTAAAGCCCACGCCGATG
Source organism: Enterobacter sp. (assembly GCA_022649305.1). GTDB lineage: Bacteria > Pseudomonadota > Gammaproteobacteria > Enterobacterales > Enterobacteriaceae > Enterobacter. Next base: position 44,078 of record JALCNW010000025.1, read on the forward strand.
GTTTCGATGCTTTTGCCTCGCCAAACCTGCAACCGCTGCTTGAAGCGGGGATTCACATTCGTCGTCTTGGAACACCGCCGGCTCCGCATACCTCTGGTGAGTTAATCGTTCATCCGATTACCCCTCAACCGATTGGTGTGGTCACAATTTATCCGGGCATTTCTGCTGATGTGGTGCGCAACTTCCTGCGTCAGCCCGTTAAAGCGCTGATCCTGCGCTCCTACGGCGTCGGTAATGCTCCGCAGAACGGCGAGTTCCTGAAAGAACTGCAGGAAGCCAGCTCGCGTGGCATTCTGGTGATAAACCTGACGCAGTGTATGTCCGGCAAGGTCAATATGGGCGGCTACGCTACCGGCAATGCGCTGGCGCATGCGGGAGTGATCAGCGGCTACGACATGACCGTCGAGGCGACTCTGACTAAACTTCACTATTTACTGAGCCAGAATCTGGATGTGCAGGCAATGCGCAATGCCATGATGCAAAACCTGCGCGGCGAACTGACGCCAGACGAATAAGGAGTTATTGATGACGCAACGTGCTCTGCTGTTGGTCGATCTGCAAAATGATTTTTGCGCAGGCGGTTCGCTGGCGGTTGCCGAAGGCGATAGCACCGTCGATGTGGCGAATACGCTGATAGCCTGGTGTAAGGAGCGTGGTGAAGCGGTTGTCGCAAGCCAGGACTGGCATCCGGCAAACCACGGCAGCTTTGCCAGCCAGCATAACGTTGAGGCGTTCACGCAGGGTAAACTTGACGGTCTGGACCAAACGTTCTGGCCCGATCACTGCGTTCAGCAAACCGAAGGCGCGGCGCTCCACCCATTGTTGAATCAACAGGCGATTGATGCGGTGTTCCATAAAGGTGAAAATCCACTTATCGACAGCTACAGCGCATTCTTCGATAATGAGCACCGGCAAAAAACCGCCCTCGATGATTGGTTGCGTCATCATGAGATCAATGAACTTATCGTGATGGGGCTCGCGACGGATTATTGTGTGAAGTTCACCGTACTTGATGCGTTGAAACTCGGCTATACCGTGAATGTGATTACCGACGGTTGCCGTGGTGTGAACCTTCACCCACAAGACAGCGTGCAAGCGTTTATGGACATGTCCGTTGCCGGTGCCACGCTGTTTACGCTGGCCGACTGGCAAGAAACGCAGGCGTGAATACTTAATGAGTTGTAACAGGCAGGAGAGGACAATCTGATGGCTTTTATCCCCAAAAATTACGCCCGGCTGGAAGTCGGTTACCGGGAAAAGGCGCTTAAACTGTTTCCGTGGGTCTGCGGACGATGTTCTCGTGAGTTTGTGTATTCAAACCTTCGCGAACTGACCGTGCATCATATCGATCACGATCACTCCAATAACCCGGAAGATGGCAGCAACTGGGAGATGTTGTGCCTGTTCTGTCACGATCATGAGCACTCCAAATATACCGAAGCCGATCTGTATGGCTCAACGGTTATCGCGGGAGACGACGCGCAGAAGAGTGTGGGCGAAGCAACCTACAATCCGTTCGCCAACTTAAAGTCGATGATTAATAAGAAATAAGCCCCGCTTTCAATCCCTCCTGCAACGTCCGTTCAGGAGGGATGGGCAAAATCAGGATTTAAACGTCGCAATCGGTTTGGGTGAAATACCAAAATCTTCCTTCAGCTCGCGCTTGCTTTTCATCACCATCTGCCCGCGCGTGTCGATAGTCATATGCTGGGCGTCGGTGTTATTGCGCGCCTGCCATAACATCACCAGTTGTAAACTGTTTTCTTTTTGTTCCGTCGTCAGCGCCACGCCGTCGGGCCATTTTCCCAGCTCAACGGCTGTCACCAGGCGTTGATACACTTCCGGCGTCATGCTGTTCATCATGTCATCAATATTCATGATTTGTCCCGTTCAAAGGAATAATTTGCTGAATCGATTATTCAACCTTTAGTCTGGTCACCATTTTCGTCATCAGAGAAGCTCATTGATGCGGAATTGACGCAGAAACGTTCACCCGTCGGTTGCGGGCCATCCGGGAATACATGCCCGAGATGCGCATCGCAGTTTCCACAGCGAATTTCGGTACGCTGCATGCCGTGGGTGGTGTCGGTTAAATAGCGAATCGCATCCTCACTGACTGGCTCGTAAAAGCTCGGCCAACCACATCCTGAATCAAATTTAGTTTGCGAGTTAAACAGCGGGGCATCACACACCAGGCAATGGTAAACACCATCCCGCTTATTGTGCAGCAAACGCCCGGTGAATGGGGGTTCAGTCCCGTGATTCTGCGTCACGTAGAACTGCATTTCAGTCAGATTTTTTTTCAGTTCATCAGAGTTACGTTGATTCGACATAGGCTCACATCTCACTATTGAAGCAGACAACATTTATCGCGAATTCTAACAAAACATTAACACTGAAGCGTGAACTTTTGTTCTAAACTTATCCGTTGCGGTATGGCGGTCGGGCAATTGTGATCAGTTTCACATTTTTATCTTGATGGCCCTTTAAAATTCCGGGCGCAGCCCCCATGTGGTTGCTAGCTCAAAGGGAAAGTGAGGCGGTCAGTCGCACAAAGGTTATGCGCAGGATTGATTTGTCGCAATGATTGACACGATTCCGCTTGACGCTGCGTAAGGTTTTTGTAATTTTACAGGCAACCTTTTATTCACTAACAAATAGCTGGTGGAATATATGACTATCAAAGTAGGTATCAACGGTTTTGGCCGTATCGGCCGTATTGTTTTCCGTGCTGCTCAGGAACGTTCTGACATCGAGATCGTTGCAATCAACGACCTGTTAGACGCTGACTACATGGCTTACATGCTGAAGTACGACTCAACTCACGGTCGTTTCAACGGCACTGTTGAAGTCAAAGACGGCCACCTGGTTGTTAACGGCAAAACTATCCGTGTTACCGCAGAACGTGACCCGGCTAATCTGAAGTGGAACGAAGTTAACGTTGACGTTGTTGCTGAAGCAACTGGTCTGTTCCTGACCGACGAAACTGCTCGTAAACACATCACCGCTGGTGCGAAGAAAGTTGTTCTGACTGGTCCTTCCAAAGACAACACCCCGATGTTCGTTAAAGGCGCAAACTTCGAGAAGTATGCTGGCCAGGATATCGTTTCTAACGCATCTTGCACCACCAACTGCCTGGCTCCACTGGCTAAAGTTATCAACGACAACTTCGGTATCGTTGAAGGCCTGATGACCACTGTTCACGCAACCACCGCTACTCAGAAAACTGTTGACGGCCCGTCTCATAAAGACTGGCGCGGCGGCCGTGGCGCGGCTCAGAACATCATCCCTTCATCTACCGGTGCTGCTAAAGCAGTAGGTATCGTTCTGCCAGAACTGAATGGCAAACTGACTGGTATGGCGTTCCGCGTTCCAACTCCTAACGTTTCTGTAGTTGACCTGACCGTTCGTCTGGAAAAAGCTGCTTCTTATGAAGAAATTAAGAAAGCAATCAAAGCTGCTTCCGAAGGCGCAATGAAAGGCGTTCTGGGTTACACCGAAGACGACGTTGTTTCTACCGATTTCAACGGCGAAGTGTGCACTTCCGTGTTCGATGCTAAAGCTGGTATCGCACTGAACGACAACTTCGTGAAACTGGTTTCCTGGTACGACAACGAAACCGGCTACTCTAATAAAGTACTGGACCTGATCGCTCACATCTCCAAATAAGTTGAGATGAGAATCTGATCCAAAAAGGCGACTTCGGTCGCCTTTTTTATTGCCTTAAAGACAGAGGATTGCGTAATGATTAATAAAATTTTTGCACTTCCGGTAGTCGAACAACTTACTCCTGTACTCTCGCGCCGCCAGATTGATGAAGCCGACGTTATCGTCGTCGATCACCTACGTGTGAAAGCATCCGTCGCGCTTAACGGCGCTCATCTGCTCTCATGGAAGCCTGAAGGTGAAGAAGAAGGCCTGTGGTTGAGCGATGCGACGTCATTCAAAAAAGGCGCAGCCATTCGCGGCGGCGTTCCGATTTGCTGGCCGTGGTTTGGCCCGGCGGCTCAGCAAGGTTTACCGGCTCACGGTTTCGCCCGTAACCAGCAGTGGACGCTGAAAGCACATAATGAAGACGACAATGGTGCGGTGCTGACCTTTGAACTGCAGGCTAACGATGAAACCCGCGCGCTCTGGCCGCATGATTTCACCCTGTATGCTCGCTTCAAGTTGGGAAAAACCTGTGAAATTGAGCTAGAAGCCCACGGTGAGTTTGAAACCCACTCTGCGCTGCACACCTATTTCAACGTCGGAAATATTAACGACGTGAAAGTCAGCGGTCTTGGCGATACCTTCATCGATAAAGTCGATAATGCCAAAGAAGGCAAACTGAGCGATGGCGTGCAAACCTTCCCGGACCGTACCGACCGCGTTTATCTGAACCCAGAAGCCTGCAGCGTGATCCACGATGCTTCTCTCAGTCGCGCGATTAACGTCGTCCACCAGCATCACAGTAACGTGGTTGGCTGGAACCCCGGTCCTGCGCTGTCCGTCAGCATGGCTGATGTGCCGGATGAGGGCTACAAAACGTTTGTGTGCGTTGAAACGGCCTGCGTAACGGCATCGCAAAAAGCAAGCGTTGAGAAACCGTCACGTCTGGGACAGACGATCAGCATCGCTAAACGCTGATCCTCTCGCCCTGCCCTCTCCTCAAAAAGGAGAGGGACTAAACGAGCCCATTTACACAACGTCTAACGGGGTTTTACGTCCAGGCGCTGGAAAAGCATTATCCAGTTTTACAACGTCTTCTGGCGTCAGCGCGATATCCAGCGCGGCCCTGTTTTCCTTTACGTGCGCAATCGACCCCGCTTTTGGTATAGCGATAACGCCTTCATGGCTGATTACCCATGCCAGTAAAATTTGTGCGGCACTTGCATGATGCTGAAGGGCAATCTCATTGACCACGGGATGATTCAGCAACCCCGAGCGTAAACGTCCAGCTTGCGCCAGCGGGCAGTAGGCCATCACCGGCATCGACTGTTGCTGACACCAGGGCAGCAAATCGTATTCAATTCCGCGCGAAGCCAGATGATACAGCACCTGATTGGTTGCGCAGGCCGATCCACCCTCAACGCCCCACAGTTCCTGCATATCTTCATAGTCCAGATTCGACACACCCCAGCGGCCAATCTTGCCTTGCTGTTGAAGTTTTTCCATCAGGTAGACGGTTTCATCCAGCTCAAAATTGCCCCGCCAGTGCAGCAGGTAGAGATCGATATGTTCAGTTCCCAGGCGACGAAGGCTGGCATCACAGGCGGCGATACCTTTTTGCCCGCCCGCATTCCACGGATACACTTTAGAAACCAGATAGACGTTGTCGCGCCGTCCTTTTATTGCCGCACCAACGACTTCTTCCGCGCCGCCGTCGGCATACATTTCTGCGGTATCAATAAGCGTCAGCCCGAGATCAATGCCCGCTCGCAGGGCGTTCACTTCATCCTGACGCTGACTGGCTTTTTCGCCCATATACCAGGTTCCCTGACCGATAGCCGGTTGGGTAAAACGCTCAGCAAAGGTCACAGTTTTTATGCTCATACGGCTCTCCTGTTTTGGTTGCACCACCGTAAAACAAACGGGGCGCAAGCGCCCCGTTGTGATGCACAAAATGCACTGTGTAAGTGCACTATCAGAAACTGTAAGTCACACCTGTTGAGAATAGTCCGGTCCAGGATTTGTCGACCATTGGGCTGTCTTTGATCTCATCACCCAGACGGGTATAGCGCGTGGCCGCGTAGACATTCCAGTCGCTGGCAAACTTGTAGCTTGCGGTCAGTTCCAGGTACGGGTTCCAGCTGTCATCAGCATCATAGCGCTTCAGCCCACTCCGGCGGGATTCATCTCCCGATACCCCGTAATAGTAGTCATTTTGATTTTCACTGCTGTATTCCACACCAATACCCGGCGTTAACGTCAGGCCGCCGTTGGTGTAACGATAGAGCCAGGCCACATCACCGACAAACCCATTGCTGTTATCCAGCACGTCTGCGGCCAGCGCGGTACGCAAGAAACCATATTGGGTATTATGAACGTAAGAAAGACCCGCCATGGCGGTGCTTCTACGTTTGTCGAGTTGACGCAGCGCGTGGCTGTCGCTGTCGCCTGGTTTGAAGTGCAGTGGCGAGTAGTACGCCATCACAGATAGCTTATCGGTTTGATCGTTCCATAAGTAGTAACCGCCACCCAAGCCACGGAACCAGAATTTATCACCTTCGTAGGTAACAACCGGTACCGGATAGAGATCGCGATCGTACTGTTTGTACGGGCTATTGATCACGCCGACGCCAGCGCCTACCGACCATTGATTGGCCGCGCTCGCGGTGCTCACTGAGGTGGCGATGAGTACGCCCAATGCCAGAAGTTTGAGTTTGGTCACAATCCGTTCTTTCCTGTAGTCAAATAATCAGCGGGTGAAGTGTAACCGCCCTTTCCTGACATCCCAAAATTTTTTGCCTGCTAATGAGTTTATTAAACCTGATATTTTTAACTTTTCAGATGACAGGAAACTTTCAGCGCTGTGACACCAGCGTGAAAGTGTGAGGATTGGCTTATATCAACAGTGGTTTTTTTTGGATGAGTTATTGATATGTCATTGAAATTACATTTTGCAGGCATGCAAGTTTTGCAAATGCCATCTACGCTTAATTTTAAGAAGATGAATTCCTGAATACCCCCCGCGTTTCCTGGCTTTTAACCTGGCACACGGGTTGCTGCTCTGGCAGTGAGGTGAGACGGATCCCTCTTCCGGGAGCCCCTACTATTCATACGAACGGCTCTCTTCCTGTGCTAAAAAACGAAAGGACGGCATGCCATGAATATATTCGATCACTATCGCCAGCGTTATGAAGCTGCCAAGGACGAAGAGTTCACACTGCAGGAGTTTCTTGCCGTTTGTCGGCAAGATCGCAGTGCCTATGCCAATGCGGCAGAACGGCTATTGATGGCTATCGGTGAGCCAAATATGGTCGATACCGCTCTGGAACCACGGCTTTCCCGTCTTTTTTCGAATCGCGTTGTTGCTCGCTATCCTGCTTTTGAAGAATTTTACGGCATGGAAGATGCCATTGAGCAAATTGTCTCTTATCTGAAACACGCCGCTCAAGGGCTGGAAGAGAAGAAGCAGATCCTTTATTTGCTGGGCCCGGTAGGCGGCGGTAAATCGTCGCTGGCAGAGCGTTTAAAAGCGTTGATGCAGCGTGTGCCGATTTACGTATTGAGCGCCAACGGCGAGCGTAGCCCGGTTAACGATCACCCGTTGTGTCTGTTTAATCCTCAGGAAGATGCGCAAATTCTGGAAAAAGAGTTTGGCGTTCCGCGCCGCTATTTGGGCACCATCATGTCGCCCTGGGCGGCAAAACGTCTGCACGAATTCGGCGGTGACATCACCAAGTTCCGCGTGGTGAAAGTCTGGCCTTCGATTCTGGAACAGATTGCGATTGCGAAAACTGAGCCTGGTGATGAAAACAACCAGGATATCTCCGCGCTGGTCGGTAAGGTCGATATTCGTAAACTGGAACACCATGCGCAAAACGATCCAGATGCCTACGGTTATTCCGGTGCATTGTGCCGTGCAAACCAGGGCGTAATGGAATTCGTCGAAATGTTTAAAGCGCCAATTAAGGTGCTGCACCCCCTGCTGACCGCCACTCAGGAAGGGAACTATAACGGGACGGAAGGTATCTCTGCCCTGCCGTTTAACGGGATTATCCTGGCGCACTCGAACGAATCTGAGTGGGTCACCTTCCGTAACAACAAGAACAACGAGGCGTTCCTTGACCGCGTGTACATCGTCAAAGTGCCTTATTGCCTGCGCATCTCTGAAGAGATCAAAATTTACGAAAAACTGCTTAACCACAGTGAGCTGGTCCATGCGCCTTGTGCCCCAGGAACACTGGAAACGCTCTCGCGCTTCTCCATTTTGTCGCGCCTGAAAGAGCCAGAAAACTCCAGCATCTATTCGAAGATGCGAGTCTATGACGGTGAAAGCCTGAAGGACACCGACCCAAAAGCGAAGTCATATCAGGAGTATCGTGA
>JALCNW010000026.1 GCA_022649305.1 Enterobacter sp.
GCGGCTTTAGCGCGGTGGTCCCACCTGACCCCATGCCGAACTCAGAAGTGAAACGCCGTAGCGCCGATGGTAGTGTGGGGTCTCCCCATGTGAGAGTAGGGAACTGCCAGGCATCAAATTAAGCAGTGAACCGGGGCATTAAACCGGGAGTTGTAGAAGTCTTCGGTGGAGCGGTAGTTCAGTCGGTTAGAATACCTGCCTGTCACGCAGGGGGTCGCGGGTTCGAGTCCCGTCCGTTCCGCCACTTATTAAGAGCCCTGAGCTAACGCTCAGGGCTTTTTTTATGCTTATCATAATATTATTGCTTTAGACGCAAAAATCCTCTGCTATATTCGATCTTTTTTCATAAAACATCATCGGTAATACTTCTCTGTAGATAACAAACACCATGTATAGAGAGGAATTCAATGACCATCCCTGCATTTGGCCTCGGCACTTTTCGCCTGAAGAATGATATCGTCATCGCATCTGTAAAAACCGCTTTAGAGTTAGGCTATCGCACCATCGATACAGCACAAATATACGACAACGAAGCCGCTGTAGGTCAAGCGATTGAAGAAAGCGCGATACCACGTACCGAGCTATTCATCACCACGAAGATCTGGATTGAAAACCTCAGCAAAGAAAAGTTGATCCCAAGCCTAAAGGACAGCCTGAGGAAGTTGCGTACCGACTACGTGGATCTGGCTTTAATCCACTGGCCGTCGCCAGCAGATACCGTTCCTGTTGAGGAGTTCATGCAGGCGTTACTGGAAGCAAAAAAAGAAGGGCTAACGCGGGAAATTGGCGTTTCCAACTTCACTATCCCACTGATGGAAAGAGCTATTGCTTCAGTGGGTGCGGAAAATATAGCTACTAATCAGGTTGAACTGTCTCCATTCCTGCAAAATCGTAAAGTTGTTGACTGGGCAAAAGAGCATGGAATTCATATTACGTCATACATGACGCTGGCTTATGGTAAGGCTCTAAAAGACGCAGTGATTATGCGTATCGCAGATAAATACAATGCAACTGCTGCGCAGGTTATTCTGGCATGGGCAATAGGTGAAGGCTATGCAGTTATCCCATCATCGACCAAACGCGAAAATCTGGCGAGCAATATGTTGGCATTGGATCTCAAACTGGACGACGAAGACAAAAAAGCGATCGCCAAGCTGGAGTGTAACGATCGCCTGGTTAGCCCAGAGGGTTTAGCTCCAGACTGGGATTGATTGCCTTCCTCTTACAGCTCCCGCGGGAGCTGTTTAATATGCTCGCTAAGAAAATCAATAAAGGCACGAATACGCGTGCTCACCGCTCGGTCGCTGTAATAGACCGCACTGAATGGCATCTCCACAGGCAGACGCTTATCAACCATCAACTCGATAAGCTCACCTTTCGCTAATTCCTTATTAATCATATAGTCAGACAAACAAGCAATACCGTTTCCGCTTAGACACAGCTGCTTAAGTGTCTCTCCACTATTAGAGGATAACCCACTGGTTATCTCGTGAAGTTGACCATCACTGCAGGCAATTGGCCAGGTGTTAAGCGATACCGGTTCAGTAAAACCCAAGCAAATATGATCTTTAAGATCATCTATCGTCTCCGGTTTTCCAAAGCGTTCAATATAATCTGGCGCGGCGATAATTTTCCTGTAACTGGTGAAAAGCGGACGTGCGCGTAGGCTAGAATCCGTCAGCGTACCGGCACGAATAGCCACGTCGACCTTACGTTCAATCAGATTGATAAAGGTTTCAGACGAGACAAGCGAAAGCGTCATTTCCGGGTAACGTTCACGAAAAGGTTTAATGAGTGGCATCAGAAAATGCAAAACAACCGGTGTAGCGGCATCAATTCGTAATAGCCCACGCGGCGTGCTACGCGTCTCCATGATCTCCGTCTCTGCGGCGGCCATCTCCTGCAAGATTGACTGCACACGGCGGAAGTAACGTTCACCTTCTTCCGTCAGGCTCAATTGTCGCGTAGTTCGGTTGAGTAAACTGACTCCAAGCTTCATTTCGAGTTTTTTGACCGATCGGCTTATCGCTGAATTTGCCTGACCTAATTGCTCCGCAGCACGGCTAAAACTGCCACTTTCTACGACGGATACGAAGATTGTTAGCTCTTCCGACGTTGCTTTCATTATTGCACCACCTGCAAAATTCTGGATGTATTTTGATAATTTTTGTTATTTAAGCATTGTGAATAGTTCATGTCATCAATAATCCGGAAGCCAAAGACGTCAAAGTCGTTCAAATTTACCGGCCGTGTGGAGCTGGGATAAGTTGTAGTAAGTGCTTGCTTACAAAACTGGAAACAGGTTTCTCAGTAATTGCGTTGAAAGTGTGAGCTAAAGTCCCTATAACAGTAGAACCAGTATGATTTACGGCTGGTTCTACTGCTACAGAGGTCGTTTCCAAAAGTGCGAAAAAATACCTATGCCATGCGCTACATTGCCGGACAGCCCGCGGAGCGAATTTTGCCTCCGGGTTCGTTTGCAAGCCTCGGTCAGGCATTACCTGCTGGTACGCCGTTAAGCAGTGATGAAAAGATCCGGGTGTTGGTATGGAACATCTTTAAGCAACAGCGAGCTGAATGGTTATCGGTACTGAAGAATTTCGGTAAAGATGCTCACCTGGTCCTGCTGCAGGAAGCACAAACGACACCTGAGCTGGTGAGATTTGCCACGACTAACTACCTGGCAGCCGATCAGGTTCCGGCATTTGTCTTACCGCAGCATCCCTCTGGGGTAATGACGCTCTCGGCAGCGCATCCGGTATACTGCTGTCCACTTCGCGAACGTGAACCCATTCTGCGATTAGCCAAATCTGCACTCGTCACCGTCTATCCTTTGCCGGATACGCGGTTGCTGATGGTAGTAAACGTTCACGCCGTAAACTTTAGCCTGGGCGTGGATGTATATAGTAAGCAATTACTTCCGATTGGCGATCAGATTGCGCACCACAGTGGGCCAATCATCATGGCGGGGGACTTCAACGCCTGGAGCCGTCCGCGCATGAATGCGCTTTATCGCTTTGCGCGCGAAATGTCGCTGCGTGAAGTCCGTTTTACCGATGACCAACGACGCAAAGCGTTCGGTCGCCCTCTCGATTTTGTCTTCTATCGTGGTCTGAACGTACACGAAGCTTCCGTACTGGTGACGCGAGCTTCCGACCACAATCCTCTACTAGTCGAATTCAGTCCCGGCAAGCCTGATAAATAGTGGTGTGTCAGGTCTGCCGTGGGGCAGGCCTATGTAGGTACTGCCCTTTATTTCAATTAACCAAAGGACAGTACGATGACAACACACTCCCATCATGACAACGTTGAAAAACAATTTGGCTCCCAGGCGAAGGCCTACTTAACCAGCGACGTGCACGCTTCTGGTCGAGATCTTGACCGTCTGAGTAAACGTCTGGAGGCATTTCCGCAGACGCATGTTCTGGATTTGGGATGTGGTGCGGGGCATGCGAGCTTTGTCGCAGCACAGCAGGTTGATCAGGTGACGGCCTATGACTTATCCAGCCAAATGCTTGAGGTTGTTAGTCATGCGGCCAGAGAAAAAGGACTGAACAACGTCACGACCCGACAGGGCTATGCCGAATCGTTGCCATTTGCTGATGAATCCTTTGATGTCGTAATTAGCCGTTACTCTGCCCATCATTGGCATGATGTCGGCCAGGCCTTGCGGGATGTCAAACGCGTGCTCAAACCAGGCGGGATTTTCATCATCATGGATATCATGTCGCCAGGACACCCGGTACGAGATGTTTGGTTGCAGACAGTCGAAGCGCTGCGCGATACCTCGCATGTCCGCAACTATTCCAGTGGGGAGTGGTTCTCGTTGATCGCCGAGGCAGGATTGATTGCGCGGTCATTGACCACCGATCGTTTGCCGCTGGAATTCAGTTCGTGGATCGCGCGTATGCGTACGCCAGATATATTAAGCCAGGCGATTAGGATGTACCAGGAGAGTGCCTCAGCGGAAGTGAAGTCATATTTCGAAGTGCAGGCGGATGGATCATTCACCAGCGATACGATCCTGGCTGAAGCGCAAAAAGCAGCATGATCAAAAAAGGCACCGAGAAAATCGGTGCCTTTTTAACAGATGGATTGTGCTATCAGGAATCTGGCGTAGCACTGTTCTTCACAAACAGTGTCAACTGGTCGCCTGGTTGCAGATTGCCGGTATCATCGTTCCAGCGCATGACATCTTTGATGTTAACGCCATGAGTCTTCGCAATACTGGACAGTGAATCACCTTTACGTACGCGATAAGTAATACTATCGCTGTTACGGGCAAGACGCTGCGCGCTGCTACCTGCACCTACAGTCAGATTTTGACCTACTTTCAGATTCGAACTACGCAGATTATTCCACTGCTGCAGATCTTTAGCATTCACACCGAGGCGTGATGCAATACCTGAAAGCGTATCACCTGAACGAACCTTATAGCTACGGCTGCTAACGGATGAGACGTCTGCAATCAGCGTAGACTGAACGGCAGCGATTTCACCCGAGGCCAGGGACTCTCGTAACTGTTCTGCATGCTTCTGCGGAACCAGCACGTACTGAGGCCCATTGGCACCCAGCGTTGAGCCCTTAACGCCTGCATTAAAGGTCTTGAGCTTCTTAACAGGAATACCCGTCATATCAGCAACCTGTTTCATCTCTACAGGGCTACTGAGGCTTACTCTCGCCAGTGCTCGACTTTCGTCGGACGACGGCAGTTGTACGCCATAACGTTTGCTGTTTTTGAGAATATCGCTCAAAGCCAGCATTTTTGGTACGTAAAGCTTGGTTTCCTGTGGCAGTGAGAGCGACCAAAAATCTGTGGATTTCCCACGCGCTTTATTGGCTTTCATTGCCTTCAGTACACGACCTTCGCCGCTATTATACGCTGCGACAGTTAACAACCAGTCGCCGTCAAACATCTTGTTCAGACGTTGCATCATGTCGAGAGCGGCAGTCGTCGAAGCGACTACATCACGACGCGCATCGTAGCTGCGAGTCTGTTTCAATCCATAATTGCGCCCGGTGCTCGGAATGATCTGCCAAATGCCTGCGGCATTGGCACCAGACGTCGCGTGCGGGTCAAAAGCGCTCTCCACTATGGGTAGTAGTACCAGTTCCATAGGCATGTTACGTTTCTTAACTTGCCCTGCTATCCAGTACATATACGGCTCTGCCCGTAAAGTTACATCGTGGAGATAGCTCTTATTTCTTAAATACTTCTGTTTCTGATCGCGAATCCGGTTGTTTTCCGGAATTCCCATCTTCAGCTCGTCACTTATAGAGGCCCACAAGTCTTGATCCTGCGCGAATGACGTCCCATTGTCCATCCATCGCGCCTGACTTATAAACTTCCCTGCTTCCCCTTGACCAGCTGCAGAAAGGCTCTGTGCGTGCTGTTGAACATTGCCAGCGTTTTGAGACGACTGGCACCCAACAAGCAGGACAGAGGCGAGTAATATCGCTTTTGCCTTCATGTGTGTGTCAATAGTTGCTTAAAAGACGAGCGATGATAACGGCGAATTTTTGAAAAGGCAACCCGCAATTGTCAGAAGTTATCTTTCTTTGACCTTAACCATGCAAAACGTTGCTCAGGTTGTTGCAACTTTGTTTCTTGGTTAATTTTATCAATTAAATCAATATCATTAACTCTTAAGAATAAATTTATTTTACGCTCATTTTTCAGAATAACGGGCAGTGTTTTTTGTTTTTTTGCCCGTAACTCATTCACTTTGTGGTAATAATCATTAATTGCGGGATCCTCCGGGAGGATGCTCTTAGCAAACTTCATATTTGCTAATGTGTATTCATGCGCACAGCAAATGATTGTCTCCTCTGGTAACGCGTTAATCTTCTGGAATGACTGATACATCTGCTCTGCTGTGCCCTCGAAGAGTCTGCCGCATCCGCCAGAGAAAAGCGTGTCACCACAAAAAAGATAAGGGAAACTGAAGAAACAAATATGTCCTGAAGTGTGACCCGGTGTAGCAAATACAGAAAATTCCCACCCAAGTATGAGGATATTTTCGCCCTCTTCGACTACTTGCGTGGTCCCCTTGTTTTGTGTCTCGGCGGGGCCATATACCTTCAATTCAGGGAATCTGGCACGCAGAGCAGGAACGCCACCCACATGATCGTTGTGATGATGAGTGAGTAGAATCGCCTCTGGCTGCCAGCCATTTTCATCAATAGCCTTCATAATCGGTGCCGCTTCACCAGGGTCGACGATAATACAGCGACGTTCACCGTCGACTAAAACCCAGATGTAATTGTCCTGAAACGCGGGAATACTGATAAGATTCATAAATTACCTCTCAAAGCGAAGCGGGTGTTTGATGAAACCGGCAAGGATACCTCAGATTGTCTCGGCACCGGAACATTGGGCAGAACTGCCTAAAGGTGAATACTTTCGTGCAGCGCTTGAACAGCAGCTTAAGCCATGGTTCGCCAAAATGTATGGTTTTCACCTGCTTAAAATTGGCAATCTGAGTGCAGAAATCAACACCGAGAGCTGTGCTATCTCTCATCAGGTCAACGTCTCGCTTGGGGGGCAGCCGATACAGGTCAAAGCCGATCCCTTGCATTTGCCGTTTGCTGAAAAGTCGGTTGATGCTTGCCTGCTGGCAAACACGCTTCCCTGGTGTAGCGATCCACACCGCCTGTTGCGTGAGGCCGACCGTGTATTGATCGATGATGGCTGGCTCATTCTGAGCGGCTTCAATCCGATGAGCCTGATGGGCCTACGGAAACTGGTACCGGTCATTCGCCGTAAACCGCCGTATAACAGCCGCATGTTTACGTTCACGCGCCAGCTGGACTGGCTCTCATTATTGAATTTTGAGGTGATGTATCACAGCGGTTTTCAGGTCATCCCCTGGACGCAACAAGGCGGGAAAATGCTCACTACGCATTTTCCGGCATTAGGCTGTATGCAGCTGATTGTGGCGCGCAAGCGGACCATTCCCCTAACGCTCAATCCTATGAAGCAGAGTAAAGCAAAATCCCCGATTCGCCAGGCTGTTGGCGCGACACGTCACTTTCGCGAGCCGCGAGATTAAGATTCCGGCTTATAACCGACATCATCCTGGGTGGGACTCATTGCGGCGTTGCGCGCGAGTTCATCGCAGCGTTCGTTTTCAGGATGTCCCGAGTGACCCTTCACCCATTCCCAGCTGATTTGATGTTGGCTTAACGCCGCATCCAGCCGCTGCCAAAGGTCGACATTCTTGACGGGTTTTTTCTCTGCCGTTTTCCATCCCCGCTTCTTCCAGTTATGGATCCACTGAGTGATTCCCTGGCGTACATACTGACTGTCGGTGCTGAGCACAACGTCGCAATGTTCTTTTAATGCTTCCAGAGCCACAATGGCCGCCATCAACTCCATGCGGTTGTTGGTGGTCAGGCGATAGCCCTCGCTGAACAATTTTTCGTGTTGGCGATAACGTACAATGGCACCATAACCTCCAGGTCCAGGGTTGCCGAGGCACGATCCATCGGTGAAAATTTCTACCTGTTTACGCATCTCTGGTAGACTTCCTTTAATTTGAAACGACAAGTATTCGACAAGTCTGACATAAATGACCGATATGAGCACTGCAATTACACGACAGATCGTCCTTGATACCGAAACCACCGGTATGAATCAGATCGGCGCGCACTATGAAGGGCACAAGATCATTGAGATCGGTGCTGTCGAAGTGATCAATCGCCGCCTGACCGGCAATAACTTCCACGTTTACCTCAAGCCCGATCGGCTGGTGGATCCGGAAGCGTTTGGCGTTCACGGTATTGCGGATGAGTTTCTGATAGACAAGCCGACCTTCGCGGAGGTCGCCGATGAGTTCATGGAGTACATCAGTGGCGCTGAGCTGGTCATCCATAACGCTTCGTTTGATATCGGCTTTATGGACTACGAGTTTAGCAAGCTGAATCGCGGCATTCCGAAAACGAATACCTTTTGTAAAGTGACCGATAGCCTGGCGCTGGCGAGGAAGATGTTCCCCGGCAAGCGTAACAGCCTCGATGCACTTTGCTCTCGTTATGAAATAGACAACACTAAACGCACGCTGCACGGCGCACTGCTCGATGCCCAGATTCTGGCCGATGTTTATCTGACCATGACCGGTGGACAAACTTCCATGGCATTCAGTTCAGAAAACGACGCCCAGCAGCAGGGAAGTACCGGAATTCAGCGCGTAGTACGTCAAGCCAATCGTCTGCGGGTGATTTTAGCCAGCGATGAAGAGCTGCTTAACCACGAATCGCGTCTTGATTTGGTTCAGAAGAAGGGCGGCAGCTGCCTGTGGCGAGCCTAAATCATCGGGTCACGCTGATTAATGCAGCGCATGGGTGAAATTTGCAGCAAATGATTCAAATATTGAGAAAAAGCGTTGACGAGATCAAAGGCTAACCTTAATATTCGCATCGTTCCCGAGGGAACACAGTGGAGCGGTAGTTCAGTCGGTTAGAATACCTGCCTGTCACGCAGGGGGTCGCGGGTTCGAGTCCCGTCCGTTCCGCCACATTAGAAAGCCTGAATCAGAAATGATTCAGGCTTTCGTCATTTCAGCCCTCGCTTCTTTCTTATTTTACCTCCGTAATTAGTTAACAAAAAGTTAATGCCAATAGTGCAATTAATTAACAATTGTTCGTTTATGGTGCATCCATTGCCCTTTTATTGTGCAATTTTGTTAATCAATTCTTTCTTAATCATTTCCCTATGTAACATTTCTGTAAAAATAATCCTCTCTTAATCATCGACTTACTTATGGTTTCTCAGAAAATTCCTGAACCAATGTCTAATTGGTTCAGGAATTGCTTAATCATTAGGGCAATAAGTATTTATCTATATCAATAACTTATTGTTAATAAAAATAAAGTAATGATGACAGCAGGCGAACCAATATGGAAAAACCGTCACGGTTTCTGGCAAATTCCAGTACCGCGCTTGAGCAGTTGCGCGGTCTTATCCACCAGCATGAGTCAACACCAGGCAATCCGCTGCCCACTGAACGTGAGTTAGCGGAAACACTCGGCGTAGGACGACGTGAAGTTCGTCGTGCGCTGGACGTGCTGGAGGAGGAGGGGCGTATCTGGCGCAAGCAGGGCAAAGGGACCTTCATTGGTCCCGCTGCGCCTGTTGAACCGCTGGCCCTTCAGGGTCTGGTTCAGCAAACCAATTTGCTGGAAGTCATGGAGGCTCGTCTACAGCTCGAACCCGGCTTAGCCCGGCTTGCGGCACTGCGTGCCACCAGGGAAAACCTCGCGCTGATGCAGCGTATGCTGGAACGCATCAATAAGGTCAGCCCGGATGACCGCGACCTCAACGAACTCTGGGATAGCGCTTTTCACCGCGCGATTGCCGAGGCTGCCGGTAATCGCTTGATGCTCGGATTATTCGATGCCATTGACGCCGTCAGGCGCGACCCCGGTTGGCAGCATCTTCGTGAGCTGGCCCGAACGCCCGAACGCGTCGATCACTACAACGATCATCACGACAAAATCATGATGGCGATAATCAATCGCCAGCCTAACGAAGCCGCCGCCGCTATGCGCGAGCATCTGCTCACCCTGCAAACCGCCCTGATTCAGGCCATCAACCTTGAGGATGATTCCCTGCTATGACGACGATCCCTTTTAAGGAAGCCGCGCCGGTCCTTCGCCTGCACAATCTTAACGTGAAGTTCGCCGGATCGCCGGTCAGTGTGCTCGATGGTATTTCATTGACCGTCCAGGCGGGAGAGACGCTGGCGCTGGTGGGCGAATCTGGCTGCGGCAAAAGTATCACCTCCCTGGCACTGATGGGGCTCCTGCCAGCCAGCGCACAAATTGTGAGTGGCGACATGCAGTTCCGCCGCCACGATCTGCGCAAGCTCTCACCACAAGAGTATGCCGATCTCCGGGGGAACGAGCTGGCCATGATTTTTCAGGAGCCGATGACCTCACTCAATCCGGCTTTTACCCTCGGTGACCAGCTCAGTGAAGCCGTTATCCGCCATCAAAAGATGTCGCGCACCGAGGCAATGGCCGTTGCGCTACAAATCCTTGAAAAAGTCCAAATTCCTGCGCCAGAAATGCGCCTGAAATCTTACCCGCATCAGCTTTCCGGGGGCATGCGCCAGCGCGTTATGATCGCCATGGCGCTCATTAACCATCCGCGTCTGCTGATTGCTGACGAACCGACAACCGCGCTCGACGTGACTATTCAGGCGCAAATTCTGTCACTTCTCAACACCCTTAAAGCTGAGACCGGTACTGCCGTACTGATGATCACTCACGATCTCGGCGTCGTGGCGGAAGTGGCTCAGCAGGTGGCGGTGATGTATGCCGGCCAGGTGGTCGAGCAGGGGAGCGTCGAGGCGATATTTGCCGACCCGCAGCATCCTTACACTATCGGTCTGATGGGATCCATTCCGTCGCTGGGCGCGCGGAAAGGTCAGCTTTCGACCATTCCTGGCTCAGTGCCACTGCCTGAGTCCATGCCCAAAGGGTGTCGTTTCGCGACCCGCTGTCCCTTTGCGCTGACGCGTTGCCATGATGAAAAACCGCCGCTCACCACACCTGGAACAGGCCATCAGGTTGCCTGTTTCCGCGTACCGCTTGAGCAACACATCGCGCTGGGAGAAATCGCATGACCATACCTATTCTTGAAGCGCGTGACCTGAGCAAACATTTTCCAGGTCCTAAAAAGCTCTTTTCTCCCGCCCGTTTTGTCACCGCCGTCGACAGAGTATCGCTCTCGGTCATGCCCGGCGAAACGCTGGCGATCGTTGGCGAGTCCGGCTCTGGCAAATCGACACTTGGACGATTACTGCTGCGTCTGTTAGCGGCCACCGAAGGGCGTGTGTTTTACCAGGGCGAGGAGATCACGCAGGCCTCTGGCTCTCGCCTGAACCAGCTGCGTCGTGAGCTGCAAATCATCTTTCAGGATCCGTTTGCCTCGCTGAACCCGCGCATGACGGTGGAACAAATCGTCGGTGAACCGCTGTGGCTCCATCAGAACATGAAAAAAGGCGACCGCCAGTACCGCGTCGCGGAGCTGTTAAAAACCGTCGGTCTTCCTGCTGCCTGGGCCGGGCGTTACCCGCACGAGTTTTCCGGTGGGCAACGTCAGCGTATCGGTATTGCCCGCGCGCTGGCCTCCGGGCCAAAACTGCTGCTGGGCGATGAACCGGTTTCAGCGCTGGATGTTTCCGTTCAGGCGCAGGTGGTGAACCTGCTGGAAAGCCTGAAGCACCAGTTAGGGCTGACGATGGTGATCGTTGCTCACGGCCTGGCGGTGATTCGCCATATGAGCGACCGCGTGGCGGTGATGTATCTCGGGCAAATTGTCGAGCTGGCGACCGTCGATGAAATATTTGACGCGCCGCTGCATCCGTACACTCAGGCACTGATTGCCTCCGCGCCGCAAATGCAGCCGGGCGCGCAGCGCGATGCGCCATTGCTACAAGGCGATCTGCCCAATCCGGCAAACCCACCCACCGGGTGCCGTTTTCACACCCGCTGTCCTTACGTCACGGATGAATGCCGCCAGGTAGAACCTATTGATCAGGTTCTGGAAGGCGGACGTCAGGTCGCCTGCCATCGCTGGCAGGAGATCAACCGCGATCGCAGTGTTATCCAGATAGCACCGCCATCCGCAGCATTTTTGCGCCGCCGCGCGCTGTTTGAACATGCGGCAACTCTCTCGTCTCTTCCTGCAAGGAACTCATGATAATGACAATGCGTAATTCTCTTTTGACCGTACTGGGAAGTGTTATGTTGCTGGGCGCGGCGCTACCCGCGCATTCAGAAAGCGTCCTGCGAATTGGTCTGGGTGCCGATCCAGATATGCTCGATCCCCATTTGGCGCGCACCTACTATGGCCGCTTCGTGTTTGCCTCGCTGTGCGACAGGCTGGTGGACGTGGATGAAAACCTAAAAGTGGTACCGGGTCTGGCGAAAGACTGGTCCTGGAGCGATGACGGTAAAACCCTGACCATGAACCTGCGTGAGGGCGTGACCTTTCACGACGGCGAAAAATTCGATGCCGAAGCCGCAAAATACAATCTCGACCGCGCGCTCACCCTGAAAGGCTCACTGCGTAAAAGCGAAATCTCCTCTATCGAATCGGTAGAAGTGAAAAGCCCGACGCAAATCGTGCTGCACCTGAAAACGCCAGACGCGGCGCTGCTGATGCAATTGACCGACCGTGCCGGGGCAATGATGGCACCTGAAGCCGCGAAAAAACCGGACTTTGCTGCGCATCCCGTTTGCTCCGGCCCGTACAAATTTGACAGCCGCGTCTCGCAGGACCGAATTGTGCTCAGCCGTTTTGACAACTACTGGAACAAAGACGCTTACCACTTCGATAAAATCATCTACCTGCCGATCCCGGATGCCTCCGTGCGTCTGGCAAACCTGCGCGCGGGCGATCTGGATCTGACGGAAGGCGTTGCCGCCAGCGATGTCAAAACGGTCGAAGCTGATAGCAAGCTAACGCTGGCGAAAGTCACCGGGCTGGGTTATCAGGGCATCACGTTCAATATCAACAACGGCAAAGTTCCGGCGAACGATCCGTTCAAGGATGCGCGCGTGCGCGAGGCTTTCTCGCTGGCGATCGATCGCGATGCGTTGAATCAGGTGGTATTTGAAGGGCTTTACACCCCTGCAAACCAGGCCTTTTCCCCCGTCAGCCCGTATCACGTTAAGGTGCCAGTTGCTGCTCGCGACGTCGAAAAAGCGAAAACGCTGTTGAAGGCGGCGGGTATTACTGCTCCGCTGAACGTCAATCTGCTGGTGCCTAACAACCCAACGTCACAGCAGGTCGGACAGGTATTGCAGGCGATGGTCGCGGAAGCGGGCTTTAACCTCAACCTGCAGATGACCGAGTTCGCCACGCTGCTGGATCGCCAGCAAAGCGGTGACTATCAGTTGAGCTTCTCAGGCTGGTCCGGTCGTCCGGATCCAGACGGCAGCATTTACGGCTTTATTAACAGCAAAGGCAACCTTAACGACGGGCGCTACAGCAATGCGCAGGTAGACGAATGGCTGACTCAGGCTCGCCTGAGCACCGATCCCGCCGTCCGTCAGCCGCTTTACAACAAAGTGGTTAACCAACTGCAGGCCGATATGCCTATCGCTTACCTCTACTTTGAACCGCGTATCTTTGGGCTGAATAAGAGCGTTAATGGCTTCAAGCCCTATCCGGACGGCATTGTGCGCGTTGCGGGTTTAACGCTGGCGAAGTAACAAAGGGCGCGAGGAGAAACCATGCTGGAACTGATTTGTAAACGCCTGCTGCTGGCGATCCCGACCCTGCTGCTGGTGAGCATGATGGTCTTTGGGCTGCAAAAGCTGCTGCCCGGCGACCCGCTGATCGCCATGGCGGGGGAAGAGCGAGACCCGGCGGTCATCGCCCAGCTGCGCGCGGAGCTAAACCTGGATGCGCCATTGCCCGTCCAGTATTTCGACTGGCTCACCCGCGCATTACAGGGCGATCTTGGTGTCTCCTTACGCACCCATGAACCGGTCACGCAACTGATCGCCAGCAAGCTGCCGGTCACGATGGAGCTTTCGCTGCTGGCGATGATTATTGCGCTGGTGTTCGGTATTGGGATGGGGATCCTCGCGGCGGTGAACAAAAATAGCTGGGTCGATCACGGGGCGAACTTTGTGGCGATCTCAGGGATCTCGATACCGCACTTTTGGCTGGGGATCCTGCTGATCTTAGTTTTCTCGGTCAATCTGCAATGGCTACCCGCGTCTGGCTTTGTGCCGTTCAGTGAAGATCCGTTGCAAAACCTGCGCACGCTGCTGTTGCCAGCATCGGTGCTCGGTACTGGTCTCGCGGCCACGCTGATGCGCCACACGCGTGCCTCGATGATTGCGGTGCTCAAAGCGGATTACATTCGCACCGCCCGGGCGAAAGGCCTGCTGCCAAAAGCGGTGATCCTTAAGCACGCCTTTCGCAATGCGCTGGTGCCGGTTATCACCCTCACCACGCTGCTGTTTGGCGAGCTGCTGGGCGGGGCGGTACTGACCGAGCAGGTCTTCACTATTCCAGGCTTTGGCAAGATGATCGTCGATTCGGTGTTCAACCGTGATTATGCGGTAGTGCAGGGTGTCGTGTTGATCGTGGCGATTGGCTTCCTGCTGCTGAACCTGCTGGCCGACGTGCTCTACGTTCTCATCAACCCGAAAATGCGAGGTTAATCATGGCTGAACTGGCGACTCAAAACGTTGCTGCGGCCTTGCCGCGCGCGCAAAACCGGGTGCTGAAGAAATTCCTCGCCAATAAAAGTGCGGTCATTGGCGCGGTGATTGTTGGCATCTTTATCGTCATTGCATTGCTGGCCCCGTGGCTTGCGCCGTTTGATCCCGTGAAAGCCAATTTTCTGGCAGTGCGTAAACCGCCGTCTGAACTGTTCTGGTTTGGCTCGGATGAGCTGGGCAGGGATATTCTTTCACGCATTATCTGGGGCGCACGAACCTCGCTGATGGCGGGCTGCATGTCGGTGGTGATCGCTGTCGTGATTGGTGTGCCGTTGGGGCTGGTGGCCGGGTATTTCCAGGGCATCTGGGATGGGATCATTTCGCGATTTATCGAAGCGCTGCTGGCCTGTCCGTTTCTGATCATGGCGATCGCGCTGGGGGCTTTTCTTGGCCCGAGCCTGACCAATGCAATGATCGCCATTGGTTTATCGGCGATGCCGATCTTTGCCCGCCTGACGCGCGGCCAGGTCATCGCCATTCGCAACGAAGAGTACATCGACGGCGCGCGGGCGATTGGCCTGCCGGATCGCTGGATCATCATCAAATACGTTTTGCCAAATGTGATGTCGCCGATTCTGGTGCAGGCCACGCTGGCCATTGCATCGGCCATTATTGCTGAAGCCAGCCTTTCGTTCCTGGGGCTGGGGCAGCAGCCGCCCAATCCCTCGTGGGGGTCAATGCTCAACACGGCAAAAGGTTTTCTGGAGCAGGCGCCATGGATGTCTGTTTTCCCGGGCGTTGCCATCTTCCTGGCGGTGCAGGGCTTTAATTTACTCGGCGACGGGCTGCGCGATGCGCTCGATCCGCGCCACGACTAAGGAGTCATGATGACCAAAGCGCTTGATTTTACGACCGGTTACGATTCGCGACGCCCACCGATGATGGGGCATAACGCGGTTGCGACATCCCAGCCGCTGGCGGCGCAGGCCGGTATGCGTATGCTCCAGCTGGGCGGTAACGCCGTGGACGCAGCGATTGCGACCGCCATGGCACTGACCGTGGTGGAACCTACCGGCTGCGGCATTGGCAGCGATGCGTTTGCCATTATTTGGGATGGCGAGAAATTACATGGTCTGAACGCTTCGGGCCGATCGCCTGCCAGCTGGCACGCGGATCTCTTTGCCGGTCAAACCGCTGTGCCTGAGCTGGGCTGGGATGCCGTCACCGTACCGGGTGCGGTCTCAGGCTGGGTAGCGCTGGCAGAGCGCTTTGGTACGTTGCCGCTCACCACGCTGGCGCAGCCCGCTATCGAATATGCGCGTCACGGTTTCCCGGTTTCGCCGCTGATTGGCCACCTGTGGCAGCGTGGCTACAACAAGCTGAAAGATCAGCCTGGCTTTAGCGCCTGCTTTGCACCGGAAGGCCGCGCACCGCGCGTTGGGGAAATCTTCCGTAACCCGGCGCAAGCCAACTCGCTGGAGCTGATTGCTAAAACCAACGGCGAAGCATTTTACCGTGGCGAGCTGGCGGAAAAAATCGCAGCCTTTGCGAAAGAACACGGCGCGCATCTGACGACAGACGATCTGGCTAACCATCGCGTCGACTGGGTTGAGCTGCTGTCGCGCGACTTTTCGGGCGGCTCGGTGCAGGAGCTACCGCCAAACGGTCAGGGCATTGCCACGCTGATTGCGCTGGGCATCCTTGAGCAGACCGGTATTGAGCGCCACCACCCGGATTCCGTCGAGTCGCTACATCTGTCCATCGAGGCGATGAAGCTGGCGCTGGCGGATCTTGATCGCTATGTAGCGGACGAAGAACACATGGAGTTCGCGGCGAAAGAACTGTTGGGCGATGCCTATCTGAAATCGCGCGCGGCGCTGATCGACCCTGATAAAGCCTCTGATTTCACCTACGGTTCGCCGACTCAGAGCGGCACGGTGTATCTTTCTACTGCGGATGCGAGCGGCATGATGGTGTCGTTTATTCAGTCGAACTTTATGGGCTTTGGTTCAGGGGTCGTGGTTCCGGATACGGGCATCAGCCTGCAAAACCGAGGTTGTGGCTTTGTGCTCGATCCCAAACATCCGAACGCGCTGGCGGGCAGCAAACGTCCTTTCCACACCATCATTCCAGGCTTTGCGATGGACGGAAACGGTAAACCGCTGATGTCGTTTGGCGTAATGGGCGGTCCGATGCAGGCGCAAGGGCATATGCAAATGGCGCTGCGCATTATGCTGCACGGACAAAATCCACAGGCTGCCATTGATGCGCCTCGTTGGCGCGTGGTGCAAGGGCGAGAAGTGATCGTGGAATCGACGTTCGATCGCAATACCATTGCGGCGCTGCGCGAGCGTGGGCATCAGATTGTGGTGGAAGATCCGCTCCAGGATTACAACTTTGGTGGGGCGCAGGTGATATACCGCATGCCAGAAGGGCACTACGTCGCCGCGACAGAAAGCCGTAAAGATGGGCAGGCGTTAGTGAGCTGAGAACGTGAAATGTAGGCCGGGTAAGGCGTATTGAACTGCCACCCGGCTTTTATTCACCCAATACTGAACGGATCCGCATCCTGCCAGGCAGGAAACTTCTCCCGATACTCTTTTAGTGCCGTCAGCGAAATCTCGGCGTCAATGCGCGTGGCCTGATGCGGCTCGGCGGTGGCGATAATCTCCCCCTGCGGGTTAATCACCCGGCTGTCGCCACGGTAGTGATGTCCGTTACCGTCGGTGCCGACCCGGTTGCAGCCCAACACATAAGCCTGATTTTCAATGGCGCGCGCCGTCAGCAGCGCCTGCCAGTGCAGCGAACGCGGCGCTGGCCAGTTGGCGACGTACAGCACCAGATCATAATCGTTGCGGTTGCGTGACCACACCGGGAAGCGCAGGTCGTAACAGACCAGCGGCAGAATGCGCCAGCCGCGCCACTCAAACACCACACGTTCGTTGCCCGCTTCGTAATGATGATGCTCATCCGCCATGCGGAACAGGTGACGTTTGTCGTAAAAGTGCAGCGTGCCGTCGGGTTCAACCAGCAGGAAACGGTTCACCGGACCACGCTCCGTTTGCAGCGCGGCGCTACCGGCAATCAGCGCATTAGTCTGCTGCGCCTTCGTGTGCATCCAGGCCACCACCTCATCCTGCGGCAACGACTGCTTAGCCGCCTCCATTGCGAAGCCCGTGGTGAACATCTCCGGCAGAACAATTACGTCGCGCCCGGTAATCTCTTCCAGTTGGCGATCGAAATGGCGCAGGTTGGCCGGGCCATCCATCCACACCAGCGGTTGTTGTAAAATCGTCATCTTCAAGCCAGGCACAGTACGGACTCCTCGTTGAACAGCATTTTTACACTGTAGCACGCGGTAAAGAGAAAATGTGGCAATAAAAAACCCCGCACGAGGCGGGGTTGACGGGAGCGGAGCGGCTTATGCTGCCTCAGGTTTGCGGACCTTCTCTGGCATCTTTACCGGCTGAGTCGCCAGCTCATCGTGCTCAAAGTCATCGACGTTAATGCTGCGCAGACGGCTCGCTTCCGCTTTCACCAGTACGGCAGCTTCATTCTGGTCGATGGTGCCAGCAGCCAGTGCCTGTTTAGCCAGTTCATCCAGACGCGTAAACGGCAGGTTTTTACCCAGCTGTTTGCAGATCTTCTGATGAATCGGATCGGCGGCCATCACATCCAGCAGCGCTTCTTCCAGCAGACCAACAGGATTGTGCTCGCTTGGCGTCAGGTACTGACCACGACCAATACGGGAGCGAGTCGCACTTGGGATCTGCAAGATCTTCGCCACCTTATGATCCAGCTTATCGGACGGTGCCAGATGATGACGACCGGTCGGGAAGATTGCCACGCGCAGGGCACCTGCAACAAAGCGGTTCGGGAAGTTTGCCAGCAGATCGTCAATCGCCTGTTCTGCTTTGTATAACGCATCCTGAACGCCCCAATGCACCAGCGGCAGGTCGGCTTCATGACGGCCTTCGTCGTCATAGCGTTTCAGCGTCGCGGAGGCGAGGAACACCTGGCTCAACACATCACCCAAACGCGCGGAGATACGTTCGCGACGCTTGAGGCTACCGCCCAGTACCGCCATTGACACGTCCGACAGCAGCGCAAGGTTGGCGCTGAGACGGTTCAGATGTTGATAATAGCGACGGGTCGCATCACCGGTTGGCGTTGAGCTGGTTAAGCCGCGCGTCAGGCCAAGCCAGAAGCTGCGTACTTTATTGCTGCCAACGTGGCCGATATGCTTGAACAGCAGCTTATCGAACGCGTTGACGTCGTTGTTTTGCGCTGCCGCCATCTCTTCGAGAACGTACGGATGACAGCGAATGGCACCTTGACCGAAGATCATCATGCTGCGGGTCAGAATATTGGCCCCTTCAACGGTGATGGCAATCGGCGCACCCTGATAGCCGCGCGCCAGGAAATTACCTTCGCCGAGCATAATGCCTTTACCGCCAGCGATATCCATTGCATCAATAATTGACTGCTGCGCCCGGTGGGTACAGTGATACTTGACGATGGCCGACAGGACCGCTGGTTTTTCACCGAGCATAATGCCGTAGGTAATCAAAGAAGCGGCAGCATCCATAACGTAGGCATTGCCTGCGATACGCGCCAGCGGCTCTTCGATACCTTCCATCTTGCCGATAGATATTTTGAACTGGCGGCGAATATGGGCGTAAGCGCCAATCCCCATTGCCACGGATTTCAGGCTGCCGGTTGAGTTGGACGGCAGCGTAATGCCGCGACCCACCGACAGACATTCCACCAGCATGCGCCAGCCCTGACCAGCCATCGCTGGCCCGCCGATGATGTAATCGATCGGCACAAAGATATCTTCACCGCGGGTCGGACCGTTCTGGAATGGCACGTTCAGCGGGAAGTGGCGACGGCCAATTTCAACGCCGGGAGTGGACGTGGGGATCAGCGCACAGGTAATGCCCAGATCTTCTTCGCCACCCAACAGTTTTTCCGGGTCAGAAAGCTTAAACGCCAGCCCTAATACGGTGGCGATAGGTGCCAGCGTGATATAGCGCTTGTTCCAGGTCAGGCGCATACCCAGCACCTGCTGGCCCTGCCAGTCGCCCATGCAGACGACGCCGGTATCGGGAATCGCACCCGCATCGGAGCCTGCTTCCGGGCTGGTTAGCGCGAAACAAGGGATTTCCTGGCCGCGCGCCAGGCGTGGCAGGTAGTGATTCTTCTGCGCTTCAGTACCGTAATGCTGGAGCAATTCGCCTGGGCCTAACGAGTTTGGTACGCCGACGGTGATGGCCAGAATACCGGACACGCCCGCCAGTTTTTGCAGTACGCGAGCCTGAGCGTAAGCAGAGAACTCCAGCCCGCCGTACTCTTTTTTAATGATCATCGCGAAGAAGCGATGTTCTTTCAGATACGCCCATAGCTCTGGCGGCAGGTCGGCCATCTCGTGGGTGATCGCAAAGTCGTTCGCCATGCGGCAGGCTTCTTCAACCGGGCCGTCAATAAAGGCTTGTTCTTCAGCCGTTAAACGCGGCTGAGGATAGTTGTGCAGCTTTTTCCAGTCCGGGTTACCCTGGAACAGATCGCCTTCCCACCAGGTGGTGCCTGCGTCGATAGCTTCTTTTTCGGTACGTGACATCGGCGGCATCACTTTACGGAAGCCACGGAAGACGGGAGCCGAAATCATCGATTTGCGCATTGACGGTAAGTTGAGCGGCAGCAGGATGATAGCCAGCGGCAGCACAAGCCAGATATTCCACAGGCCCGCAAAGCCAAGCGCAGCGGTCCAGGCCAGTAAAATCAGGCTACTCAGTAATAAACTTACGCGGTGATAAAACAGCACACCGAGCAGAACAACGGTTGCGATAATGCTCAAAATCATCATAAAGAAAAGCTCCCTTGCTTGTAGGAGGTCTGACCACTTGTGATGATATGGTTGTAGTGGATGTTATTTCTTTTAGCAATATATTCACAAAGTAATTACAACCTGGTTCACATTGTTCAGGTTTTAGCAGGCACGAATAATCAAAACGCCGAAGGATTCGCATGGCTTTAGCTTCTCGCTTTTCACGCTATCCGGTACACTCCACTGTGTTATTTCATCAATACTGAAGGATTATCCTCATGTACCAGGATCTTATTCGTAACGAACTGAACGAAGCGGCGGAAACGCTGGCTAACTTTCTGAAAGATGAAGCCAATATTCATGCGATTCAGCGCGCAGCCGTTCTGCTGGCGGACAGCTTCAAAGCCGGCGGTAAAGTTATCTCCTGCGGTAATGGCGGCTCCCATTGTGATGCTATGCACTTTGCCGAAGAGTTGACCGGTCGCTACCGTGAAAACCGTCCGGGCTACCCGGCGATTGCGATTTCTGACGTTAGCCACATCTCCTGCGTTGGTAACGACTTTGGTTATGACCATATCTTCTCTCGTTACGTTGAAGCGGTCGGTCGTGAAGGCGACGTTCTGCTCGGGATCTCCACCTCTGGCAACTCTGCGAACGTGATCAAAGCAATCGAAGCGGCGCGTGAGAAGGGCATGAAGGTCATCACCCTGACCGGGAAAGATGGCGGTAAAATGGCCGGTTCAGCGGATATCGAAATTCGTGTACCGCATTTTGGCTATGCCGATCGCGTGCAGGAAATTCACATCAAAGTGATTCATATTCTGATTCAGCTGATTGAAAAAGAGATGGTTAAGTAAGACTTCGCTGGGGAGGCGTATCCCGTCTCCCCGCTGTTGTGGAGGTAAGACATGTGCGAACTGCTCGGGATGAGCGCCAATGTGCCAACCGATATCTGCTTTAGTTTCACCGGGCTGGTCCAGCGCGGTGGAGGAACCGGGCCGCATAAAGACGGCTGGGGCATCACCTTCTACGAAGGGAAAGGCTGTCGCACGTTCAAAGATCCACAGCCCAGCTTTAACTCACCGATTGCCAAACTGGTGCAGGATTATCCCATCAAATCCCGCTCGGTTATCGCGCATATTCGCCAGGCGAATCGCGGAGAAGTGGCGCTAGAAAATACCCATCCCTTTACCCGCGAACTGTGGGGACGCAACTGGACTTACGCGCACAACGGGCAACTGACGGGCTACAAAAGCCTGCAAACCGGTAATTTCCGCCCGGTAGGTGAGACCGACAGTGAAAAAGCGTTTTGCTGGTTGCTGCATAAGCTGGTCGAGCGCTATCCGCGCACCCCTAGCAACATGGCTTCGGTGTTCAAATACATCGGGACGCTGGCGTGTGAGTTACGTGAGAAGGGGGTCTTTAACATGTTGCTGTCAGATGGGCGATATGTGATGGCGTTCTGCTCGACCAATCTCTTCTGGATCACGCGTCGTGCGCCGTTTGGCGTGGCCAAGCTGCTCGATCAGGACGTGGAAATTGATTTTCAAACCGAAACCACACCCAACGATGTGGTCACGGTTATTGCCACTCAACCCCTGACGGGCAATGAAACCTGGCAAAAGATCATGCCAGGCGAGTGGGTCTTATTTTGTCTCGGGGACCGAGTAGTTTGATGCCAGCTGTGGATGGACGACCTCGTGACTCAGCGGTTTGCTGACGATGTAACGTCCATCTGCCACCGAAACGGTTGGTGGTTTACGCGTCTGCTCAAAATAGTCATAACCTGGTTTTAGCTGTTTCCAGAACTCCGAGTAGGTCGAGAACTTGTGACGCTGCATGTTGGCATCGGTCATCCGGAACGGATAAATGCTCACCTGCACGCCCGCCTGACCAAACACCAGTGCGCCAGTGACAAACTGGAAAATCTCATCGATACCGCCGTCCGTCATGGCATAGCAGCCAATAGACACGCAGGCACCGTGGATCATCAGATATTTGCCGTCGTAACCGTGTGCACGGTCATAGGCATTCGGAAAACCAATATTGATGGCTTTATAGAAGCGGCTGTCGGGTTTGAGCTGATTGCGCTGAACGGTGTAAAACCCTTCCGGACTTTTGAAATCGCCCTGGCGCTGTTTTGGACCCAATCCACCGGAATAGTTACAGATTTTGTAGCTATCAAGTAGCTGGTAAGTCTCGCCCATTTTCACAAACAGATCGAGCGTGCGTTCTTCCTTGAATATCTGAATGTAGACCGGCGATCCCATTAACTGCTGTTTATATTCTTTGCTTACCGGCGTGGTTGAACTGTTGCTGCTCAGCAGCCCAGCAAACGAAAGACACGGCATCAGAAGCATCGCAATGAACAATGCGATTTTACGCATACTACAAGTTCCTTGATAAAGCTAAACCAACTTGCCAGGACGGCAAAAGAGACCCGAAATCAGAATTATCTGGTTAGGAGCGCTCACATTAGCATCGCTGCATTTTTTCGCAAGCGTGAATGGATGAGTTTACAAATTAGTTTTCTTTAATAAAGGTATTTATCCGCTTCGTGTAATTTCTTCACCTCGGCGAATTCATTACTGTATACTTAACCAGTAATGAGTGAGGGCTTACTATGCGCAAAATAATCCATGTTGATATGGACTGCTTTTTTGCCGCCGTGGAGATGCGAGATAATCCGGCGCTGCGGGATATCCCGATCGCTATTGGCGGCAGCCGAGTGAAGCGTGGGGTGATCAGTACTGCCAATTATCCGGCGCGCAAATTTGGCGTGCGTAGCGCCATGCCTACGGCAATGGCTCTTAAGCTCTGCCCTCATCTCACGCTGCTGCCGGGCCGCTTTGATGCTTATAAAGAGGCATCGGTCCGTATTCAGGAAATCTTCTCCCGCTATACCTCGCTCATTGAACCGCTCTCGCTGGACGAAGCCTATCTCGACGTGACCGATAGCCTGCACTGCCACGGCTCCGCCACGCTGATGGCGCAGGAAATCCGTCAGACCATCCAGAATGAGCTTAATCTCACCGCATCGGCGGGCATCGCTCCGGTGAAATTTCTTGCCAAAATCGCCTCCGATTTAAACAAGCCCAACGGCCAGTATGTGATTACGCCAGAACAGGTGGCGGCATTTGTCAAAACGCTGCCGCTTGGCAAAATACCCGGCGTAGGGAAAGTCTCTGCAGCAAAGCTCGAAGGCATGGGCTTGCGCACCTGTGAAGATGTGCAAAACAGCGATCTGGCCATGCTGCTCAAGCGCTTCGGTAAGTTCGGGCGCGTGCTGTGGGAGCGTAGCCAGGGTATTGATGAGCGCGACGTTAACAGTGAACGTCTGCGTAAATCGGTGGGCGTTGAGCGCACGCTGCTGGACGATATTCATGACTGGACGGACTGCGAGACGATTATCGTGGAGCAGCTTTACCCGGAGCTGGAGCGACGCCTGTTAAAGGTGAAGCCGGATCTGCTGATTGCTCGTCAGGGTGTGAAGCTCAAATTTAATGACTTTCAGCAAACGACTCAGGAGCACGTCTGGCCGCGCCTCAATAAAGACGATCTGATCGCCACGGCGAGAAAGGCATGGGAAGAGCGGCGGGGCGGACGGGGAGTGCGGCTGGTGGGATTGCATGTCACGCTGCTGGATCCGCAGCTAGAGCGCCAGCTGGTGCTGGGGCTATAAAAGAAAATGCCCGGCTGTGAACCGGGCATCAAAAGACAGATTACTTCGCAGGAATCGCTTTCAGCAGTTCGGTTAGCAACGTCCAGTAATGGCCCACGCTTTCGATATGCACTTGCTCATCCGGAGAGTGCGGACCGGTAATGGTTGGCCCAATGGAAACCATATCCATATTCGGGTACGGCTTTTTGAACAGACCGCATTCCAGCCCTGCGTGGATCACCTGAATGTTAGGGGTCTTGTTGAACAGATGCTGATAGGTCTCGCGCACCAGCGCCATCACCGGAGAGCTTGCGTCCGGCTGCCAGCCTGGGTAGCTACCTTTAGCGGAGGTTTCCGCGCCGGACAATTTGCCCAGAGATTCCAGCATGCTCACCACGTACTCTTTACCGCTGTCGATAAGAGATCGGATCAGGCAGATTATTTCTGCGCTGTCGTCTGTCATGGTCACTACGCCCACGTTCAGGGAGGTTTCGACCACGCCTTTCGCGACGTCAGAGTTACGGATCACGCCGTTCGGGGTGGCATTCAGCAGTTGAACAAAGCTATCGCGAGACTGCGCAGTCAGCGCTGCTTTGTCGCTGGATACCGCTTCCAGAACCACGGTCAGGTTTTTCTCTTTCGCGGCCAGTTCGTTTTTCAGGATGTCCAGATACGCGTTAGACAGACTTTTCAACGCATCGGCTTTATTCGCGGCAACGGCAACGGTGGCGAAAGCTTCGCGCGGGATAGCGTTACGCAGCGTACCGCCGTTGAAATCAACCAGACGCAGGTCCAGCTCGTCCGCGTGACCCGCCAGGAAGCGCGCCAGCAGCTTGTTAGCGTTGCCCAGGCCTAAATGAATATCGCCACCGGAATGACCGCCTTTCAGGCCTTTCAGCGTGAGCTTAAAGGTCTGGAAACCAGCAGGAATCGCCTCACGCGTGAGCGGCAGGGTAGAGATAAAATCAATACCGCCAGCGCAACCCATGTAGATCTCACCTTCTTCTTCGGAGTCGGTGTTGATCAGGATGTCAGCCTGCAGCCAGTTGGCCTGCAAACCAAATGCGCCGTCCATACCTGCTTCTTCGGTCATTGTCAGCAGCACTTCCAGCGGACCATGCTCAACGCGATCGTCAGCCAGTACGGCCAGCGCGGACGCCATGCCAATACCATTATCTGCGCCCAGCGTCGTGCCGCGCGCTTTAATCCACTCGCCGTCGATGTACGGCTGAATCGGATCTTTAGTGAAGTCATGGTCGGTGTCGTTATTCTTCTGCGGCACCATGTCCAGGTGCGCCTGAAGCACAACCGGTTTGCGGTTTTCCATACCTGCGGTCGCCGCTTTACGAATCAGAATATTGCCAACCTGGTCGCGTTCAGCGTGCAGGCCTTTTTCCTTCGCCCAGCCCATAATATGTTCGGCAAGCTGTTCTTCGTGATAGGACGGGTGAGGGATGGAACAGATTTTGGCAAAAATATCCCACAGCGGCTGTGGAGATAATTGAGACAGTTCAGACACGATGAGTCTCCTTGTCGTGGCGCTGCAAACACGCTTGCAGGTCACAGGGTTAGCAGATTGATTGTTACCACAAGTCGGGCTTGCGAGATAAGGTCGAGAATACCACTTTCTCCGTCTGCTGCTAGCATTAAGCACGTAAAAACTCCGGCCTGCGCCGCTAAACACTGGTTTTTAGTGCGTCAGATCTCTATAATCTCGCGCAACCTATTTCCCCCTCGAACACTTTTTAAGCCGTATATAAACAGGCTGGGACACTTCACATGAGCGAAAAGTACATCGTCACCTGGGACATGTTGCAGATTCACGCCCGCAAACTGGCCGCGCGCCTGATGCCTTCTGAACAGTGGAAGGGCATTATCGCCGTTAGCCGTGGCGGTTTGGTACCGGGGGCGCTGCTGGCACGTGAGCTGGGTATTCGTCATGTTGATACCGTATGCATCTCTAGCTATGACCACGATAACCAGCGTGAGCTGACCGTGCTGAAACGCGCCGAAGGCGACGGAGAAGGCTTTATCGTGATTGACGATCTGGTCGACACCGGTGGTACTGCTGTTGCGATTCGCGATATGTATCCTAAAGCGCATTTCGTCACTATCTTTGCGAAACCTGCCGGGCAACCGCTGGTGGATGACTACGTGATTGATATCCCGCAGGACACCTGGATTGAACAGCCGTGGGATATGGGCGTGGTCTTTGTACCGCCCATTTCAGGCCGTTAATTTTCAGACGTAACTTTACACGCCCGGTTATGCCGGGCGTTGTTTTATTTAGCGCCCGGCGGGTTACAATAGCTTCTATGACATGTATTCATGGAGGCTACGCGCAATGACCCAGGCGAATCTTAGCGAGACCCTGTTCAAACCCCGTTTCAAGCACCCGGAAACCTCGACGCTGGTGCGTCGGTTTAACCCCGGCACTCAGCCTTCGGTACAGTCCGCGCTGGACGGTAAAAACGTGCCGCACTGGTACCGCATGATTAACCGCCTGATGTGGATCTGGCGCGGAATCGATCCCCGTGAAATTCTGGACGTGCAGGCGCGCATCGTAATGAGTGATGCCGAGCGCACCGACAGCGAACTCTACGATACGGTCGTGGGCTATCGCGGTGGAAACTGGATCTACGAATGGGCAACTCAGGCCATGGTGTGGCAGCAAAAAGCGACCCAGGAAGAGGATGCCGCCCTCAGTGGACAGCATTGGCTACATGCCGCCAATCTCTACAGCATCGCCGCTTATCC
Source organism: Enterobacter sp. (assembly GCA_022649305.1). GTDB lineage: Bacteria > Pseudomonadota > Gammaproteobacteria > Enterobacterales > Enterobacteriaceae > Enterobacter. Next base: position 26,433 of record JALCNW010000026.1, read on the forward strand.
CCATCTGAAGGGTGACGATCTGGCTGAACAAGCCCAGGCGCTGGCCAACCGCGCTTATGAAGAAGCGGCGCAGCGTTTGTCCTGCAATATGCGTGAAATTGAATTCACCATCCCCGGCGGCGCGCCAGTGACCGGCTTCCTGCACATGCCGCCTGGCGACGGGCCGTTCCCAACCGTGCTGATGTGTGGCGGTCTGGACTCCCTGCAAATTGACTTTTACAGCCTGTTTGAACGTTATTTCGCACCAAAAGGGATCGCGATGCTGACGTTAGACATGCCCTCCATCGGTTTTTCTTCGAAATGGAAATTGACGCAGGACTCCAGCATCCTTCATCAGCATGCGCTGAAAGCGCTGGAAAACATCCCCTGGGTGGATCACACCCGTGTGGCGGCTTTTGGTTTCCGTTTTGGGGCAAACGTCGCGGTACGTCTGGCTTATCTGGAATCCTCGCGGCTTAAAGCCGTTGCATGTCTTGGCCCTGTAGTGCACGCGCTGTTAAGTGACCCTCAGCGTCAGGGCGATGTGCCCGAGATGTATCTGGACGTGCTGGCAAGTCGTCTTGGCATGCATGATGCATCAGATGAAGCGCTGCGGGTGGAACTCAATCGCTACTCGTTAAAAACGCAGGGCTTGCTTGGACGTCGCTGTCCGACGCCAATGCTGTCAGGTTTCTGGAAAAACGATCCCTTTAGCCCAGAAGAAGAGTCCCGCTTAATCACTTCGTCATCTTCGGATGGCAAACTGCTTGAGGTGCCGTTTAGCCCCGTGTATCAGAATTTTGACAAGGCTTTGCAAGAGATTACGCGTTGGATCTATCAGAGATTGTGTTAAGAGATTGCTAAATTTTGATGGTTTGGTAAAACAGTGGACTCACAAAAGGAGATCGCAATGACGTTACCGAGTGGACACCCGAAAAGTAGACTGATTAAGAAGTTCATGGCTCTTGGCCCGTATATCCGAGAAGAGCAGTGTGAAGAGAATCGCTTTTTTTTCGACTGCCTGGCTGTTTGCGTCAACGTGCAACCTGCTCCGGAAGAGCGTGAGTTCTGGGGATGGTGGATGGAAATGGAAGCTGAAGAGAAACGCTTCACTTACAGCTATCATTTTGGCTTGTTCAATAAAGCAGGCCACTGGCAAACGACCACCATCAAGGATAAGGAAGTTGTCGAACGTCTTGAGCAAACGCTGCGCGGATTCCACGAAAAAGCGCGTGTGCTGCTGGCGACCTTCGAACTTAAGCTCGAGCCCGCTGATGACTTTACCAACCAAAAGGTAAAGCTCTCCGCTTAAATCGTACAATAAAAAACCCGGCGACTTTCGTGCCGGGTATTTTTTTGCCGCAATATTAGAACTGGTAGGTCATACCCACAGCCACGATGTCGTCGCTGCTAATACCCAACTGATTATCGTCATCCAGTTGGTTGATTTTATAATCAACAAACGCGGACATATTTTTGTTGAAATAATAGGTCGCGCCCACGTCGATGTATTTCACCAGGTCCTGGTCACCAATCCCTTCAATATCCTTGCCTTTAGACTGGACATAACCCAGGGATGGACGCAGACCGAAGTCGAACTGATATTGTGCGACCACTTCGAAGTTTTGTGATTTATTCGCAAAACCACCAGAAATTGGGGTCATATTACGCGTTTCAGAATACATGGCCGCCAGGTAAATATCATTCGCGTCATACTTCAGACCGGTCGCCCAGGCTTCGGCTTTTTCACCTTCGCCACGTGCCAGCAGATTCTGAGCATTGGTACGGTCAGAGTTGGTGTAAGCGCCGCTGACGGCGAAATCGCTGCCGCCGAAATCATAGCTCAGAGAGGTACCGAAGCCGTCGCCGTTTTGTTTCTTCGCTTCACGACCTTCGTTTTTACCCTGATACTGCAAAGTCATGTCCAGGCCATCGATCGCGCCGAAGAAGTCGGTATTGCGATAGGTCGCCAGGCCGCTGGCGCGCTTGGTCATGAAGTTATCCGTCTGAGCAGAAGAGTCACCGCCGAATTCCGGGAACATATCGGTCCAGGCTTCAACATCGTACAGCGCACCCAGGTTACGACCGTAGTCGAATGAACCGTAGTTTTTCAGCTTCAGGCCAGCAAATGCCAGACGGGTTTTCTGAGTGGAATCGCTTTCGGCTTTGTTGCCGGAAAATTCAGCTTCCCAACGACCGTAACCGGTCAGTTGATCGTTAATCTGGGTCTCGCCTTTGAAGCCGAAACGAACGTAGGTCTGGTCACCATCTTTAGCGTCGTCATCACTGAGATAATGCATGGCTTTTACTTTGCCATACACGTCCAGTTTGTTTCCGTCTTTATTATAAACTTCAGCTGCGTGAACAGATGCGGAAGCAACAACGCCCATTACCACTAATGCCAGAGTGCTCTTTTTCATTTTCAATCCTGATGTTTTATAAAACGCGCTAATATTCGCTGAGCAATAAGATTCGACTTATTACCCCGTGAAAAACAGGAAGGGTTTTATCGTCCGCGGGTGAACGTTTTATGACAAAGTAAGAATATGTTTAAAAAAGTATGATTTATTTTTTCGGTAATAAAATTGTCAACATCTGCCGCTACGCTTCCTGATCCCGCGCAACAAATTATCGTGCTATGTGCTACGGCAGTTGGCAACGGCGCTGAGTCCTGTTAAAAAGTCTGATTGACATCATTTTCCCTTATTGTTGAATGGCAGAGAATCATGAGTGACAGCCAGACGCTGGTAGTAAAACTCGGTACCAGTGTTTTAACAGGCGGATCGCGCCGCCTTAATCGCGCCCACATTGTTGAACTTGTCCGCCAGTGCGCACAGCTTCATGCCGCAGGTCATCGCATCGTGATCGTCACATCCGGGGCAATCGCTGCCGGACGTGAGCATTTGGGATACCCCGAACTCCCCGCGACGATCGCCTCCAAACAGCTGCTGGCCGCCGTGGGGCAAAGCCGACTGATTCAACTGTGGGAACAGCTGTTCTCGATTTATGGCATTCACATCGGTCAGATGCTGTTGACGCGCGCTGACATGGAAGACAGAGAACGTTTCCTGAACGCGCGCGATACCCTGCGTGCGCTGCTGGATAACAACATCGTCCCGGTGATCAACGAGAACGACGCGGTTGCCACCGCAGAAATCAAAGTTGGCGATAACGACAACCTTTCCGCGCTGGCGGCGATCCTTGCCGGAGCCGACAAACTGCTGCTGCTGACCGATCAGCAGGGGCTTTTCACCGCTGACCCGCGTAACAACCCGCTGGCAGAGTTGATCAAAGATGTTCACGGTATCGATGACGCGCTGCGCGCCGTTGCCGGTGACAGCGTATCGGGCCTGGGCACCGGAGGGATGGGCACCAAACTACAAGCTGCTGATGTCGCCTGTCGTGCCGGTATCGACACTATCATTGCCGCGGGCAGCCGCCCGGGTGTGATTGGTGATGTGATGGAAGGCATTGCCGTCGGCACCCGTTTCCACGCCGTCGCCTCGCCGTTAGAAAACCGCAAACGCTGGATCTTTGGCGCACCGCCTGCCGGTGAAATCACCGTGGACGAAGGTGCCACTGCGGCGATTCTGGAACGAGGGAGTTCATTACTTCCGAAAGGGATTAAAAGCGTGACAGGTAACTTCTCTCGTGGTGAAGTGATTCGCATCTGTAATCTGGAAGGTCGCGACATCGCCCACGGCGTGTGCCGCTATAACAGCGACGCGCTACGCCGCATTGCGGGTCATCACTCGCAGCAAATCGACACCATTCTGGGCTATGAATATGGCCCGGTCGCCGTTCATCGCGACGATATGATTATTCGCTAAGGAGCTAAACATGCTGGAACAGATGGGCGTTGCTGCGAAAGCCGCCTCTTACAAACTGGCGCTCCTTTCCAGTCGTGAGAAAAACCACGTGCTGGAAAAAATCGCTGATTATCTGGAAGCGCAATCCGCTGAGATTTTACGAGCTAACGAGCAAGATTTAGCAGAGGCGCGTGAAAATGGTCTGAGCGACGCGATGCTCGACCGTTTGGCACTGAACCCTGCGCGCTTGAAAAGCATCGCCGACGACGTGCGCCAGGTATGCAACCTGGCCGATCCGGTCGGACAAGTGATCGACGGCGGGCTGCTCGACAGCGGCTTACGCATTGAACGTCGCCGCGTGCCGCTCGGCGTGGTAGGCGTGATTTATGAAGCGCGTCCGAATGTGACCGTTGACGTGGCCTCTCTGTGCCTGAAAACCGGCAACGCCGCCATCCTGCGCGGCGGTAAAGAGACCTGGCGCACCAACGCCGCAACTGTGAAAGTCATTCAGCAGGCGCTCGAAGAGTGTGGTCTACCCGCGGGAGCCGTGCAGGCAATTGAAAGCCCGGACCGCGCGTTGGTGAACGAAATGCTGCGCATGGACAAATACATCGACATGCTGATCCCACGTGGCGGCGCGGGCCTGCACAAGCTGTGCCGCGAGCAGTCCACCATCCCGGTGATTACCGGCGGTATCGGCGTGTGTCATATCGTGGTGGATGACAGCGCAGAGATTGCGCCTGCGCTCAATATTATCGTTAATGCTAAAACGCAACGTCCAAGCACCTGCAACACCGTTGAAACGCTGCTGGTACATCAGGGTATTGCGGACACGTTCTTGCCTGCGTTGAGCCAGCAGATGGCCGAGAGCGGCGTGACGCTGCACGCAGAGGCCAGCGCGCTGGCACTGTTGCAGGATGGCCCGGCGAAAGTGGAAGCGGTAAAAGCGCAACAGTACGACGACGAATATCTGTCGCTGGATCTGAACGTGAAGATTGTGGCCGATCTGGATGACGCGATTGCGCATATTCGTGAACACGGTACGCAGCATTCTGATGCCATCCTGACCCGCACCCTGCGCAATGCCGATCGCTTTATCAACGAAGTGGATTCGTCAGCGGTTTACGTCAACGCCTCCACCCGCTTTACCGATGGCGGGCAGTTTGGCTTAGGCGCAGAAGTGGCCGTTAGCACGCAAAAACTGCATGCGCGCGGCCCGATGGGACTAGAAGCGCTGACCACTTATAAGTGGATCGGCTTCGGCGATGATACGATTCGTGCGTAAATAAAACGAGGGTGGTGCAAAATTAGGCACTTGATTCACAAGGCCATTGACGCATCACCCCGTTAGATCTAACCTTCTGCCCCGTGGTTACATTCGTAACCGGCCTCTCAGGGCCGATATAGCTCAGTTGGTAGAGCAGCGCATTCGTAATGCGAAGGTCGTAGGTTCGACTCCTATTATCGGCACCAGTATCCACGCGGCTTCATGCGATATTAACCAAACCAGCAAACGCCCCTTGTGCCATATTTGTGCCATTTCCTGTCAGAAACGAGTCAATTTGCATGCCCTATTGCGTCAGATGATTTGGTGCCAGATGTGCATAACGTCGCACCATTTAGATACTCTCCCATCCCCGTCATTTATTGAAAAGTATGAAACACGCCAGTCAGGCATCAAAGCCATACTAACCATCAACTAAATAGCCATGTAACCCCCGCATCTCAAATGAAAAGAAAATATCCATTTAAGATGCTAGCCTGGTGAGTCATGGTGTTAAAAATGGCGGAGTCACTTTTTCAAAATGATTCGCGCTTGAGCCAGGGACTCTCAACCAGCACTTTCTCCCGGTGGTTGTCGCCATTGATAATATGCAATGTACTTAAGCGACCAATCTCATAATGCGGTAACTGTACCGTGGATAGCCCGGGTAAAAACAAATTACCGATCCCGACGAGATTGTCGTAGCCAATCACGGCAATATCCTGTGGAATCCGGATCCCTTGGGTCAACAGGGTCTGATATACCATAAATGCAATACGGTCATTACCACAGATGACCGAGTCAAATCGCGGCTTCCCCTGGTCGATATGCGCTAGCAACATATCGGGAATATCACGGTAGTGCTCATCGCCGTACTGCATGTAGCAGTGCTCAAGCGTATCAGGATTGATATTGGCTTCATGGCATGCGCGATCTAGCCCCCGACGGCGGCGAAGCGTCGCCAGATGGTTAACAGGTAAATGCAGGCAAAGGGGGCGACTGTACCCCGCCGCTAACAGTGCCTGCACAGCGGTATACTGACCTTGTTCATCGTCAGGTATATAGCTGGCAACCGGTTCTCCGTTGTTCTCGCAATTGGCCAGCACGCAAGGGTGTTCCAGTAACCGGGCAGGGATATTCACTTCTCGCAGCCCCATAGTGGTGAAAATTATCCCCCCAGGTCGGTGGGCGAGGAGCAGATCGACAATATCGTCAGGATTATCATCGGTAAACAGGTTAACCACGAAGCTATTCCAGCCATACGCGCGCGCGGTTTCCTCGATAGAGAGCGTAATGTCGACGGAAAAAGGAGTGGTGACGGTATCCAGCGCTAGCACGCCAATCGTTTTATTCATGGAGCCTACACGGCGTACCTGCCGGGCAGAGAGGTCCGGAACATAGTTTAACTGTAAGATAGCCTCCTGCACGCGGGACAGGGTTTCAGGCTTTACGCGTTTCGGGTCATTCAGTACCCGTGAAACAGTCATTAGAGATACATTGGCCAGTTTGGCCACATCTTTTAAAGACGCCATAGTTTTCCATTCATCTGAATACATTCGACCAGGCAAGGTGTTGTGAGCAAATGCGAATGTCCTATTCTAGGCACCGGAACCTGAAATTAGGCAAGTCACAATAAAAAATTTGAACTTGATCTCAACACATAAATGTTAACGTTAACTTATGTGATTAACATCGACTATTAAGTCAAAATCGAGTGTATGCTAAAAATGTTAACGTTACCATTCTGGCATATCATTCTTGTGAGATTACGTAGATGAAAAAAAGGCCTTCTCAAAGCTACCTGTTGCTCAGCGCTCTGCTGTTCTTTTTCTTTGTGACCTGGTCCTCATCAAGTTCACTTCTTTCGATCTGGCTTCATCAGCGAGTAGGGTTAAAAGCGTCGGAAACCGGCATTATCTATTCCGTTTTATCCGTCTCCGCGCTCTTCGCTCAGGTTTGTTATGGTTTTATCCAGGACCGGCTTGGTCTGCGTAAACATTTGTTATGGTTTATCACGGCATTGCTGATCCTCTCCGGCCCTGCTTATCTGCTATTTAGCTATTTGCTGAGTATTCATATTTTGCTGGGTAGTGTATTTGGCGGCTTATTCCTCGGGTTGACGTTTAATGGCGGTATCGGCGTTCTGGAGTCCTATACCGAGCGCGTAGCGCGTCAGAGTACCTTTGAGTTTGGACGGGCACGCATGTGGGGATCTCTGGGTTGGGCTGTTGCCACGTTCTTTGCCGGGCTACTGTTTAATATCAACCCTGACCTTAATTTCCTGGTGGCCTCGTGTTCAGGGTTGATCTTTTTCTGTTTGCTGGTCCGCTTAAAAGTTGCCGCGCCGGCAAGTATGGAGAAACTCGAAATAGGGACTAAAAAAGTCTCTCTGGAAGACGCTCTGCGTCTGCTCACTCTGCCACGCTTCTGGGCACTGATATTCTTCGTGGTCGGAACATGTATTTACGGTGTCTACGATCAGCAATTCCCGGTCTATTTCTCTTCACAGTTCCCGACATTAAGAGAAGGGAACGAGATGTTTGGTTATTTAAACTCTTTCCAGGTCTTTCTTGAGGCTGCGGGTATGTTTTGCGCGCCCTGGCTGGTTAATCGCATTGGCGCTAAAAATGGTCTGATATTCGCAGGAATGGTCATGGCATTGCGCATGATCGCGTCCGGGCTGGTGGAAGGGCCATTGCTCATCTCCATTACCAAACTGCTTCATGCTGTCGAATTACCAATATTGCTCGTCGCTATATTTAAATACAACAGTCTGAATTTCGACAAACGTCTCTCCTCCACGATTTATCTGGTGGGATTCGCCTGCACTAGCTCAATTATTGGCACCGTATTATCCCCGCTGGCGGGCTTTAGTTATGAGAAATTTGGCTTCGCCCAATCCTATCTGATCATGGGCATCATGGTGTTCAGCACCACGTTCATTTCCATTTTCCTTTTGCGCTCAAATAAATCCTCATCTGAGCCATCTTTTCTGCAGCAAAACGCTGTGTAATGCACTGAGAGTAAAGACGATGACATCCTTATTAGAACAGGCTGAACAGGTGCTTGAAAAAGCACAATCCGGGATTAATCCGCGCTGGTATCCGCGCTATCACCTTGCTGCCCGCGCAGGCTGGATGAATGATCCTAACGGCCTGGTATGGTTTGACGGCTGGTATCACGCATTTTATCAACATCACCCCTATTCCACTCAATGGGGCCCGATGCACTGGGGGCACGCCCGAAGTAAAGATATGGTGCATTGGGAACATCTGCCTGTCGCGCTCGCGCCAGAGGGCCCGGCGGACAAAGACGGCTGTTTCTCCGGATCCGCCGTGGTGGACGGCGATACGCTGGCGCTGATTTATACCGGACATAAATTTCACGGCCCGGCGGACACAGATGACAACCTTTACCAGGTGCAGTGTCTGGCGACCAGTCGTGACGGCATCCATTTTGAACGGCATGACAGGGTGATTGATACGCCGCCCGGACTGCATCATTTTCGCGATCCCAAGGTGTGGCGCGAAGGTGAGTTCTGGTACATGGTTGTCGGTTCACGCGTGGAAAATACTGGGCAGGTGCGTCTGTACCGTTCCACTACTCTTCGCGAATGGCATGACGAAGGTATTTTCGCCGAGGCCGATGAAGGCACGGGCTTTATGTGGGAATGCCCGGATTTCTTCACCCTGGGAGGGAAGCGCGTCCTGATGTTCTCGCCACAGGGTATGGCGGCGGAAGGGTATCACTATCGCAACCTGTTCCAGAGTGGCTATTTACTCGGGGACTGGCAGCCAGGCCAACCGTTCACCCACAATGGACAATTTATTGAGTTGGACCACGGTCACGACTTTTATGCACCGCAGAGTTTCTTGACCCCGGATGGCCGACGCATTGTCATCGGGTGGTTGGATATGTGGGAATCATCGATGCCCGAACAGCAGGATGGCTGGGCCGGTATGCTCTCGCTTCCGCGCGAATTAAGCCTTGCCGATGGTCAACGTGTGAGGATGAAACCTGCTGAGGAAGTCACTGCGCTGCGTGGCAGCTATTATCCAGCGCCCGTCCGCAGCCTGAATAATAAGAAAGTCCTTATCGCGGCAGATGCCGAAGCGGTCGAAGTGCAGCTGGCATGGGATCTGAGCGCGTCTACGGCTGAACAATTTGGTATTGCGTTGGGCGACGGACTGAGAATTTACGTCGACGATCAGGCCGGGCGTCTGATGGTGGAGCGTCGTTATCCAGAATATTCGCTGGAAGGTGTTCGCAGTATTCCGCTGCCAGCAGACAACGTTCTGTCACTGCGAATTTTTATTGATCGCTCATCAGTAGAAGTATTTGTTAACGATGGTGACGCTTGCTTAAGCAGCCGAATTTATCCGCAGCCAGGCCAGCGCGATATTTCACTGTTTGCCAATCAGGGTGTTGCCTCATTACTCGATGCCGGATACTGGTCTTTGGATAAATAATTCTCAGTTGCGACCTGTTTCTTACATTGTGCGTATTTTATTTCTGCCAGTCTATGGCTGGCATGTTATTGTCTGGGATAGTGAGAGAGAACAATGGATCAAATATTAATACCTCAAGATCGCATTAACTCGATAGATAAAAACATATTCGTTCCAGGAAAACAGACGCTGGCATTAATGGTGACATTAGCGGCATTTCCTGCTATTTCTGAAGAATCTACAGAACAGCCCGTAAGCTATTCAGGAAGCTATCAAAGCTATTTTCAGGATGAATCTAACACCGAAGGAATGAGCGCATCTCCCACGAATAAAGGAAATGAACCATCGTCCCTCAGTGCGTCATCCTCACTTGTTGTTGCAGGTGAAAAAAATGAAGTGAAAAAGAATAATAAAGTGGATAGCCCGGCAGACGTCAGTTTGTTGCGTTTAAGGCAAGAAGATCCGCCGGTTCACTGGAACAGTATCGGTCGTAATATGGAAGTCGGCGGCCTGCATGGAAACATTGGTTCTCAGATAGAAATTGATGATGTTCGCTGGAGTGATAATAAGAAAAACGGCGGTAAGTTCAAACTCGCCACCATTCAGGCATTTTTAAGGCACGATGAAATACCTAACTGGTATTTCGGTTTCTGGAATGCCAGGGAAGACAGTTATAAAGGACAATTCAGTAATCAGGATTACCAAGGGACCAATACCATCAATGAGTTTTTTGTGGGTCATATATTTGAGACCTGGCGAGGTAATATCGGTACGGAAGTCATGGTCGGTTCCGAAACTGCAACAAAACGCTGGAAAAACAGGTTCAAAGTCTGGCAGGACCTTCGACTGACCAACAAATGGAGCCTGGCCGGATATGCTTATGGTGAATATCAGCCTCAGGGAAATGAGCCGGGGAATGGCGATCTTAACCAGTACATTTTCGAAATTGAGCCTGCCATTCAGTACCGCCTGAATCCGGACCTCGGTCTGTATTTGCGGCCATATTATTACTATAACCGTCAGGAGCGTCAAAGCTGGGGCGACATCTTAGAAGAAGAATGGAAAGTCACGGCTGGGCTTTGGCGAAACTGGTATCCTTTATTAACCTCCCTGTATGTTGGATTCGGACAGGACAAAGTATATAACGCCAGCAATACCAGTGAAGTTTTCTATGACGGCCGGTATAAATTTGTTGGCGGCACCGTTAGCTATCCGGTATTTGGTGAAGTGCGATTATACGGTGAATTCAAAGCGCAATTTACGAAAGAGACTGGACTTTGGACATCGACCGGTCACTCATGGAATCCCTTTACTGTGGTTGGCGTGAATTATAACTTCTGACATTCAGGTGTAGCATGAAAAAATTAACGTTTGCGGCATCTGTCGCTCTGCTCGCGTTTTCGCTTGGAAATACTCCGGCCTGGTCGCAGCCTTCTAAAGAGACATTACAGAATAAAAGTATTAGCCATATTAATGGTTTTTTCCCACGAGTGGAGGGTTCATTTGTTGGCGACCCGATGCCCATTTTTAACAATGGCGAATTTGATATTTATTATCTTAATGATGTCCGTGGCGGCAGCGATCTGGGAGTACACGCCATTCACCTGCTGTCGAGTGCCAATTTGTATGATTATCAGAATCACTCGGAAGTGATCCCCTATGTTAACGACGTTGACGATCCTGAACTGCTAATAGGAACCGGTTCTATTATTAAAGTCGGTGATACCTGGCATGCCTGGTACACCGCACACAATGAAAATGTATTCCCGGTTGAGTCTATTATGCACGCGACCAGTAAAGACCGCCTTAATTGGGTGAAACATCCGCAGGACACTATTTTACCTGGCGGTAATTATCGGGGTAATGACTTCCGGGATCCACATGTCGTTTGGGTCGAGGAAAAGAAAGAATACTGGATGTTAATTACCACTCGCAGTAACGGTCGTGGAGTTATTGCCCGGTACGGTTCAACGGATCTAAAGAACTGGGAAGACCGCGGCGTGTTTTTTGATAACGACACTATCACCAGTAATGCCAACCTCGAATGCCCGACACTCGTTCACTTCAACGGACACTGGTATCTCAGCTTTAGCGACCAATGGCCGTTACGCCTGACACAGTATCGGGTTGCGGACAATCCAGATGGACCATGGCGAAAAATGGACAATTATGTGGTCGATGGCTCGGGTTTTTACGCGGGTAAACTGGTACTCAAAGACGATCGCCTGTTTGTTTTTGGGTGGATCCCGACCAAAGCAGGCCACCAGGACAGCGGCAACATTGACTGGGCAGGCAATCTGGTCGCTCATGAGCTAACCGCAGATGACCAGGGGCAGCTCAACAGCATCCTCCCTCAAGAACTTCAGAAGGCTATCAGTGATAACCCTGGTCCGGTAAGTACCTTAACCAGTCATAAAACGCTTGAAACGGCAACGCCGTTCGGCCCCTTACAGTCGGCCCTGTATCCAGCCCTGCCTAAACGAGGTGAGTTGAGCGCAACTATAGAGGTTCCTTCTGCCGGAATGGTGATGAGCTTTGGTCTGAGTGGCGACAGAGTAAGTGAGGCGATGCTTAACGTTGTGTTCAATAAGAGCAAGGGAAAAGTCTATTTTTTCAACGCGCCGCTCGCGTCGATTCACCAGGCTAACGCGGAATCCTGGGTAGATGTTCCGCTCGGAGAAAAAATTGAATTACGCGTACTTATTCAAGACTCAATTGCCGTCTTTTATATAAACAATAAAGCGGCATTCAGCACCCGGATGTATTCCATGCAGGATAAGCCGTGGAGTATTAGCCTTCCTCAAAACGATAATTTTCACGCGACGTTGAAAATAAAAGAAATGATTTAACGGGATATTATTATGAAAAAACATCATGCCCTGTCTGTTATTTTTGCTCTTCTTTTTCCAGCGCTGGCGAATGCGAGCATGAGCATCATGAAGGATTCGTCGGGAAAGGTTGTTGCCGTGGATCCGTGGTCATATCTGGATGAAGATGTTATGTGGACCTCAACTCGTTCCTCCAATCCTGCTGGGGGGCGCGTTCATGGTCAATTTAAAATGAAATATGCCATTGAGGATAATAACTGGCGTAACAGCCATTTCCACAGTGGCAATGATTCGCTGACGTTTGTGCAAGGGGTTATGCGTCACGATGCATTACCCGGTTGGTATCTGGCTTTCTCTGAAGGCAGAACCACCAACTATAACGGGACGTGGGAAAATCAGTCTTACCTCAGCCAGAATCAATGGACTCAGTTGATTATCGGCCACGAATATTTCTACAAACGTCTGCGCTATGGCTGGGATGTTATGGGTGGAAGTTCGTCAATCGAGGACCGTTGGCAAGGACGCGTTAAGTTTTTTACGGATCTGCGTGTGACGGACAATCTCTCATTCTTTAATTATCTTTATCAGCAAATTGATCACCGCCGTAGTGGTGGGTCACAAAATGACCGTGACGTACGTTCATTCCAGATTGAACCTGGCATTCAATATATTATTAATAACACCACCGGAGTCTGGTTTCGCCAGCAATTTGCGTCTGCCACTTTAGATCGTGCGCAGTGGGGCGATATTGATGAAAAAAGCTGGACCACGTCGGTCGGCGTCTGGCGAAACTGGGGGAAATTATCCACAACGTTGAGCGGCGGGTATGGCCATTATAAGAAAAACAATGCACAGCCCGAAGATGGTGAAGTATTCCAGAGTACCCGGAATCGCTTCATGAAGGTGTCGGCGAATTATCCTTTGACCAATCGTTTCACCGTATCTGGAGAGGTTACTGGCTCGTTAATAAAACAGGATGGAAGTTGGGTCACTAACGGTGATGCTATTACCACCGAATATAAGTTGATGCTGGATTATAACTTTTAAAAAAGTACGCCTGGATAATGCGCGGCGCATGAACATGGCTAAAAACTATCAAAAAATATGACCGTCCCGTAGGTCACATTTGAAAAAATCAGTTAATTATCATTGAGGAAATGTCATGAATATCTGGACTCTTGGCGACGCTGTGGTGGATCTTTTACCACTGTCAGACATGCAATATCAGGCCTGCGCAGGGGGAGCCCCATTCAATGTAGCCATTGGCACCGCGCATTTAGGCAGCCAGAGTGGGTTTATTGGCCGGGTGGGTGACGATGACTTTGGTCATTTTCTAAAAAAAACGCTGTCAGACTCAGGCGTCTCGACAGTCAGTCTCCAGTTGGATAACCAGCGCAGAACCAGCACGGTATTGGTCTCTCTGAGTCGCTCTGGAGAGCGCGGATTTACGTTTTTAACCAATCCCTCCGCGGATCAATTTTTAACGTCTGATGCCCTTCCTGACTTTAGTGATGATATTTTGCACTTCTGCTCTCTGGCCCTGGTCGCCGAGACGTGCCGTAACACACTCGTCTCCGCCATCAGCAAAGTGAAACAGCGTGGGGGATTACTGAGCTTCGATGTGAATTTACGGGAGCAAATGTGGCCCGATAAGCATGAAATGCTTGAGACGGTGCGCCATTTTGCCGCACAGGCCGATATTCTTAAACTTTCGGAAGAAGAATGGCACTGGATAACAGGCACTCCCGATTTTACCCATGCGCTTGACGCCCTAAAAACTCTGCCCGCTAAATTCAAAGTGGTGACCTACGGCGAGCAAGGAGCCATGGTGCTTTGGCGCGATAGCGTCATCCATTTCGATGGCTATACCGTCAACAGTGTCGATACGACCGGGGCTGGCGACGCTTTTGTTGCAGGTTTGCTCGCCTGGATTGCCCATAATGGAATGCCGCAGAGCGTTGAAGATCTATGCCAGTCAATTGCTCAGGCCAGCGCCTGTGGTGCCCTTGCGACAACTCGCAAAGGGGCACTGACCGCACTGCCGGATACCAACGCACTCAATGCTTTTATTACTCAATTCTCTCTACCGGACTACGAGGTGAAAAACCTCTAATGATATAGCTACAGGCACTGTTTATGTGGGCGGAGATAGGTGGCACTAAGCCAACATCAACCTGTCCCTGGTGGAAGCAATACAGAGTTACCCCGCCTTCTCATTGGATTGCGGGGATTTTTTCACACTGAGATCTCTGTATAAATAAACCTAAGGGCTTGAACGTCATTGAGAAACCCTGTCTTCTCTTTCTGCACACATTACGGGCTGCAAAATTATCGGTGCATCAATACCCAGCTCCTCCAGCAGCGGCTGAATCTCCTGCTCAGGCTCGCGCCAACACATGGAGTATTCGCTTTGCAGGGCCGTGACCGGTTGTACAGCATGCGCACGACGAATGGTTTGCGCACCCGCTTCGGACAGACCGAAATGTTTGACCTTGTCTTCAGCAATCAGGTCTTTCACCCTTCCCGCAACATCTGACGAGTATCGTGTCGTTATCCTTCAGCCGTAATGGGAGTTAATAAAAAAGCGGAGAGGTTGTTCGCTGAACTGTTAGTATTCAGCTTATTAAGTCATTCGACTGCCCGCATAGACAGAGGGACACAATATGCAGAGTTTATTTTCGTTAACCGCAGGTGCTGACGTTCGTTGGCATGATTTACCGGGGAAAGGGACTCCTGTTGTGTTTGTTCACGGACTGGGGTGCGCTTCTTCATATGAGTATCCACGCATTGTGGCCGATCCGGCATTTGGCGGGAGGCGCGCCATACTGATTGATCTTCCTGGATATGGTTTTAGTGATAAACCGCGTGATTATGATTACAGCATTGCTCATCAGGCCGAAGTGGTTATCGAGGTGATAAACGCATTGAGGCTCCCTCTTTGCCATATTTATGGTCATAGTATGGGGGGAAGTATTGCGATTGAAGTGGCTGATCGATTGCGTGAACGGATGGGTAAACTGGTGGTGTCGGAACCTAACTTTCATGCCGGCGGCGGCATATATAGCCGACTATTAGTGGAGAAGCCGGAAGCCGAATTCATTTCGCAAGCGTATGACAATATACTGGCAAATCACACCTCTCCCTGGAAAGGTTCGGCCCAAAATGCTGCTCCTTGGGCAATGTGGCGGGGAGCCAAACGCCTGATTGATGGCGCTTCACCCTCATGGATGGAAACCTTCCTCAGTCTGACCTGTTCACGCGCACTGATTTTTGGCGAGCAATCATTACCGGACAATGATTTTCAGTACGTCAGTAATAAGGGCATATCAGTAGCAATAGTGCCACAGGCAGGACACTCCATGTCCTGGGAAAATCCTACGGCATTAGCCGGGGTGTTACATAAGGAATTTGACGTTAATTAATTGTTTTAACTCAATAAAATAGCCGTGGATCTACGCTGTCTCTAAGTCAATCATTATCCCCGTGCAGCCAACAAAAAATCTGTAAAACTAGACATTAGTCGAATTTTCGTCTTAAAGTCCACCCCCCGGCACTAGACAAAACCACCGTCCGGTTATCAAATGGTTAAATAATATTTCGCTGGATGTAAAAGATCGGCCGGTAGCATAAAGGGCCGACATGCATGCCAGTGTTTGCAAGCAACATGACAGACCTTTTCGGGAGAATTATGCAATCCTCTGTTAATCAAAAAGAAAGCCGAACCTTCTTCGGCCATCCATACCCGCTCGGCTCACTGTTCTTCACTGAAATGTGGGAGCGGTTCTCGTTTTACGGCATTCGCCCATTATTAATCCTGTTTATGGCCGCGACCGTTTATGACGGTGGCATGGGACTGGCGCGCGAAAACGCCTCTGCCATCGTCGGTATCTTCGCGGGCAGCATGTATCTGGCCGCACTGCCGGGTGGTTGGCTGGCGGATAACTGGCTCGGGCAGCAGAGGGCGGTCTGGTACGGTTCGATTCTGATTGCGATCGGCCACCTGTCCATTGCGCTGTCTGCCGTGATGGGCGACAACCTGTTCTTTATTGGTCTGATGTTTATCGTGCTCGGCTCTGGCCTGTTCAAGACCTGTATCTCGGTTATGGTCGGGACGCTATATAAAAAAGGCGACGCCCGTCGTGACGGCGGATTCTCGCTGTTTTACATGGGTATCAACATGGGGTCGTTTATCGCGCCGCTCATCTCCGGCTGGCTGATTAAAACCCACGGCTGGCATTGGGGCTTTGGCATCGGCGGTATCGGGATGCTGGTCGCTTTAGTTATCTTCCGCGTGTTTGCCGTACCGGCAATGAAACGCTACGACAGCGAAGTCGGCCTGGATTCCACCTGGAACAATCCAGTGGCGAAGAAAAAAGGCGTTGGCGCATGGCTGTTGGTATTGGCGGTCGGTGTCGCTATCGTTATCACGCTGATTGCGCAGGGCGTTATCGTGATAAATCCGGTCGCCGTTGCCAGCACGCTGGTTTACGTCATTGCGGCCTCGGTCATTCTCTACTTCATCTATCTGTTCGTCTTTGCCGGGCTGAACCGTAAAGAGCGTGCCAGACTGCTGGTCTGCTTTATCTTGCTGGTTTCTGCGGCCTTCTTCTGGTCCGCGTTTGAGCAAAAACCAACGTCGTTTAACCTGTTCGCGAACGACTACACCAACCGTATGATCGGTGATTTTGAAATTCCTGCCGTGTGGTTCCAGTCGATCAATGCGCTGTTCATCATTCTGCTGGCACCGGTATTTAGCTGGGCCTGGCCGATGCTGGCCCGCAACAACGTGCGCCTGAGCAGTATCACCAAATTCGTTATCGGTATTTTGTGCGCGGCGGCGGGCTTTGGTGTGATGATGCTGGCGGCACAGAACGTGCTGAGCAGCGGTGGAGCAGGCGTATCGCCGCTGTGGCTGGTGGGCAGTATCTTAATGCTGACGTTGGGCGAACTGTGCCTGAGTCCGATTGGTCTGGCGACCATGACGCTGCTGGCCCCGGAAAGAATGCGTGGTCAGATGATGGGGCTGTGGTTCTGCGCCAGCGCACTGGGTAACCTGGCGGCGGGTTTGATTGGCGGTCACGTCAAAGCCGATCAGCTCGATATGCTGCCGGATCTCTTTGCTCGCTGTTCTATCGCGCTGCTGATTTGCGCCGCGGTGCTGGCCGTGCTGATCGTACCGGTGCGCCGTATGCTGGAAAATGCACAGGTGAAAACGGAGGACAAACCCGTCACCCATGCTTGATGCCTAACGGTGTTTACCTTGAACAGACCGGCGCTAAATGCGCCGGTTTTTATTTAAGCTGATATTCTTCATTTTTGCCCACTTTCTTAATCTGGCAGCAGCATTGGCATAGGGTGAGGAGGTATTCAATGAGATCATTCGTCCCATGGTCCATTTTGAGTACCAGGGGTGACCATACAAATCGTCGTCACTGCGTTTTTCAATGCATTTTACGATTTCAACTTGTACCGCCTCGAGCTCAGCGAGTAGCGAGACGTAGCTTAAGTCTTTATAGTCTGCGTAAAATTTTTGAGCCAGAAGGCCAAGTTGGTTCCACTTAAAACCGGTGTCAGGGAAATCAACAGGCAAGCCTTTCTCGTCAGCCGCGATCCATTTTACGACCAGGGCGTTCCACCCCAGCAGATAGGAAACCAGGTCGTGAACGCTCATTTCCGTGCCCTTGGCGTGCCCAACCATTGAGTTGTCTGACGTCGCTTCTAAGGGGATCGAGTGCAGATAACGCAGTAATGTATTGAAGTTTTTATCAATGGCTGCAAGTAATTCCAATTTTGTTTGTGGAACATTCATCAACGGTTGCCTCGCACTACAAGATATATGCCACATAGATGCGATGTCTTAATAACACAAATTCAATATTAAACGTAGAGCTAGATCAAAAATCATAAGATAAGAAAATTATAATAGTTATCCATTAAATGAATTCCATTTTTTAAGTTTGTGTATCATGCTGCTGGTTGTCGCTAGAAATATTTAAATTTGGTTTTTAATTTTTTGATAATTAAAAAATAACCATCAATACAACAATCTGGACTGTGTACCGCATGACACATTGTGATGACGTATTTTCAAAATCCACTCGCGGGATTTTATCAATGGTGACTGTCTTTGTTATTGGCTGCGTCTTTTCCGTTCACGCGAATGTTGACACGAACAAACGTGAGGATCATATGGACCGCTACCGCTGGATGGAAACCGATCGTTCACAAACCGCAGAATGGCTAAATCGTCAGTCCATCCTGTCGGCTAACATTATTCATTCACTGCCCTGGAGAAGGGTATTCGCAAAGAGGTTAAGTTCATTAGATAATGGCGGCCCCACAATCTCTGATATTTACGATGCGGGCGACAATCGTTTTTACTTACGTTCGACGCCGGAATATGCTTATCAGCGGCTTTTTATAAAGTATAAGAATGACCCTGAGCGACTGATTATTGACCCTCCTGTGGGCTACGGCATCAATTTCTTTAGCCCATCTCCTGATGGGAAGTATATTTCTTACGGGTTATCGAAAAACGGATTTGAAAGTACGGACATAAAGATAATTAGGGTGTCTGACGGTGTGGTTTTGAAAGACAGCATTCCTCAGGTTCGATATCCTAATGTTGTTTGGGCTGAGGATAATCAGTCATTTTATTATAGCCTGAATGATGCTGCCGAAAGTAAGGGGCGGCAAACCTGTGATAAGGTCTATCTTCATCGTTTGGGCGAAGGAAATGATGTCAGTGTATTCGACTGGCAAAGCATTGATGAACTCAAACAGCTATCCTGTGAAAATATCAATTTGTACTCCTCGGCTAATTCCCATTATCTGCTTGTCTATGTCTCCAGATCGATTGGTGGCTATGGTGGGGATCTGTTTTTAGCTAAAAAAAATCCTGGGAACGTGGAAGGGTTACACTGGCGAAAAATCATCGATGTGCACGAGAATATTTCGAGTTTTGTTTATGCAGGGAAATGGCTATATCTGGCTGGCTATAATTCATCGTCGGGATATGACATCTCCCGATTGAATCTCGATGCGCCTAAAGAGGCCAGAACAAAAATGATCAGCTGGTCAAATGGCGAGCTGACCGGGCTCAGCACCAGCCGAGACTCGCTTTATATCACTTACCATGATACTGGCGTGCATAAATTCGTGCGTATTCCATTTGAAGATATCAATCAACACCAAAATATAGACATCCCATCTGATGAGGAGGTGAGTGCGGTATTCCCCAGCAACGACCGAGAGGATATATTGTTCACTCAGCAGGGCTGGCTGACGCCACCGACTATTTATCGCTTTACCCCTCAAAATCGGAGCCTCACTAATACGGGATTGATCGCTCAAGCCAAGGTTTCATTTTCAGATTACGAGGTTGAAGAACGATGGGTGACCACAAAAGATAATGTGCGAATCCCCCTGACCCTTATTCATCGCAAAGGCCTTAAGCGGAATGGAACGATGCCAACCTGGCTGACTGCTTATGGGGCGTATGGCGTCAGTATATTTCCTGACTTCGATACTTCGCGTCTGCTTTGGCTTGAACAGGGGGGAGCCATCGCGATTGCTCACGTTCGGGGAGGGGGAGAGCTTGGGCCGGCGTGGCATGATGGGGGCAGAGCGGGAAATAAAAAAAATTCAATTAATGATTTTATCCGTTGTGCTGAATATCTGATTGAAAACAAATACACATCGCCCTCAAAGCTGGTTATCAGCGGTGAGAGCGCGGGCGGAATTGTTATTGGCATGGCAATGACTCTTCGTCCTGAGCTTTTTTCTGCCGTGGCGATAGATGTTGGTATGTTGAATACCAGCAGGCTGGATAAAATTCCGATAGGGTCGATGAATTTTGAGGAGATCGGGTCGCCTTTCACTCCCCAGGGGAAGCGCGATTTGTTGAACATAGATGCCTACGAACATCTTCATGCAGGCACTCGATATCCTCCCGTGCTGTTGACCGTTGGCCTCCACGACCAACGTGTGTCGCCATGGCAGACGGCGAAGTTCGCAGCCCGCCTGCAAGAGATTAACCAACGGTGGAACATTCCGGTGCTGGTACTGGCCGATAAAAATGGCGGGCATAATGCCAGCACCTATGCCGATGCTGATGCAAAATTCATTGATACGGTGAGTTTCTTCTTCTGGATAACAACGGGTCAACATCCAATCCAATGATCATAGTTGACCCGTACCGATTTCATTATAACGGCGTAAGATAAAGGCAGGACTTAATCATTAAAGGCGGCTGGAACTAATATCCGGCGGCTTTATTGGCAGCTTTAATGCGCTTATTTCTGGAGTCTTTTTCGTGTTTATCCTGGGCCTGCATGATTCCGCCTGCGGCATCAATCCAGTCGCTCGCCGTACATCCTGATAGCGTCATGCTTAACATAAAGGCAAATACAAACTTCATTCTAGCTCCGTAATTTCGGGTAATGCGCCACATGCATCCCTGTGGCACTTCAAAATATTTGACCATCTTTATATAATTATGACAAATAATTTGATTTGAATCAATGCGTCACAGTTATCAGCAAGGCGCAGAAGCTACCCTCTGCGCATGGAGACCGTCGGCATTTAGCCAAAAATGACCAAAGGCCGTTCCTGGCCGAACAGCGCTTACCCCTTATCCAGCATCCCAAAGCTGACAATCCGCGCTCTTCCCAGCTCTTTTGCGCGATACAGCGCCACGTCTGCCGCGCGCAGCAGGTTGTCGCTCTGCACGTGCTGCGGATAGCTGGCGATGCCGATAGACACATCCACCGGGCCAATGTCCGACAATCCGTAACGCAGCGCCAGGCCATGCACGCCGTTGTAAATCTCCGTTGCGCAGGCGTGAGCCCCTGCTTCGTCCTGGCCCGTCAGCAGCGCCAGGAACTCCTCGCCGCCGTAGCGGAAGGCGACGCCGTTGTCGTGAGCGGCACGCTGAACAATGGCTGCGACGCTTTTGATTACCCGGTCACCAGCCTCATGACCAAAGCGATCGTTAATGTTTTTGAAGTGATCGATATCGATCATCAGGCAGCTTACGGGTTCGTTGTTGCGTATCGCCTGGCTGATTTGAGTGCGCATAGTGTCTTCAAGATGATGACGATTACGCAGGCCGGTTAACGGATCGTACAGCGCTTTTTCCAGCAGCGCGTCGCGCAGGCGCTGGTTAGCCAGGGCGAGTCCCAGCGCTTCGGCCATCAGTTCGAGATAGGCGCGGGAAGGCGCAGTTTCCGGGGTGATATTCTGGAATGAGAGCAGGCCAATGGCCTCGCCCTGGGCGATCAGCGGAACACACAACGATTGGTTCGCCCTCGATTCAGGTAGGTGATAGCAGGCGATATCGGGTTCGCCATTCACCGGCGGGTGGCTTTGCCCGCGTCGTACCGCCCAGCACTCGTCGGGATGGAACGGTTCCTGTTTACCTTCTGGCGACAGCCATTCGGCGACGCAGCGCATTTGCCACGGATCGCGGTCGAGAATATATAATCTTCCCGAAATGCCGGGAGCAATATTGGGTGCAAAAAGCTGCGCGACGTTGATAACGTCAGCGAAATTCTCGCAGCCTTGCAGGCGCTGAGTCATGCGTGCCAGCAGTTCGCGAATCGCCCAGTCGGCGTCGCGCTCTTTTTCCAGACGCTGGCGTACCAGGCCGTTTTCGCGAAAAATATGAATGGCTTGCGCCATATCGCCGATCTCATCGATTTGATTAAAGTTTGGCGTTTCTACCGCGTAATCCTGCGATGCCAGACGATGGACCACATCACTCAGGCGTACCACCGGGCGCAATACGCGGCGTTTTAAAATAAAGCCGAGAACAAATAAAAACAGCAGGGCGGTCAGACCGACCATGACCTCAGACAGGGTTCGCAGAAGACGCGATGCATGCGTGGCTTCTTCAATGGCGGTTTGCGCCCGCTTGTCCAGCATCTGGCGAAAATGGTCTATCTGGTTTTGCGCACGTTCGAGTTCCTGTTCGTAGGTCTTGCCGTAAAGCAGGGCAATCGCCTGTGGCTCCTCTCCCCGCGCCACGCTGGATAGCGCGGCCTGCTGCTCGTCCTGTAGCTCATCAACAATTTTCAAACCCTCAAGCAGCAGCGCCAGCTCTTCGCCCGATGCGCCATTGTCTTTGAGTTTGACCAGCCGATGCTCAACGTTCTTCAGCAAGGCTTCTTTTTGCCGATATTCGTTCAACGACTCGGGATCTTTATTGATGACGTACAGGCGCGCCAGGTCAGACTGCACCCAGACGTCCATCTCCACTTCTTCGGTCAGCCGATCGAAAATCTGTCGTTGTTCTACGGCCTGACGTTCCACATTATCGGCGTTGGAGGCCATTAGCATCACCACGCCAGAGGCGAGGGTCAGGCACACCGTAGCACCGTAAGCCCAGTTTGTTATGGTCGCGATACGCACCTGTTGGATCCTTTTAGGCCATGACTGGAATGTCTTTTTGAAATTATAGTAAACGCCTGATTTTGCGTTTAAAAAAAGGCGGCCAATGGCCGCCTGGTCTGTTACTTATCGTCACGAATTCACAAATCTGGAGGATTTCTTCCTTCTTCGATAAATTCTGCGTCGAGCTCTTCGGCGTTACCTTCGTGATCGCGTCCAGAGAACAGATTCCAGCAGGCGATAAACAGTGCGGCAATCAGCGGACCAATGACAAAACCGTTAATACCGTACAGCTCCATGCCGCCCAGGGTGGAAATCAAAATCAGGTAGTCCGGCATCTTGGTATCTTTGCCGACCAGCAGCGGACGCAGAATGTTGTCCACCAGCCCGACGATAATGACGAAGAAGCCGACGATAAACAGCCCTTGCCATAGCTGGTGCGTGGCGAACAGGTAAATCGCCGCCGGAACCCAGATAATGGCAGAGCCCACCGCAGGCACCAGCGAGAGGAACGCCATCAGCGCGCCCCAGAGCACGCTGCCGTCGATACCGGCAATCGCAAATGCGATACCGCCGAGCGTACCCTGCACTACGGCGACCACAGCGGTGCCTTTTACCGTCGCCCGGGATACGCCAACAAATTTGGCGAACAGGTGCTGCTTGGCGAAATCGGTCAGCGGCAGTGAGTCCATAATCTGGCGCACCAGATACGGCCCGTCCTTCAAAAGGAAGAACAGCAGGTAAAGCATGATGCCGAAGATAATCGCAAAGCCAAAGGTGCCTTTGCCGATCAGGAATGCGCTGCCCGCCAGATACTGACCGCCCTGCAGGGCAAAGTCGGACAGTTTTTTCTGTATTTGCGCCGCGTTATCCAGATTATGGTCCGCCAGGAACCCGCTCGCCCAGCCGGGCAGGCGGTTAAATATGCTGGCCACGATCTCAGGGAACTGGGTGTTGTTTTGCTGAAGCTTGGTGTAGACCACGTTCAGTTCGATGGCGAGCGACGAGAGGATCACCATCAAGGGGATAAAGACGATCAGGCAGATAATGCAGAGCGTCAGAAACGACGCCAGCCCGTTGCGATCGCCCAGCGCGGTACGGATTTTGTTTTTTACCGGGTTAAAGATGATGGTCAGGATCGCAGCCCACAAAATCGCAGAGAAGTAGGGCGACAGCACATCAAAGAAGGCCCACGTTACGAGGGCGAGAATAAGAATGAAAAAGCCTTTAGTCAGTCCGTTAAAGCGCATTAGGGAGTCCTGGTCACTGAGAAACACTGAGGACTATAGAAGGGTTTGGCGGAATTACCAACTGGTGAGCGACTACGCCAATAAGTTGCTTAAGAACAAAGGAGGGGGCGATCGCGCTGGATTAGCGCAGGACACCTTTTCGTGTGAGGCGTCATAGGGGACATCCCCCTTTCGACTGAGCGAAAATGCCTGTGCGCGACGCCATGCTGAAAGCATCTGCTTTACGGAGGTGCTTATGGCCTGGCGTCCGATTCTCACTGTGATCCTGACTAATCAACCCCGGCTCAGCGCGCGCCGCGCCCGGCTACGTCTGGTCCACGGCTAGCTTTTTGTTAACAATCGCGGTATAACGAACCTTCTTTGGATGTTTAGATGTCCATACGTTTAGAAGGTAACATGCAAACAGAACACGAAAATGGGCAGCTAAAGCGCACCATGAAAACCCGCCACCTGATTATGCTCTCGCTGGGTGGCGTGATTGGCACAGGGTTATTCTTCAATACGGGCTATATCATTTCCACCACCGGCGCGGCGGGCACGCTGCTGGCGTATGCGATCGGCGCGTTGGTGGTCTGGCTGGTGATGCAGTGCCTGGGTGAGCTCTCAGTCGCGATGCCCGAAACCGGCGCGTTTCACGTCTACGCTACCCGCTATCTTGGGCCAGCGACCGGCTACACCGTGGCGTGGCTCTACTGGCTAACCTGGACGGTGGCGCTCGGATCGAGCTTCACCGCCGCCGGATTCTGCATGCAGTACTGGTTCCCGCAGGTGCCCGTCTGGGCATGGTGCGTGGTGTTCTGCGCGGTGATTTTTGCCCTCAACGTTATCTCGACGCGCTTCTTCGCCGAAGGGGAGTTCTGGTTCTCACTGGTGAAGGTCATCACCATTATTGCCTTTATCATCCTGGGCGGCGCAGCCATCTTTGGCTTTATCCCGATGCAGGACGGTTCTCCCGCGCCGGGTCTGTCGAATATTACCGCCGATGGCTGGTTCCCACACGGCGGCCTGCCGATCCTGATGACCATGGTGGCGGTGAACTTTGCCTTCTCCGGCACCGAGCTTATTGGTATCGCGGCGGGTGAGACCGAAAACCCGCACAAGGTTATCCCGGTGGCAATCCGCACCACCATTGCGCGTCTGATCCTGTTCTTTATTGGCACCGTGTTTGTACTGGCGGCGCTGATTCCAATGCAGCAGGCGGGCGTGGAGAAAAGCCCGTTTGTGCTGGTGTTTGAAAAGGTCGGTATTCCGTATGCGGCGGATATCTTTAACTTTGTCATCCTGACGGCGATCCTCTCGGCGGCGAACTCGGGGCTTTACGCCTCAGGCCGGATGCTGTGGTCGCTCTCT
>JALCNW010000027.1 GCA_022649305.1 Enterobacter sp.
GATGGGGCCGCTGGCAGGCGTAGGTGACCCGATTTTCTGGGGTACCGTTCGTCCGGTATTTGCCGCCCTTGGCGCAGGTATTGCGATGAGTGGCAGCCTGCTGGGTCCGCTGCTGTTCTTCATTCTGTTCAACGCCGTCCGTCTGCTGACCCGTTATTACGGTGTAGCGTACGGATATAAGAAAGGTGTTGATATCGTTCAGGATATGGGCGGCGGCTTCCTGCAGAAACTGACCGAGGGGGCGTCAATTCTCGGCCTGTTTGTCATGGGGGCGTTGGTTAACAAGTGGACGCACGTCAATATCCCGCTGGTGGTCTCGCGTATTACCGACCAGACCGGGAAAGAAAACGTCACCACTGTGCAGACCATCCTTGATCAGTTGATGCCAGGTCTGGTGCCGTTGCTGCTTACCTTCGCCTGTATGTGGCTGTTGCGTAAGAAAGTTAACGCACTGTGGATAATCGTGGGCTTCTTCGTTATCGGTATTGTAGGCTATGCAATCGGCCTGCTAGGTCTGTAAGTTTAGGCTTTATACACCGGGGGCTTGCCCCCGGTTTTTTTATCTGGAGGATGAATGACGGTTACGGATATCGTACTGGTTGTGTTTATTGTGGCCCTTCTGGCTTATGCCATCTATGACGAATTCATCATGCCCCGTCGACATGGCGCAACGCTGCTCACGGTCCCTCTCCTGCGACGTGGACGGATAGACGCGTTTATCTTCGCTGGATTATTGGTCATTCTGATCTACAACAACGTGATGAGCCAGGGTGAATTATTAACCACATGGTTATTATGTACGCTGGCATTAATGGCGATGTACCTGTTTTGGATCCGCGCACCAAAACTCATCTTTAAAAGCCACGGGTTTTTCTTCGCCAACGTGTGGATAGAATATAACCGCATTAAAGAGATGAATTTATCCGAGGACGGTGTACTGGTCATGCAATTAGAGCAACGCCGCTTACTAATCCGGGTGAAAGATATTGATGACCTTGAAAAGATTTATAAGATTATGGTTAAAACTCAATAAGTTAAATTTATAGCATCGGCTATATACTGCCGATAAAATGCGCAGACAATATATAGCCATAGCTATATCTCTCGATGTAATTAACTTATATTTATTAACGTTATTTTCACTGATAAATCTAAATGAAAATCGTTATCAA
Organism: Enterobacter sp.; assembly: GCA_022649305.1. Classification (GTDB taxonomy): domain Bacteria; phylum Pseudomonadota; class Gammaproteobacteria; order Enterobacterales; family Enterobacteriaceae; genus Enterobacter. The sequence continues at coordinate 1,173 of JALCNW010000027.1, forward strand.
CTAGTTAATGAAATAACACATCCGTGTTGTTGTTTTATATTCTCAAAATATGTTAAGGTTGCGCCCGTCGTTGGGGAGTAGCCGATTTCCTGTCTACAGGAAATGTACGTGTCAACATACTCGTTGAAAAACGTGGTGCGTACGGATGTATTACAGCACAAATATTGTGCGTAAAAATCAGGCGAGACCATAGACGCATCAACTGCTGTTTACTGGGGGCAGTGATGTGTCATATGGATATCCCCGGTCTGGACGCTGTTATGAATATCTCCGCCACGATCCTTCTCGCCTTTGGTATGTCCATGGATGCTTTCGCTGCTTCCATCGGTAAAGGCGCGACGCTGCATAAACCTAAATTCTCCGAAGCCCTGCGCACTGGCCTTATTTTTGGCGCGATTGAGACGCTCACCCCACTTATCGGTTGGGGGCTCGGTATGCTTGCCAGTCAGTTTGTCCTCGAATGGAACCAGTGGATTGCGTTTATTTTATTGGTGTTCCTGGGTGGGCGAATGGTTATCGAAGGTTTTCGCGCAAACACAGATGAGGATCAAGCCCCGCTTCATCGCCATGGTTTCTGGCTGCTGGTCACCACCGCTATCGCAACCAGCCTCGACGCGATGGCCGTCGGCGTGGGACTCGCCTTCCTTCAGGTCAATATTATTGCCACCGCATTGGCGATCGGTTGTGCCACATTAATCATGTCTACGCTTGGTATAATGGTTGGTCGATTTATCGGCCCGCTGCTTGGTAAACGAGCCGAGATCCTCGGTGGTGTGGTATTAATTGGAATTGGTACGCAAATTCTCTGGTCGCATTACGCTGGTTAATTAGACGTCGCGCTGCCAGCAGTGGATACTGAAATCCGTCTGGCAGCGAAATTCTGTTTGTTTTGCCAACGCTTCCCACACTTCCGGCTTTGCCCGCCAGGCAAAAGGCGTCATCTGCAACAGAGCAACGGCCTCAGTGCCCGTCAGCTGCATTTCATAGCCTAAAGACTGCTCATGTTTAAGCGTGAAACCCTCCAGTTGCTCGGAATGTGGCGCATGTAAACGCACCTCGTCGTAAATCAGCCCTTTCATCTCCATCAGATGCCGTGGCCCTGGCGTGACGGTGACAACCCATCCGTTCGGTTTAACGACTCTCGCCAGTTCCTGAGCTTTACAGGGGGCATAGATACGAATAACAGCATCCTGAGTTGCCTCTTCGAAAGGTAATCGGTGGCTGGATGCGACGCAAAATGTCACCTGCGGATAGCGCTTTGCGGCGGCGCGGATAGCTGATTTAGACACATCCAGACCCACGGTGGTAGCGCCAAATCGTGCCGCCACGTCGGCGAACGTCGCCGTGTAATATCCCTCACCACAACCAATATCCAGGATCGAGGTGGCATGTTCAGTCAGCATTTTGGTCAGCCATTGTGCAACAGCATCACGAAGAGGCTCGTAATGCGCGGCGTCCAGGAAGGCACGACGCGCCTGCATCATCTCCGCACTGTCACCAGGATCGCGGGAACGTTTGTGCTGAACGGGTAACAAATTAACGTACCCTTCTTTCGCCATATCAAATCGATGCCCCTGCGGACAGGTCAAACTATTATCTGCGAGCGTTAGCCGCGCGTGGCATAAGGGACAACTGAAAGACATGGTCACTCCGGTGCTGTATCAAAGGGCGAAAGTGTAACGCTAATCGCCCCGGTATAAAACGCCTGGGTTAGCGCATCACGATAAGATGACTGGAATCCGCCGCTAATCCATCGGGCTCAACGTTTTCAATACGTAATACGTCCCCCATAATCTGGCTGAAGACCGGTGCGGAAACCGCGCCACCGTAATAGCGACCATTCTCAGGATCGTTTATCACCACCGCCAGCGCAAACTTTGGATGGCTGGCAGGCGCTACACCCGCCGTATAGGCGATATATTTGTCGATGTATTTCCCGTCATCACCGATTTTTTTAGCCGTCCCCGTTTTGACTGCGACGCGATAGTCGCGGACTGCCGCTTTGATTCCGCCGCCGCCAGGGAGTGCGACGCTTTCCATCATATGTTCGACCTGATGGACGATATCTTCAGGCATCACCTGATGCCCCATAACCGGCGGATCGATTCGCGTAATCGACAATGGGCGCTCAAGACCATAGCTGCCCACCGTAGCGTAAACATGTGCCAGTTGCAGAGGCGTCACCATCAAACCATAGCCAAAAGCGAACGTTGCGCGATCGAGTTGGCTCCAGAACTTGCGTTGCGGAAGCAGCCCGCTGCTTTCGCCGGTTAACCCGAGTCCGGTGGTGGTGCCGAACCCAAAACCTTTATAGGTATCCAGCAGATGCTGAATTGGCATTGCCAGCGACAGGCGGGAAACGCCTGTATCGCTGGATTTTTGCAGAATACCCGTCAGCGTCAGCTCCGGATAATAGCCCACGTCACGAATACGGTGGCCATCGAGGGTATACGGATGTGTATCAATAACGCTGTCTGGCTGGACCAGCCCCTGCTGGAGCGCCGTCATCAAAACCAGCGGCTTAACCGTTGAGCCAGGTTCAAAGGTGTCGCTGATGGCACGATTGCGAAAGTCATCCAGCGTCGCGCCATCACGGTTGTTGGGGTTAAAGTCCGGGAAACTCGCCATTGAGAGAATTTCGCCAGTTTGCACGTTGATCAATACCGCGGCACCGGATTCAGCCTTGTTCCACGCCACTGCGTTATCTAACGCGTCTTCCGTGATGGTCTGCAGGCGCTCATCAATACTCAGAGCGATATTGTGCGCAGGTACGGCAGGAACTTCAGTCAGGTTTTCAACAACGTGCCCGTAACGGTCTTCGCGTACACGACGGACTCCCGCTTTCCCTGTGAGTTGAGTGTTAAAGCTTTTCTCTACTCCTTCAATACCTTGCCCATCAATATTGGTGAAGCCAAGAAGATTCGCCGCCACATGTCCGGCTGGATAAAAACGTCGAGATTCATCGCGCAGGTTGATACCGGGCAGATTGAGCCTGTCAATCCACTGCGCCTGAGTGGGGTCGACCTGCCGGGCAAGGTAAATAAAGCGCCCTTTGGGGTTGCTGTTAATACGCGCCGCGAGCGTGCTCAGTGAGATGTGTAATGCCGTCGCCAGCGCCCGCCAGCGATCATCAAAGCCAACCCCACCTTTTGCCAGTACCGTTTTGGGATCGGCCCAAACGGCTCTTACCGGCACGCTCACCGCAAGCGGCCTACCCTCTCTGTCGGTAATCATGCCTCGCGGGGCATCAATGGCAACCTCACGAAGCGAGCGCATATCTTCTTGTTTAACCAGATTGTCAGGTTTAATGATTTGTAGCCAGGCAACACGCCCAAGAAGAAACGCGAGGCTAAGGAAAATAGCGAGGCAAAGTAATGCAAAACGAGCCGGCGTAAAGTTACCGGCAGAGCTCAAGACGTTCTTTTTCACCTGTGCTCCAGGTCTGATTAAACAACGCCCTGATTTAACGAGAAAAAGAGAAGTTATTGACGGGAAACAATGCTTCAGACATCGCAGTTTTGCAACAAACTGCTAACAGGAACAGCATCGGTAACATTTTGAAAAAAAACGTATTAAAAAGCCCCGCATTTGCGAGGCTTTATGTCTGAGGATGAAACGCCAGAGCGTCTCTAAATCAGCATTGATTCGATCAGATCGCGTTTACGTTAACAGCAGCCGGACCTTTCTGGCCATCCTGAATTTCGAACTCAACGTTCTGGCCTTCAGCCAGAGTTTTGAAGCCGTTACCCTGGATTGCAGAGAAGTGTACGAACACATCTTTGCTGCCGTCAGCAGGAGTAATGAAACCAAAACCTTTAGATTCGTTGAACCACTTAACTTGACCTTTAATCTTTGCCATTTGCAAAATTCCTTAGAGTGTTTTCTTCGCCCGCAGGCATTAACTTAGATAAAACTGAGACATTACTGCTTGAGGCACTAATATAAGGTTCGGCAGAGAAGCGGTATTCAACGACAACGTGTTTACTCAGGACTTCTTTACTGAAAATGCCACACATAAACAGAACTGTACCTCGTTTGACCCAAAACGTGTTATCACATACAACGATAATTATGGCAAGCCATTTTTAAACGTGTCTCGATCCGCTGCACAAATTACGATGCCAGGCTGTTAAATCCTGCACAATTATGCACCTGAGATCTTGAATAATTGCTGGCATAGACTACCCAAGCGGGAACCATAGAGTCGCTGTAATCTAAGGCTTTTTTAGCATAAGCCTCCTACTCTCCTTCCTCGCGTAAGCGCAAAAACCGAGTCGAATGCAATAAGTAAGTTAGAACAATTTGCGAAAAGTTATGCTGAAATCATCGTATCGATTGATATTGTCACAATGAAATAACATTGTTTATTCCACGCTGCCTTGAGCTATCCCGTTATGAGGATGATTATTGTGCCTATGCACCAAAATAATGAAACTTTTATGAATCTGCATCAAAACAAAGCAAGAGAAACGTTTCGATAAAAATAAAACTATTCTGAATCGAGGCAATACAGAATATATGGAAACAAATCGTCTAAGACTTAAAGGGATAAATATTGACCAATTTTCAGAACCCTAAAGTTTTCATTAACTGATACTACATTATTAAGCGCCTTATATAGCTCGGCAACAGGTTCATCAAGGGATTCATCCGCCAGTTCAAAAACGCCCCAGTGAATTGGAAACGCCACTGGCATCCCTATCTGTTGCCAGAGCTTAACCGCTAACTGCGGATCCATGTGATGACCAGACATGAACCATCGTGGTGCATAGGCCCCAACGGGTAACGCCGCTGCATCAATCTTACCCAACCGTTCAGGAATAGCTAACAGCTCGGGCGTATATCCCGTGTCGCCACTAAACCAGAAGCGGTGTTGACGACCTTCAAATACCCAGCCACACCACAGCGATCGATTGCGGTCCTGTAAGGTTCGCATGCTCCAGTGCTGTGCCGGAACAGCGGTCAACGTCATCCCCTGGAAAATCACGCACTGCCACCAGTCGAGTTCAACAATATTTTTTGCACCGCGACGACGAAACCACGCGGCCAGCCCCAAGGGGACAAAAACAGTGATATCAGGGAATCGTTGCAGTAGCCGACGTACCGTTGCCGAGTCGAGATGATCGTAATGATTATGAGAAATGACTAAGGCATCAAGAAGCGGGAGTTGTTCAATGGTGATGGCAAGGGGTGTCTTACGTTCTGGCCCGGCGAAAGCCACTGGTGAAGCACGACGAGAGAAAACAGGGTCGGTCAGAAGAAAGCGTTCATTGAGTCGAAGCAGTACGCTGGCGTGACCCAACCACCACACCCCATCTTCAGGTAATTCGTTGAGTTGTGCGGGTTGCCACCATTGTTGTATGAAATCGCTGTAGCCTAACGCGGGCGGCTTCGGCAAACCTGCCGCCTTTCGCTCTTTGCGCCATCGTTCCAGGTCACCTGGTTGATGGTCCGTTAAACCAGGGTTGCGAAAGCCGTTAGGTGTATGGTGCGTAAGGGAGGGATCGTACCAGGGATTTTTCCAGACCACAGCCACCTCCCCTGTTGTGCTATTTAGCGTTCCGCGACCAGACGAATGAAATCATCTTCATCCTCTTTAGCCTCTTCTACAGGGGCATTCGGCGCTGGTTTTTCTTCAGGTTCATTCGCTTCACAGAGACGACGCAATAACGCATTCTGGCGCTTCTGCTGATCGAGCAATGCTTCAAGCAGTTCTATCTGCTCGTCAGTGCGCGAGCTTGCGCGATTAATGAAGAACCACAACACTAATCCGACGATCATCACAACTAACGATATCGCCAGCGAAGCTACGTTAAGCAGCCCCGAACTCATTAACTCACCCATTTCACCACCTCAAATAAAACGCCTATTTTAGCACTGACGCAGAGGAAGGAAATCATCTTCACAAAAAATGCGTGTTACCACGGGATAAATTGATTGATTGCACAAACGCCGCTAAAAAACTGTACGTCCTGATCGCACATTACATTGATCATCTGCGTCCACAGGATGACGCATGCAATCAAAGCAACGATCAGAATTACCCAGCGTATTTTTTTCACTCCGAACTCCGTCTTATGACCTGATATTGCCAGGTTATCACGGTTATCTTAAACAGAGACTAACTGTACCTGCATCAACTTGTTTTCGGAATCATGCACTTGTTTCATAGAGTAAACCGGTTACGCTTAATCCATCATGAGTAAAAAAATAAGAGGCAATGATGCACGTAATGATTCGAACGATTATTGCACTAGCGATTGTGTGGACTGGATTGTTATTGACTGGCTACGGTGTGCTTGTGGGAAGCACAGAAAACGCAGCAGGACTGGGTATCCAGTGCAAATATCTCACGGCACGAGGAACCAGCACGGCGCAGTATCTGCACTCCAGTAGCGGGTTCATCGGGTTATCTAACTGCCCGGTATTACGAAAAAGTGAAATGGTTGTCGATAACGGTTAATCAAAGTCAGATCTCACATCAACAAAAACGCCGCAGAAAATGCGGCGTTTTTCATTTATCTGATTCAGAAAGGATAGTCGTTATAGCCCATTTGTTCTGAAATCTTACGTGCAGCGGTATGCAGCATCTCAACGTATTCGTGCAGGCGTTCTTCAGAGAAACGCAGGGTCGGGAATGAGATACTCAGTCCGGCAATGACGACGCCGAAGCGGTCGAAAACAGGCACACCGATACAACGTAATCCCTCTTCCTGCTCTTCGTTGTCTTCGCCATAACCTTGTTGACGAACCGTGTCGAGTACCGTTAACAGCTCCTCGGTGCTGGTAATGGTACGTTCAGTACTGCGCTTGTATTCGACATCTTCGAGGATTTCTTTTACTTCTTCGCGGTCACGCCACGCCAGCAGTACTTTACCGATCGCGGTGCTGTAAAGCGGGTTACGACGCCCGATTCGCGAGTACATGCGCAGGTTGTACATGGAGTCGATTTTATGGATATAAACAATGCTGTCTTCATCCAAAGCGCCCAGGTGAACCGTCTCTTTCGTCAAACGCGAGAGTTCACGCATCTGAATATCTGCGCTACGAATAAGATCCACGTTTTGCAGCGCACGTGCGCCCAACTCAAACAGTTTCAGCGTCAGAGAATACTTCTCGGATTCGCCTTCCTGCGCTACGTATCCCAGTGACTTCATGGTTTGCAAAAAGCGATAAACGGTGCTTTTCGACATCATCACACGCTGCGACAACTCTGTAATACCAATTTCACGCTCTTCACCGAGCGCCTGCAAGATGCCAAACACCTTCAGCACGGAAGAAACAGAATCTGGCTGCTTGTCCAAATCTGCAATTGCCATTTATCACCTCATTGCGAGTGTTTTATAAAAATCAGAACCGGTTTTTATTATAAATTCGCGGCTCGCTCGCTGCAATCGTTCTGCGTTTGGTTCGTTACAAATCTGCGACATAAAACCGAAATATCAGTGCTAAAATAGTGACACTAAGAATAATTTCACGCTGAGCCTTTCATTACCAATGGAAAAAAATCTCTCTGATGGCGTTCCGCTACCGCAGCGGTACGGTGCTATAGCCACGATTATCATCGGCATTTCTATGGCCGTTCTCGATGGTGCAATCGCGAACGTGGCATTACCCACTATCGCTCATGATCTTAATGCCTCGCCTGCCAGTTCAATTTGGGTCGTTAACGCCTACCAGATTGCGATTGTGGTGTCCTTGCTATCGTTCTCTTTCCTGGGCGATATGTTCGGATATCGCCGCGTTTATCAGTGTGGCCTGGTTGTCTTCACCATCACTTCGCTTTTTTGCGCGCTCTCAGACTCGCTGTATACCTTGACCTTCGCACGTATCGCGCAAGGATTCGGTGGCGCCGCGCTAATGAGCGTGAATACCGCATTGATACGCTTGATCTATCCTCAGAGCCAGCTCGGGCGGGGAATGGGGATTAACTCCTTCATCGTCGCGGTGTCATCGGCCGCAGGGCCAACGATCGCCGCTGCGATACTTTCTGTAGCCTCCTGGCAATGGCTGTTTTTAATCAACGTACCGCTGGGCATTGTTGCCCTCCTTTTTGCAATGCGCTTTCTTCCGGCAAACGGGGCAAAAAACACCATGCCCCGCTTCGATTTGCCAAGCGCCATCATGAATGCTCTGACCTTTGGTCTGCTGATCACGGCGCTAAGTGGGTTCGCCCAGGGCCAGTCGCTGACGCTAATCGGTGCTGAGATTGTCGCCATGCTGGTAATTGGATTCTTTTTTGTACGTCGTCAACTGGCGCTACCGGTGCCTTTGCTGCCTGTAGACCTCCTGCGTATCCCGTTGTTTTCACTGTCGATTGGCACTTCAATCTGTTCATTCTGCGCACAGATGCTTGCTTTAGTGTCACTGCCCTTCTTTTTACAAAGCGTGATTGGTCGTACAGAAGTAGAGACGGGGCTACTGCTGACACCGTGGCCGCTGGCAACCATGGTGATGGCTCCGCTGGCGGGCTATCTTATCGAACGAGTACACGCAGGGCTGCTGGGAGCATTGGGGTTAGCGGTCATGGCAACCGGTCTTTTTGCACTTGCGATGCTGCCTGCGACGCCAACGGATATGGACATTATCTGGAGAATGGTGCTGTGCGGTGCCGGTTTTGGTCTGTTCCAGTCACCAAACAACCACACTATTATGTCTGCGGCCCCTCGCCATCGCAGCGGGGGCGCTAGCGGAATGTTGGGCACAGCAAGACTGCTGGGACAAAGCTCAGGGGCGGCGCTGGTCGCGTTGATGTTTAATCTGTCAGGCACTAATGGCACCCACATTGCCCTGTTAACCGCCGGTATCCTTGCCACTCTGGCCGCCGTCATCAGTGGGCTACGCGTGACACAACCACGTTCGCAAGCATAAAAAAAGGCCGGGAAGCGATAACACCTTTCCCGGCCAGTTTTCAGTGAAGCGGTACTTACTTGATATATGCCCCGGTACGCAGCGCTTCGATACGCTTGTCGAGCGGTGGGTGGGTCATAAACATCTCACTCAACGACTTCGATTTACCGTTGATGCAAAATGCCATCATGCTAGTGGCTTCCTGCGGCTCATAGCTGGTTTTCAGACGCTGCAGTGCAGCAATCATCTTCTCACGACCCACCAGTTTTGCAGAACCGGCATCGGCATGGAATTCGCGGTGACGAGAGAACCACATGGTGATAATACTCGCCAGAATCCCGAAGACCAGTTCAAGCACCATGGCCACCACAAAGTAAATCATCGGGTTACCGTTGCTACTTTCACCTTCATCACGGTTACCGCCCATAAAGCCAGCGGCAATTTGCGCCAGGATGCGTGAGATAAAGATAACGAAGGTGTTCACCACGCCCTGAATCAGCGTCATGGTTACCATATCACCGTTAGCAATATGGCTGATTTCATGCGCGATAACCGCTTCAGCTTCATCACGGCTCATGTTTTGCAGCAAACCTGTGCTGACCGCAACCAGCGACGCATCTCGACGCGCACCTGTTGCAAAGGCGTTGATATCCGGCGCGTGATAAATCGCAACCTGCGGCATAGCAATGCCCGCCTGGCGCGACTGCTGCGCGACCGTATTCATCAACCACTTTTCCATATCGTTACGCGGCTGCTCGATAACTTCACCGCCTACGGATTTCAGCGCCATCCACTTCGACATCAACAACGAGATGAAGGAACCACCAAAACCAAACAGCAGCGCCATAATCAGCAGGCCTTGAACGCTACTTGATTGAATTCCCGTCAGGCTTAGCACAAGCCCGAAAACCACCATAACCGCCAGGTTGGTGAGCAGGAAGAGCGCGATTCGCATCATAATTTTCTTTTAACCTCTGTTGAACAAAACGCACTATGCGATTACCCACATCGTATGGGTATTGTGGCCATTTTCAAGGATTCGACATGCGTAAGTCACCAGAAAGACACAACTTTACATTGTTTAATGGCTTACTTACGGGAGGATGCAGAACTAAAAAAAACAGGCACAATTTCTTGTGCCTGTTCAGGTCTATTTTGCCGGAGCCGGCTGCGTTGCAGGTTTGTCTTTTTCCTGCTTAGCCAGGTCGAGAGCGATGTGTACCGTCTCGTCCAGATAAGGATCTGGCTCCTGGTAATCTTTCGGCAGATCGTCCAGTTTCTTCAGCAACGGCTTACGTTCGCGTTTGAAGCGGTCGTTGATGCGCGCCAGTCGGGTTGCGTCATCTTCCGCGTTCTCTTTCTCACGCTGATCGAAGTTAAGCGAAACGATATTCCTTTTCTCTTTCAGGGCATTGAACCGCGCAATGTCCTTCATGATGTACTGGAATTCCGGATCTTTCGCGATACGTTCGTTATGAAGTTTCAGCAGTGAAGGACCAAACTGAGTCATATCGCCAGACTTCACGAAGGTGGCAGCGTTGATGCTATCCCACGGCAACGCGTTGTCTTCGAATTTCTCGCCAGTTTCCGTCTCTTCAGTGCCGGTTGGCATCATAATATCCGGGGTCACGCCTTTACGTTGGGTACTGCCGCCATTCACACGATAAAACTTCTGAATGGTGTATTGCACAGAACCCAGAGCGGGCCATTCAGGGCGCAGCATTTGGTCGTAAATGCGGTTCAGCGATCGATACTGCTGAACGGTACCTTTACCGAACGTTGGCTCGCCAACAATCAGCGCGCGGCCATAATCCTGCATCGCAGCGGCAAAGATTTCAGAAGCCGAGGCGCTGAAACGGTCAACCAATACGACCAACGGGCCTTTGTAGTAAACCACGCCATCGGTATCGGCATCTTCACGCACTTTACCGTTGTTATCACGCACCTGAACAACTGGACCTGATGGGATAAACAGCCCGGAAAGCGATACCGCTTCCGTCAATGCACCACCACCGTTGGTACGCAGATCGATAATCACGCTGCTGACGTTTTGCTTTTCAAGCTTCTGCAGTTGTACTTTGACATCGTCCGTCAAACCAACGTAGAAACCTGGGATATCAAGAACGCCGACTTTCTCTTTGCCGACCGTTTTCACGGTCATCTTCACGGCGCGGTCTTCTAGACGAATACGCTCGCGGGTCAGGGTCACGATACGGGTTTTAGTACCTTTACCCGCCGGCAGTATCTCAAGGCGAACCTTGCTGCCCTTTGGACCTTTGATCAACGCAACGACATCGTCAAGACGCCAGCCGATCACATCGACCATACTCTGGCCCGTCTGACCAACGCCAACAATACGGTCACCGACGCTAATCGCTTTGCTTTTCGAGGCCGGGCCGCCTGCTACCATGGAGTTGATGACCGTGTAGTCTTCGTCCATTTGTAACACCGCGCCAATACCTTCCAGAGACAGGCTCATTTCAGTATTAAACTGTTCGGTATTACGAGGGGAAAGGTAGTTGGTGTGCGGATCGATTTCGTGAGCAAATGCGGTCATGGCCAGCGAGAAAACATCTTCACTGTTGGTCTGAGCCAGGCGGCGGATCGCCGATTTGTAACGACGAGTTAGGGTTTCGCGGATCTCTTGCTCAGTTTTTCCGGTGAGCTTTAGGCTGAGCTCATCGAATTTAACTTTGCTGTCCCACAGTGCGTTAAGCTCGGCTTCATCTTTCGGCCAGGGCGCTTTGCTGCGATCCAGATTAAAGTTGTCAGTGCCGGTGAAGTCCATTGGACGTTCCAGCACTTTCAGCGCGTATTGATAACGTTCAAAACGGCGCTTCTGCGATTCATTATATAAGTCGTAGAACAGATCCAGCTTACCGCTGCGCAGCTCGTCACCGACTTCGGTTTTACGTTTTGCAAACTGTTCAATATCGCTCGCTAACAGCACGTTGTGACTGTAATCAAGCAAATTCAGGTAGCGATCGAAGATTTTGGCCGAAAAGGCCTGATCGAGATCGAACTGACGATAGTGGGAACGCGTGAAGCGCGATGTTACGCGCTCACTGACCGTCGCGTGCTGAGTCTCTTCCTTTAACACCGGAATTTGATCGGCACGCGTAATATCGTCCACAGCGAAAGCGTGGCCTGTTATGGCAAACAGGCCAGCCAGCGCGGTGATCTTAAAAAGAGTGTTCATGCCAGACTTGGCCTCCGTTTCAGAACACCAAGTGTTCTGCGCGTACAATCATTGACATACCAGAAGTCAGCTGCACACGAACGCCATCTTTGGTGATTTCGAGTACGGTGGCGTCCATCGCATTGTTACCCGCTTTCACCTTCAGAGCCTGACCTACGCTTAACGCGTTAATGTCAGAAACCGGAGTGTGGCGTTGTTCTTCGCGAGGCGCACGCTGTGCTTTAGCGGCTGGTTTATCAGCACGTGGTTTACGCTCGCTATTCTCCGCGCGACGTGGCGCAGGACGAGGTTTACGTTCACGGCGAGGCGTTTCTTCCTGACCGTTTGCTGCCGCCGCTTCGCGTTTTTTCGCTTGCTGCTCGGCACGCTGCGCCTGAACGCGCGCTTTGGCTTCTTCAAGCTGCTTACGAGCATGCTCAACGTGCTGCTCGTCTAGCTCACCGCAAGGGTTGCCGTCGAGATCGACACGCGATGCGCCAGCTTTGATACCGTAAAGGTAACGCCAGCTTGAAGTATAAAGACGTAAGGCAGAACGGAGCTGAGTTTTGCTGAGATTCATCTCACCTTCAACACGCGCCACCAAATCCTGAAAAATACCGACTTTCAGGGGACGAGCTTCGCCTTCAGCACTAAAGCACTGTGGGAAACGCTCGGCCAGAAATGCGATGACTTCTTTACTGCTATTCAACTTAGGTTGATTTTCCATGAAATTTCCTGATTACAACGGACGTTGCCAACTAGCCGCAGGCATGAACAGGCGACATTATAATGACGCTATCAGTAAATGCTACGTTATCCGTTGATTATCCTGCGACGCTCGCAAAGAATTTTTGATAATCGGTTGCGATTAATACGTTTTCCAGATGAGCGACCAGCTCACGAAGCCCCTGCTCATCTTCATCGCTAAAGCGACCAAACACGGTGCTGTCGATATCCAGAACGCCAATAATCTGATTTTTAACCACCAGCGGCAGAACAATTTCAGAATTACTTGCCGAGTCACACGCAATGTGGCCATCAAAAGCGTGAACATCTTCAACGCGTTGAACCTGGTTTTGAGCCACTGCAGTACCACATACGCCACGGCCTACGGGAATTCGCACACAGGCAAGCTTGCCCTGGAACGGTCCGAGCACCAGCGTTTCACCTTCCAGCAGGTAGAAACCAGCCCAGTTCACATCAGACAGGCGTTCAAACAGCAGCGCGCTGGTATTGGCCAGCGTGGCTAAAAAGCTGGTTTCCCCTGTCATTAATGCCTGGAAATCGCGGTTCAAATCCGCGTAGAATTCTGTTTTGTTCATTATTCAATCACTTGGTTGTCTTACAAAAAAATAGAGCATAGCCTATTAAAATAAACATTAAATGCGCTCATTCTCAAGATGAATCCTGATATGAGTTAATATAACGTTAATTAATCCTTTTATGCGCGACTGATGGCACTCAAAAATCCCAAAATCACACCGGCTAAAAAGATCACTGTCCATTCGGTCAGCGATGCGCTACCTCGTGCACATTATCAGCGTTGCCCACAGTGCGATACGCTTTTTATGTTGCCGAAGATGAAATCGCACCAGAGCGCGTACTGCCCTCGTTGCGACGCAAAAATTCGCGACGGACGAGACTGGTCCTTAACCCGTTTGGCGGCCATGGCCGTGACCATGATACTCCTCATGCCTTTCGCGTGGAGCGAGCCGTTGCTTAAGCTCTATCTGCTGGGGGTGCGTATTGATGCCAACCTTTTGCAGGGCATCTGGCAAATGACCCAACAGGGCGATCCATTGACCGGAGCAATGGTGCTCTTCTGTACGGTAGGTGCTCCTGTCGTGCTGGTCGCAGCTATCGCCTATCTGTGGTTTGGTAACATTCTGGGCATGAATTTGCGACCTGTGTTACTGATGCTGGAGAAGCTTAAAGAGTGGGTGATGCTGGATATCTATCTTGTGGGCATCGGGGTGGCGTCGATAAAAGTACAGGACTATGCCTTTTTGCAGCCGGGCGTCGGTCTGTTCGCGTTTATCGCGCTGGTATTACTTAGCATCCTGACGCTGATTCATCTTAACGTTGAGCAGCTGTGGGAGCGTTTTTATCCGCAGCGCCCGGCCACGCGCCCCGACCCGAATTTGCGTGCCTGCCTGGGATGCCATTTCACCGGACTGCCCGATGAGCGTGGCCGCTGCCCGCGCTGCCATATCCCTTTGCGCTTGAGGCGCAATAATAGTCTGCAAAAATGTTGGGCCGCGCTGATTGCGTCGATGGTGCTGCTCTTCCCCGCTAATTTACTGCCGATTTCGGTTATTTATGTCAACGGGGCGAGGCAGGAAGATACGATTATGTCCGGTATTGTTTCCCTGGCGCACAGTAATTTCGCCGTTGCCGGAGTGGTTTTTGTTGCCAGTATTTTGGTGCCTTTTACGAAAGTCATCGTGATGTTTACCTTGCTGATTAGCATTCAGTTTAAATGTGAGCAAGGTTTACGCGCACGCATTCTGTTGCTGCGCTTTGTGACCTGGATTGGCCGCTGGTCAATGTTGGATTTGTTTGTTATTTCGTTGATGATGTCGCTGATAAATCGCGACCAGTTACTCGCTTTTACAATGGGACCCGCGGCTTTTTATTTCGGCTCTGCGGTGATATTGACTATTCTTGCAGTGGAATGGCTGGATAGCCGCTTACTTTGGGATGCACATGAGTCAGGAAACGCCCGCTTCGCCGACTGAAGCGAGAATCAAAACTAAACGTCGTATTTCACCATTCTGGTTGCTGCCCGTCATTGCGCTAATGATTGCAGGCTGGCTAATCTGGACCAGTTATGAAGATCGCGGCAACACTATCACGATTGATTTCCAGACAGCGGACGGCATTGTTGCCGGGCGCACGCCTGTTCGTTTTCAGGGCGTCGAGGTGGGAACGGTCCAGGATATCCGACTCGGTAAGGACCTGAATAAAATCCAGGTGAGTGCCAGCATTAAGTCCGATATGCAGGATGCGTTACGCAGCGAAACGCAGTTCTGGCTGGTCACGCCAAAAGCGTCTCTGGCGGGCGTGTCCGGTCTGGACGCTCTCGTTGGCGGGAACTATATCGGCATGATGCCCGGAAAAGGTGAGCCTCAGGAACATTTCACCGCCCTGGATACGCAGCCGAAATACCGGCTCAACAACGGCGATCTGATGATTCATCTGCATTCGCCCGATTTGGGGTCGCTTAACAGCGGCTCGCTGGTCTATTTCCGCAAGATTCCCGTCGGGCGCGTTTATGACTATGCGATCAATCCCAATAAACAGGGCGTAACCATTGACGTTCTGATCGAGCGCCGTTTCACAACGCTTGTGAAAAAAGGCAGCCGTTTCTGGAACGTTTCGGGCGTCGATGCCGACGTAAGCTTAAGCGGAGCCAAAGTGAAGCTCGAAAGCCTCGCCGCGTTGGTTAACGGCGCGATTGCTTTCGACTCCCCTGAAGGTTCTAAATCAGCCGCCGCTGATGACGAGTTTGGTCTGTATGCTGATTTGGCACACAGCCAGCGTGGTGTGATCGTTAAGCTGGTGCTCCCTGATGCGAAAGGCCTGAAAGCAGGCTCGACGCCGCTGATGTATCAGGGTCTGGAGGTGGGACAGTTAACCAAAATGACCCTCAACCCTGGCGGCTCAGTTACCGGTGAAATGACGGTCGATCCGAGCGTGGTCGATCTGTTACGCGAAAAGACCCGCATTGAGATGCGCAGTCCTAAGCTGTCGTTGAGCGACGCCAGCATCAGTAGCCTGCTGACGGGCACCACGTTTGAGCTGATTCCCGGTGAAGGCCAACCCAACAACAATTTTGTGATTGCCCCTGCCGATAAAGCCCTGCTGCAAAAGCCAGGCGTAATGACTCTGACGCTTTATGCTCCGGAGAGTTACGGTATTGAAGCCGGTCAGCCGTTAATTTTACACGGTGTTCAGGTCGGTCAGGTGCTGGAGCGCAAACTGACGGAAAAAGGCGTTACGTTTTCCGTCGCAGTTGATCCAGTTTACCGAGACCTGGTGCGCGGCGACAGTAAGTTTGTGGTGAACAGCCGTGTGGATATCAAAGTCGGCCTTGATGGCGTTGAGTTCCTCGGTGCCAGCGCCAGTGAATGGGTGAATGGCGGCATTCGCATCTTGCCAGGCCAAAAGGGAGACATGCGCGAGAACTATCCGCTGTATGCCAATCTTGATAAAGCCATTGAAAACAGCATGAGCGATTTACCGACCACCACGCTAACGCTCAGCGCAGATACCCTACCCGACGTTCAGGCTGGCTCTGTCGTTTTATATCGCAAGTTTCAGGTTGGGGAAGTGATCACCGTGCGCCCGCGTGCCGACGCGTTTGATATTGAATTGCATGTCAAACCGGAATATCGCAAATTGCTAACGGCTAACAGCGTGTTCTGGGCCGAGGGAGGGGCAAAAGTTCAGCTTAACGGTAGCGGCTTAACCGTGCAGGCCGCTCCTCTTTCCCGCGCGCTACGTGGTGCGATTAGCTTCGACAACCTGAGCGGTGCGGGGGCAAATCAGCGTAAAGGTGATAAGCGAATCCTCTATCCGTCCGAAACCGCGGCACGTGCGGTGGGTGGACAGATAACCCTGCACGCCTTTGATGCAGGCAAGCTGGCCGAAGGAATGCCGATCCGCTATCTGGGGATCGATATTGGGCAGATTCAGAAACTGACGTTGATTACCGCGCGCAACGAAGTGCAGGCCACCGCCGTACTTTATCCGGAATATGTGCAGAATTTTGCCCGTACCGGAACGCGATTCTCCGTGGTGACGCCGCAGATTTCTGCCGCCGGGGTTGAACATCTCGACACCATTTTGCAGCCCTATATCAACGTTGAACCAGGGCGTGGCAATGCCCGCCGCGACTTTGAGCTTCAGGAAGCCACCATCACCGACTCGCGCTATCTTGACGGGTTGAGTATTGTGGTTGAAGTGCCTGAAGCCGGTTCAATGAGTATTGGTACGCCAGTATTGTTCCGGGGTCTGGAAGTGGGTACCGTCACCGGCCTGACGTTAGGCACGTTGTCGGATCGCGTGATGGTTGGCCTGAGGATCAGTGAACGCTTCCAGCATCTGGTGCGTAATAACTCCGTCTTCTGGCTGGCATCAGGTTACTCACTCGACTTCGGTCTGACGGGCGGCGTGGTGAAAACCGGCACCTTTAACCAGTTCATTCGCGGCGGTATTGCGTTTGCTACGCCACCGGGTACGCCGTTGGCACCGAAAGCGCAGCCTGGCAAACACTTCCTGCTGCTTGAAAGCGAACCTAAAGAGTGGCGTGAGTGGGGAACTGCGCTGCCACGTTAATCGGTGGGCTCCGGTGCCAATGCACCGGAGCCTTTGTGGTACACTGCGCCCCTGAATGATTCCCTGTGGTGTGCTCGTGGCTCAAAACTCCGTATTTCTTCCTGATGAATTCCTGGCGCAAATGCGCGAGGCTCTTCCTGCTCATCTCTCCTTCGATGCATTTATTGATGCCTGTCAGCGCCCTTTGCGCCGCAGCATTCGTATCAATACGTTAAAAATTAGCGTTGAGGATTTTCTGCAACTGGTATCGCCTTACCGTTGGCAACTGACGCCAGTGCCGTGGTGCAAAGAAGGTTTTTGGATCGAGCGTGAAGATGAAGAAGCGTTACCTCTGGGAAGCACGGCTGAGCATTTAAGCGGCTTATTTTACATTCAGGAAGCCAGCTCAATGCTGCCTGTCGCTGCGCTGTTTGCCGATAACAATCAACCTTTACGCGTTATGGATGTGGCCGCGGCGCCAGGTTCCAAAACGACGCAAATTGCTGCCCGAATGCAAAATCGCGGTGCAATACTGGCGAACGAGTATTCCGCCAGTCGTGTGAAGGTGCTGCACGCTAATATCAGCCGATGCGGGATTGATAACGTCGCGCTGACGCATTTTGATGGCCGGGTGTTTGGCGCAGCGCTGCCTGAATCCTTTGATGCTATTTTGCTGGACGCCCCCTGCTCCGGCGAAGGCGTAGTTCGTAAAGATCCTGACGCCTTAAAAAACTGGTCCGTGGCAAGCAATCTTGATATTGCCGCCACCCAGCGGGAACTGATTAACAGCGCCTTTCACGCGCTACGTCCCGGCGGCACGCTGGTGTATTCCACCTGCACTCTTAATCGTGACGAAAACGAGGCGGTCTGCCTGTGGCTTAAAGAGCAATATCCGGACGCTGTTGAAATCTTGCCCTTAGGCTCACTTTTTGAATCGGCAAAAGAGGCGCTAACGCCTGAAGGCTTCCTGCACGTGTTCCCGCAGATTTTCGATTGTGAAGGATTTTTTGTCGCGCACCTGCGTAAAACCACCGCGATCACGCCACTCCCTGCACCCAATTTCAAAGTAGGTAATTTTCCATTCACCCCAATGAAAACGCGCGAAAGCGCACAAATTGCCGCCGCCGCGCAACAGGTTGGCCTGCGCTGGGATGAGCATCAGCGCCTCTGGCAGCGAGACAAAGAGGTGTGGCTTTTCCCGACAGAAATCGAGCCGCTGATTGGTAAAGTACGATTTTCACGTATCGGCATTCGTCTTGCTGAAGTGCATAACAAAGGTTATCGCTGGCAGCACGAAGCCGTTATTGCGCTGGCAAAGGGTGAAAATACCTTTGCCCTAACGCACAAAGAAGCCGAAGAATGGTATCGCGGACGCGATATTTATCCGGACAGCTCGCCTGAGCGTGACGAAGTCATTGTGACCTATCAGGGCTTTGCGCTGGGGCTGGCAAAAAAGGTCGGTTCAAGACTAAAAAACAGTTACCCGCGTGAGCTGGTTCGCGATGGGCGATTATTCACCGGTAGCGAAAGCGACGAACACTAAATCGCACGTTTTAACTGGCGCTTTTGCTCTCCTGAACTACGCTGAAAAATGGGCGATCATACTGGTCGTACCAGATTTTAAGCCATTTTCCGGAGAGCATTATGACGAAAACCAGCGTGCGTATTGGCGCTTTTGAGATCGACGATGCTGAATTGCGCGGCGATACTCAAGGCGATCGAACGTTAACCATCCCCTGTAAATCCGACCCGGATTTATGTATGCAGCTAGACGCTTGGGATGCTGACACCAGTATTCCAGCCATTCTTGATGGTGAACATTCCGTACTATACCGTGAGCATTACGATCAGAAGTCCGATGCCTGGGTCATGCGTCTTGCCTGACTCAAAAAGAACCCGCCCAAAGGCGGGTTATTTATCCCCGCAAATTTCCCCTGTGTTAAATCATCCCCTACACTATCAATACGGAAGCCAGATCAGAGGATGAGATGTTCGCACTGGTACTTTTTGTATGTTATCTGGACGGCGGGTGTGACGACATCGTTATAGATGTCTACAACACCGAGCAGCAGTGCATGACGTCGAGAAAGGAGCAGCGAATCCGCCATGGCGGCTGTTATCCGGTCGAGGAGTTTATCGATAGCTTTTGGTCGCCCGCGCGGGAATACGGAGACTTCTGATTATTACCATTTTGCCAGCGTCCGGGCCGTAATTGATAACATCGGCGCAGTTTATGTTGCCAACTTAAATCGTCAGTAAACAAAGGCGTAATAAAGGTTTAGCCGCTCTTAAATACCATCAAGCAGGCCCTTAGAATATATCCATAATTCTAAAGAGGTCTCCATCGTGTCAAATACCAGCCTGCAAATTGATGTGTCGGAAGCACAGCCCGTCAATATTATCTCCGCGCTGACCAACGGGCAGCTTGTCCCTGGCCCGATCTGGACGAAGCGCGAATACCGTCTAAAGTTCTTCCTGCGCTCGTTGCTATTCTGGTCCTCGACAAATCGTATGCTGGGCGCACTTTCTCGCCGCGCTGACTTCGATAAGCTGCTGGCTGCGCAAATCACCTTGCCGAGTAAAACACATCGACAGTACCTGGCTCGTGGGATGGGTGCTAACCAGCGTGCCGATGCCATTATCCATCACTACGATTGGCTCGATGCTTTACCTGATACAGGACTTAAAAACGCGCTAACGAACCCAGTCGCGCAGCCGGTTGTCCACTTTCACGCAAAAGATGAAGCTGGTTATACCGTTTATGCCTCCTCCGCCACCAAAGCCGAGCGTGAAGGCGAAAGTACGCTTTGGCTTTGTGATGAAGAAGATACGCTGCTGGCGAGCCTGACGTTCAGCGTCGTTCCAGCAGGCGATCGTTCTGCACTGGTGATTGGTGGTTTACAGGGACCGCGCCGTGGTGTCACGCGTGAAACCATCAAAAATGCCACCCGAGCCTGTCACGGCCTGTTTCCAAAACGCGTGCTGATGGAGGTTATTTTTAACCTGACGGCGCAAAGCGGCATCAGCGCCATTTATGGGGTTAGCGATGAAGGCCATGTATTTCGCGCCCTGCGCTATCGTTTGAGCAAAGGCCGCCATTTCCACGCCAGCTATGACGAGTTCTGGGCATCCATTGATGGCAAAAAGCTCTCGTCCTTCCGCTGGCAGTTGCCGCTTCAGATGGAGCGTAAAACCCTGGAAAGCATCGCCAGTAAAAAACGCGCCGAATATCGCCGCCGTTTTGGACTGCTGGATGAAATTGCGATTGCGATAAAATCCCGGTTTTAACCCCTGGCGGCTTACGCGAATATCATCCGAAAATTTAACAAAACAGCCAAAAAGCGCTGGACTTTCGCCTGCCGTGTTGTGGTATGGTTAAAACAGAAGCACAGGACGGCTTCCGCTGCGATGAACGGTAAATCGGGAAATAGTTTTACTTTCATGCAGATAAAAAGAGACCGAATACGATTCCTGTTTCTGCCAGCCCTTATCTGTTTTTGATAAGTATCAAGTAGTTAAGAACAAACGCGAGCAAAAACCGACCTGAAATAGCTGCAAATACGTGCACTAAATTTCAAATACTTATCAATTATTTCGTGTGCATTCGTGTTTTTATCGTGGATGCGCACGCAAAATCCTTGTGTTATCAGCTCATTAAATTAGCATGTTGCCGTCTGCATGGCATGAACAACATCAGACACCATAACTGCCCTTCCGGGTGATTACGGCACCAAGTACTAACGTGGGGTCAAACAGCCGTGAGGAGCCTTTGCACTATGTAAGGTAAGTTCCAAGTCGATATAGCCAATGCTATATATATGCAGCCCATAAAGAAAAGCGCCCAATAAAGAGTGCGACGTCTTATTTTGATCGGTTCAAGAAATGATTCTTTGTTCTCTTCTCTCGAGGTATATCTCTGTAAAACATTGAGCCATTTTTTGCTCTCCGATGCCGTCAAAGTAGCATCCCGTATGTGGATGATGAGCTGCAACGCAAACGACAGCGCAAGATAGCCAGCCAAAAATTTTACCAATAACGAAAGCTCGTGGCTCTTTAATAATTCATTCAGATTAGCCTTGTCAAACTTTCCTAGGAAGGAATAACCAACAAACGCAAAAACGCCTAAAGTGTCTCTGGTAACATTACCTACAATATCTCGTACTTTTGATGCATACATATCAGCTTGCGAACGCATATCTTTAAGCAGTTCACGCATTTCTTTATGATAGGCATCCTTTCTATCAAGAATTACAAACGCATAACTATCTTGTGATTGCTGCAGAGCAATTTCAATATTTTGCGCTAACTCCATATAGAAATTATTATTCTGAATCATGTCTAGCGACAAGCGATCCATGACCAATTGCTGTCTTGTTTCACTTCTCTCAGAATAAATCCACCGAACTGTTTTTATCAATTCTGCATGAAGCTTTTCGAGTGAATCAGGGCATTTGCTGCCAAGCGTCCCTAAAAGGGTTTTAGTTCCCTTAAAGCATACAAAATATTCCCCCCCTGACTTCTTTAGCTCGCAACAAATACATGATATTAAGCTTTTAACAGCCAAAGACATGATTGCCTGTGCCAAAGGAGATGTAACATCACCCCATGAAATAATGAATGCTTCAGGTCTAATGACTATAATCTCATCGGACTTTATTTTAACAAGATTATAAACATCATCACGTAAAGGGAAATTGTGAGTTAAGGTATTATTACATTTTATTTCTTTTGTACCAACAGGGATAACCTTAATAAGATCCCCCCCAAAGCACAGTTTAGAGTTATGCAGCCAAATAATTGTTTCGCTTTCAAATGAAGGCGATACTCCACTATTTGCAGAAGAAAACGGATCAATGGAGTTGACCCATTCCAGAACTGCAGCTTCTGAAAAGTATAATAAATTTTCTTTCCCTTTTGCGAAACTTATCTCTTCAGTCAATTTGGATGTTATTGAACTCTTACTTAAAAGAACGCACCATTCGCAACTATTAAGATGCGAATAATCACTTAGTTCATCGGCACCATCGAGCATGGTGCCGTTTACTTTAAATGATGGAATCGAAATATTTAAAGCAGCGCAAAACTGCTCGATTTCTAAGCACAACGTTACCATGCGATCAGTAATACCGGCACCTGTCACCGTCATTCGGTAACATTCTTCTGCGGTATGACTAGCTAAAGAGGAAAGCTTTTCAACCTTAGCTAGTAGATTCTGCACAGCTTCCATCCACCTAAACCTTAATGTTCACTTTGTTGGTTACGATTGTAATGCTTTCTCGGCCATCTGGTAGCTTTTTTCGTGTTAAACCAGCAACATTTGGATCCCCTTGATAAGTAATCACAACGCCTTCTGCTGTCTCGTAAACCGTTTTCCTTTCTTTAGTATTTATTGAACTAGGAACAACCTTAAAGGTCGTGCCAGCAATCCCTTCAGTAGCTAATTTTTCGAATAGCTCATCATGTAATTCTTTTTTCTTTGCTGGGTCTGTATGCCGAATTACTGCACTTATAAATTTTTCGGTATCAAATTCTTCTGTGGATTCAAAAAAACTAAAAGAACGGCCAATCAGAGTTGTAGCGTCTTCACCCTCTGGTAATCTTGATTGATCGATTTGTCTCGCCCAAGTACGAACGGCTTTGTGTGCTTCTTTCGTCATTACAGAAGCTGTTTTTCTTGCTTCTACACCAAGGAATTTTTTAAAATAATCTGTTAATTCAGGATCCACTCTATCATAAGCAAGAACATCCCAAACATGCGTTCCTGACAAATCAATCAGTGCACTTTTTTGTACTGATTTTTTACTTTCGCTTAGTGCATTTGGAACTTCGTTTATTATCGCCTTCTTTATGCCATCTTTTTCTTCATATGAATAAGATAAAGTAGCTGTCTTGTCCAATTTAACTAAAAACAGCAACGATTTATAATCATTGGGGCTACTTAAATAATTTACCTTCGATACAACAAAAAGACCATCCGCAGCTGAGCCTGCATGCAATTTAGAAAAGCTTTTGGTCACAACTTTTGAAGTGTCATTGAACGACGTGATTCCTTTAACGTAAGAAGAGCATTTCTCCTCAAGACTGTCCACCTCACCTTTTTTAAAAAGATATTGCGTCCCTTTTGCACATTCCTTAAGCCTGGCAAGGAAAAAATCCGCTTGTGCTTTAGCAAGAATGACTGAATCTAAAAAAATAGTTTTTTCCTCATCACCTTCTGTATTAATGATGTGGAAGATGAACTCCTCAATCTCTAGGGATTCGATTTGAGCTTTACTGAGCACTGAGCTGATCGATTTAGCCATTCTACATTTCCATTTGTTAAGATTTGGATAAATCTACCAAACGTGACCGGTCAAAACATTGTTTCATATCACAATAGTCTCACCGATTACTCCAACTTTAAGTTGCTGATGTAGGAAACCCCATGTCACAGACCCCCGTTAGGATTGAACAGCATAAAGGTACGTGCTTCCCCTTCATCGGAAGAGATATCCTTGAAGGTCGTCACGTAACACTCGATCCAGTTGACCGCCTCAAGCTGTTTCACAAAATCCTCTGTGGTGACGGTGCGCCGTCCAGTTTGCTCAATTTTGACAGCAGCGCGAAAAGCGCCCTCTATTTCGTATTGTCTCGGCATGATCCGCTCCCCCAAAATACTGTTTATGCATACAGTATATTTTATCGTTAGGACAGATCAAGCGAGATTTTTCACTGTTGAGTACGTAGCTGAATTCAGATAAAAATTAGTATTCATCCCACTCACCAAAAACTAAAGGCTCACCATATAGAGCCGACCAGCTGCTACCGCTTCGCCAATGCGAAAACCTTGCTTAGCGAAGTCCGTTGTTTCATCAAAGCCAACAAGCGTGTAATCCACTATTGCCTCTTTGATTTTCTGCTTTTCGTCCTCACCCAGCGTGCTGGTTTTGATATCCACCTGCAAATAAACCGCAACATATTCAGGGCGGAAAAAGGTGATATTTACGGGCTGGCCTTTCGGCGTAAACGTGTCCACGCTAATTTTGTTCGGGAAAACGTTGTAACGGTTCAGGCCACACCCGGGGTTTTTATGGGTGGCCATCGCCAGCACGATATCGTCAGTCTCGCCACCGTCGATAAAGATTGCCATCGAGTGACCGTAAACGCCGTGTTCATCAGTCTCGTTTTCCACGTTCTCATGAACGAGCGTTTGCTTAACGCCCGTCACGTTATCCAGCGCGGCTTTGATGTTATCGATCTGATTATTACCAGGCAGCGCCACAGAGTAATTTCGCCGCACCCGAAATGCGTTATCGCTTTCTTCAGTTTTACCCAGGCTTGCGCCCTGAGTGTTCGTCACAGAGCGTATACGGGCCACTGGCGAAGCGATGATGGTTAGAGTGCCAGGGTTAGCGCTTTCAGCTCCTGGGGTCGTACAGGTCACACTGACGGATGCTTTCCCGCTGGTATTGGTAATAACCTTCGCGTCAGTAGTCCAGAGCGTACCCGATATACGGTGCCGGACCTTTACTCCAGCCGGTATCTCAATCAGTCCATCGCCTTCGAATTCCACAACATCCGTTGAGAAACTTTCTGGCTGGCGCTGCAAGCCCGCAAACGCGGCGATGCGGTCAAGTTGCTGGCGCTTCGCCGCGTTAGGGTCTGCCGCGTGATAAGCGTGAATAACCTCTTCATCAAGGTTTGCGAAAAGTTCGGCCCAGATTGCGATCGCCATGCCGTCAGGCGTTTCAGGCGTTTCAGGCGAGAGGTTCCAGCCGCTGTCTATTGCGAGATACTTCTCTGTGATCTCGTCTTTGTATTCCTGGAGGGTCGTTCCCGTCACTCCGTCTTTCGTGATTTCAGCCATCAGAGATCCTTGTTGTACAAGAATTCAAACTGCTCGTTGTTGATGTCGGTCAGCGTGGCCCTAATCGTGAACGTGAGCTTTCTGGTGTCGCTATCCATATCGAACGTGTTGATCGCCAGCACTCCCTTTGTGGAGAGAATGCGCTGTTTTATGTTGGCTTCAGCGATATCGCGCGAGGATTTACCGAGGATACTCTGAAACCACGGCGTACCATCAGTGGCATCAAGAAAATACTCCCCCATAAAAAGACGAAGCCTGCAAATGCAGGCTTGTCGGGTTTCTTCCTTTCCGGTAACAAAATGATCGCCACTCGTAACGATATCTCCTTCAATAAAATTTCGTATCAAATATACCTCCATTTAAAGAGATTATTATTCTTCTCGGTATCCAAATGTTTTCCTGATACCTCTAAGAACAGGTATTAAGACATACATATAGTTTGCATCAGGCGGAACAGCTTCAATGAAATAATTAAAAGCATAACGTTTCGCTACGAAATAGTCTTTTATTTTAAAGATAAAATCATCTAATCCTTTCATGTCTTTTATTAATGGCGTTTCATTAGTAATGTTATTGAGCAAGGTAATCTTAAACTCTTCATCGAGTTCATTGAAGAGAGTGTGAATGTCATGCGTCCGTTTGCCGCTTGGCATTTGCAATGTGGAATGCATAATTTGTATGTTTGCTTCCCCATTTTCAACTTGCTCCTCACTTCCAAGAGCTATTGTCCTTTCATCAATAACAACTGCATTAGCAGGTTCGAATTTTCGAATCACTAGTTTAGATTTAAAATATAACTCAATTGCCAAAAGTGAATTAGTATAAACAACATTACGTTTGGCTTCATGTGGGTCACTTCCCAAAGTCGCAGCCATTGTTAATGCAGCTTCTGAAAAACCATGAGCCATATCAGAAATATAGCTACGCGGAATCATAATTGTGTCCGTTAGACCAGGATTAGCTTGTTCGTTTGTCATGTGATCACTCGCTTTTAAAATTTTAATAGAAAATTTTTTGAATCATATCAAGACTTCAAAGACAATGACCAGTTTAAATTCATGGGCTTATACTTGTCGCTACGCTATTCAGGCTCTTTTGTTTTAGAGCCACCAGATTCAACACCTCCATGTTTATGCGTTGAGCCGATGTTCTTCCCGTTGTGCGTAAGCCCGTCAGACGACAGAGAAAGCGTTTGCCCCCCCCCCACTTTGAGGTTTATCCCACCATCAGAAAGATGAAGCCGCACAGAGCCGCTGGCGTTGCTCATTCCGATACCTTCATTGGGTAATCCCGAAATACTTGTAGCGCGGGAGCGGTAGCCAGGGGCAAAAAAGGCATCGGTCGCATCGAACATTCGAGCATCGAGAGGACGAACGGGCTCGCCCTGCTCGATCCAGTAGTCAACGGAACGCTGCGAAAAATGAATGAGTCCTTCAGTGCCTTTCGGCAGCTCATGAAAAACTGACCATTTAGGAGAGCCAGCAAACTGAACGGGTACGTGCTTAATCTCAGGGAGAGTGTTAAACACTCCCCCTCCCTCATGGCGCTGAATACCTATTTCCACAACGGCACGCTGGAGGTCTGGATCATAGTCAGTCACTTTACCAGGTAAGCAGAACATGAGATCCCAGAGGAGCTGCGGCCTGATTTGCATAAGCATGGTGAGAAAAGGATTTGTATCTTTCAAAATCAGCTCCCCCGCCATAAACAAATGGCTGTAGTTTTCCAGGTATTGCCCCAGAGCGATCCTTCGTGTGTTGTTCGAAGAATCGTAAACTTGCCTGTCTTGCGCTGCGTTTCAGCCAGGTTCTGGAGGTCAGAGAAATAGGCTAGGCTGAAATTCAGGGTCCAGAAACGAGAGGTAACGTTCATCACGTCCGCTGGCTGAAGCTGATAGTTCAGCTTTACGTCAACCTCAAGTGAACTCGCATACCAGCGCGGTGCGCCCTCCATACCGTTCAGCGATGAAATGTCATGCTCCACCCATTCCCGCGCAGCACCATCGCGGATAATGATTGTGCGCGTGGGGGTATGGAGCCACCAGAACCCGAAAAACTGCTTTAGTTCGTCCAGCAGAACACGGCACAGCTTTCCCCCTGCATTACGGCCACGTAATAAAACAGGCAGATCCGAGAAATCCCCCACGAACTCAACAGGAGCGCCCAGCCTTTCGGCGATATCTCGGATAACTTCCTGATACGGAGTGTTATCACCCCATGTCTGGTATGAAGAGGCATCCCATTCTGTTTCACCTCGCAGGTACAACGCGCCAATATCGGTATTCAGGCCAGCCAACAAATTAACGTCAGGATGTAGCGCACGTCCGAGAACTACCGGCTCGCCGTTTTCAAGAATATCCACGCAGAAATATTCGAAGCGAGTGAGCCAGCGCAGCCTGAAAACCAGATAGTGAGATCCAAGCTGAACGCGGAAGCGCTGAAAAGCGTAGCCACTGGAGAGAGGAATGATGATCATACGACCTCCACAGCCTGAGTGATAACTTCCCCACCAGCAAACTCAGCCTGGCCTTGTGTGGTCACGCTATCGCCCCAGGGTAAATTGACGTTTGTCTCTTCAACCGTGTCATGGATAATCGTTAACTGTTTCATATCCACAACGATGATCAGCCCACCCTCTGTTTCCTTATCGATTTCGGTTCGGGTATTCGTTATCAGGCAGTTTCGATAGGACGCGCCTTTACTGGCTACGAGATCAAACGTTTCGTGATTGCGTTGAATGGTGCGTTCCGGATCGGGGTTTTCCTCCGGTTAGCTCAATTTCCAAAAAGGGCCGATGTTTTCCTTCAGCACTTTAGCAATCAGTAACAGAAAAAGATGAGGTTCGTCCTGGAACAGGTTTTCTGAAACAGGAACACTATCTGAGAGGCGCTTCAAACCGCCACCAGTAATACAGAGCTTTTTTAGGCGGTCTATTAGGGTGATTTCAAGAGTAGCGATGACAGCAACGGCCCCCATATCACCCATATCTTCACGTACGATAGGAAGGAGGTTAAAACGAGAGGCAATGTTCAACATTTCAACCTGATCTCGTGCTGCCGATGTATCACCCACGTAGGTTTCATGATTAATTTGAATTTCTATTTTACGTGCCATATTTTATTCCATAGTCTTTTGCATATACATTGTGAGGAATATCCCCACCAAACTGACCTAATGTTTCTCTAAGAACATTTTGCGTTCGTATTGGATCTAACCATTTATACATATAGAAACGATCATCGCCAGTTACAACGATCGTAGACACATCATTTATTACTGCTTGTAACACAGAGGAAATTGCAACATCATAAGCAAAAGAAACCCCTCCTACCATATAAATACTGGAACGATCCACCTCGTCAATTTCAAGAATTACTTCCTTTTGCGAGTTTCCGTAATTCTCAATGCCTCTTTTAATGCTTTTTATTGAATTCTTATAATATGCAACTGCTTCATGAAAACAATCACTCCTATAAACCTCTTCAAGATTAAGTATTACATTAAATGCTTTTGGAGAGTAGTGAATTATCAAGGACTGCTCATCTTTTGAAGTTGAAACCCCTTCTTTAAATGATTTCGCAACTTCAACAGAAGTCGTCCAAGATGAGATTTTTTCTTTTAGCCTCTCCTTGCCAACGATAGAAAAAACCCCATCCTTTTTTAATTCAATTTTTCTAAAACAGACATCATTACATTCTTTAAATATACTTGGCAGATTTACTGTGAGCCCCTTTAACTTTTCTCCTCTTTTTGTATTGGATTTAATTTGCCAATCATTAATAGCTTGAAGTAACTTCAAATCAAATGGATTGTTGGCCAGCATAGACTATCTCCCTCAAAGAGGGAGATAGTATCTAGAATTCAGTAAGTTATGACAACTAGGTTTCCTCACTATCTGCAAACTCAAAGGTAAATGTTTCGTCGCTGGCGCTCTGCTTCCCTCCACGCCCCAATCCGCCGCGCTGAGTCATTACCCCATCAAACGCTTCAACGGTTTCATCGGTGCCGCGCTGCCGGAAGGTAAAGAAAAAATCCACGCCCGACTTCTCAAGCGCCAACAGCTGACGGACCTGATCGCAGCCAGGGATCAAGCTCACCGATAAACGCTTAGGTCTTGTCGGCCCGTCCAGGCGAACGGAGGTTTTACCGATACCGCGTTTCAGAGTGGCGCGAGGGTCGATATCTTCAATGGTGATCGGCGGGTCAGTATCCCCGAACTCGTCAATCGGAAGCCCGTTGATAATGAGGTCAGCGTGGCTGGCGCCGTAGTTCTTCATTGCCATAGTCCATTACTCCACTGTTACGTTCAGCTCTGCCACATGCCCTGCACGCGACAGAATGACGAGGATTTTAGTTGGCGGGAATTCGCGCTTTTTGCGCTGCGCTTTGGTCAGGGAAAGAACGTCTTCAGCCTTCGACAGAATGACGTAACCGAATTTTGCGGTTTTCTCTTCACCCGTCTGATCATCGGTATAGGTTGCTGATGCAAAGCAGGACTGTCTACCACTGGCAGAGCCGGCGTGACGATCGGGCGATAACCCTGCGTATCCGGGAGATCGCAGAGACCCGGATACGGTATGGGTGTCCGCGTATTCATATCCAGCTGCGGCGGGAAGGCTGGCGGGTTAACCATAAGAAAACACACCGGATTTACTGTCTGGAAGGCCTCAACCTGCGCAGAAAGCGCCCCCGCAGACATGTCAGTGCAGCACATCGCCTGCAACGTCCAGTGCTGACCCATATCGATCAGTGCTGGAGTATGGATTTCGTGTCGGATAATCTGTTTAACGGGCGGCGTTTCCGGGCGCTGACTGTAGTCGATAATTTTAGTCGGGAGTGTCTGGCGATCCATGCCGGAAAGTCGCTGAAAGGTGAGGATGTGGTCGGTGTGATGGAAGGGTTGCGGGTGCTGGGTAAGCGCCTGCCGGTACGTATTCAGACAGATAACGGCAGCGAGTTTATCTCAAAAAGTCTGGATAAATGGGCGTATGAACACGGAGTGACCATGGACTTCTCGCGCCCCGGAAAGCCGACAGATAACCCGTTTATTGAATCATTTAACGGCAGTCTGCGGGATGAGTGTCTGAACATTCACTGGTTCCTGTCACTGGAAGATGCTCAAGACAAACTCGACAACTGGCGCAGGGAATATAATCATGAGAGAACGCATTCATCATTAAATGACATGACTCCGGCTGAATTTATCCGAAGTCTCCGGAAAGACGAAGATCTCTGATTTAGCACTGCACTGATTTTGGGCCAGGGTCAGCAACGTAAGTAATTGCTGATATCACAATAGCAAACACGGGGGTAAGGATTGTGCCGATCCTTGCCCTATTTAGTTGTTTGCTCATCACCCCATTTAACTTAACCATTTCCGTAGTGGTTGAGCAAAGCTCAAGCAGCCTGTATCGGCGGAGCACACGCAAAGTGTCGTCATCACCTTTGAACCCTTTACTTTTAAAATATGCGAAATCAGAAGGTGAAATCGTTTTATAGGTTTCTGTATAAAGCAGACTAGGCGGAGATGATACTAAACGCCTAGTTTTAACAGAAAGCACCGTAAGCACTAAATACATAGCGCAAAGCGCCCAATACACAGTGAACACACCAATCCCAGCACTCAAGAACATTGGATATTTGTCTTGTGTTAACAAGAGAAACGCCGAACCTATACCCACGATTAGGATACTCAATAGCTTTTGACCGCTATCCTTGTTAGTCATATTTGATTGATAAATTTCCCTTATGCAATCCTCTCCCTGCCTTTCTAGGAAATCGAGCATTTTGTCATCAACA
Source organism: Enterobacter sp. (assembly GCA_022649305.1). Lineage (GTDB taxonomy): Bacteria > Pseudomonadota > Gammaproteobacteria > Enterobacterales > Enterobacteriaceae > Enterobacter. The sequence goes on from JALCNW010000027.1 coordinate 32,164, forward strand.
TCTAAAAAGTACTCATCAGGTAAATTGTCCATAACCCTTTTCCAAAACTGACAAATCAAAATTCACAGGGGAGCACACTACCCAACACCCCCCCCCTGATTAATTGGACGGCGTAATGTGCTTTCCTGTTGTTAGTAAGCGCCCCTTGAGATATTCAGACCATGAATGGATCAATTAGCATTCACAGCCTAAATATGAGTACGTAAATCTGTAACTATCAGCCCTCAACTTTTGGAGATTTTATGACAGCTATCGATACAACTACAATCACCAATTGCCCTGCATGCGGTGCGACCTTAACGGAAGATCCAATTACGGGTGATTACAGGGTTTTTCATTGCCCTACGCACAGAACATTCAACATATCTGGATCAGCTATTCAAATGGCTCACAATTTGCCCGCTTACATGGAAGTTTTAGGAAGAAGAATTCAGCAAGCTAGAGACAGTGAATCAAATGCCATGATTATGGCTGACGATCTCACCAGAAATGATGCCTGATACTAAACGTAAAAACCCGCTCATTTGCGGGTTTGTGAAACTTTGGCAACATATCAAAGTTAGGTGATATTGTGGCCTATTTTGTTGCGTTTTGCAATATGCGCTATCCCATAGGCGTTTCTTCAGTGTCGCTGTTTATCTTTGAATAAACCAAAGACAGAGCATTATCGTCCATAATTTTACACGCACGTTTTAGCCCCTTCCAATGAGAAGAATAGATCCGTATCCATCCTGAACGGTCGACGCTCAACAACCTGGATAAAGCAACCCCAGCATATTCTTTATAAAGCTCATTCCTGTTCTTTGCAGCCCTATCCTGAACCGCAAGCCAAACAAGCTGAATGAGGCGCTTCTCAACACGTTTTTGAAACTTAACTCCCTCATGTTGTTTCAGGTAGTTTTCCCAGACAAAGCGGCAAATCTCTCGTTGATACCGAAAGTTAAGATCAAACCCATAGCAGTATCTGATCCAGGCTTGCTGGCTTGCATCAAGCGTAAGGACCGCTCTACGCCACCTGCACGAAGAGAACGCCTTATCTCTTATCGGAGGCATCGGGCGGCGGCGACTGCGCGTTTCCAGTACGTAGCCACCGTTACGGTGGTGAGATGGGCATAAAGGGATCGAGCGCTTATGTGCTGAACGTTGCCCAGCACCACAGCCCTTTCGCAGATGATGGATTTCAGCGGGTGAGTAGCCGAAGCCAAGATTGCGACAAACAACACAACCCAGGTCCGCCACTTTCTGAAGGTGAATGCGATCAGCCTTTTTCATGCAGCGAACTCCAGCAGCTGCATGGCTACGTTGTCGGCTTCCAGATAATTGCGGAATTTTTTAAAGAGAATGGTATTCCACAGGACGTTAAAAACTGCTTTGTAGACCTGGTAAAATTCGGCCTCCGTCATGTTGGAAAACGAGATCGATTTTGCCTCTCGGCGAATGGTGTTATCAGGGAGGATGAAGGTATCGAAGAAACCAGCCTCAACAACGGCCCACTTTCTGAAGGCTTCGAACGATTTGGTAATTGCCGTCTCTTTCGTTCGCCACTGCCCGTGGGTTTCGTTGTAGACCTTTTCAGTTTCTAAAAGCAGATCGTCATTACCGGCCATCGAGATCAGGTAATGCACGTAACCGTGAAGGTATTCTTTTTCCACAGGGGTTATCGCCCCTCCGGTGGGTGTCCAGTATTCGAACCCAAGATTGAGCAGCGCGAAGAAGCGCTTATGGAAGAGGTAGTTTCTGGCTTGCTTAACGTCGCAGTTAAGCCACACGCCGATTTTGATACGCTGTAAAAAATCGCTGGCCTGGGCGTAGCCGTGGTCAGGGTGGTAGGTGAAGATTTAAAGAGTTGTATTACCTGTGCCATCGTTCTCTCCGGTGGCACAGTGTTTCAGCAGGGTTGTTCAGACCCGTCAAACATTATAAATCATCCCTGTCTCGGTCGTCATCCCTTCTGTGTTTATCTGGTGCAGTAAGTCTTTGGACTGCCTCGATTTGCTCCATGCTCGTCACAAACTCGGAGGGGCGCATCGCAAAACCATCGCGGAAAGAACCGTCGCTGTTACGCCTTATGACCAGCGGCCGTGTGCTGTCGTGTATTCCCAAAATCATCTCGTCTGGTAACCGCGCAGCGCCGCGAGGACATAGCGAACATGCGGTTCACTGATGTTTATGATGACCGTTTACACGTTACCCAGATAAAAACGGGGGCAATGATTGCCATACCGTTATCCCTGTCACTGAATGGAATACGTCTGAGCGCAATCATTGATCGCTGTCGTTTGCTGAGCACAACCGATTTTCTGATAAGTGCCGGCAAGCGGAAAAACAGTCCTGACGGAGCTATTCATCTGGACAGTTTGACGAAAGGTTTTGTGAAGGCGAGGAAATTGTCTGGGCTGGAGTTTTCTGAACACCCCCCTCTTTCCATGAGATCAGAAGCTTGTCTGGTCGCACGTAGGAAGCGAGTCGGGGCAAGGATTTTGTCCAGAAACTATTCGGTCATACATCCAAAAAAATGACTGAAAAGTACTTGGATGTGAGGGAAAAAGTGTTTACATTGTTGTAACAGGCACAAAAGACCGGATATGTGATTTCGTGCATTTTTCGTGTCGCGCCTTGTAACACCCTGATTTATAAGGCAGATAAAAAGAGACCGAATACGATTCCTGTATTCGGTCCAGGGAAATGGCTCTTGGGAGAGAGCCGTGCGCTAAAAGTTGGCATTAATGCAGGCTAAGTACGCCTGACACCTTAAGAATAGATGACGACGCCAGGTTTTCCAGTCCGCAGCAAAAGTGGCCTGAAAAAAAGCGTTTAAACATCTCAAAAAAGAAAAAACCGCAATGCTTCCTGAGAGAAGCCTGCGGTTTTTTTATTGGAAAGACCGAGCTAGCAGAGCTTATCCGCGCGCTCAATAAACGGTTGCAGACTCTTCTTCTGGCTTGGGTTTGCCGGGTCATCAATCTGAATAATGCTTATCGGCTGGCCTTTGCTGCTGCCGCTGGCGACCTGCTGCTCAGCGATGTCATTCAGCGGGTACTGCACCAGCGTACTGGGGTTGATTGCGTACAAGGCATGCCCGGGACGACAGGTCAGCATCACCTCTTCGCGGTTAAATGCCCAGTTATCTTTACCCACTTCAAAACGGCTAACGGTTATCACCTGTGGCGCCGCAAATGCTGTGCTGGTACAGGCCAGCAATAAAATAGAAAGTACTGTTTTTTTCATACGTTGTTTAACCTTGTCAGAAGGGTTCCCAGGTGGCAAACAGGCTGACCGCTGCCAAAACCAGAGCCCCTAGTACAACCTCTGCCTGTGTCATCCAGATAAAATATTGTTGCGCCCGCCCGGTGTCGGTACGCAGTCGCGGAACCAAAAGATACCGATTCAACAGCGCAATGACCACCATCATCGCCACCAACGCACATTTGAACAAAAGAAGCTGCCCATAGTCCGTCTGCCACGGCAGCTTAGCGCCCAGGATCAACAGACCGTTGATAATGCCAGTGAAGATAACGCCGGCAACAGCGTAATGCCCCACGCGCGAAAAACGCATCATGGTGTAGATAGCCTGAACGCGCCAGCGCCCGTTGGCCAGACGCAGGCAAATTAGCAGCGGTAGCAGACCGCCCACCCACGTTGCGGCGCACAGGAGATGGACGGCGTGATTCACGCGCTGTAGTACGCCGGGAAGCCCATCACGCATCGCCGCGTGTCCAACACCCGCGAGCAGGATAAACTGCCCTAACGTTAATAAGAGCAACAGCCTGGCATTCTTTTTAGGGGCAATCCAGGCCGCACACGCGGTGAGTAACGCGAGTATCATCTGCCACAGCCAGACGCTGCCAAACTGAGTGGTGATGACGGCGCGCCAGATATCCGGGCGCATCACATCCCCCCAGCCGTCGCCCATTAATCCACCCTGAACGGCCATCATCAACACTGCCGTAGCCAGGCTCACCAGTACCGCCGCTTTTTGCTGCCACAGTAAACGATTGGCCATCAGGCGCTGTAGCGAGAAAGGGGCAAGCCAGGCGCTGTAAAGCGCATTGCCAAAAATCAGCATCAAGGCAGTAAAATGCACAAACCGCAGGGCGACGAAGCTTAACGCCAGCATGTTATTTCACGCTAAAACGATAGTTGCCCTTGGTTTTGTGACCATCGACGGACACCACATGCCATTCCACTTCATAGGCACCAGGGGTTAACGATTGTTCAAGAGGCACGATAAGCTGGGTTTTGTCGTTTTCAGCACGTTTGACCGCCCCAACGTTAACCACCTGCTGTTTGTCGCCAGTGATCGTAACGCCGCTAAATTTAGGCTCAATCCCCTCAGAAAAATTAAGCGTCAACGCTTGCGGAGCAGCGTCCACCACCGCGTCAGCCGCCGGGTATTGATGCTTCAGATGAGCATGAGCTAGAGCTGCAGGCGCTGCCGCCAGAGAGAGGACAACGACCAGTGCGCGAACCGCGCGGGAGGGGTTGAAAACCATATCAATCATTCCTTTTTGTTATGCCTATATGACAGAGGATAACCCTGTATAATATCTGAGTCGAGAACCATCCGGAGATGGCTTGTCAACGCAGGGCAACCGCGGTAACGTTGGCGCCGAAAATTCAGGAGAAGAGAATGAAGACCAATCTGGCAGCCCTTCCTCAGGAAGAGATGGATAAGATCAATGTCGATCTTGCCGCCGCAGGCGTGGCATTCAAGGAACGGTATAATATGCCCATCATTGCCGAAGTCGTCGAGCGCGACCAACCTGCACATTTGCGGGACTGGTTTAGAGAGCGATTAATCGCTCATCGCCTGAAGTCCGTCACGCTATCGCGTTTACCGTACGAACCAAAGGTTAAGTAAGCTTAACGAACTGCGCATTTCATTTTTACGGCCAGGAGCAAGCCATGCTGCGTGTTATTGATACCGAAACCTGCGACCTTCAGGGTGGGATTGTCGAGGTGGCGTCCGTTGATGTCGTCGACGGAAAGATTGTCAATCCCATGAGTCATCTGGTGCGCCCCGACCGCCCTATTAGCCCACAGGCGATGGCCATTCACCGCATCACAGAATCAATGGTAGTGGATAAGCCGTGGATTGAAGAGGTTATCCCAAACTACTACGGGAGCACGTGGTACGTCGCGCATAACGCCAGCTTCGATCGTCGCGTCCTGCCAGAAATGCCCGGCGAATGGATTTGTACCATGAAACTGGCGCGTCGCTTATGGCCAGGCATTAAGTACAGCAATATGGCGCTATACAAATCACGCAAGCTCAATGTGAAGACGCCAGAAGGGCTGCATCATCACCGCGCACTGTATGATTGCTATATCACGGCAGCGTTGCTGATCGATATAATGAATAACTCAGGATGGACGCCGGATGATATGGCGACCATCACTGGCCGCCCTGCGTTGATGACGACATTTACCTTCGGCAAGTATCGCGGTAAAGCGGTTTCTGAAGTGGCAGAACGCGACCCTGGTTATTTACGCTGGTTATACAACAACCTCGATAAAATGAGCCCGGAACTGCGTTTAACGCTCCGCCATTACCTGAATGAAGCTTAACGAGCCGTCTGGCCTGGCAACGAGTCTTGCGCCAGGCCAATCAAAAATGCGTATTCCAGCGAGACGCCTTCATAAGATTTAAATCGTCCTGACTTCCCGCCATGTCCCGAATCCATATCGGTGCAGAGCAGCAGCAAATTATCATCTGTTTTCAGCTCGCGTAGTTTCGCCACCCACTTTGCCGGTTCCCAGTATTGTACCTGGGAGTCATGCAGCCCCGTCGTCACCAGCATGTGCGGATAGGCTTTTGCCTCGACGTTATCGTAAGGGCTGTACTCCTTCATATAGCGATAATAGGTTTCATCCTGCGGATTCCCCCATTCTTCAAACTCACCTGTCGTCAGGGGGATAGATTCATCCAGCATCGTGGTGACGACATCAACGAAGGGCACCTGCGCAACAATGCCTTTAAACAGCTCCGGTCGATGGTTGATGACAGTGCCCATTAGCATCCCGCCCGCACTGCCGCCCATCCCAAAACATCGCTCAGGATCGCCGTATCCTTGTGCAATTAACGCATCGCAGACGTCGAGATAATCGTTAAAGGTATTTTTCTTTTTCAGGAATTTACCGTCTTCATACCAGTGCTGACCAAGTTCTCCCCCGCCACGGATATGGGCGATGGCAAATACAAATCCTCTGTCGAGCAAGCTCAGTCTACTGCCGCTGAAATCCGCATCCATGCTCGATCCATACGAACCGTAGCCGTACACCAGCAGCGGATTTTTACCTTTTCGGAAATGATCTTTGTGATAAACCAGCGAAACGGGGACTTCAACGCCATCACGTGCAATCACCCAAAGGTGTTCGCTACGGTACAGGCTGGCGTCAAAACCCGTCACCTCAGCCTGTTTAATGACGCGCCGTTGCCCGGTGTCCATATCAAGTTCAAACAGCGTATCGGGCGTGGTCATTGACGAATAGCCGTATCGCAGACGCGAAGATTCTGGTTCGGGATTGTAGCCAATCCAGGTGACGTAGGCCGGATCGTCAAAAGCAATCCCGATTGATTCGCGGCTTTTACGATTGATTTGTCTGATGCTGGTCAGCCCGCGCTGACGCTCTTCGACAACCAGCCAGTCGGTGAAGAGCGTGAAACCTTCAAGCATCACATGCTCGCGCGCCGGAATTAACACTTCCCACTTACGTTCGTCGCGGACTTTGGTTTTATAGAGGCCAAAGTTTTTGCCTTCGCGATTGGAGCGCAGGTAAAAGGCGTGCTGGAAATGATCGAGACTGTATTCATGATCTTTACGTCGCGGCAAAAAACAGAGCGGTTGCGCATCGGGTAATTCGGCATCAAGCAGCAGTACTTCCGTCGTGGTGGCGCTGGCAAGTGAAATGATCACATAGTGTCGCGACGTGGTTTTATGCAGGCTGACGTAAAACATTTCATCTTTTTCTTCATAGACCAGCTCATCATCACATGAGGCGGTGCCGACCGTATGCCGCCATACCTGGTAGGGCAAAAGCGTAGACGCATGTTTTTTGACGTAGTAAACGGTTTCAGAATCGTTCGCCCAGACAAAACCGGATGCGACGTTATCCAGCATTTCCGGATACCAGTTTCCCGTCTCCAGATTGCGGAATCGCAACCCGTACTGGCGTCGGGAAAGATAATCTTCGGCCAGCGCCATAATAGTATTGTCTGGGGATACCGCCATCCCGCCAAGGGTATAAAACTCACTGTGCGAGGCGCGTTGATTGGCATCCAGTAGGATCGCCCAGTCGTCCCACTCGGCGTTAAGCACCGACTGTCGCTGGTAAATGGCGTATTCATTGCCCGGTTCGTAGATGTGCCGGTAGCGGTAGCCGTTCCGGGTCCACGGCGCAGAGATATCATGCTGGGGAACGCGCGCGACCATCTCAGCGAGCAGGCTGTCCTGTAACACCTGCTGAGAGGACATAACCTTTCGGCCATAGTCATTCTCCTGATGCAGATAGTCGAGGACCTCTGGCTGCGAACGCGAGTCGTCCCGCAGCCAGTAATAATTATCGATGCGCGTATCACCATGGGTGGTGATCGCTTTGGGAACAGATCGGGCTTTTGGCAGCATGTCAGTTTTTCTTTTGCGTTTTACACCCTATAAGGGTGGCAAATCGCACGCATGATGCAAGCGAAACGTGACAAGCGAAGGCGAAAATTATCCCGGTAATGCCTGTTTCTGTTGCTTAATATCCTGCTCAATCCCTTCACGGACATCCTTAGGAATATTCAGTGCATCTCCCAGCGCATTAAGGTAACTGCGCTCCATAAAATGATCGACATCGATGGCCGCACAGCTCAGGAAGTAAAGCTCCAGCGCTTCCTCTTCATTTTTAACACTTTGCGCCAGACGAATCGGATCCAAAGGCTGCTCAATGGCCTGCGCTACCAGCACTCTCCCCTGCTCCTCGACGCCCGCCTCTCGCATCTGCTGTTCGATGGCAGAGCGTTCCTGAGCATCAATATGTCCGTCACTTTTTGCGGCAAACACCAGCGCAAGAATGAGTCGCTCGGTACGCACATCTATCGGTGAGGTATGCTGCCCATACTCCGGTTCCGCCTGATGCGCCGTTCGCACCCGTTCCTTGTACTTATTCCACAGCACCGTTCCGGCCACCGCACCGCCACCTGCCAGCAGCGCACCCGTGCCGTATTTTGCCAGCAGTTTACGCGATGATTTATTGGCAACCAGTAAGCCCGCCAACCCCCCGAGTGCGCCGGGTACGAGCAGCTTGCTCAGCCCTTGCTGACCGGACGACGATACCTTTTGACCCAACATTGATTGCAATTGATTTAACCAGCCTGACATGATTTTCCCCATTTAACGGTTGGTAATCTTCACAGCGTAAGCGAGTTGATGTCAGGAAATGTCTGCCTGCACTAAAGATGCGAAAATGTCGCAGCCACGCAGCCGCGCTTAATCCTCGTCGAGGCAAGACAGACGCAAACGTTTTCGTTTATACTGCGCGCAACTTTTTCAGGGGGATATTTATGACTCGTTTAGGAACCGCACTGCGTCCAGCCGCGACGCGCGTAATGCTGTTAGGCTCAGGAGAGCTGGGAAAAGAAGTCGCCATTGAGTGCCAGCGCCTGGGTGTTGAGGTCATCGCCGTCGATCGTTATGCCGATGCACCCGCCATGCACGTTGCACACCGCGCATACGTCATTAATATGCTGGATGGCGATGCCTTACGCGCGCTTATTGAAAAAGAAAAACCTGACTTTGTCGTACCTGAAATCGAAGCGATTGCTACCGAAACGTTGATAGCACTGGAAGCAGACGGCCAGCGCGTCGTGCCTTGCGCCCAGGCGGCCAAACTCACCATGAATCGCGAGGGCATTCGTCGCCTGGCAGCAGAAACGTTAGCGATCCCAACCTCAAGCTACCGTTTTGCTGGCGTTAAGACCGAGTTCGTCCAGGCCGTAAATGAGATTGGCTACCCGTGCATCATTAAGCCGGTCATGAGCTCCTCCGGTAAAGGGCAAAGCTTTATCCGTAGCGAAGAGACGCTGGATAAAGCGTGGGATTACGCCCAGCAAGGCGGACGAGCGGGCGCTGGACGCGTGATTGTCGAAGGCGTGGTGAAATTTGATTTTGAGATAACCCTGCTCACTGTCAATGCCGTCGACGGCGTGCATTTCTGCGACCCCATTGGTCATCGCCAGGAAGATGGCGATTACCGCGAATCATGGCAACCTCAACGGATGAGCGCCCTGGCACTTGAGCGCGCGCAGGACATCGCCCGTCACGTCGTCGTCGCGCTGGGCGGATATGGTTTGTTCGGCGTTGAGCTGTTTGTCTGCGGTGACGACGTGATCTTCAGTGAAGTCTCTCCTCGCCCACACGATACCGGTATGGTGACGTTGATTTCACAAGATCTCTCAGAGTTTGCCCTGCACGTTCGTGCTTTCCTTGGTCTGCCAATTGGCGGAATTCGTCAGTATGGCCCTGCCGCATCCGCTGTGATCCTGCCGCAGCTGACCAGCCAGAACGTGACGTTTGATAACATTGATGCCGCCGTGGGTGCCGGCCTGCAGGTGCGATTGTTTGGTAAACCGGAGATTGACGGAACGCGCCGTTTGGGTGTGGCGTTAGCCGTGGCGGATGATGTAGAAGAGGCCGTTGCGCGGGCGAAAAAGGCTGCCGCAAGTGTGAAGGTCGAGGGATAAAAAAACGGGCCGTTTGGCCCGTTTATCTGTGCTTTACTGCTTAGCGCCTTCGACTGCTTCACGCGCCAGCTGAGTGATGCGATCCCAGTCGCCCGTTTCCAGCGCATCCGCCGGAACCAGCCAGGAGCCGCCGATACAGAGAACGCTTTTCAGCGCCAGGTAATCACGGTAGTTCGCCGGAGAGATGCCGCCAGTCGGGCAGAAACGCACCTGAGAGAACGGGCCTGCAATTGCCTGCAGCGCTTTGGTGCCGCCGTTAGCTTCAGCCGGGAAGAATTTAAACTCTTTCAATCCGTAATCCATGCCCAGCATCAGTTCAGACACGGTGCTGATACCAGGGATTAACGGAATGGTACCTTCGGTTGCCGCTTTCAACAGTGGCTCAGTCAAGCCTGGGCTAATCGCAAACTGCGCGCCCGCTTCGGTGACTTCTGCCAGCTGCTGTGGATTCAGCACGGTACCCGCACCGATAATGGCCTCAGGGACTTCTTTTGCAATCGCGCGGATAGCATCCATTGCACACGCGGTACGCAGCGTGACTTCCAGAACACGAACACCACCTGCAACCAGCGCTTTCGCCATCGGGACAGCGTGCTCCAGTTTATTCACCACGATAACCGGTACTACAGGACCAGTTGTCAGGATTGCTTCTGCACTTGTTTTCCAGTTTTTCATCAGAGTTTTTCTCTCGCCAGATCGATAAATCTTGTCGTCTTAAAACGTTATACAGGTTGCGCCCTGCTCAGCACCGGAGAGTTTCTCACGCAGCGCGCTGAACATTTCGCGTCCTGTTCCCACACGCGACGCGCTGAGGTCAGGAATATGCGGCTTACGGGCTTCAAGTACGGCGTCATCCACCAGCAGGGTCAGTTCACCTGTCTGGCCATTAACACGAATGATGTCGCCATCGCGTACTTTTGCCAGCAACCCACCATCGTAGGCTTCGGGAGTGACGTGAATCGCTGAAGGCACTTTACCTGATGCACCAGAGAGACGTCCATCGGTGACCAACGCAATTTTGAAACAGCGGTCCAATAATACACCAAGTGGTGGCATAAGTTTATGTAATTCTGGCATACCGTTCGCTTTTGGCCCTTGATGACGCACCACAATCACGCAATCTTTATTCAGAAGTCCGGCTTCAAAAGCAGGTAAGACGTCATGCTGGCTCTCAAAGATAATCGCGGGCGCTTCAACGACCTGATTCTCAACCGGTACGGCAGAGGTTTTCATGACCGCGCGACCCAGGTTACCGCTCAGCACTTTGGTGCCACCGTGACGAGAAAACGGTTTTTCAAACGTCGCGACGACCTGTTCATCCAGAGGCGCCTGCGCGCCTTCACGCCAGTCGAGTTCGCCATTGTTCAGCCACGGTTCCATGGTGTAACGCTGTAAGCCAAAGCCTGCAACGGTGTTAACGTCTTCGTGCAGCAGGCCGCCTTTCAGCAGCTCACGAATGAGGACCGGTACGCCGCCCGCCGCCTGGAAGTGGTTGATATCTGCCGGGCCGTTCGGATAGAGGCGAGCCATCAGCGGTACCACGTCAGACAGGTCAGAGAAGTCATCCCAGTTAATCAGGATGCCGGCCGCGCGAGCCATTGCCACCAGATGCATGGTGTGGTTGGTTGAACCGCCGGTTGCCAGCAACGCGACAATACCATTCACGATGACTTTTTCATCAACCATTTTGCCCAGCGGCATCCACTCGTTCCCGTTGCCGGTAAGACGTGTCACCTGACGCGCTGCGGCTTCGGTCAGTGCCTGACGCAGTGGAGCATCCGGCTGAATGAAGGATGAGCCCGGCAACTGCATGCCCATAAATTCAACCACCATCTGATTGGTGTTGGCGGTGCCGTAAAATGTACAGGTGCCCGGCGCATGATAAGAAGCCGCTTCGGCCTCAAGTAAGGCAATACGATCGGCTTTTCCTTCGGCATAAAGTTGGCGAATACGCACTTTTTCTTTATTTGGTAACCCGCTCGCCATCGGGCCTGACGGCACAAAAATAGCAGGTAAGTGGCCAAAGGACAGCGCCGCCATCGCCAGGCCCGGGACAATCTTGTCGCAGACGCCCAGATATAGCGCGCCATCAAACATATTATGAGACAGGCCAACTGCGGCAGACATGGCGATCACTTCGCGACTGAGCAAAGACAGCTCCATGCCGTCCTGTCCCTGCGTCACACCATCACACATCGCCGGAACGCCGCCCGCAACCTGCCCGACTGCATTGGCGCTGTGCAGGGCTTTACGGATGATTTCTGGATAGTGTTCATAAGGCTGGTGCGCGGAGAGCATGTCGTTATAGGAGGTGATGATCGCAATATTGTTACGCAACATGCTTTTCAACGAAGCTTTATCGTCCGGCTGACAGGCCGCAAAGCCATGAGCAAGATTACCGCAGGCCAGCTGGGAACGATGTACCGTGTCGGTTTTGGCCTGTTGGATACGGGCGAGGTATGCAGAACGTGTCTTTTCCGAGCGTTCGATAATGCGCTGCGTTACCCGTAACATTACTGAATTCATAAAAGCTCCTCAAATTTATCTGTCCGTGCTCGGGGGTTTACAAGGTGATGCGCATGTATTAACAAGGCTGAAACGCTTGCAGTCCGGAGCTCAGGGGCAAAATCACTGAGGCCAGTGTAATAAAAAAAGCTCCGTGGGTGAATCCACACGGAGCTTAAATGATTAAAAATTATGCCACAATCTGTGTTAGATCATGTTACCGGTAAAATAACCCCTTAGGATTAACCGGATTTATTACTCGAACTCGTTCCAGGAGCGGCCATCACGGGTGATCATCGCTACGGATGCCACGGGTCCCCAGGTCCCTGCCTGATACGGTTTTGGCGCATCCTGATCGGCAGCCCAGGCTTCGGTGATGGAGTCGACCCATTTCCATGCCTCTTCTACTTCATCACGACGAACGAAGAGCGCCTGAATTCCGCGCATTGTTTCGAGTAGCAGACGCTCGTAAGCATCGGCAAGGTGCGTTTCGTTGAAGGTTTCTGAGTAGCTTAGATCCAGCTTCGTGGTCTGCAAGTTGTGCTTATGATCGAGACCAGGCACTTTGTTCAGAACCTGAATATCCACACCTTCATCAGGCTGCAAACGAATGGTCAGTTTGTTCTGCGGAAGTTCCTGCCAGGACTCTTTAAACAGGTTCAGCTCTGGGTTTTTGAAGTAAACCACCACTTCTGAACACTTGGTCGGCAAACGCTTACCGGTGCGCAGATAGAATGGAACACCCGCCCAACGCCAGTTGTCGATATCCACGCGAATAGCGACGAAGGTCTCAGTGTTGCTGGACTTGTTCGCGCCCTCTTCTTCCAGATAGCCAGGAACTTTTTTACCCTGAGCGAAACCGGCAGTGTACTGCCCACGCACGGTCTTCTCACGCACGTTCGAGCGATCGATACGGCGCAGCGACTTCAATACTTTCACTTTCTCATCGCGGATGTTATCAGCAGAGAGATCGGACGGCGGAGACATGGCGATCATGCAAAGGATTTGCAACAGGTGGTTCTGAATCATGTCGCGCATCTGCCCGGCCTGATCGAAGTAACCCCAGCGCCCTTCAATGCCCACTTCCTCGGCCACGGTAATTTCCACGTGATCGATAGTGCGGTTGTCCCAGTTGTTTGCAAACAGCGAGTTGGCAAAACGAAGGGCCAGCAGGTTCAGTACCGTTTCTTTACCCAGATAATGGTCGATACGGTAAACCTGGCACTCTTCAAAATACTCACCCACCTGGTCGTTGATTTCACGGGAGGTGGCAAGAGAGGTACCCAGCGGCTTTTCCATAACGACGCGAGCCGGTTTAGCGTTTAACTTCGCTTCACCCAGACCTTTGCAAATAGCACCAAAGGTGCTTGGCGGCATGGCGAAATAGTTAATTGTGACGCGTTCTTTCTGGTCAAGCATTTCACCCAGGCGATTGAAGGCGCTAACATCGTTCACGTCCAGGTTGCAGAAATCAAGACGTCCACTTAGCGCATCCCACAGGCTTTCATCGATTTTCTCTTTCATGAAAGTCTCGATCGCTTCGCGTACGACTTTGGTGTAAGCGTCTTTATCCCAGTCAGCGCGGCCTACGCCCAGGATACGCGTATCCGGATGAAGCTGGCCTGCTTTTTCCAGTTGGTACAGGGAAGGCAGCAATTTTCGGCGTGCAAGATCGCCTTTCGCGCCGAAAATGACCAGGTCACATGCCTGGGCTGTTTGCGTTACCGCCATGTCATTCTCCTCAGTTGGATGTCCTGGTGCTTATGCCCGGATATCGTTGTAATTTTATTACAATGCACTGTACTGCTTTTACGTCATTCCCGAAACCATTAGCGCTTAGCCTCGCGTGCGATACCGCGATTTTTCGCTTATTACACGCTTCTGTAACGGCTATCACGATGAAACCGTTGAAACTTTGCTCTGCCCGGCCGTTGTCAAAACCCGACAGCGATCAAGTAATGAAAAAAAACAACAACATTTCGTGCCGTTGATTACCCTTTAGGGAAGTCGCAGGGGTATATTCTTGCTAATTCGAATCACGATTTCATCAATTTGTGAAATCGCTTCCACCCATGAGCGCCTTGTCATCATGAACATGCTGGAAAAAATCCAGTTTCAACTGGAACACCTTAGCAAATCCGAGCGAAAAGTGGCTGAAGTTATTCTCGCTTCCCCTGCTCAGGCTATTCATTCAAGCATCGCGACGCTCGCGCAAGTGTCGGGCGTCAGTGAACCCACCGTTAACCGATTCTGCCGTAGCCTTGAGACCCGGGGATTCCCCGATTTCAAACTTCATCTCGCGCAAAGCCTGGCAAACGGCACGCCCTATGTAAATCGCAATGTTGACGAAGATGACAGCGTAGAAGCCTACACCGGAAAAATCTTTGAATCGGCGATGGCGACCCTCGACCACGTTCGTCAGTCGCTGGACAAAGCCGCGGTGAACCGCGCCGTGGATTTACTCACGCAGGCAAAAAAGATCGCCTTTTTCGGTCTTGGGTCCTCGGCGGCCGTAGCCCATGACGCGATGAATAAATTTTTCCGTTTTAACGTTCCCGTCATCTATTCCGATGACATTGTGTTACAACGCATGAGCTGTATGAATTGTAACGAGGACGATGTGGTTGTGCTTATCTCTCATACGGGACGCACGAAAAGCCTGGTGGAGCTGGCACAGCTGGCGCGTGAGAACGATGCCATGGTTATCGCACTCACCACCGCAGGTACGCCGCTGGCACGCGAGGCGACCCTGGCCATCACGCTTGATGTGCCGGAAGATACCGACATGTATATGCCAATGGTGTCGCGAATTGCGCAATTAACGGTCATTGACGTGTTGGCAACCGGTTTTACCCTCCGTCGCGGGGCAAAATTCAGAGATAACTTGAAGCGGGTCAAAGAAGCGCTCAAGGAATCGCGTTTTGATAAAGAACTGCTCTTTAAGGGCGATGCACCCTAATTTTTTATAACAAGGTTGTTACTTTTTTCGGTATTCGGTAAGTTTCTACACAGCACCGAATCAATGTTCACGCAACACCAAAGTTGTATCAGTCAACGGAGTATTACATGTCCAGAAGGCTTCGCAGAACCAAGATCGTTACTACCTTAGGCCCGGCTACAGATCGCGATAACAACCTTGAGAAAATTATCGCAGCAGGTGCCAACGTGGTACGCATGAACTTCTCTCACGGAACCCCAGAAGATCACAAATTACGTGCAGATAAGGTCCGCGAGATCGCGGCAAAATTGGGACGTCACGTCGCCATCCTCGGCGACCTGCAAGGTCCGAAGATCCGCGTATCGACGTTTAAAGAAGGCAAAGTTTTCCTTAACATCGGCGATAAATTCCTCCTCGACGCTAACCTGGGTAAAGGTGAAGGCGATAAAGAGAAAGTGGGTATCGACTATAAAGGTTTGCCTGCTGACGTAGTACCAGGCGACATCCTGCTGCTTGATGATGGTCGCGTACAGCTCAAAGTGCTGGAAGTTCAGGGCATGAAAGTGTTCACCGAAGTGACCGTTGGTGGCCCGCTCTCGAACAACAAAGGCATCAATAAACTGGGTGGTGGTTTATCTGCAGAAGCCCTGACCGAGAAAGACAAAGCCGACATTATCACCGCCGCACAGATTGGCGTCGATTACCTGGCCGTCTCCTTCCCTCGTTGCGGTGAAGATTTGAACTACGCCCGCCGTCTGGCGCGTGATGCTGGCTGCGATGCAAAAATTGTTGCCAAAGTCGAACGTGCAGAAGCAGTTTGTAGCCAGGATGCAATGGATGACGTGATTCTGGCCTCTGACGTGGTGATGGTTGCTCGTGGCGACCTGGGTGTAGAAATCGGCGATCCGGAACTGGTCGGCATCCAAAAAGCACTGATCCGCCGTGCGCGCCAGCTTAACCGCTCGGTGATCACCGCGACCCAGATGATGGAGTCGATGATTACTAACCCAATGCCAACCCGTGCAGAAGTCATGGACGTGGCAAACGCCGTGCTGGATGGTACCGATGCGGTGATGCTGTCAGCAGAAACCGCAGCAGGTCAGTATCCGGCAGAAACCGTGGCCGCGATGGCGCGTGTCTGTTTGGGTGCTGAAAAAATCCCAAGCATCAACGTGTCTAAGCACCGTCTGGACATTCAGTTCGATAATGTGGAAGAAGCCATTTCCATGTCCGCAATGTATGCGGCGAACCATCTGAAAGGCGTAACGGCGATCATCACCATGACCGAATCCGGGCGTACTGCGCTGATGACCTCACGTATCAGCTCCGGCTTGCCTATCTTCGCCATGTCTCGTCATGAGCGTACGCTGAACCTGACTACGCTGTATCGCGGCGTAACGCCAGTGTACTTCGACAGCACCAGCGATGGCGTTGCGGCAGCCAACGATGCCGTTAACCTCCTGCGTGACAAAGGTTATCTGGTCTCGGGTGACATCGTCATTGTGACCCAGGGTGATGTAATGAGCATGATTGGCTCCACTAACACCACCCGCGTGATGACCGTCGAGTAATTTCGGTTATGCATTAAAAAACCCCGTTACCGGGGTTTTTTTTTATTTCTTCGGGAACAGTTCTTTTCGCTTGTACGGCTCTATCTCACCCGGCTTACGCGTTTTGAGCAGTTTAAGTATCCAGGTATATTGTTCCAGATTCGGCCCAACCAGAATCTCCACTTCTTCGTTCATGCGACGCGCGATGGTGTTGTCATCAGCGGTTAGCAGATCGTCCATCGGTGGACGTACTTCGATGGTCAGACGATGCGTTTTCCCATCATAAATGGGAAATAGCGGCACTACACGTGCGTCACATACTTTCATCAAACGACCAATCGCGGGTAGCGTTGCTTTGTAGGTTGCGAAGAAATCGACGAACTCACTGTGCTCCGCGCCGTGGTCCTGATCGGGCAGGTAGTAACCCCAGTAACCCTGACGAATTGATTTAATGAATGGCTTGATGCCGTCGTTGCGCGCGTGCAACCGGCCACCAAAACGACGACGAACGGTATTCCACACGTAATCAAAAATTTTATTGCCCTGATTATGGAACATCGCCGCCATTTTCTGGCCCTGCGACGCCATGAGCATGGCCGGAATATCCACGCCCCAACCATGCGGCACGAGAAAAATCACCTTCTCGTCATTGCGACGCATCTCCTCGATTATCTCCTGCCCTTTCCAGTCGACACGATTGAGGATTTTTTCAGGGCCGCGTAATGCCAGCTCGCCCATCATTGCCATCGCTTGCGGTGCGGTTGTAAACATCGCATCGATAATCGCCTCACGTTCCGCTTCACTTTTTTCAGGGAAGCAGTAAAGGAGATTAATTTGCGCCCGGCGACGCGCGCTTTTGCCCAGACGCCCGGCAATAAGGCCTATTTTGCCAAGGACAGGATCGCGTACTGATGCGGGAAGCAAAGCAACACCCGCAAAGGCGTAAACCCCCATCCATGCTCCCCAGTGGCGCGGATGGCGAAACGATTTCTCAAACTCAGGAAGGTATTCAATATTGTTTTTTTTGGTTTCCATGCGGGTTCCAGGGTCTGGTGATGCACAAAATAATAATGAGTTAGTGTAGCGAGGTAGGCTGCAACGCACAAAAGAAAAAGCCGGCACACTGATGTACCGGCTTTATAAAACGAAGAACTAATCGAAGCGCAGCTGCGGCATCACTTCTTTGACCTGAGCCAGGTAATCACTGCGATCTTTGCCCGTCAGCCCTTCAGTACGCGGCAGTTTCGCCGTTAACGGATTGACGGCCTGCTGGTTGATCCACACTTCATAGTGTAGATGCGGGCCAGTGGAGCGTCCGGTATTGCCGGAAAGCGCAATGCGATCGCCGCGTTTCACTTTCTGACCCGGTTTCACCAGCAGCTTACGCAAGTGCATATAGCGAGTGGTATAGGTGCGACCGTGGCGCACGGCCACATAGTAGCCTGCTGCACCGCTGCGTTTTGCCATCACCACTTCACCATCACCAACCGACAGCACTGGCGTACCTTGTGGCATCGCGAAGTCAACTCCACGATGCGGCGCAACACGCCCGGTTACCGGGTTCAGACGACGCGGGTTAAAGTTGGATGAAATACGGAACTGTTTGGCCGTCGGGAATCGCAGGAACCCTTTAGCAAGCCCGGTACCGTTGCGATCGTAGAACTTACCGTCTTCGGCACGGATTGCGTAGTAATCCTTGCCTTCAGAACGCAGGCGGACACCCATTAGCTGACTCTGTTCACGTTTGCCGTCCAGCATTTCCCGGGACATGAGAATGGAGAATTCATCGCCTTTTTTCAGTTTGCGGAAGTCCATCTGCCACTGCATCGCCTTGATAACCGAACTGATTTCACCGCTGGTCAGGCCGACATCACGGGCGCTGGCGACAAAGCTTCCGCCAACTGTGCCTTTCAGCACGTTGTTCACCCAGTCGCCCTGCTGCATTTCGCTGGTCATCTTGAAACCGTTTCCAGCACGATCGTAGGTGCGGGTTTCACGACGAGAAACTTCCCAGGTCAGGCGCTGTAGGTCGCCATCGTTAGTGAGTGTCCAGGAAAGCTGCTGACCAATTTTCAGGTTGCGAAGCTCTTTGTCCGAGGCGGCAAGCTGGGTGATATCACCCATCTCGATGCCATACTGATTCAGAACGCTGCTTAGCGTATCGCCGGTAGAAACAACATACTCATGGATACCCGCTTCATTCGCGGTTTTATCGTCCAACTCATCCTGAGGAATCGCTTCGTCTTCCTGCGCCGCCTGATCGATAGGCTCACTGGCTTCAGGCAGTAACGAACGAATTTCATTCTTCTCCAGCTCGATGGTTTTAACGATAGGGGCTGAATGCGGGTGGTACACATAGGGCCGCCAGACGGCGACCGCTAAAGTGAGAACTGTAAGGGACCCCAGCATAACGCGGTGGGGTCGAGGCAGATTATTAAATGCCAGGGCGACAGAGCGGGCTATCTGTTGCACGTGTTCACTTCCTCGTTAATCTCCTTTCAGGCAGCTTGAATACTGGTTCGCCAATTGGCTGAGAAACTGCGAATAGCTCGCCTTGCTCAACTGAATATTGGTTCCAAGCGGGTCCAGGGTTCCCATGCGCACGGAAGTTCCCCTGGCCACGGCTTCAACGACCGCTGGCCTGAACTGTGGCTCA